>JAUYMY010000004.1 GCA_030699385.1 Methylobacter sp.
AATGATAAACACTGAAAGCTTTGAACACTATAAAAGGTTGATAACAAAAACAGGTCAAGTAATGAATTTATGTTTTGAGCTACTCCCTGAAGCTCAAAAAATTTCGTGTATGGAGGAAATGAATAATCAAAAAATTTCAGAGATTTATGAACTGTTTGTTTATGATGAAATAGATTTTGGACAAATAAAAAATAGAAAAATACAAATATATTTATCTAAAGTATTTCCTAGTATTTTCGTTACACATGATAATTTCTTCTCTAATAATTACAATTTCTCTTTGTTAAAAAAAGAAAAACGCTACACAGCCTTATTGATAGCACTTATTTCTGACTGTATAAGAAATACATGTCATATATCTGACCGTTTCATCAAGAAACGGTGGGATCAGGATGAAATCTTAAAGTTCATCATTAATATTGACAGATTAAACGATAATGATGAACTTTCCGCAGACGAAAGTGCGCAATGGAACCAATTAAAATTAAGTAAGATCAAATTAGGAGAACTATATATCTTTATCGCCGACGAAGCATATGACAGTCCAGAATGGGTCTGGTTAGCAAATTTGATGTATGCAGATACAATCGCAATAGCAACTAACGCTTTGTCTAATAACTTTTCTTTCATAGGTAAATTGTTCATCGATATGGGAGCTATCAATAGCGCCTTGAAGCTATATGAGATAGATCAATGTGCATTCAACGAACCAAACCAATTAAGTCTTTTGGCCAGTAATGCAATAAAAATAGGCGCGTTAGAATGGGCAGTTAAATTAATAAATTAATTGAGCAAGAGCCTTACTACCCTAGTATTACAAACCACCAGAGTGAAATTAAACGCTTAGAACAAAGACACAAATTAAAGTCACAGCTTTCAATAGATTTTTCTAAAATAGACGAATTATCAGGTATAGAATTTGAGAACCTACTAATTGATAAATTCACTGCAATGGGATTCAAAGTAGAATCAACTCCCAGAACTGGGGATTTTGGAGCTGATTTGATTGTAGAAAATATTGAAGAAAGCAGAATTATCGTGCAATGCAAACGATTTAAATCAAAAGTAAATTTAAAGGCTGTTCAGGAAGTAGTTGGAGCAATGGGGCATTACGCCGGTGATTATGGTGTAGTCATCACTAATAATTCATTTTTGAATAGCGCGGTTAAATTAGCTGAATCTCATGATATTGAATTATGGGATGGCGATAAACTCGTCAGTTTTTTAGCCGGTGACTTATCATTTTCTGAAATAATTGGTACACCTAAATAACCAGAAAAATAAAGAAGCAAAACAGGGTCGGAAAAACAGGGTCAGTACAATTTGGTAAACAACGTAACCGTGCAATTGGACGTTTTCGAGAGTTTGTTTCTCAGGGAATAGGGCAAGAAATTTGGCACGACTTAAAACATCAAATTTATCTGGGTGATAATAAGTTTGTTGAAAAACAGATGCAGCACCTTGCTCACCAAGAAGATAAACTTTCAGAAGTCCCATTAAAACAGCGTCGAAAACCGGCTAAAAGTCTACTGGAATACCAGGAAAGCAATGCCTGTATAAATGAGGCTATTGTTGCTGCGTATCAGTCTGGTGGTTACACAATGAATGAAATTGCCATACATTTTGGATGCCATTATTCGACAGTGAGTCGAGTGGTTGCACGATGCAAGACCTGACCTCATCTTTCGTTTACTTACAAACTAATGAAACCAATGCGCATGGCGGATGCGCAAATCAACCTTGTCGCCCCGGTTTAGATGCAGGCGCCTGAATTGGTCATTGGGCATTTCGGCGTAAACGCTGGCGGCGTGCCCATTGATACCGCTCTTGACCAGCTCAATACGGATCAGCGCGCCTAAATGTTGCCAGTCTTTTAAGGTCACATAAGCATCGCTGTGATGGGTCGATTTTTCAATGACAATGTCATGCGGGCGGACGTGGGCAATCTTGCCTTTTTGCTGCGCCGCTGATAAGCCGGCGGTTTGCAGCCAATCGGCATCGTGCTCTTCCAGGTCGAACACATTGGTCTGGCCGATAAAGCGCGACACGAAGGCATTGGCCGGGTGGTCGTAAATATCGCCGGGCGCGCCTTGCTGCTCGATGCGCCCGTGGTTAAGCACGACCACCTGACTGGCGACTTCCATCGCCTCTTCCTGGTCATGGGTGACGAAAATGCTGGTGACATTCAGATCGTGATGCAGGTTGCGCAGCCATTGGCGTAAGTCCTTGCGCACACTGGCATCGAGCGCGCCGAACGGTTCATCCAGCAATAATACCGATGGCTCCACGGCCAAGGCGCGCGCCAAGGCGATACGCTGGCGCTGGCCGCCGGAGAGCTGGTCGGGATAGCGGTCATGCAGCCAGTCGAGTTGCACTAGGCTCAATAAGTCATGCACTTTCTTGCGGATAATGGCTTCGCCAAGGCGCTCGCGGCGCGGCTTGACCCGTAAACCGAAAGCCACGTTTTCAAATACGGTCATGTGCCGGAACAGGGCATAGTGCTGGAATACAAAACCGATTTGACGGTTTTTGACCGGCTGATCGGTGACCCGGTCGCCTTTTAAAAACACATCGCCCTGGTCGGCCTGTTCCAGGCCGGCAATGATACGCAGCAAGGTGGTTTTGCCGCAGCCGGACGGCCCCAGCAAGGCCACCAATTCGCCTTCGGGAATGTCGAGACTGATATTGTCCAGCGCGGTAAACGCGCCAAAATGTTTGCTGATGTTGTTTACGCTGATGCTCATGATGGATTCCTGAATGTAAATCTTTAACTATGTGCTTGTGGGGGGCGGCCACAACTGAATCTTTAATGCACTTCAACCGCCTGCTTGGCGGCTTCCTGTTTTTGCTTCCACTCCAGCACGGTCTTAAACACCAGCGTGACCACGGCCAACGCGGCGAGTATTGACGCGCCGGCAAAAGAGCCGACAAAATCGTATTCGTTGTAACTGACTTCGATGTGCAGCGGCAGCGTGTTGGTGAGTCCGCGAATATGGCCGGACACCACCGAAACCGCGCCAAATTCGCCCATGGCTCTGGCGTTGCACAACAATACGCCGTTCAACAAACCCCATTTGACATTCGGCAGGGTGATTTTGAAAAAGGTTTGCCAGCCGCTGGCGCCCAGCGACAGCGCGGCTTCCTCTTCTTCATGGCCGATTTCCTGCATCAGCGGAATCAACTCGCGCGCCACAAACGGAAAAGTCACGAACAAGGTCGCCAGAATGATGCCCGGTACGGCAAAAAGGATTTTAATGTCATGCTCGGAAGCCCAAGACCCCAGCCAACCTTGCGCGCCGAAAATCAGCACATAAATCAAACCGGCAATCACCGGCGACACCGAAAACGGCAGGTCGATCAGCGTAATCAGCAGGCTTTTGCCGCGAAAATCAAAACGCGCTATCGCCCAAGCGGCGGACACGCCAAACACCGTAGTCAATGGCACGGTGACCACGGCAACCAACAGCGTCAGCCGCATTGCCGCCAGCGCATCGGGATGGCTCAGGCTGGCGCTGTAGGCGTCCCAGCCTTTGGCAAAGGCTTCGATCAGCACGGTTAGCAGCGGCAACAGCAAAAACAAACCTATCACCGCCAAGGTGGCTACGATCAAGGCATAACGCACCCAGTCGGGATCGGACAGTGTGAGTTTTTTTGAAGCGAGAAAAGAGGTGGCGGAAATGGCATTCATCAGGTTTTCCTCATAATTGTCCTGAACGGCGGCGCACCCACCATTGCAGTCCGTTAATCAGTAACAGCAGCAAAAACGACAGCAGCAGCATGGTCAAGCCAATCGCGGTGGCGCCGGCGTAATCGTATTGTTCCAGTTTGGTGATGATCAGCAGCGGCACGATTTCCGAGATATACGGCATGTTGCCGGCAATGAAAATCACCGAGCCGTACTCGCCGACGCCGCGCGCAAACGCCAGCGCAACGCCGGTAATGGTCGCAGGCAAAATATTGGGCAGTATCACTTTAATAAAGGTTTGCAAACGGGTCGCGCCCAAACTGGCGGCGGCTTCTTCCATCGCGGTGTCGAATTCCTGCAACACCGGCTCGATGGTGCGCACCACAAACGGCAGGCCGATAAAAATCAGCGCGAAAGTGATGCCCAGCGGCTTGTAGGCGATTTGTATGCCGGTGCTGTCCATCACCAGCTTGCCGATCCAGCCGCGCGGTTCGTAGATAGTAGCCAGCACGATACCGGCCACGGCGGTCGGCAGCGCAAACGGCAAATCAATCAAGGCGTCGAACAGGCGCTTGCCGGGAAAGTTATAACGCACCAGCGACCAGGCGATAATAAAGCCGAACACACCGGCGACAAAGGCGGCAATCAGCGCCGCACCGAAACTGATGCGGAACGAAGCCTGCACCCGCGCATTGGTCAGTATCGCCCAATATTCATCCAGGCTGAGCTGAAAGGTTTTCATCAGCATCGCGCTGAGCGGAATCAGCACGATCAAGGCCAGATAAACCAAGGTAAAACTGATGGCCGGGCGAAATCCCGGCATGATGTTGCTTTGTGCCATGTCAGTAATCTTTTTGTATTGGCGAAACGTGGGCAGAACTGTGGCAGTTAAACCGTTATGGCGCGTAGATTTGATCGAAATAGCCGCCATCATCGAAATGATCTTTTTGCGCTTTTGCCCAGCCGCCGAAACCTTCATTGACGGTAAACAGCTCCAGTTTCGGAAAGCGTTTCAAATCTTCAGGATCGGCATGTTCAGGTTGCGAAGGACGATAAAAATGCTTCGCCGCCAGTCTTTGCCCAACCGGTGAATACAGGTAGTGCAGATAGGCTTCGGCCAAATCCAGGTTGCCGGTTTTTTTGGCCACTTTATCGACCACTGTGACTGGCGTTTCGGCTTTGATACTGACCGGCGGCACGATAATTTCATAGCCACCTGTGCCCTGCTCTTTCAGCGCCAAAAAGGCTTCATTTTCCCAGGTGATCAACACGTCGCCGATACCGCGCTGAATAAACGTGGTGGTCGAGCCGCGCGCACCGGAATCCAGTACCGGCACATTCTTGTAAACTTTTTGCACAAAATCTTTGGCAGCCTCTTTGCTGCCGTAATTCTTTTCGCCAAATGCCCAGGCGGCCAGATAATTGTAACGCGCACCGCCTGAGGTTTTAGGGTTGGGCGTAATGACCGAAACGCCTGCTTTAGCCAGATCATCCCAATTTTTAATGGCTTTGGGATTGTCTTTACGCACTAAAAACACGATGGTAGAGGTGTACGGCAGGCTGTTATTGGGCAAACGGCTTTGCCAGTTTTCAGGCAAGATGCGCGCCTTTTTGGCGATTTGATCGATGTCGTAAGACAGCGCCAAGGTGACTACATCGGCTTCCAAGCCGTCGATCACCGCACGGGTCTGCTTGCCTGCGCCGCCGTGGGATTGCTGCACTTTAACGTCTTCGCCGGTTTTTTCTTTCCAGTATTTAATAAATTCGTTGTTGAAATCCTGATACAGCTCCCGGGTCGGGTCGTAGGATACATTCAGCAGCGTTCTGTCGGCCAAGGCCGTCGTGCTTGACAACAAGGCCAGACTGAAAAGCACGAGCTTTAAGGGCGTAGTAAATTTCATGGTTGTTTCCTTAAATTAAAGTTTATCGCAAAAGTGCCGGAACCCAGGCTATATTAAGGACATTCGTCAGCTTATAAAAACGATATATTTAGAACTAATCATCTAAAAATTAGATAACCATGGCGACAGCTAGCCCGAAGAATAGGATTCTAAGTAGCATTACTTAACACGAAGAAAATTATTTATTTTATGCCGCCAATCAGTCATGCTGGAAAAACAGACTTCTTATTAACGGAACCGGGAGAATACAGATGACTGATTTTGTTAGCGACGATACGGTAACAACCCGTTACTGGCACCGCTTGGATGATGGCCGCGTGCAATGCGATTTATGCCCGCGCTTTTGTAAAATGCACAAAGACCAGCGCGGCCTGTGTTTTGTCAGGCAGAATTTGGACGAGCAGATTGTGATGACCAGTTATGGCCGTTCCAGCGGCTTCGCCATTGACCCGATTGAAAAAAAACCGCTGAACCATTTTTTACCCGGCACTCCGGTATTTTCATTTGGAACCGCCGGTTGCAATCTGGCCTGCAAGTTTTGCCAAAATTGGGACATCAGTAAATCCAGGGAAATGGATACCCTGATGAGCAAGGCATTGCCGGAAACGATTGCACAGGCGGCGCGCGATTACGGCTGCGACAGCGTCGCTTACACCTATAACGATCCGGTGGTGTTCCATGAATATGCGATTGATACCGCCCAAGCCTGCCGCGCACTGGGCATAAAATCGGTGGCGGTATCGGCGGGTTATGTGTGCGCGCAGCCCAGAGCTGAATTTTATCAATGGATGGATGCCGCCAATATTGATTTGAAAGCGTTTAGCGAGCGTTTTTATCACGAGATTACCGGCGGTCATTTGCAGCCGGTGCTGGAAACTTTGCAATATATCAAACACGAAACTTCGGTGTGGCTGGAATTGACCACGCTGCTTATTCCCGGCGAAAACGATTCGGAAGCTGAACTGGAGGCGATGACGCAATGGGTGGTCGAGCATCTGGGCCCGGATGTGCCGATGCACTTTACCGCCTTTCACCCGGACTGGAAGATGCAGCACACGCCGCCTACGCCGCTGGCAACCTTGTTGCAGGCGCGGCAGATTGCGCTAAAAAATGGCGTGCGTTACGCCTACGTCGGCAATGTGCATGACAAATCCGCAGACAGCACTTATTGCCATCATTGCCAGAAGTTATTGATAGGCCGCGATTGGTATCAATTATCCGAATGGAACATGAATGGCTCGGGGCATTGCTTGTTTTGCGGCGAACAGTGCGCCGGCGTATTCAAATCCAAGCCGGGGACTTGGGGCGCAAAACGACAGGCGGTGGCGATGGGCTGAGCTTGCCGCGACGAAGGCATCGCTTCCGCATCATTAGGTTATTTCCGAAAAATAATGCCCCTTGATGATCGGAATCTGTAAAAAAGAGTCCACGAAAAGCACGAAAGCCACGAAAAAAAGCAGTCAAAATAATAGTATTGCTTATTTTCTTGTCGCCTGGGCGATACCTACTTTTGGCTTTTCGTGTTTTTCGTGCTTTTCGTGGACAAATATTTAAGGCTGTTTTTTCAGAAAATCGCCTTAGCCTTAGGGCAATAAATGTTCACCCGCCCAAAGCTGGGCAATACTTTCCCGTTCCCGGATCAAATGCAGGCTGCTGCCGTCCACCATCAGTTCGGCAACGCGCGGTCTGGAGTTGTAATTTGAACTCATAGTGAAGCCGTAGGCGCCGGACGAGCGTATCGCCAACAAGTCGCCTTGAGCGATTTTAAGCGCACGGTCTTTGCCCAAAAAATCGCCGGTTTCACAGACCGGGCCGACAATATCCCAGGCGGTTTCGACCGCGTCGCTGGCCAAGCTGACCGGAATTATGTTCTGCCAAGCGCCGTATAAAGACGGGCGCACCAAATCATTCATTGCCGCATCGACAATGGCAAAATTCTTGTGCGCGGTCGGTTTAAGGTACTCCACCTGCGTCACTAAAATACCGGCATTACCGACGATAGCACGGCCGGGTTCCAGCAAAATCTCAAAAGAAGTTTCGCCCAAACGCGCCAAAATCGCCTGAATATAATCGGCAGGTTCGGGCGGCTGTTCGTCGTTATAACAAATGCCCAAACCGCCGCCCAAATCCAGATGATGCAAATGAATGCCATCGGCTTCAAGCACGGCAACCAAGTCAAGCACCTTATCTAAGGCATCCAAAAACGGCCGGGTTTCAGTCAGTTGCGAACCGATATGGCAATCTATACCGACCACATTGATATGCGGCATGGCGGCGGCGCGGCGGTATTCGGTCAAGGCTTGTTCTATATCAATGCCGAATTTGTTTTCTTTTAAACCGGTGGAAATATAAGGATGGGTGTTGGCATCGACATCGGGATTAACCCGGAAAGACACCGGCGCAATCACGCCGAGTTGCCCGGCCAGCCGATTAATGCGATCAAGCTCGTCACTGACCTCGATATTAAAACAACGGATGCCGATTTTTAACGCCGCCAGAATTTCATCCTCGCGTTTGCCGACACCGGAAAAAACGATTTTTGAAGGCAAGCCGCCGGCAACAATGACCCGCTCCAATTCGCCCAACGAGACAATATCGAAGCCCGAACCTAAGCGCGCCAACACATTGAGCAGGGCAATATTGGAATTGGCCTTGACCGCGTAACAGATCAAATGCGCTTGTGCGCCGAAAGCCCGGTCGAATGCCAGCCAATGCCGCTCCAGTGTGGCGCGTGAGTAGACGTAGCAAGGGCTGCCGTATGTGTAGACGATGTCCTGCACGGCGACATCTTCGGCGAACAGCTCGCCGTTTCGGTAATTAAAAAAATCCATGATTATTGGTTGGCTTCAGGCTTAATGTCGGGTTTGGTTTCAGGTTTGATTTCAGGCTTAGGTTCCGGTTTCACTTCAGGTTGGACATGAATCGGCGGCACCTGGCCCGGTAAATACAGCGGCCCGGATTGCCCGCAGCCGGATAAAACCGGGTTAATCAATAACAGCAGTAATAATTGGTACGATTTCATGGTAGGTCATCACACAGCATTGTTGTAAATTAGGAGCAAAATTAACGGCTCATGGCAAGAACGGTGGCTATAATAAGCCCAATTGCCACAAAAGGCATTAGAAATGCGCGCACTCTGTTTATCTTCATTTAATGACATAACACCTTTTGCAGCTTTAAAAAACTGTAACTGAAAGCGGCAGCAGGATCATCGTTTACCTCTTCCCGCGCTACCTCAAGCCATTGTTTGGCATCAATTTTTGGAAAAAAAGTATCGCCGTCAAAATCCTGATGTATTTGTGTTAAATACAGGGTATCGGCAAGCGGCAGCATCGACTGGTAAAGCGCAGAGCCGCCGATAATAAATACCTCGTCGGCGTCGCTGCAATGCGCCAGTGCCTGCTCAATGTCATTAAAAACCAGACAGCCCGGCTGGTGGTAAGTAGGATTCCTGCTGATGATGATATTGGTACGCCCCGGCAGCGGCCTGCCGATGGACTCGTAGGTTTTGCGGCCCATTAAAATAGGCGCGCCTAGAGTGATTTGTTTAAATTTTTTCAGGTCGGCAGATAAATGCCAGGGCATTTTATTGTCCAGGCCAATAACCCGGTTGCTCGCCATCGCGACGATAAGTGATATTTTCATGTTATTGCAGTATGCTTTTGGAAATTAATTTACCCCGCATCATACTATGAAAAATATACTGGTTGTATTTACCGGCGGCACCATAGGCTCTGTTGCCGCTGACGGCATCATCAGCCCCGAAAGCGGCACGTCGTTCCAGTTGATTCGCCTGTTTCAACAGCAGTACGCAGAGCATCAGGACATCCGTTTCGACACCCTTCAGCCGCTACAGCTGTTAAGCGAAAATTTGGCTCCAGCGGCGTGGCCAATACTGATTGCCGCGATTGAAGCCGCGCAACCTCTGCAATACGACGGCATCATCATCACTCACGGCACCGACACGCTGGCTTATACCGGGTGCGCATTAAGCTTTTATTTTAACGCTTGCCCCATTCCGCTGCTGCTGGTTTCCAGCAATTACCCGCTAAATCATGCCCAAGCCAATGGCGTGGACAATTTTATCTGCGCTGTTGAATTCATTCGGCAAATAAAAAGCGCCGGGGTTTTTGTGCCTTATCGTAATCCGCAGCACACAACACAGCTGCATCAAGCCACGCGTTTGGTTTGTTCATTGCAGTTGAGCAGTGATTTTTTCAGCGTCCAGGGGCAGAGTTATCGGCACTTCGACAAGCGGCAGTTTTCGCCAGTGATGCAGCCTATGCCACAAACGGCGCGTCGCTCTTTCCCATTAAAAGCCGATTTTTCCGCGCGCATCCTGATGATAAAACCCTATCCCGGATTGGATTACAGCTGTTTTAACCTGGACGCTATTGATGCGGTTTTGCATGATTTATACCATTCCGGCACCGCTTGCGCCTCATCAGAATGGGGCGAAAATCATTCGTTAGTTGAATTTATCAAACGCTGCGCGCAACGTGCTATTCCGGTTTATCTCGCGCCTGCGCTTAAATCAGTCGATGCCTATCACAGCACCCGAGTTTTAATCGAGCAGGGCGCTCACACCATTTGGAATATGTCGATCGAGGCCGCCTATGTCAAATTGCTACTGGCTTATGGGAATATTGATGGCGTCGAAAACATCATGGATTTTATGGCGATGGATATTGCCGGAGAGCATCTGTAATTGGGCTTGTTAACCGACAGAGTTATCCACATTTTCTGTGGATAACTCTGTGTGTAAGCTGAAAATAATGCCGCTAACTATTCACTTCTTAAGCTTTTTTGTCAAATCGGCCAGATTATGCCCAAGGCCTGTTTTTGTCACTACATAATAATAACTATCAATGACTTAGAGTAGCCGATAGCGATGTTATGCGTACTATTTTGCAGTCCGAATGAAGTCTTACGGCTATCTGATTGAAACCTTAACCTATTGTGCCGGCCTGTGGAAAAGAGGATTTAGTGAAAATTGTTGTCAAGCGTTATTTGTATATTTTTTAGGCTGTTTTCATTACACTCAACGGCTTTTGATCGCGTCTTATAAGCCTTATTTTGTTATGAACTACCCAGCCATTGCGCTTAATACCTGGAAATTATTTTTACCGATTCCGTTAATCTTGTCATTAGCCGCGTGCCAACAAGAAGCGATCAAAACGTATAATCAGCCGGTTCTTGATCCGGGCCGGCATCAATCGCCCATTAATATTTTTACCAAAGCCACTCACAGGGAGTTTGAAGATCAGCATTTTACGATTCATTTTCAGGACAAGGTCAACGCGGTAGAAAATCTCGGTCACACCATACAACTTGATTTTGCCCAGGGCAGCACGATAACCGCCAGCGGCATTACCTATGATTTCAAACAAATGCATTTCCATACGCCTTCCGAACATCTGATTGATGGCATTACCTACCCGATGGAACTGCATATTGTCAGTGAGGAAGAAAATTCCGCCGCGCCGCATTATCTGGTGATTGCCGTGCTCTTTAAAATGGGCGAAGAAAACCGCTTTATTAATGAATTTTTAAACACGGTGCCTAAACATGAGCACAGTAAGGCTAGTGTTGAAACTGACCGCATCAAGTTAAGAGACCTTTTTACCGCCATGCCGATGGAAAATTTAGGCCATCATTACCATTACCAAGGCTCATTAACCACGCCGCCTTATAGTGAGAATGTCAGTTGGTTTGTACTGAAAAAGATTTTTGAAGCGTCGCCTGAACAAATCCAAACGATTAACAACATTGAAGGCAATAACGCCCGACATCTTGAACCTAAAAATGACCGGGTTATTGAGGATAATTAGGTGATTATCTGTGAAATACGAAAGGGTGCCGATAGATAGCTTATAATGTGCACTGTTAGAAATCCCCTGAACAGGGATGTTTCAGACCGACAAGGTATTTTCAAATGAAAGAATATGAACAAGTACGCACTAATTTAATTGAAATGCTGGAAGATCTTGATGATCGGCTGGCTAAAATTACCCATGATGTGAAAGAGCCTTTAGACAAGGACTTTGGCGAACAGGCAACGCAGGCCGAAAATAATGAAGTTCTGGATGGTTTGGGCAATGCGGCAAGAACGGAAATGGACAAAGTCAAGCAGGCTATTTCCAGAATAGACCAAGGCCAGTACGGGCTGTGCCTGATGTGCGGGGAGCCTATCAGTAAAGAACGCTTGCAAGTCGTGCCTTATACCTGTCTGTGTATAAATTGCGCCAGTCAGACGGATAAGGAATAAAAACGAAAGTGCTTTAGGCTTGTTGCAACGGCCTTATTGTTGGGATATTTTTTATTTATTAACCGGAAGTTATAAATCTTTTTGTTTAAAAGGCTTGTCCACCTTATAATTTGGCAAAACTTTCAAGTTTTTTCCACTTTATTTATTTCATCACCCCTTATTCGACCACAACCGGAGACCTGTTTAACAATGAAAATGAAAATTGCCTTCTTTTTAGGATTGTTGCTTATTACCAACGTAAGCTTTGCTGACTTAAAGGTTGGCTTTGTCAATATACCTGCCGTTCTTGAAAAAGCCCCTCAAGCCGAAAAAGCCAAAAAACGTCTGGAACAAGAATTTTCGCCGCGCGACAAGCAATTGGTCGCCCAGCAAAAAGAAATTCAAGGCATGGATGAAAGAATGGCGCGTGATTCGGCGGTCATGGGTGAATCTGAGCGCGTTAATATGGAAAAAAACATCCTGAACAAGAAACGGGATGCAAAAAGGGCTCAACAAGAATTTAGCGAAGATTTTAATGTGCGTCGTAATGAAGAATTGGGCAAGCTGCAAGGCCGCATTGTTGAAGTGATCCGCGACATCGCCAAAAATCAAAACTTTGATTTATTGCTCACTGATGGCGTTATTTATGCCAGCGAGCAAGTTGACGTGACCGCGCAAGTTCAACAAAAACTATCAGCCATGCCTAATTAATTGGCATCAATGGCGCTGCTTAAACAGCGTTAGATAGATAAAAAAAGCGAAAGGCGGGATTCCACCTTTCGCTTTTTTGTTTAACAAGGGACTTGGTTTTATCCGTATCGTTACGTTAAAACAGCGTAGCCCACATTGCATCGACTTTCTTGATTACTTCCGGCGACATTTGAATCGTCCGCCCCCATTCCCTGTTAGTTTCCCCCGGCCATTTATTGGTCGCATCAAAGCCCACTTTGGAGCCCAAGCCTGAAACCGGCGAGGCGAAATCCAGATAATCAATCGGCGTGTTTTCCAGTATCGTCAAATCCCGAACCGGGTCCATACGCGTGGTCATCGCCCAAATCACATCTTGCCAGTTGCGCACATCGACATCATCATCGACCACGATGACAAACTTGGTGTACATGAATTGGCGCAAAAATGACCAAGTGCCGAGCATGACCCGTTTGGCATGGCCGGGATATTGTTTTTTCATGCTGATGACCGCCATGCGGTAGGAACAGCCTTCCGGCGGCAGATAAAAATCGACGATTTCCGGGAATTGTTTTTGCAAAATGGGCACGAATACTTCATTGAGCGCCACGCCTAAAATCGCCGGTTCATCGGGCGGTTTGCCGGTGTAGGTGCTGTGATAAATCGGCGCCTGACGCTGGGTAATACGCTCGATGGTGAATACCGGAAAATCGGCGACTTCGTTGTAGTAGCCGGTGTGGTCGCCGTAAGGGCCTTCGGCGGCAAATTCGCCCGGATAAATAAAGCCTTCCAGCACGATTTCCGCGCTAGCAGGGACTTGCAGGTCATTAATCAGCGATTTGGCGACTTCGGTCTTGCTGCCGCGTAATAAGCCGGCAAAAGCGTATTCGGACAGCGAATCCGGCACTGGCGTGACGGCGGCAAGAATGGTTGCGGGGTCTGCGCCCAAAGCCACCGAAACCGGATAGGGTTTGCCGGGATGGGCGGCCTGGAATTCTTTAAAATCCAACGCGCCGCCACGGTGCGCCAGCCAGCGCATGATGACTTTATTTTTGGCGATAACCTGCATACGGTAAATGCCGAGATTCTGCCGCTCTTTGTTCGGCCCCCGGGTAATGACCAGCGGCCAGGTAATCAACGGCGCAGCGTCTTCCGGCCAGCAGGTCTGAATCGGGTAAACGCCCAAATCGATTTCGTCGCCTACCCGCACCAGTTCCTGGCACGGCGGCGAACTGACTATTTTAGGCGCCATGTTCAGCACTTGCTTGAACACCGGAAATTTCTTCCAGGCGTCTTTCATGCCTTTCGGTGGTTCCGGTTCTTTCAGATAAGCCAACAGCTCGCCGATACCGCGCAACTCAGTCACCGAATCCGCGCCCATGCCCATCGCAACGCGGCGCGGCGTACCGAACAGGTTGGCCAGCACCGGGATATTGCCGCCTTTGGGGTTTTCAAACAGCAACGCAGGGCCGCCCTGTTTTAAAACGCGGTCGCAAATTTCGGTCATTTCCAAGTACGGGTCGACTTCGACAGTAACGCGCTTGAGTTCACCCTGTTTTTCCAGTTGCTTGATGAAATCGCGCAGGTCTTTGTAGATCATGCCGCGATGCCGTTATGCCGGAGCAAGGCGTCAATGGTGGGTTTTCGGCCACGAAAGTTGACAAACAAGTCCATCGCGTTTTGGCTCCCGCCTTGTTCCAGAATGTTGTGTAAGAACGCTTTGCCGGTTTCGGCATCGAAAATGCCTTTTTCTTCAAATAATGAGAATGCGTCGCTAGACAGCACTTCCGCCCATTTGTAGCTGTAATACCCGGCCGCATAACCGCCCGCAAAAATGTGCGAGAAGCTGTGCGCAAAGCGGTTGAATTTGGGCGGCCGGACAACGGCGACCTGCTCTCTGACTTGCTCCAGCGTTTCATAGATGCGGCCGCCTTTGTCCGGTTCATAGTCGCGGTGTATTTTGAAATCGAATAGGCTAAATTCTAGTTGCCGCACCATAATCATGCCGGCCTGAAAGTTTTTCGCTGCAATCATTTTATCGAACAATGCATCCGGCAATTTTTCGTCGGTTTGCGCCGCGCCAGTTCCCGACTGGCTTGCGGCATACACGCCATCCCTGGCGATATAATGGCCGGACATCAGTGCGACTGCTTCTTTCTCCCAGCACCAGTTTTCCATGAATTGGCTGGGCAGCTCGACCGCATCCCATTCCACGCCGTTAATGCCGGACACGCCCAGATGGTCGACTTGGGTCAGCATGTGGTGCAAGCCGTGGCCAAATTCATGGAACAATGTAGTCACATCGTCGTGAGTCAATAAGGCCGGTGTGTCGCCGGTCGGTGGGGTAAAGTTGCAGGTCAAATAGGCAACCGGCGTTTGAATGCCGTCGTCCGAGCGTTTACGGCTGACGCAATCATCCATCCAGGCGCCACCGCGTTTTTTAGCGCGGGCATAAAGGTCGAAATAAAACTGACCGCGCAGTTGGCCATTTTGGTCGTGTATCTGGAAAAAACGCAGGTCGGGATGATAGCTGTCAAAATCGTTAATCTCGGCTATCTGCAAGCCGTACAATTTTTCGACAATGGCAAACAGGCCGGGCAGGACGCGGGTGATCGGGAAATAGGCTTTCACTTCTTCCTGCGACAACTGATAAAAATGCTGGCGCATTTTTTCCGAATAATAAGTCATATCCCAGCTTTGCAGGTCGCTGATGCCGTAATGCTGCTTGGCAAAATCACGCAATTCAGCCAAATCTTTGCGCGCATGGCGCCAAGAGCGGTCGGCTAAATCTTCGAGAAAATCGGTGACATCCTGCGGTTTTTCCGCCATTTTGGTTGCTAATGACAGTTCCGCGTAATTGGCAAAACCCAGCAAACGCGCTTTTTCATGGCGCAAAGCGAGGATTTTTTCCATAATTTCGCTGTTGTCCCATTGTCCGGCATGGGGGCCTTGATCGGAGGCGCGGGTGGCGAAAGCTTCATAATGTTCGCGGCGCAATTCGCGGTTATCGGCGTAAGTCAGCACCGAAATATAGGACGGGAATTGCAAGGTGATCATCCAGCCGTCTTGGTCGTGACTGGCTGCGGTCTGTCTGGCTTGTGCCAAAGCGGATTCAGGCAATCCGGCCAGATCCTGCTCGTCCCGAATCAGCTTGCTCCAGGCATTGGTAGCATCAAGCAGGTTTTCTTCGTAGTTGCTGGCTAATGCCGACAATTCCTGGCTGATGTCTTTGTAGCGCTGTTTTTTTTCAGCATCTAAATCAATGCCGGATAATTTGAAATCTCTTAGCGCATTGTTGATGATTTTTTGCTGGGCAGTGTCCAGCGTGGCAAATTCGGCGCTGTCGGCAATAAAACGGTAGGCTTTAAACAAGGCTTCGTTTTGGCCCATTTCAGTCGAGTAGGCGCTGAGTTTGGGCAGGCAGGCATTGTAGGCATCGCGCAATTCGTCGCTGTTGACTACAGAATTTAGATGGCTGACCGGCGACCACGCTTTGTTGAGTTTGTCGTCGACATTTTCCAAAGGCTCGATCAAGTTTTGCCAAGTGTAGTGTTGCGTTGCTTGAAGGTGTTGTTCGACGGACGCGCGCGCGTCGCTTAATAACTGGTCAATCGCCGGGACGACATGTTCTGGTTTTATCTTGGAAAATAGCGGCAGCGTGGAATTGGCTAATAAAGGATTATTCATAGTGGGCTCAGGAAAGAAAGTTCATGGCGGCAGCAATGCGGTGCTTGGCTCTGTGCAGCACATCCAGGGAAAAATCGGGCGTTAGTTTGCTGTTTTTAAGTTTGGTATAGGCGGGTATCGAATTCATATACGGTATTTCTTTGGCGCGGCTGGTGCCGAAATAACTGTGCAATTTGGCCATGATGACGATGTCGACCAAGTTGGGTTTATCGCCCTCGCTTTCATAGAACCAGTCTTCGGCGTACTTGGGAATCATGGTTAATTCGGGCGTAAAGCCCAAAGTATGCAAGACCAAGGTGCCAACTGCCGGATTCAAAAACGGAATGGCCGAGTCCAGTATGTCTAAATTTGGGTATTCAGTCGGATGCTGCTCGGCAAAATGCAAAATCGGTATGGTACCGATGTCGCAGACCAGTCCGGCCAATAAGGCGTCTTCCGGGTTGACCGAGCCATTTTCCTGAGCCAACACAAAACTCAAGCTGGATATATACAGGCTGTTTTTCCATAAGGCTTGCATTTTTGCCATCAGTTGCGGATTTTGGCTGTAAAACAATTGTTTCAGGCTGATGCTCATGACCAGTTTGCGGGTTTGATCCAGACCCAAGCGGGTCACTGCAGTATGGCAGTTGGTCACCGGCGAAATAGGCGAATACAGCGCGCTGTTGGCGAGCTGTATCAGTTTGGCGACGATGGAAGCGTCGACGCCGATAATTTTAACCACGTCATTGACGCCCAAATCTTTTTCCATCGCTTCTTTTAATTTTAGCGCGACATTGGGGAGAGAGGGCAGGCTGAGTTTGTTTTCCCGATACGCATTGGAAAAACTGGTAAAAAAACGGTTGTCGGCAAGTTGTTCAGGCAGTTCAATGTCAACCAGTTCAAAAGCAACCGATTCTTGGTGGCTTTTGCCTAGCCATCGAGCGATAAAATCGCCTGAAATTGCCAGCACCGTGATGTCTGTTGTGGCCAATGCAGTGGCGCCGCAGAGTTTGCCGCTATTAAGCGGTAAATTGGACAGAGTGCTGCCGGCCGACAGGATGTAGCTGCTTTCGCTATTCGGATGCAGCTCAACGCTGCCCGAAAGCAGATAAAAAACCGATTGGGTTCGCTGGCCTAGCATGAAAACGATTGAATCTTTGCGGTAGCCTAGTGTGGTGTGGGGTAATTGCGCAACATAGGCGTCGTCCATATTGCGCAGCGGAACCAGTTTTTTGAGCGCCGCTAGCGGTTGTTTTTTATGTTCGGTGAAGACTGGGGCTGAACAGTCCAGTGCTTTATCGGGGCTGTCTTTAGGCTTAACGGCTTGTTTTGGAACCGGCTTGGCATCAGCGTTGCTGGGGGCGTGGGAAAACAGCTTGGTAAACCAATTCATGAGGACATCACTGATTATCTGATTGAGCTATGGTTTTTGTAGCGGCCTAATGATGAAGGTCGGGAGCGTCGAAAAAAAGCGCTGTTTTAGAAAGGCGGTCATGCCAGCTACGCCGGTCTTTATCGATAAGAATCCACCAGAAACCCAGGCCGAAAAATAGCCACGAAAATAGCGCGAAGGTGAAGCGGAGCGCGGCCTGTTTCCAGCTGATCGGTTGCCGATCCAGCGTCAATACCCTGATTTTCCATGCGCGTAGCCCCAATGTTTGCCCGCCATGCGTCCAAAACCAAGCATAAAAAAAGAAGCTGACCAGCAGCAGATACAGGGGGAAATAAAATTGCTGGGCAGTGAACGCCTCTCCTGCATTTAACGGCAGCAACAGCGCCGTAGCGACAAATAACAGGGCAATCAGTAACAGAACGTCATAGAGTATTACGGCTAGACGACGCAAAAAACCAGGCTTAGAAATAGCCTCATAACCTAGTTTTTGCTGTCTTTTTTTTGTTGGAGCGAGCAAATTAAACTTTAAATAAAGTTAACTTTTGACCAAAATACATGCACATCGCCATTAACGCGCCCAGCATCAGCAGGGAAAATAAGAATGGCGGCCTGTGAAACAGCAGAATGAAAAAATCTGTTGCAAAAAGGCTGGTTAACAAAGGTTGGTCGATTAAGCTGTTGAGAATCTTTTTGAACATAACAAATTCCAGTCAAGCACGCTAAGGCTTGTGCGAGCGTTTAAAAAATGGTTACCTGATTTATTATCTGGTGTGCGCATTGACATCCTCCCCACCTAAAAAAGGGGATTCCTTATTACTAAGGAGCTGGCGTATATCACTATTACCTGCTGGTTTCTGCTGCTGACGGCTTTACTGCACCGTTCACTTCACAGACTAGCCCCGTCTGCCCGACGGTTGGTTTACTTTTGTACGGTTATTCGAGACTTAACACAATTAGCTTGGTTATCACTAAAAATGGTTTTGAAGTCTTTTTAAAACTTAAGTTGCCGTCATTGAAGGAGCCGATAGCATCCTCTGGTAATACCATCCAATTCTAACACAATAGAGATTTAAACCTATGGAAAACACGAAACTGAGCCGCTTACATCCACGCACTGAACGGCGCGGTTTTTCGCTATTTTAGTGATAAGATACCATTAGAGTTGCTGGTAAAAAAATCAGAATGGTGATTCTACTCCATTCAAAAGGGGAATGTAAAAGAAAAGAAACCGGCGGATTGGGTTAGAATTCTTTAGCAATGATATAATCAACAGAATTAGAAAAATAATATAAGGTGTGAAGGTCATTTTAAACTTCTTTAAAAAAATCATTAGCTCAGCCATAAAAGGCGCTGAGCCGGTCACTGCGCCAGCCGATGGCGCAGTCAGAATATATACGCGCTCAGAGCATAATATTTCCCGCGCCCAGATTAGCGACAATGCACTGAAGGTTTTGTATCGTCTGCAAAAAGAAGGTTTCGACGCCTATCTGGTCGGCGGCTGTGTGCGCGATTTGTTATTGGGCCGAGAGCCCAAGGATTTCGATGTTGTCACCAATGCCGACCCCGACCAAGTCAGGAAAGTCTTCCGTAATTGCCGCCTGATAGGCCGCCGCTTTCGTCTGGCGCATGTGTGTTTTGGCCGCGAGATCATTGAGGTTGCAACGTTCCGGGGCGCCAGCGAAGAGCACAACGACAAGCAGGTGCTGAATAAGGAAGGCCGGCTGTTGCGCGATAATGTCTACGGCACCATAGAGGAAGACGTTTGGCGCCGCGATTTCACCGTCAATGCGCTGTATTACAATATCAGAGATTTTTCGGTGGTGGATTTTGTCGGCGGCATGGATGACCATAAAGCCGCCACGATGAGACTGATTGGCGATCCCGATATGCGTTTTCGCGAAGATCCGGTGCGCATGTTGAGGGCGGTGCGTTTTGCCGTTAAGCTAGGTTTCAAGTTAGACCCCGAATGCGAGCAGGCGATACACAACGATGTTCAGTTACTGTCCAGCATACCTTCAGCCAGGCTTTACGACGAAGTATTAAAGCTGTTTTTATCCGGCTATGCGCTGCAAACATTTGAAATGCTGAGGCATTATGGGCTGTTTGGGGTGCTGTTTCCGGCGACGGAAAACAGCTTGGCGGTCGAGGACAATGGCTTCCCCCGTTTGTTGCTGATTAAAGCGCTGGAAAATTCGGACAACCGAATAGCCGAGGGCAAAACGGTCACCGCTTACTTTTTATTGGCGGCTTTTTTGTGGGAACCGGTGCAGATGCTGGCTAAAGCAAAAATGGCGCAAGGCGAAGTTGAATATATCGCTTATCAGGATGCCGCCAGCGAGATTCTCGCCGGACAGATCAGAAGTACGGCCCTGCCGCGCCATATCAGCATGGCCATGCGCGAAGTTTGGAATATGCAACCTAAATTTCATGCGCGTATCGGTTCCAAGCCCAGCCGTTTGATCGGCCATCCGCGTTTTAGGGCGGCTTATGATTTTCTGTTGTTACGCAGCGAAACCGGTGGCGCTGAGCCTGAATTGGCTGAATGGTGGTTTAAATATCAACATGCTAGTGACAATGAACAACGGAAAATGACCCAACCGCCGCGCCGCGCCGCAAACGGCAAATCCGGGCGCAAAAGAAGCTATCAAAAGAAAGCTAAAGACAGCGCGTCAAAAACAGACTCTTGATTATGAAAAATCCGGTAACAGCCTACATAGGCCTAGGTAGCAATCTTGCCAACCCGGCCGAGCAAATAAAAGCCGCGCGCGCCGCCATCGCAGACATAGCCGGGGTGCAGGAGTTGGCTTTTTCCAGCGTGTACCGCAGTCCGCCGATGGGGCCGCAAGACCAGCCGGATTACGTGAATGCAGTGATGGCGATTGCCACTGAATTGCCGCCGATAGACTTGCTGCGCTGCCTGCAACAGATCGAAAATGAACAGGGCCGGGTCAGAAAAGCCGAACGCTGGGGTGCAAGAACGCTGGATTTGGATGTGCTGATTTATGGCGGGCAGGAAATTAATCTGCCTGACTTGATCGTGCCGCACACCGGCCTGGCTGAACGGGCTTTTGTGTTATATCCCCTGTTTGAGATTGCCCCGCAATTAATAGTGCCCGGAAAAGGCGCCATTGCCGCTTTACTGGCCGACTGTCCAAGAAATGGCCTGGAACGGCTGAATTAATTTCCCGCTCCTTCTGAGTAATATGAACCAATATGTCTCCCCTTCGGCGTTAAAACCGCTGTCGATTACCGATTTGGCCGCGATGAAACAGCGCGGCGAAAAAATCTCCTGCCTGACCGCCTACGATGCCGCTTTCAGCGCCTTAATCGACCAAGCCGGCATTGATATGATGCTGGTCGGTGATTCATTGGGCATGGTCATTCAAGGCCATCATTCCACCTTGCCGGTTACGGTCAGAGATATGGTTTACCACACCCGCTGCGTCAGCCATGCCCGGCAGCGAGCGTTTATTATCGCCGATTTGCCATTTATGAGTTACGCCACACCCGCCATGGCCGCCAAAAATGCCGCCAAATTAATGCAGCTTGGCGGCGCGCAAATGGTCAAATTGGAAGGGGCTAGAATCGATTGCATCCGTTTCCTGGTCGATCAGGGCATTCCGGTCTGCGGGCATTTGGGCTTGTTGCCGCAATCGATTAATCAATTGGGCAGTTATAAGGTTCAGGGCAAAGAACAGGCGGAGGCCGACAAAATACGCAGCGACGCCCTGCACTTGCAGCAGGCGGGCGCAGGCTTATTGGTGTTAGAGTGTGTTCCTGCCGGTTTGGCGAAAGACATCAGCGAACAGCTGACGATTCCGGTTATCGGCATTGGCGCCGGTGTCGATTGCGACGGGCAAGTGCTGGTGCTTTATGACATGCTCAATATCGGCACCGTTAAACGCCCGCGTTTTTCGCGTAATTTTATGACCGGTGCCGAAAACATCGAAACGGCGATTTATGCCTATCATCAAGCGGTCAAGCAGTCGCTATTTCCAGCCGCCGAACATAGCTTTTAAACTTTATGCACATCGTTAAAACCGTAGCAGAATTACGCGCTGCCGTTAAGGCATGGCGTTCAACAGGACAGCGCGTCGCCTTGGTGCCGACTATGGGCAATTTGCACGCCGGTCATTTGGCGCTGGTGCAGGAGGCGCAAAAGCAAGCCGACCGTGTCGTGGTCAGTATTTTTGTCAATCCGACCCAATTTGGAGTCGGCGAAGATTTTGCCTCGTACCCGCGTACCGAGCAGGAAGACCGGCAAAAACTCAATGCCGCCGGTGCTGATTTGTTGTTTCAGCCAACTATTACAGACGTTTATGCGCCGGATGCCAAAACCATCGTGTCGGTAAGCGGATTGTCCACGCAATATTGCGGCGCATCCAGGCCGGGGCATTTTGACGGCGTAGCCACCGTGGTCTGCAAACTATTCAACATGGTGCAGCCGGACAGCGCGCTGTTCGGCTTAAAAGATTTCCAGCAGCTGACGGTCATACGGACAATGGTCAGGGATTTGAATATCCCGGTTGACATTATCGGTGTAGAAACGGTGCGTGAAAGTAGCGGCTTGGCGATGAGCTCCAGAAACGGCTATTTAAGCGCTGAGGAAAAAACTGTTGCGGCAAAACTGTATCAAGCCTTATGTGGCGCACGCGATGCTATTTTGGCCGGGCAACTGCCGTATCAGGAAATAGAACGCCGGGCATTACTGTTTTTGCAGCAAGCCGGTTTCCAGCCGGATTATTTTAGCGTATGTAGGCGTTGCGATTTACAAAAAGCAGGCGAGGATGATATAGAATTGGTACTGTTGGCCGCAGCAAAATTGGGCAAAACCCGGTTAATCGATAATGTGTGCTTTTCCAGATAAGCGCTAACAGAATTTGTCCGACTTGAAAAATGCTAAAAGTTGATGCATTGTTGCAATTAATGGATAATGCACGGTTCTCAAGGGTATTTAGATAGATTTTTATTATGCAAATCACAATGCTTAAAGCGAAGTTACATAGAGCTACGGTGACCCATTCAGAATTGGGTTATGAGGGTTCATGCGCGATTGACGGCAATATTCTTGACCTAGCGGGTATCAGGGAATATGAGCAGATACAGATTTATAATATCAATAACGGCGCGCGTTTTACTACCTACGCTATTCGCGCTGAAGAAGGCTCCGGCTTGTTTTCAGTCAATGGTGCGGCGGCCCGTTTGGCTTGTCCCGGTGACTTGATTATTGTTTGCGCGTTTGTAATTTTAGATCAAAAAGAAGCGGAAAATCATAAGCCGACGTTGGTTTATTTCAATGAGAAAAATCAAGTTCAACGCTCGGCCAGTTCCATTCCGGTTCAACTTGCCTCTGTTTGACGTTATATTTTCTCAACGCTTATCCCGGCAAGCATCACGCTTTAAAGTCGGGTAGAGTAGATCAAGCAACATTGTCAATCAATAGGTACTCTTACTGATTGAACAGCATCTCCCTTTCTGCATAAACAAAACTGCCGCTAATAAGCGGCAGTAACAAGGCCTCGTTTTGCTGAGAATACTAACGCAGCATGGCGTTAGTTTTATGCGCCTTCTGAAAGATGAATTTCATTGCTGGTTTCGGTCAGCGTTATTGATTGCTCTACGTTAGCCAGCAATTTTTGGAAGCCGATTCTTTTTGCGCTGTTAATGACCAGAGGCGACTTAATGGCGCCCTTAATGGCCGGTTGATCGGATTCGTCTTTATGCAGAATGATCAGGATCAGTGCATCGGCGGTATCTTCAATGCCTAGCAAAGCTTCTTCGGCATCATTTAAGACAAAGGCGTAATTGATATTAAAAATAGACGGTTGCGCAACTGAAAAAGTAAGCGATTCGTCATCTAGGGATTGCAGCCAGAAAATGAGTGGATTATCGCCTTCCTGGTGAAACAGCTTGAAACGGGTTTGGTCTTCAAAGCCCGGAATTCCCTGGGGGAAGCTAATGATAGTGCTGGGATCGATCGATTGTTCGCCAAAAAAACTTGATTTAATTTCCATAATGAACTCAGTTAAAGGTAAAAATTAAGCGTTAAGGTATAGTCTAAAATTGCCGGTATGGCAAGATTGGCTACGTTGATAAAGAGCGATTGTATGTTACATCAGCGCCAATATCTGGCTCAGAATCTTGCCGTTGGTGGCTAATATCTGTTTGGGAAAGACGCCTTCATTGCCCTGAAAATCAGTCACGGTAGCGCCTGCTTCAAGGGCAATCAAAGCCCCGGCGGCAACATCATACAAATTTAATTCCTGCTCCCAAAACGCATCGACCTGGCCATCGGCAACCAGACATAAATCAACAGCTGCCGAGCCAAAACGGCGCTGTCCGGTGGTGACTTCGGCGATACGGCAAAAGCGTTGCAGGTTGTTGTCTTTCAGGTAGGAGCGCAAACAGGCAAAGCCGGTGGAAATCATGGCATCGCCAAGATTGCTTTCATTGGATACCTTAATCGGTTCGCCGTTTTTCCAGGCGCCTTCGCCTTTTTTCGCCGAGTAATAATCGTTTAATGCCGGCGCGTAGACGGCGCCGAAAACCAGTTCGCCGTCGATTTCCAGCGCGACACTAATGCCCCAAAAATACTGGCCCCGGGTAAACGAATGGGTGCCGTCAATCGGGTCGACAATCCAGCGCTGGGTTTGGCTGGCGCTGTGGCCGCTTTCTTCGCCCCAAAAACCGTATTGCGGATAATGTTCGGCCAGCGCTTGTTGTAAAAAAGCCTCGACGGCGACATCGGCTTCGGTGACCAAATCGCGCGGACTTTTTTTGGTGATTTCCAGATGTTTCAGGTTTTTAAAATGTGTCAGGGCGATGGCTCCGGCTTCGCGAATGACGTTTTCTAAGGTGATCAGGGAAATGGGCATGAAAGGCAATCCTTGTTAATAAGAGAAAAAATTGTAACTGCTCAGAATGGAACACGGATAACACTGATTAAACGGATAATCACAGATTAAATACATAGCGTATTCTAAAAAATCCGTGCAACCCCGCCCTATCCGTGCTCTCCGTGTTCCATTTCTTTTTTGTTGAGTAGTTACGGGAAAATTAGACAATATTAGGGGAGGGTTTTGGAATTTCTACGGCGGGCATAAATGACCAGTCTATGCTCAACTCCGAAAAGTGTTGCACGGTAGTTGCTTCATCCATGCCGAACACGCCGGGCTGGCCGTAACGGCCTTTTTCGTCGAGTATATACACCATAATCCAGCGGTCTTCAGGATGGATAATCCAATATTCCTGTACGCCATGCTGCTGGTAAAGGCTGCGTTTGGCGTTCATGTCTTTGAGCGCAGTTGAAGGCGACAGCACTTCAATAACCCAGTCCGGCGCGCCACGGCAACCTTTTTTGTCCAGCTTGGACGGGTCGCAAATCACGCTTATATCAGGTTGCACCACGGTTTCCACGTCGTTGTCGGCTTCATCCCGGTAAGGCAGGCGCACGTCGAAAGGCGCGACATAAAATTTACACGTTTTACCTTGCAGATAGTTGCCAACTTGTCTGCACAGTTCGGACACAATATCCTGATGTAAGCGTAGCGGCGCGGTCATCGCATAAGGTATGCCCTCAATCAGCTCCCAGCGTTCATCTTCCGGCCATTGGGCAAGGTCGGCGTAGGTGTATTTATGTTGTAATTGTTCTGCAGTATTCATAATCGATTCTCCAAAATCCATATAGGGCAACGCCTACGATGAGCCTTAGTATAAGCCAAAAACTAGCCAGCCAACTTCACCTGCCATTCGGCAATTTTCAGCCGCAATTCCTCAATATTAACCGTGGTCAGATGACGCCGCTTTAATAGCCGCTTGCCCGCCACCCAAACATCGGTGACTTGCTGGCGGCTGGCGGCATACACAATCTGCGACACCGGGCAATACAGCGGCTGGGTTTCCAACGCCGATAAATCCACGGCAATGACATCGGCGGCTTTGCCGATAGTGAGCGAGCCGGTTTCATTGTCCAAACCCAAGGCTTTCGCGCCGTTGATGGTCGCCATGCGCAACGCGGTCATTGCCGGAATGGCGCGGGCATCGCCGGCAACCGCTTTGCCGAGAAGCGCTGCGCTGCGCATTTCGCCGAACATGTCCAGGTCATTGTTGCTGGCCGCGCCGTCGGTGCCCAAGGCCACGTTGATACCGGCAGCGATACATTTGGCGACAGGGCAAAAACCGCTGGCGAGTTTTAAATTAGATTCGGGGCAATGCACGATATGCGCGCCGGTTTTTGCAAACTGTGCGATTTCGTCATCGGTCAACTGGGTCATGTGTACCGCAATAAATGACGGGGCGACCAAGCCAAGATTGTGCAAGCGTTGTAGCGGGCGTAGGCCGGTTTTTTGCTGTTCCTGCTCGACTTCGTGCAGCGTTTCGTGGACATGGATGTGAATCGGCAGCTCCAGCTCATCAGTAAAGGTCTTGATTTTTTGCAACGGTTCATCCGACACCGTGTACGGCGCATGCGGCGCAAATGGCGTTGAAATCAGCGGGTGATGGCGCAATTGCTCATGCAGCGCCAGACCTTTTTCAATATAAGCGTCGCTGTGTTCGGCCCAGACTGTCGGAAAGTCGATCACAATCAGGCCGACGCTGGCGCGGATGCCGTGCTGTATCGCTTGTGCGGCGGTGATTTCCGGGAAGAAATACATATCGTTGAAACAGGTGGTGCCGCCCAAAATCATCTCGGCGATGGCCAGATCGGTGCCGTCTTTGACAAAAGCCTCGCTCATCCATTTTTGCTCCAGCGGCCAGATATGGTTGCCAAGCCAGTCCATCAGCGGCAAATCATCGGCAATGCCGCGCATCAAAGTCATTGCGGCGTGGGTGTGGCTGTTGATCAAACCGGGCAGCAGCGCATGAGTGTCCAGGTTCTCTGTACTCGTGCCCTGATACTGTTGCCTGGCCAACTCGCTTGGCAGCAGGTCGATAATCCGCCCTCCGTCGATCACCAGCGCATGGTGTTCCAAGGTTACGGATTCGGGTTCAACGGGTATAATCCAGCGGGCGTGAATAAGGGTGTCGACAACTTGCATAAAGCTATTCCTCTGTGAGTTTGCCGAATTATAACTTCTTACCATTGATTCTTTTGATAAAAATGACTATGCAAAACAAATTGACCGTATCAGCCTTGCAATGGACAGGCGCGAGTTTAAAAGTGCTGGATCAGCGCCAATTGCCGGAAAAAATTGTTTATGACGAATACACCGACGCGGCTGGCGTCACCGAAGCCATTGCCAGTATGCGTGTTCGCGGCGCACCGGCCATCGGCATCGCCGCCGCTTACGGCGTGGCGCTATCGGTGCGCCAGCATTGCACTCAAGGCGACCATTGGCGGCAAAAAGTGGCGGCCGATATTGAGTTGCTGGCGACCTCCAGACCCACGGCGGTCAATTTGTTTTGGGCGTTGGACCAAATGAAAACCATACTGGCCACGCAGCTCGAACATCCGATTGAGGCGGTGCTGGCTTGCGCGGAAAAAATCCATAGCGACGACCTTGCCGCCAATCTCAAAATGGGCGAACTGGGCGCGGATATTCTAGCCGGCGCCACAGGCGTGCTAACGCATTGCAACGCCGGCGCATTGGCAACCGGCGGACACGGCACCGCGCTCGGCGTTATCCGTAGCGCCTACCAACGCCAGCCGATCAAGGTCTACGCCGGCGAAACCCGGCCTTGGCTGCAAGGCGCACGATTAACCGTCTGGGAATTGGCACAAGACGGCATTCCGTCAACCTTGATTGCCGATTCGGCGGCGGCCTGGCTGATGAAATCCGGCGCTATCGACTGGATTGTGGTCGGCGCCGACCGCATTGCCGCCAATGGCGATGCCGCCAACAAAATCGGCACCTATTCGCTGGCCGTATTGGCCAAACAGCATGGGGTCAAATTAATGGTGGCGGCGCCGACCACCACCATCGATTGGAGCATCGACGACGGCGCGCAGATAGAAATCGAACAACGCAATCCCAATGAATTATTGCCCGCTTGTTATAACCACGAAAGCTCCCTGGTCAGCGCCTGGAACCCGGTTTTCGATGTGACCCCGGCAGAACTGATTAGCGCCATTGTCACCGAGCGCGGCGCGGTCATGAATCCTGCCGAACACGGCGTGAGAGGCTTAAAAAATGCACTTTGATAAAACAGGCAATCATCCGGCGTTAGCTATCGGCTTTTTATTTAAAGGCCTGAAATTAGTGAACCACCCCGAATTGCGCAAATTCATCATCATCCCGGTGTTAATCAACATCGTGTTGTACAGCGTCGCCCTAGCCTTGAGTTATTTTTATATTGCCGATCTGATAAACCAATTCATTCCCGGCTGGCTGCTTTGGTTGAGCTGGGTATTATGGCCGCTGTTTTTCATCAGCTTTTTTATCGGCGGTTTTTTCACCTTCACGGTCTTGGCAAACCTGCTGGCCTCGCCATTTTACGGCCACTTATCCGCCAAAACACTGGCTATCATCAGCGATCAACCCGTAACCTTGGCCGAGCCGCCCTTGGCTAAAGTGCTGTTTGCGGAATTAAAACGCATGGGCTATCTGCTGACCCGCGCCTTGCCCTTGCTGATAGTGTCATTTATTCCCGGTATCAACGTCATTGCGCCGGTGTTGTGGGCCTTATTTGGCGCCTGGGGCATGGCGCTGGAATATTTGGCCTATCCGCTGGAAAATCAGGGCGTATTATTTTCCGAGCAAAAACAATTGGTCAAAAGTGTCAGACTAGGCGCGTTAAGTTTTGGCGGCCTCGCAGTGTTGGGATTAACCATTCCGGTGCTGAATATCATCATCGCTCCAGCGGCGGTGATTGGTGCGACCTTGTATTTAAATGAGATTAAGCGGGATTGAAGCAGTTCTGAATTCATAGTTACTGAAAAAAATGTTCACCACGAAAAACACGAAGAGCGCGAAGGAAATTATGTTGCTTCGTGCTCTTCGTGGCGATAAAAACACTTAAAGTAAGACCGAAAAGCGGCTGATAAGCTATAATTTCACAGCGGCTAGCAGCTATCTGAGCATTAGGCCAACCAGTTCAACTGAACTGCAGATTTTTTAGTGCCACTTAAACAGCGATTTATTGCGTGGCCTTTTCATACCCCAACTAATTCTAATAATAAATGAAATTTTTGATCTCTTACCCCCAAACTAACTGGGAATACGTTAAATTTAGACTCAATCGCATCATTAAAGGCAAAGACAAATCCAACGATGTCTTTCATGGTTCGCCCGGCGGCAAAATTCAGCTGGTTGAGCAAAAAGAAAGTTTTGGCAAAATCACCTTGCTGGATGAAATCTATCCCATCAAACCGTTCGGTATGCACTATGTCAGCGGTGAAGGTTTGTATTTCATCACCGGCCTGCCGTGTTGTGAAAATGGCGTGGCCGGCGACGAACATATTGCCCGCCTGAACGAGCAGGGCGAAATAGACCTGAGATTGCGCAGTCCTTTATTTTCACAATTGCGCTCACTTAGGCGCACCGAAAAAGGCCTGATGGTCACGTCCAGCGGCATTGACGCTATTTTGGAAGTCGATTTGGACGGTGAGCTCATCTGGTCATGGTATGCCACCGAATCCGGTTATGCCAAGGCTTACGGCGGTGGCGAGCGTGTCATCGATAAAACCATGGATCACCGCCTGAAATGTTATCCGGGCAGATTGCAAACCACGCATTTAAATTCAAGCACCGTCGATCCCTACGATGCGGAAAAAGTATTAACCATCTTGTTCTATCAAGGCGCTGTCGCACGCATCGACCGCAAAACTTTGCAACATGACATAGTGATTACCGGTTTAAGTGGCGCCCACCATATTCGCCCGCATTCTAAAGGCTATATGTTGTCTAACTCGCGTAAAGGCGAAGTGCGTGTTTATGATAAGAATTTTCAGTTAATTGAAACCCAGTTGGGCACTAAAGACTGGTTTCCGGTCAAATGGGTGCAAGATGCCATTGAAACGCCTTCATCCTCCTATTTAATCGCTGATTGCAATACTTTCAATTTGCGTGAACGTGATGCCAGCGGCCGAGAGCGAAAATTCAACACGAAAATGCCTAACCGTATTTTTCAAATTGAGCCGGTTCCCGAAAATTTTAAATTTAAATAAAAGGTAATAAACCATGAAAAAAACATCTTTACTCAATTGCCTGCTGTTAATGTCCGGCTTGTCTATGGCTGTCGCGGCGCAAAGTGCGTCTGCAGACGAGTACGAAAATACAGCGGACGACAGCGCGACCGTTTACAAAGCGCAAAATCCGTTAAGCCCAACCTACAGCATACCGTTAAACTACACCTATCATGGCGGCGCGGAAAACGGCGGGGTCTCGATTGGCAGCATACAACCTATCATTCCGGTTAAATTTGAAGATTTTCACCTGATTAACCAGTTGTCGCTTAACTTTATGGGCACTTCGGGCCCGGTTAACGGCATTGCCGAATTGCCGGAACCCTTTCCCGGATCAGGCGTGTCAGGTCTTGCCGACACCAATTTCACCACCTTGTTGGCTCCGGCACACCAAGGCGCAGTCAGTTGGGGCGTAGGGCCAGCGTTTGTGTTTCCAACCGATACGCTGTTTACCAGCATTACCGACCGTAGATCGCGCGAACTGGGCAGCGGAAAATTCAGTGTAGGCCCTGCATTGACCTTGGCAACACAGCCTAAACCGTGGTCATTAGGTGTTAAGGCCAGACAAGTATGGTCAGTATTAGGCAGTGAATCTCGCGATTCCGTCAGTCAAATGGTGGTGCAACCTTTTATCAATTACAACCTGGAAGATAACTGGTATCTGGTCACTGATATGGATATGGTTGCTAACTGGAACCGCAATGACGACCAACGCTGGACAGTGCCCGTGGGCGCTGGTGTGGGCAAGGTGTTTAAAGTCGGCGATCATGACATCAACACCCGCATGGAAGGCTATTACAATCCAGTCAGGCCGGATAACGCGCCGGAATGGTCGGCCAATCTTACCCTGCAATATATGTTTAAAGATTAAGGCCATTTCCTGAAAATAATTGTCCACGAAAGCCAAAAGTAGGCGCCTCTAGGCGGCACGAAAAAAACACGAAATTTTCGTGGCTTTCGTGCTTTTCGTGGACTTTATTTCTCTACAGTCCAAGATCATCAGGGGCATTCTTTCTCGGAAATTATCTAAACCATTGACTTCCTCCCCGCTAAAGCTAAAGGGCGGATGTCAAAGAATTAGCGCTGATTACATTAATGCTTACCCGGTTCCAGTTTCACTCCTCGTCGTTCATAAGTCACATAAGCCTGCAACGCTGTCATTTTCGGATCATCAGCGGCCAAAGTCTGGCCTTCCAGCGGATTTTTAAGGCACCAGTTAATCATTTCCCACAGCGGCACGACTTTGCCGAGTTGCTTTTGAAATTTCGGATAAGTTTCGGGATGCGTATTTGCAGCATTAGGATGACACTGAGCGCAAGCGACAGTATTGCTGCCCAATTTAGGGCTAGTCCATAATTCCCGGCCTTCGGCTACAACCGTCATAAATTGCTGCTGCCAACGTTGCACCTCGGCAGCGCTGAATTCATCCGCCAACGCCGAACCGGTGGCCGTAAACGCTAAACACAGCGCCATTGCTGTTTGTTGATAAGTCGTCATGATCTTGCTCCTGTGCGGCGGCTAATAATGTGTTTGCGGGATAATCCGCGCTTTTTCGTCCTGATAGACGGCATCTTCGGGACGTTTCAGTTTTTTGTTGTAGCGGACAATGCGGCTGCTGTTGTCATACAAAGTAAAATTCAAATCAGCATTACCATTGGCGATGTTGATAAACTGCCAGCCGGTGGCGTCGCGCTCGAAAAACGGATCGGCGCGGTTCATCGGTACCGTCAGTTTCGGCAGATATTGCTCGGCTTGCGCATAGGATTGCGGATAAGGCCACGGCCAGGAAGTTGCCATCACCGAGTTGAAACTGATGTTGCCGATCTGGTTGTACTGAATCTGATGGACATGGCCGTAAATGACCGACACCTTGTCGAACGGCTTTAATAGCGCCTGAACCTGTTCGGCGTCTTCAGTCCAGAAATTCCAGCCTTTATAAATTTTCTGCAACGGCGAATGCGAAAACACCACCACCGGCGTGTCTTTTTTAATCTTGTCCAAATCGTTTTTCAGCCACAGCCGTTGCTCGTCGCCGACCATGAACGGCGAACCGTTCGGATTGTCCAGTCCGGCCATTTCCAGCATCCGCTGTTCGGCGGTCGGCCAGCGCTTGAACGTCCAGTCATCGAAAGTCTTGATACTGTTCAGCACCACGAAATGCACGCCTTTATGGTCGAAACTGTAATATTGCGGGCCGAACAATTTTTGCCAATATTCGCCCAAATCCAAGTAATAATCATGTTCGCCCATGACATAACGCACCTCGCCATGCAGCGCCGACAGGATTTCCGCGCCATGATCCAATTCAGGCTTGCTGCCCAGTTGCGCCAGATCGCCGCCGAACATGACAAAATCGGGTTTGGGCGTCAACAAATTGGCTTCCGCGACAGCGCGAATCAGGCCGCGATCCCAGTTCCTGACGAAACGGTTATCTTTAATATGTTGAATATGGGCATCAGAAATGTAGGCAAAAGTGAAATTTTCGCTGCTGTCGGCAAAGGCCAGCTCAACCAAACTGATAGGCAAGGTGGCGCCGAGGGCTAAAGCACCGGTGTTTTTAATGAAATTGCGGCGGCTGTTATTGATGGTGTTCATAGTGAATTCCTCTTTCAGTTAGCCGTTTGGGCAGGTTTTGAACTTAATTTTGAACTGGTTAAGGCCTTCATAAAGTCCACCAAATCATCCAACTGCGGGTCGGTCAGGTTAAGCGGACGGATGCCGCCGCTCAGAAAGTCGTTGACCTTCTCCCCCGCCTTATCCACGCCGCCATTGTTGTAATGAACCATCACCTCTTTTAGCGTAAGCAGGCTGCCGTCGTGCATATAAGGCGCAGTCAGCTCGACATTGCGCAAAGTCGGCGTTTTAAAAGCGCCGATTTGGCTCAAGTCATCGGTCACCGCAAAGCGCCCCAATTCCGACGATTTTTTATCGGTCAACACCAGCACATCGACATCGCCGCCTTTGTTTTTAACTTCCAAAAAAGCTTGCGCCAAACGGGGCACGTCTTGCTGAATTTGATTAATGCCGACACCGATATTATGAAAACGGCCATCGCTAAACAGCGCGTGATCCTGCTCGATGGTGTGGCAAGAAACACAGCGCCCCTGGCCGGTGAACAACTCGAAGCCGCGCACTTGAGCCGCAGTTAGCGCGTCTTTTTGGCTGTTGAAATAGTAGCGATCGAACGGCGAATTACCGGCAACCAAGGTGCGCTCGAAGCTGGCAATGGCTTGGGCGACATGGTCGATAGTTAGATTTTTAGCGCTGACATCAAAGACGTTTTGGAAAGTGGCAAGATAATCGGGGTCGGTACGGATAATTTCGAGCACTTGTTTATGGTCAGACAGGCCGTGTTCAACCGGATTAACCAACGGCTGCTTGGCTTGGCCTTCAAGATCCGCTTCCCGTCCGTCCCAAAATTGCGACGGGTTGAAAGCGGCATTCAGCACGGTCGGCGCATTGCGTGTTCCGGTCAAACCATTGTGACCGACAGAAACCGGCAGGGCATCGGTAAAGGTTTTTTTCTCGTCGTGACAGTTGGCGCAACTGACCGTGCCGTCGACAGAAAAACGTTTGTCGTGAAACAGCTTATCGCCCAAGGCAATTTTGGCTGGCGTTTGCGGGTTGTTCGCCGGTATCGGCACCGGCGGCAAACCTAACAGATTGTTTGTCTCGGTCGTCGTAGGCGCATCGTCAGCCAGTGTATAAGCCGGCGGCACGGTTAACATCAGTGTTAGCAATAAGGCATGGCGCATGGTAAACCTCCTGATCAAGCATGAGAACGGGGCATTATTTTTATTGTCGTGGCCAGCTTTCCAGTCCTAACTCAGGTGGCAGGATAAAAAAACCGAGCGTTTGAGTGTAGATGAATTGGGTTGTTCGGGCAATCAGTAAAATGGCTTAAGCTAGGCGACGACAAGTTGGCAGGGTTATACAATAGACATCTTTCCTAGATTAGAGTCATATCGTAGATTAACAATAGCCGCCACCAAGCTCCATGTCAGGGAGTAGTTCTTGTGTTTGCCCCGAGACACATCCTTGACGATCCTGAAAATCTTGCATCGGCGGTTAACGTTCTCAATGAAAACTCGCCGTTTTGCCAGCGCCTTATTATTGGCCTTGTCTTCTGCTGAAAGAGGCTGGCCTTTTTTCTTTTTGGCGGGCAAAGTCGAATATCTGATGATATTTGTGTATCCCTTGGTATCCCGAATCAGCTAATAGCACGGCATCCGGATGTAACAGTAAGCGGCTGTCCTTAAAGACCGAAAAGTCATGCTGCCGACCTTTAGCCACAGTTACAGAGAGGATGGTCAGAGTCAATACGCAGATCACCAGC
>JAUYMY010000029.1 GCA_030699385.1 Methylobacter sp.
GATCCCATCCCGAACTCGGAAGTGAAACCATTTAGCGCCGATGATAGTGTGGCAGTTTGCCATGCGAAAGTAGGGAATTGCCAAGCTCTTAAATTAAAAACCCAAGCCTCATGCTTGGGTTTTTTTTTGCCTGTCGTTTCAGTGCAGTGGGATGGTGATTGCCCGTTACTAAGCAGCAATTCTCACCGTAAAACAGGTGGAAAAATATATCGATTGGATGCTTGTATCGGCGTATAAGCATTGTTTATGCACAGTTAATTTTGTAGCCATAAATTTTTAATACAGGCTACTGTAAATACTTATTTTGTTAAAATAAATGGCCTATAAAAAACATAATCTATTGATTATAAGTTAAATTTTATTGGTTATAAAAAATTGCAAACCTAACAAAAAAGTGGCTTTTATCGACTTCAAATGCTGTTAATTTATGTTTATGCACAGAGTTATGCACAGGTACTGTGGGCAAAATTGCAGCAAATTGAATTAACAGAGGCGTTCAAAAAAATTCCCTTGCTGGGCGTTTTTCAGTGACAATGGCGTTTTATATTCAGCTCAGTTTTAATAAGATAGAGGTGGGTTAATCACTCTTTTAATGGCAAAGTAAACGCATGAAAATTAAAAATTTCGATCCGGTTAACACCGAGTTATTAAAAGGCGTGAACCTGATTGAAGCCAGTGCCGGAACCGGAAAAACCTATGCTATTGCGATGCTGGTGTTGCGTTTTGTGGTCGAACAAGACATTGATATTAAAAAGCTGCTGGTGGTTACTTTCACTAAGGCGGCAACGGAAGAGCTGAAAGACCGGGTGCGCTCAAGGTTGGTTGAAGCCAGACGCGCTTTGGACGGGCAGACGGAAAGCATCGACAGTAATATGACAGCTTGGCTGGACAAAGTCGGGCTACAAATAGAGCCGGATCAAATCAGGACGCGTCTTCAAGCGGCTTTACTGGATATAGACCAGGCTGGTATTTTTACCATTCACGGTTTTTGTCAACGGGTGTTAAGGGAACATGCGCTGGAAAGCGGTCAATTATTCGATGCCGAATTGACTGATGAATTGGCCGCGATTAAACAGGCGTGTGCCGATGATTTTTGGCGTAAGCAGATTTACCCGCGCTCGGTTTGGGAAGTGGCGGTATTGACCGCGAGTTTTAAAACACCCGATTCCCTGCTTGCCAGTGTTGCCCGATTTCCCGGTAATGGGGCTGGCGTCGTTTATCCCGATTGCGAAAATCTGGACAGCACCTTGCAAAAATTACAACAGGCGGCTGAGTCGGCAAAAAGCCAGCTGGACGGTTGTGCAACTGTTTTGCGCGGCAGTTTCGCCGATGAAAAGTTCAAACCCGCTTATAGCGATAATTTTGAAGGGCACTATCAAGCATTAAGTGCCTGGTTGCAGGGCCAGTCCACAGACATTCTAAGTGCTGATGCCGTTGCGCTATTGAGCCAGCAGGGGCTAATAGCGGCATTGAATGGCACTAAATTCAAAGCCAACAAGACCCAGTCCGGCGAACAGCGCAAGGCTGATTATCTAGCGGGGCTTGCTATCGACACGGCGGCATTTGATGCGCTGGCGGCGGCATTGAAACAGATCAATTTAGCCCTGCGCCGAGCCTTGCTGGATAGTTTGCACGATGATATGGACAAGCGCCTGCAACGGCTTAATGTGCTGTCGTTCGATGATTTGATCAAGCGTCTGGCCGAAGCACTGAAAAGTGAAAAAGGCGCACTGTTGACGGCTGAATTGCAACAGCGTTTTGCCGTTGCCCTGATTGATGAATTTCAGGACACCGATGACAGCCAGTGGCTTATTTTTTCCTCGTTATTTGCCGCACCCAGCCAGTATTTATATTTAATCGGCGACCCCAAGCAGGCGATTTACAAATTTCGCGGTGCGGATATTTATTCCTATCTGGACGCGCAACGGCACGCCGAACATCAATTTACTCTGGGCTATAACTGGCGTTCGCACCCGCAACTGGTCAAGGCGGTGAATGCGTTGTTCCAAAGGGAGCGCGCGTTTTTGCTGGACGGATTGGCGTTTATCGATGTGGAACCCGGCCTGTCACCGGATAACGGTGAGCTGCATCATGCAGGACAGGCAGCCTCAACTATGGTGTTGTGGCAGTTGCCGGAAAGCGACACCAAAGCAGGCTATTGGTCGGGGGGCAAGGCGGCTGAAACAATCAGCATTGCCGTGGTCAATGAGGTTGTCGATTTGCTGACCGGCGCTTATACCTTGCAACCGTCCGGCCGACCTTTGCAGCCCAACGACATCGCCATTCTGGTCAGAACCAATGGCCAGGCCAGGGATTATCAGGCCGCATTGCGCCTGGCGGGCATTCCCTCGGTGCTGAACAGCGTCGATTCGGTTTTTTCGGCGCAGGAAGCGGCTGATGTATATTGCCTGTTGCAGGCGGTGGCGCGTCCGGGCGACAGCGGCTTGCTCAAACAGGCGTTGACCCTGGACTGGTTCGGCTTGGATGGGCAAACGCTGTTTCGGCTGATTAATAGCGAGATCGAGCTGGACGCCTGGATGTCGCGTTTTCTCGGTTATTTTCAGGACTGGCAAAAAAGCGGTCTGATGGCGATGATGCAGCATTTGCTGGCGCAGGAACGCGTCCGGGCCAATATATCAAAAACACCAATGGCGGAACGGCAACTTACTAATTTATATCATCTTATCGAGCTGGTGCAGCAGGCGGCGGTGGATGAGCATTTGGGCATCAATAAAACCCTGGACTGGCTACGTAGCGCGATGGCTAAAGCCGGCAGCGCGGAAGACCAGCAGTTGCGTCTTGAAAGCGATGAAGATGCAGTCAAAATCGTCACCATGCACCGCTCCAAGGGCCTGGAATATTCAATCGTATTTTGCCCGTATCTTTGGTACCGTGCGCCCTATTTAAAAGAGGAAAAATCGCTGATTACCTGCCATGAAGGCGATCAGACCGTAATCGATCTGGGTTCGGACGATTTTGAACGCCGCCGCGAACTGGCCTTGGCGGAAGAACTGGCTGAAGATTTGCGGGTGTTTTACGTCGCAGTGACCCGCGCCAAATACCGCTGTTATCTGGCCTGGGCTGATGTGCGCTCGGAAAAGAAGGCCAACGATTCGGCGATGGCCTGGCTGCTGGATTTTGCCGATACCGATTTTTCCGCCCAACAAATCATCCTGCAAAGCTTTAAAGACCACGCCGATTACCGTTTACTAGAAGTGCCGGGCGAGCCAGGCGGCCATTATCAAAATCCCGTTGTAACGGCCCCATTGCAAGCCAAACAACGCAAACGCTCGTTGTACACTTACTGGCAAATGAGCAGCTACACCGCTTTGTCGGCCTTAAGCCAGCATGATGAGCCGGAGTTACCGGAAGACAAGGCCGGTGAACAGGTGCCTGCGGCCAGACCCGAACCCGGCAGTGCCGCGTTGGAATTGCCCCGGGGCGCGCATACCGGCAATGTCGTGCATGATTTGCTGGAAAACAATGCCTTTATAGATCTCGCACGACGCAAAGACATAGCAGCACAACGGGACAGGGCCTGCCAGCGTTACGGCTTAAAGCTGGAACGGCCGGAACTGCTTGATGAACTGCTGCAGGCCGTGGTGTCAACGCCGCTGTCTGAGATCGACACTCATTTTTGTCTGATGAATCTGGCGGAAAATCAGTGCCTCAAGGAAATGCCGTTTTATTTGTCGATGCAGCCGATGGACGCCGTCCAAATCAATGATATTTTGCAGGACACACCGGCTTTTCAGCCATTGACCGCCAAGCAGATGTGCGGCTATCTGACCGGCTTTATCGACCTGATTTGTGCGTATCCCGATTCCGGAAGCAGCCGTTATTTTGTCATGGACTACAAAACCAACGGCCTGCCGGATTACAGCCCGGACAGCCTAACCCAGGCCATGCGCGAACATAACTACGGCCTGCAATACTGGATTTACACCGTCGTATTGCACCGTTATTTGCAAATACGGCTGCCGGATTATGACTACGACACCCATTTTGGCGGCGTGCGCTATCTGTTCGTGCGCGGCATGACGCCGGATCAGCCGATGAGCGGCATTTATCAGGATCGCCCCGATTTGGCGCAGGTCGAAGCCCTGGCGGCGTTGTTTGGAGGTGAACCGTGTTAGATCAAGACAGAGTGTTCACCCGGCTGGATGCCGCCTTTGCCCGATTCCTGAGCCAGCGTACCGATTTCGGGCCGATACAAAAACAGGCTTTCGAGAACCTGCTGATGACCCTGTCTTACGAGCAAAATCAGGGCCACAACTGTATTCAAATAGACGAAGATACGAAAGCATTAGTGCTGGCTTCCGGACTGGCGGCAGCGCTATCGGCAACGCCGGACCGGACTTTGCCGCTGGTTATCGAACAGAACCGCCTGTATCTGCACCGTTACTGGCAGTATGAACAACGGCTGGCGCAGCAAATCAAGGCGATGACCCAGGTCGGGCAGCCGCTGGCAGAATTCGAAACCCTGCTGAACCGTTATTTTGTCGACGTCATTGACGACCAGCGCGAGGCGGCGAAAATGGCCGTGCAACAGTCATTTTGCATTATTACCGGCGGCCCCGGCACCGGCAAGACCTTTACCGTGGTTAAGATTCTGGCGCTGTTGCAGGAACTGGCGGAACAGCCGCTGCATATCGCGCTGGCAGCGCCAACCGGCAAGGCGGCGATGCGGCTGCAGGAGTCGATCGGCTTTAGCAAGGCGAAACTGCCGTGTTCGGAGGCCATCAAAAATCACATCCCGGAAAGCGTCAGCACCTTGCACCGTTTGCTGGGAGCGATGCCGCCGTCCCCGTATTTTCGGCATCATGCCGACAAGCCGCTGGTTTACGATCTGGTGGTTATTGACGAAGCGTCGATGGTTGATCTGGCCTTGATGAGCAAGCTGCTGGATGCGCTAAAACCCGGTGCGCGCCTGATTCTGCTGGGCGATAAGGATCAGCTGGCATCGGTCGAGTCCGGCGCGGTGCTGGCCGATTTGGCCGGTACCGGGGCTTTGCAGGACACTGTTTACACCTTAAAGAAATCGCACCGTTTTGGCGGCGCGATAGCACAGCTGGCTGATGCCGTGAATGATCAACACGATGAACGGGCCTGGCAAATTTTAACCGACGGCAACGATGCAGCCGTGCAATGCCTCGACGGTGATTTAATCGATTACGTGGCCGCGCAGCAAGCCGGATATTTAAAGCTGATCAAGGCCGACGCCGAATTCGGGCCGGTTTTTCAGGCCTTCAGCCGCTTTCAGGTGCTGTGTTCCAACCGGCAGGGCAAAAACAGCGTCGCCGACATCAATTATCGGGTCGAACAAAAACTGGCCGCGCAAAAGCGCATCAACCTGTCCGGTTTATGGTATCCGGGACGGCCGGTCATGGTCACGCAAAACAATCCGGCGCTGCACCTTTATAACGGTGATATTGGCATTTGCATGAAAGATAGTGTCGATTCGATAGGAAAGCTGATGGTGTATTTCCAGCGCCCCGACGGCAGCGTTAAAAAATACCTTCCCGCCCGCCTGCCGCATTGCGAAACCGTTTTCGCGATGACCATACACAAAAGCCAGGGTTCCGAATTCGAGGAAGTGCTGATTGCGTTGCCCGAGGCTATTAACCCGGTGCTGACTAAGGAGCTGCTGTACACCGCGATTACCAGGGCGAAAAAAAGCCTGAAACTGGTTGCCGATGAAGCGGTATTTAAGCAGACGGTTCAGCAAAAAATCGAGCGCGTCACCGGCCTGGCCGATAAATTTGCCGTGCCTGACTAATCAGATTAGCGACTCAAACAAATCAATAGCTTATGCGCCAATCGATTAGACTCAAATTATTCCTGACTTTTCTGCTGACCACGCTGCTGTTGGTTTCGGGGATGTATGTTTTTATGCGCTGGTCGCTGGATCGCGGCTTTAGCGAATTCGTCAAATCCAGACAGCAAGAACGCGTTACCGCACTGATAGAATCGCTCAGCGATTACTATGCCGACGCACAAAGCTGGGAGCCGCTGGCCGGCGACAAACAGCGCTGGATTCAATTATTATGGCAATCCGATCCGCGCCACCGCCACCCTCCGCTGGCTGTGCTCGAACAGGCGCAAAACGAACCGGTTGACCTGTGGCCGCCCGCGCTGGCGGACATTCACCGCAACAGGCGTTACACGCCGCTGGAACTGAGCGTGATGCTGTTACACGCCGACCAAACGGTTATTTTCGGGCGCGCCGATGCCGTCCGGCAATTGGCGCTGGAGCCCATTCGCCATCAAGACCGCATTGTCGGCTATTTGGGCCTGTTGCCGGGAAAACCGGTCAACCAGCCCGGCGAAATCCGCTTTATCGAAGGGCAGGCCAAATCGTTGGTATGGATTGCCCTGCTGATGGTGTTGCTGTCCGCCTGCCTGGCCTTGCTGCTGGCCTATATGCTGGGGCGTCCGCTTAAACGCATTACCGCAGCGGCTAAAGCGCTGGCGGTGGGGCGTTACGATATCCGTTTGCCGGTCGAATCGTCCGATGAATTGGGACGGCTGGCACAGGATTTTAACCAGCTGGCCTCGGCTTTGGAAGGTGCGGAACAATCGCGGCGGCGCTGGGTTGCCGATGTTTCGCATGAATTGCGCACGCCGCTGGCGGTGCTGCACGGCGAATTGGAAGCCTTGCAAGACGGCATCAGGCCGTTGACGCCGGAAGCCGTCGACTCCTTGCTCAGCGATGTCAGAAGGCTGAACCGCCTGACCGATGACCTGTATCAATTGGCCTTGTCGGATCAGGGCGCGCTCAGTTACCGTAAGGAACAGACCGACCCGCTGGCAGTGCTGCGCAGTGATATTGCCTCCATGGTAGCGGAATTCGACAACAAACACATCCGCGTGCAATTGTTTAACCGGCTGCCGAAGGCGGTGCGCATTTATGCCGATCCGGGGCGATTGTCGCAATTGTTTCGCAATGTGTTGAACAACAGCGCCAAATATACCGATGCGGGTGGCCGTCTGGACATCACGGTGCTGCAAAAAAACGGGCAGCTTGTGTTCGAGTTTGCCGACAGCGCGCCGGGTGTGCCCGAGCCGGAAATGGCACATTTGTTCGAGCGTTTTTATCGCGTCGAAAATTCGCGCAACCGTGATTGCGGCGGTGCAGGCTTAGGCCTTGCCCTTTGCGCGAACATTGTCCAGGCGCACAGCGGCACTCTTTCAGCCGAAGCCTCGTCCTATAACGGATTAACTATCCGCATCACCTTGCCGGTAACGCCATGACGCATATTTTGATTGTCGAAGATGAAGCCAAACTGGCCCGTTTGCAGGCGGATTATTTGCACAGCGCCGGCTTTGTAACCGATTGTCTTGATGACGGCTTGAGCGTTGTCCCTTGGCTCAAGCAAAATGCTGTCGACCTGATTTTGCTGGATCTAATGTTGCCGGGCCGTGACGGTCTGGATATTTGCCGGGACATTCGGAGTTTCAGCGCCGTGCCGATTATCATCGTCACCGCCCGTATCGAAGAAGTCGACCGGCTGCTAGGGCTGGAGCTGGGTGCTGACGATTATATGTGCAAGCCGTTTAGCCCGCGCGAAATGGTTGCGCGGGTCAAAGCGGTGTTGCGCAGATTGCAGCCGCCAGCGGTGATAAACGGCAGCGATGGCCAGCTGTCGCTAGACCCGGAAAGCTTTCGGGTACGCATCGACGGGCGGGAAACGGAATTGACGGCGGTTGAATTTCAATTGTTGCAGGCGCTGTATCATCAGCCAGGGCGCATTTTTTCCCGGTCGAAATTGATGGATTTGATTTATCAGGATCAGCGTATCGTTTCCGACCGCACCATCGACAGCCATATCAAGAAACTGCGCAAAAAATTATCCGAACTGTCGCCCGAGCACGAGCTGATACACTCGGTGTACGGTGCGGGTTATCGTTACGAGCCGCAAGCGCAGGCGGGATAAGGGGGGTGATAACTTTCACATTGTTTGCATAATTGCTGCAAATTGTTTGCGCATTTGCCGCTTATAGTAGAACTCAAGAACGGAAACAGCCGTTCTGTTTAATCTAATCACTTGAGGATAAAATCATGAACAAAAAAATCATCGCAATAGCATTGGCCCTGGCACTCCCTTTGACCGTAGCCGCATTTCCCGGCGACGAAGGCGGTCATGGCGAAGGTCGTCACGGACAAAAAATGGAGCGCCTGACCAAGGAATTGAACTTGACCGCCGAACAAAGCAGCAAACTGGAAATCGTGTTTAAAGAACAACACGAAAAATACAAAGCGATACAGGAAGAAACCCGCAACCGGATGAAGGAAGTGTTGAGCGAAGAGCAGCTACAAAAAATGGATGCGATGAAACAGCAACGTCATGAAAAATGGCAGCAACAACACCAAGAAAAACATCAGGAAAAAAAGGACAAAAAAGCAGTTGAAGCGCAATAATCCTTCTCACTAATAAGCGGTAAAAAGATTATTACCACGGAGATCACGAAGGCTGCCTAAAGCATCTACTTTTCGCCTCCGTGGTCTTCATTCAAAACGGCAAAAACAGCGTTTCGTTGTGAGCCAACTCATACAGCATTGACATCCTCCCCCAGCTAAAGCAAGGGGATTCCTGATGTGAATCAGGAGTGGGATTGTATCGCTACTGCCCACTGGTTTCTGCTGCTGGCGGCATTACTTCACCGTTCACTTCACAGACTAGCCCCGTCAGCCCGACGGTTGTTTTATACTTTTTAAGCGGTTATTCAAGACCTCACACTTGTTGCTTGGTTATCGCTGAAAGTGAATTTGAAGCCTTTTAAAACTTAAGTTGCCGTCATGGAGAGAGCCGACAGCGTCCTCTGGTAGCGGTTTTCAGTATAACTAAAAGCGTCGCACTAAACAACAGGCTAAACCCTTTTGGGGTTCAGCCTGTTGCCGTGCGAGTCGCTTACATCCACGCCCTAAAGAGACGGGGTTTTTCGCTCATCTGGATAAAACGGCATCTCACTCAGAAATGAAAAAATGCCGGCAATATAAATCAATTTACTTCTCGTCAGATTCTCAACTGAAGTTTCCCAGTTTTTCAGGAGCAAGAAATTCAGAAAGCGAAAAAATAGTGAAAAATTTTCGAAAATTTTGCCACTCTTAATAAGCGTTAATTCATTCCCGTGTAAATTGTTTATTCATTATAAACAACAACTTA
>JAUYMY010000036.1 GCA_030699385.1 Methylobacter sp.
GGGAGCGGCCACCGGGCCGCGAACAGCACTTGATCGTTCGCGGCCCGGTGGCCGCTCCCACAGGATGTAGATGGGTTGCCACGTTGTGCTGAATACATGTGCGCACTGCGCGCCCTACAGCTATTTTTTTTTCGAGTCAGCCTATAGTTTTCCAATTGTTCAGCCGTTGTATTTTAAGAAAAAACGCTGCGACATCCCTTTATCCCTCTTGAAACTCGAAAAATCGGGCGCATTCTTGGCCTTAACGGACGTTTAACACGTTTGTTTTTGGCTAGTTCGCGTAAAATAAGGCGTCCAGCGCCCCATTAACATTATCGGGAAATACCATGAAAAAAATTCTTTTCTTAACTGTTTTATTAACGGCAGCAACAGCATTTGCCGATGAAGCCAAAAATGAATGGCAAAATACTACTTTATCCGATGCCACTATTAAGAAGATTCAAGACGGCAGCTATCAATACAAAATGTGTGTCAGCGCTGAAATGCAAAAGCCGGTTTATCGTGAGCAAGGCAGCCGTCAGGCAACCGAGGCCATCATAAAACAATGCGAAGCGGTTTTATCAAAGATGCGCGATATTTATTTGGCGGAAAAAGTGCCCGAAGTTCTCGCTGACCGCCATTTAAAACAGATGCGACTGCAAACCACCCGTAATGTGCTGCAAAGCATGATGTTTGACGAAGCCGCGCGTAAGTCCGGCCAATAATAACTAAAAGAGTTTTGACATGAATACTTATGCAATTGATTTATCCTTAAAACCGACCACGTTCGATTTGTGGCATGTGTGTTTGGCAGGCACGGTCGCGCTGTTGTCGCTGCTGGTCATTGTGTTGTTGCTGACCATGGTGATTAGCCTGATGCGCTGCCGGAAAAAACCGGCCATTCAGCCAGCCGCACCTGCGCCTGAGCCGATTATTAAAGTCGTCGAGAAAATTGTCGAAGTTGAAAAAATCGTGCAGGCGCCGGCACCGGAACCGGTGGTGTTAAAAGAAGCCACGCCGGATGCGGCCTTGCAGTTGCTCGGCTTGCTGCAAAAAGAAGCGCGCTTTATCGATTTTATTAAAGAAGATATTGCCGCGTTTAGCGATGCCGATATTGGCGTGGCGGCGCGTGTCGTGCATGAAGGTTGCAAAAAGGCGCTTGATGAACACTTTACGCTGGCGACTGTGCGTAGCGAACACGAAGGCAGCAAAATTACCTTGCTGGCGGGTTTCGACGCGGCGGCCGTGCGTTTAACCGGCAACATCGTCGGTCAAGCGCCGTTCACCGGCACGCTGGTGCATAAGGGCTGGCAAGTGACCGGCATCAGATTGCCCAAACTGACTTCAGGGCATAATGCCGCAATTGTGGCTCCGGCCGAGGTGGAATTATGAAAGATTTATTTGGTTTGCAATCAGCCAAGAAAGAAGAGGTGGCTGTAGTAGAGGAGCCGAAAGTTCAACAGGAAGAAGCCGCGCAGGAAACCCAGCCAGAGCAGACGGTTGCGGCTGAACCCGCGCAAGCCGGAACACGCTTTTCGGTCGGCATCGACTTGGGCACCACGCATTGCGTATTGTCTTACGCCGATCTTGACCGTATCGATGATGATGATTTTTCACCGGAAGTGATGGCGATACCGCAACTGACCTCGCCCGGTTCGGTTGAGGACAAACAGCAATTGCCGTCGTTTTTATATCAAGCGCATGAAGCGGAACTGGCGGCAGATTCGACTTCGTTACCGTGGACGGCAAAACCGGAATTTCTGGTCGGCGAAATCGCCCGCAATATGGGCAGCAAAACGCCGATACGTCTGGTTTCCAGCGCCAAAAGCTGGTTATGTCATGCCGGTGTCGATTGCAAAGCGCCTATTTTACCGGCTGAAGCGCCTGAAGAAGTCGAGCGCGTTTCGCCATTTCAGGCCACCACCGCTTATTTGCAACATCTGTGCGACGCCTGGAAAAGCCTCCACCCGAATGCGCCGTTAGCCGAACAGGACGTGGTCATTACCGTGCCGGCGTCATTCGATCCGGCGGCGCGGGAACTGACCGTTGAAGCCGCGCGCGCTGTCGGTCTGGGGCAGGCCATTTTGCTGGAGGAACCGCAAGCGGCGCTGTACAGCTGGATAGAAAAAAGCCACGGCGATTGGCGTAATGATGCCGAAGTCGGCGATATTATTTTGGTCATCGATGTCGGCGGCGGCACCACCGATTTGTCGTTGATTGCGGTCACCCAACAAGACGGCAATCTCGAACTGACCCGCGTTGCGGTGGGCGAACATATTTTACTGGGCGGCGACAATATGGATTTGGCCTTGGCCTATACCGTCAAAGCCAAGCTGGAACAAGACGGCAAGCGTTTGGAGCCTTGGCAGATTCAGGCACTGACCCACAGTTGCCGCGATGCCAAAGAAAAGTTGTTTACTAATAACGAGCTAGATACCATTCCGCTGGTGGTTGCGAGCCGGGGATCGTCGTTAATCGGCGGCACTTTGCGCAGCGAATTGACCCGCGAAGAAGTCAACCGCGTCTTGGTTGAAGGCTTCTTGCCGAAAGTGTCAGTCAGCGACAAGCCGGTCAGCCGTCCGCGCACCGGCTTGAGAACCGCCGGTTTGCCGTATGCCCAGGATGCCGCCATTACCCGCCATTTGGCGGCGTTTTTGTCGAAACAGCAAGGCGCGACCGATGAGCTTGACGACATTAACCTGCCCGAACATGCGACTTTTTTGCATCCTTCGGCGGTGTTATTTAACGGCGGCGTATTAAAGGCCGACGCTTTGTCCGAGCGTTTAATGACCGTGTTAAATTCGTGGTTGAGCACCGAGCAAGCGCCCGATGCCCGCTTATTGGCCGGCGCCGATTTGGATTTGGCGGTTGCCCGTGGCGCTGCCTATTATGGCTATGTGCGTAAAGGCAAAGGCGTGCGCATTAAAGGTGGCACTGCCGCTTCTTATTATGTCGGCATAGAAAGCGCGATGCCCGCCGTACCCGGCATGGCGCCGGAAATTCAAGCCTTGTGTATTGCCCCGTTCGGCATGGAAGAAGGCACCGAGCAGGAATTGCCGGATGATGAATTCGGCCTAGTCATTGGCGAACCGGTGCGCTTTCGTTTTTTCGCCTCTAATACTCGGCGCGAAGATAAAGTCGGCACCCGGCTGGATTATTGGACGGACGAAGAGCTGGACGAACTGGACGAGATTGAAATTACCCTGCCGGAAGAAGGCCGCCGCCCCGGCGAAGTGGTGCCGGTGCATTTGTGCGCCGCCGTCACCGAAGTCGGTACACTGGAATTGCAGGCCGTATCGCAAAAAGACCAGGGTCGCTGGAAGATTGAGTTTGATGTCAGGGCAGGGGAGTAATTTCGTTCAACGCAGATTAATTTAAAAAAAATGATATTAAAAATTGAAAATCTGTATTTTTTCTTGTTTCGTTAATAAATAGCACCAATCTTCCGAACTAGCTTAAAAAATAGGCGAACCGTGAGTTCTATTGTCTTTGTTACCCAAAATAAGCTATTTTTGAACCAGGCCTTTTTTGGCCTGGTTCAAAGCAGGGTAACAGTTTTAGCTTTACCGTCCCTGAAAAACAAATTTAACATAAGTTCACTTACTCGAATTATGCCGCTTCCAACGCCACATGCACACGTCGGTCAAGCGCCGTGGCAATGTTTACCAAAGCATCCAGCGAAAACCGCGACACACGGCCCCGCAACAAATCATTAATGCGTGGTTGGGTGACTCTGCAATGAGTTGCGGCTTCTGCTTGCTTCCAGTCATTGGCCTTAATAATGGCGGAAATCTGCTGCATCAGTTCGGCTCGCGCCCGAAGGTTGGCGGCCTGTTCTGGCGTATCGGCAATCGCGTCCCACACGTTGCACTTTATCAAGCTGGTATCTTGCCTGACATCTTCGGGAAACTCCCGCAAACGCTTGAGCGAGTCGCCCAGAAAGTGTATTTTCTTCATGGTTTGAATATATCGGAATGAATATAAGTGAGCAATTATTATTTGTCGGCGTTGATGTCCAAACGTGAATAGTATGGCTATCTTCTAAGCCAAGCACCCTACCACATAATGCTCGCAAGTTCCGCATTCCAACCTTCTCCCTTTGCAGAAGGAGCCGATACTTGTGTAGATACTTATGCCCTGGCGGCATATTTATTTGTGGTGTGAGTCCCGATGGCAACAGCAAGTCGGTTATGGGTTACAACATTATGGGAACCCCTATTGACGTTATGCGGGAACCCAGCGAATCGCTGGAAGAGTTAGAAAATCGCTGTGTCATTGCAATTTCTAATACAGGCAGACCGACGATATTTATTGAACTGTACGAGTACGAAGCCTGATTTACTACACAAAAGGTTTGAAAAAAATAGCGCTTAAAACCTTAATGGCTGTGCTGTAAAGGTGAAGTTGGAGATTTAATATCTGAAAGTCTATACAAACGACATCTTGCCATGATTGAGCGACGGTTGAACATATAAGCGGTTGACTCGCCTCTTAAGCTACGACTAAATATATTTGATTTTTCCACCTATTATCCCCATTATCTATCACAGCTCGTCTACCATCGAAAGTGTCAGCGTAGAAGGAGTTACGGTTTCGTCTTGTACCCAATCAAGGCGCAACCAGCCTTTCTTAAAGCCCCTTGTACTTTCCCCAGCGTTTATTGAGTTTCGCTTTTTCATGTTCTCTTTCAACTAAATACGCTGTCCACGGCAAGATATAGCCGTTGCGTTCATTCAACACCACCAAATAAGAAGCCGCTTCCAGCCATAAATGAATGCGTGTTTCACCGTTTCTGGTTTCGCGCCAAATTTTTACGGGTTCGCTGCCTTTTTCAATCATCGGTTTTACCCAACGAATCCGCTCACAACGGCGAAAATCAGGAATCCTTTCCGCATAAATATTAAAATCCATATCAGCGACTCCGTTATGCAACCGCTTGTTGTACTAGGGTTTCAGCCAGTTGTTGTTGCAGGGTTTGTGCGGTGGCGAGTTTGGTTTTTAGTTGTTCGCACAGGGTTAGGAGTTCATCGACTTTGGTTACTATGCGGTGTTGTTCGGCGAGTGGGGGGAGTGGAATAACCGTTAAAGTAATTTTACCAACATTAAGATTGGGTTGCGCTCCACCTGCGGCATTACTTCTTAATTCTTCATAGGCTTTTTTGTAAAACAATTTTATATATTTACGGTGCGCTTCTGATTGCTCAATAAACTGAATAACAGCACACGCTTGATTTGTTCCCGCTTTAATCATTAATTCGGATACTTGCCCTCTGGTTTTTCCTTGCCCATACATTGCAACAACCAATGAACCGATTGGATATACAGAAACATTTGTTTCTTTAAGTGCTAAGGGTGAAATTTTTTCTCTCGTTTCAAATATAAAATCTTGCTGAGTTTCGCCGCTTGTCACCCACGAAATTTCTGCGGGTGAATAATATAGTGGATTGCCTCTTGATGGCGTTGAGCCTGTTCCTATTTGAGTGAATGTGCTGATTCTTACCCACTCCCAACCATTCGGCAAAGAAAACGGCTTTTCCTGTTCGCTGATTTTCGGTAATGGGTTTTGTTTTTTGATTTTTCCTTCGCTAATGAGTCGGGCTTTTTCGGTGGCGATTTTGTTTAATAACTCGCTGGCGGGTTCGTCGTTGGGGTCTTGTGGGACTAATTTACCCATGACGGCTAATTGCAGGATGGTTTGTTTTAACTGTTCGATGCTGTTTTCTGTGGTGAAAAGACAATCAAAATTTGCCGCAATCCGTGACCACGCGGCTTGAAAGGCTTGTGCATCGGTGGCTTCGGTCAGCGTGGTTAATAAACAGCTCACCAACTGGCGGTGCATTACTTCGCTACCGTTTTGCTTTTCTTCTAATCGGTCGCAAAGCTGCATCAACTCATCCACTTTAGCAACGATGCGCTGTTGTTCTTGTTCAGGCGGCAATGGAATTAGAAATTTGGATATATTTCCCATGCTAAGATTCGCTCTAGCATTATCAACTTGTTTATCGAACATATAAGAAATGCAGATTTTACTATTAAAAAAATTTAACAAAAATCGGCTATTCAATAATTCTGGGAAACATCTAATTAAACAAACGGCTTGATTGATGTTCGCTACAGCTTCAATATCATAAATTGCTGTTCTTCCGATTGAACCGCCGACAATGTTCATTAAGAAATCACCATTTTTTAAAATTGATCTTGGCTCAATTTCATTAAATTTCAATGCAACATATTTTTTTGACTCAAGTTTTAATGAAAAACCGCCTACATTTTCACTGGTGATAAAAAGCACGTCATTTTCATTATCGGTATAAGAAACTCCTTGCCATTTAGGGGAAGAACCTTTTGTTATGATTTGGCTCAAATCATCCAATCTGACAAACTCCCACCCCGTCGGCAAATCAAACGGCTTTTCCTCCTCGCTAATTTTCGCCAACGGTTTAGGCGCTTTAATTTTGCCCTCGCTCACTAACCGCGCTTTTTCAGCGGCAATCTTGGTTAATAATTCGCTGGCAGGTTCATCATTCACCTCTTGCGGCACTAATAAGCCGCGCACCGCTAATTCTAAAATCAATTCGCGCAACTTTTTTATACCCTTAGGCGCGGTTGTCCATATTGCTAAATGTTCGATAATTGGCTGGCTCATTGTTCAAAACCCAAAATAATTTTCATATACTGCTCAATCGCTGCCATTTCCAATTTAGAAAGCGAAATTAACGGCTCTGATGTGATGCGCTGATTATCTATTGCGCGGGCTTGATCAATCATGACATCGGACGATTGATTTAACGCCTCACGCGCGGCAAGGTTGAAGCGCAAGGGCTGTGCATTGGCATGAACCTGCGTGGTTAGCGGTAAAACGAGGGTGCTAGGGTGGTCAATATCGTTTAACTCATTGCATTGAATTATAAGCGCGGGGCGAATTTTTCCCGCTTCTGTGCCTTTAGAGGGATTGAAATTAACTAAATGCACGTCACCCCGTTTAAAGCCCATCCGCATTGCTCGCTGCTAAGGATTGATTAATGTCCGCACTTTGCATACCTACTAAATTAGATGCGTATTTGATTTGCTGCCGTAGCTTTTTTCTGTGCAGCATTTCTGCATAGTAACGGAGCGAATCAGCAATAATTTCATTGGTCGGCTTATTATTTTCTTTAGCAATGTCCTGTAATAACTGACTGACATTATCATCGGTTGTAAAGGTGATCGTTTGCATGAGTTTTCTCCTAACGTGATAAGGCGTTATTTAATATCGTTTTTAACTGTTGCTGCAAGCCGTCAATTTCTTGCTGTTCGTTGGCGTACTGGCTTAATAATACGACTGGATCGTGGCTAAACTGTTCTACCTTGTGCGGATTTTTACAATCTAAATTAAAAATGGCGTTATAAATGGCATCGCCCGCTTGCTGTTGTTCTTTAGCTTGCTGATTGAGGCTGTCCAGTTGTTGTTTTAATGCGCTGATTTGCTCATCGGGCGTGTCTTTGGCCAGGCTTTTGATTTCGTTATTTAACGCGCTGGCTTGCTGTTTGAGCGTTTCAGCTCGTTGCCGGTGTGGTTTGGCTTTGGCTTCTGCATCGGTTTTAAGTTCTGCAAAATTCATGCGCCATGCTTGTTCATTTTCTACCCGTGTACTAAATCCATCGGATTCATTGCCCCACCAGTCTATTTCAGGTTGAAATTCGGCAAAGCGCATGGGTTTGCTTTTGTTGTAAGTTTTCACGCCGTCTGGATAAGGATGCTCATAAAACCAGATGGTTTCGGTTGGTTTGCCTTTGGTGAAAAATAACAGGTTGGTTTTAATGCCTGTGTAGGGGCTGAACACGCCATTCGGTAAGCGGACGATGGTGTGCAAGTTGCATTCGGTGAGTAATTTTTCTTTGAGGCGGGTTTTCATGCCTTCGCCAAACAGGAAACCATCGGGCAATACCACAGCGGCGCGTCCACCGTCTTTAAGTAAGCGGATGATTAACACCATGAATAAATCAGCGGTTTCGCGGGTTTGAAATTCTTTTGGGAAGTTGCTTTCTATGCCGTTTTCTTCCATGCCACCAAACGGCGGATTGGTGATGATGACATCAACGCGTTCTTCCGGTGTCCACGCAATTAAGGCTTTGGCGAGGGTGTTGTCGTGGCGTATCTGCACAGGAATTTCTATGCCATGCAAAAACATATTGGTGGTGGCGAGTAAATGCGGCAGGGGTTTTTTCTCTATGCCGTAGATGCTGTTTTGTAATATGTGTTCTTCCGCGACGGTCGGCTTGTATTTGCGTTTGTGGTCTATGGTGCAGGTTAAAAATCCGCCTGTGCCACACGCGGGATCAAGGACTTTTTCTTTTAACTTGGGGTCGGTGCGATTGACGATAAATTCAGTGACGGGGCGAGGTGTGTAAAATTCGCCCGCATTACCCGCGCTTTGTAAGCCTTTTAAAATTTGTTCGTACATATCGCCAAATAGGTGGCGTTCTTTGGTTTTGTTAAAGTCGATACCCTCTTGGATTTTGTTGATGACTTCTCGAATCAGTTGCCCGGATTTCATGTAGTTGTAGGCATCTTCAAACAGGCTGCCGATGACCGTTTTCGCGCTGTCGTCGGCTTCGGATTTTAAGTCTTTTAAACGGGGGAATAATTCGTTGTCGATGAAGTTTTTTAAGTCTTCGCCTGTTAAGCCTTCGTCTTTAGCCGCCCAGTTACGCCAACGTAAGTTTTCTGGAATCGGTGATTGATAATGATCTTTAGTCATTTCCCATTCAGTTTCTTTATCATCTGAAGTTTCCCAGAAATTGAAAAGTATAGTTGCTGTATCTATTGGGTTGCGGCTATTTTTGATGGGGTTTGCGCCAAATGTAGCAAACCCCATCAAATATACCCCTACATGCCCGGATACCCCCCTAAAAACTGGGAA
>JAUYMY010000038.1 GCA_030699385.1 Methylobacter sp.
GTATAACGATGAGAAGTAAGCCTGTGCGGGCGCTGATATGACTGAACAGAACACAGTGACGGATGATTATGACAGCCCGTGGAAAGAGGCGGTTGAGCTTTATTTCCCGGAATTTATGGCGTTTTATTTTCCCGATGCCCATGCCTGTTTCGACTGGAGCCAAGGCTACACGTTTTTGGAACAGGAACTGCGTTCGGTCATTCATGATGCGGCGCTGGGCAAACGCTTCGTCGATAAGCTGGCGCAAATGAAGCTGAACAACGGCGCGGAAAGCTGGATTTATGTGCATGTGGAAATACAGGCTTCTCGCGACAGCAGCTTCGCCAAGCGTATGTTTACTTACAATTACCGGATTTTCGACCGCTACAGTTTGCCGGTCGGCAGTTTTGCGGTATTGGCCGACGACCATCCGCACTGGCAGCCGGATCATTTCGGTTACGAGGTCGGCGGCAGTCGGCTCTATCTGGAATTTCCGGTGGTCAAGCTGCTGCATTACAGCGAGCAAATGGACGCCTTATTGGCCAGCGACAATGCCTTTGCCCTGGTCACCGCCGCCCATCTTAAAACCCGGGCAACGCGCGGTAAAAGCCATGAGCGTTTTGATGCAAAATATACACTGATGCGCACATTGCTGACCAAAGGTTGGTCGGGGGAGCGTATCCGGCCGTTATTAAAAGTATTGGACTGGATGCTGTATTTGCCGACCGAACTGGATAGGCAGTTATGGCAGGATATTCAACAAAGTGAAGGGGAAGCTATTATGGCTTATGTCAGTAGTATTGAACGTATTGGGATTGAGAAAGGGGTTTTGCAGGGCGAATCCAGATTCTTCAGAAAATTACTGGAAAGCCGTTTTGGCACCTTACCTGCCTGGGTTTTGGACAAAATTAGTAGTGCCCCCGTACGCGATTTGGAGCGCTGGGGCGAGGCATTTCTGAGTGAGTCAAGTCTAGAGGCCATTTTCGACGATAGCGCCATACATTGAGTGCTGTTATGGCAGGATATTCAACAAAGTGAAGGGGAAAATGTTATGGCTTATGTCAGTAGTATTGAACGTATTGGGATTGAGAAAGGGGTTTTGCAGGGCGTTGTGCAAGGTGAATCCAGGTTACTCAGAAAATTACTGAAACAGCGTTTTGGCACTTTGCCAGCGTGGGTTTTGGACAAAATCAGTAGCGCTCCCGCAGATGATTTGGAGCGCTGGGCTGAGGCGCTTCTCTTTGAGTCAAGCCTGGAGGCTGTTTTCAACGATAGCGCAATGCATTGAATGAGCTTTTATTTGAGTTCGCTCAAGTATTTTGCGGCCACATCTGCAGGCAGAGGAATATAGCCGCCCTTGATTACGATTTCCTGTCCTTCTTTTGACAACACCATTTTCAGGAATTCCTTTTCCAGCGGCGGCAACGGCTGATTAGGCTTCATGTTGACATAGACGAACAAATAACGCGTCAGAGGATACGTGCCCTTGAGCGCATTTTCAGCCGTCGGTTCGATGTAATCGGTGCTGTTTTTTCGGGCCAAGGGCAGTACTCTGATGCCGGACGTTGAATAGCCGAGACCGGAATAACCGATGCCGTTGACCGACGTTGTTACCGATTGCACCACCGAAGCAGACCCCGGCTGTTCGTTCACGTTGCTCTTGAAGTCGCCTTTACAGAGCGCATGTTCTTTGAAATAACCGTAGGTACCTGATACCGAGTTACGGCCATACAATTGAATTTTTTTCGCTGCCCAGACCGCCAAGCCGGCATCGCCCCAGGTTTCAATTTCCTTGCTGGCGCCGCATTTTAGTGTTTCTGAAAAAATCGCATCAATCTGATCCATCGACAAGCCCTTGATCGGGTTATCCTTATTCACCATCACCGCCAATGCATCAACCGCAACCGGAAATGCGGTAGGCTTATAGCCGTAATTATTTTCAAATTTCTCGATTTCGTCGTCTTTCATATTCCGGCTCATCGCACCCAAATTGGCAGCGCCCACCGTCAATGCAGGCGGTGCGCTCGAAGAACCCGCCGCTTGCAGTTGAATAGTCACATTCGGATAAAAATTGTTAAAAGTCTCTGCCCACAAGCTCATCAGGTTGGCTAGCGTATCGGAACCCACAGTGGACAGAGTGCCTGAAATCCCGATAGCGGTTTGATAGGCGGGAAGGCTGGGGTCAACCGTCAATTTGCCCGCTTGGCTACCGAGAGGCGCCAATGACATGGCCGCAAAGGCCAAAACTAGCGATGTTTGTTTAAACGATAATTTCATAGTAATTCTTACAGGGGTTTGTTAGGAGAGGTAATTAAATAATTTTTGCCGTGCTCGTTTAGCGGTTGACACTAAACATCATTGGGCAACCATTGCGCTTGAATATGTCAGTATTATGACAGCCGCAGGCTTATCCGAACAAGTCAGGAAGGTAAAATGCGTTGTAAAGTCGCGTCGTCCCAAATACCGCGCACCCGAGGGCATAAATCTATCTCAGGTTCACAAACGCCTATAACTATGAGCGCGGCGCGTGGGAACGAGGAATAGATAAAAGTTGTGGGAGCGGTCACCGGCCGCGAACAATTGTGCGCTGTTCGCGGCCGGGTGGCCGCTCCCACAACTTATGTATACTTCACGCGGCATATTTTTCGGTTTCGCTCCTGGGAGCGCGGGCATCTCGACCGCGCTCCAAGAAACGAGGAAAAGCCTGAAAGCAATTCAACAAGAATAGGTTAAAATGGCGCTGTTTCGGTGGGGCAAGAAGGGCATTCGGTGGGTTGTATTTAAGTCAGTTTTATCCGCTCAGTTTAATCCGAGCATGGGCTTTTCGCACAGGGATTGATCCGTTTACAGATACGGCTAAAACACCGGTCAAAATCAAACAGCAAAACTTCTTATTGTCACTAATTATTTTCTAACTCATTGAACTAAAAATAAAAATAATTGTTGCCTGAAATCTGTTCAATGTAACAAAACTGTAATAAAAACCGTCAGTAAGGCGAGTTAAAAAGTATTTTTCCACAGAGTTATCCACAGCTTTTGTGGGTAACTCGAATAGTCTAAATCCTAGAGTGACTTAGCTCTAAAACATCAAAAATAATTCACCACTTATGGCTAAGTTGCAAAATGACGATGGGCTTGTTTTCAGGGTTGCGCTTGCCGTGCCGTTATATCGTTTATTTGATTATCTGCCGCCGGAGTCGTTCGACTCGGCCAGTGTCAAACCCGGTGTGCGTCTTGAAGTGCCTTTTCGCAACAGCAAAAAAATCGCCTTTCTGGTCGAGTGCGTCCGCCATAGCGACATAGACACCGCCAAGTTAAAACGGGTCGAACGCATACTCGACGACAAACCGCTGCTGTCGCCTAAAGACCTGGCGCTGTTGCACTGGGCCAGCCGTTATTATCATCATCCTTTGGGCGAAGTGTTCAGCGCGGCTTTCCCGGTGGCCTTGCGTCAGGGCAAAGCCGCCATTATCCAAACTGAAAAACGCTATGCCCTGACCGAAGCGGGCAGGGCGCTGGACAGCGCATTATTAAAGCGTTCGCCGAAACAGCAAAGCGTGTTGGAAAAGTTCCAGGCACAGCCCGGCAGCTGGTCAGAAACCGAATTGTCGGCATGGGACGGCACTTGGCGCGCGCCGGTCAAGCAGTTGATCGGCAAATCGCTAGTGCAACAGGTTGCGGCCGAGTTCGGCAAAAACCGCACTGAGCCTGTTGTCAAAAACAGCGCCTTGCAATGCAATCCGGCACAGCAGGCGGCCATTGATACCGTCTCTGCCAGCCTCGGCCAGTTCGGCGTTTTTTTGCTCGAAGGCGTCACCGGCAGCGGTAAAACCGAAGTGTATATGCAGATTATCCGCACGGTGTTGGAGCGCGGTCAGCAAGTGCTGGTGCTGTTGCCGGAAATCACCCTGACGCCGCAGTTGGAACAGCGTTTCAGGCAGCGCTTTACGGTTAGCATTGCCATTTCGCATTCCAAATTGACTGACCGCCAGCGCGCGGCAGCCTGGTTGAACATGCAATGCGGCGACGGCGCTATTTTGCTGGGTACCCGCTCGGCGCTGTTTACCCCGTTAAAAAATCCCGGCCTGATTATCCTCGATGAAGAACATGATGCCTCGTTCAAACAGCAGGACGGTTTTCGTTTTTCCGCCCGCGATGTCGCCGTGGTGCGCGGCAAGCTGTTGAATATTCCGGTGGTATTAGGTTCGGCGACGCCCGCACTGGAAACCCTGCATAACGTCGACAAACAGCGCTACCGCTGGCTGCATCTGCCGGACAGGGCGGGCAATGCGAGTGCGCCGAGGTTGCAGTTGCTGGACATCAGGAACAAAAAAATGCAGGAAGGCTTGTCCGAAGCGCTGCTGGCCGAAATGCGCCTTACTTTGGCAAAAAACGAGCAGGTGCTGTTGTTCCTGAACCGGCGCGGCTTTGCGCCGACGCTGATTTGCCACGGCTGCGGCTGGGTGGCGCGCTGCGGGCGTTGCGATGCCAATCTGGTGATTCATTATGATGAAGGCAAGTTGCGTTGCCACCATTGCGCACAGGAACAGCGCCTGTTGAAACGCTGCCCCGCCTGCAAAACCGGCGAATTGACGCCGCTGGGTTTGGGCACCGAACGGGTGGAAAAAGTGCTGGCGGCCTTGTTCCCCGATAAAACCATCGTGCGCCTGGATCGCGATTCCACCCAGCGTAAAGGCGCGCTGGAAGATTATTTGCAGCAAATCAATGAGGGCAAGGTGGACATTATTCTGGGTACGCAAATGCTGGCGAAAGGCCACCATTTCGCCAATGTGACGCTGGTGGCGCTGCTCGATGTCGACAGCGGCCTGTTCAGCATTGATTTTCATGCCCCCGAAAAACTGGCGCAAATGATTGTGCAGGTTTCAGGCCGTGCCGGGCGCGAGGAAAAACCGGGGCGGGTAATTATGCAAACCCGGCAACCGGAGCATCCTCTATTAACCACGCTGATTGCCGAGGGCTATAACCGTTTTGCCCAAAGCGCACTGGCGGAGCGTAAACAGGCGTCATTGCCGCCGTTCAGTTATCAGGCGCTGCTTAGGGTGCAGGCTCTTGATGTGGCCGCGCCGCCGTTGTTTTTGCAGGCCGTGCTTGAATTGGCCGAGGCGCATTGCCAAAGCCATACCCAAATTTTGGGCCCGGTTGCCGCACCGATGGCGCGCCGGGCAGGCTTGTACCGTTATCAACTGTTGTTCCAGAGCAGCAGGCGGCCGGAATTGCACGCCTTGCTCGATGTGCTGATGCCGCAAATAGAAACGCTCAAACAGGCAAAAAAAGTGCGCTGGTCGCTGGATGTCGATCCGGTGGATTTGTATTGAGCGCAGCGCTTATCGTTATACACATGTTGTGGGAGCGGCCACCCGGCCGCGAACAGCTCATCACGATTGTTCGCGGCCGGGTGGCCGCTCCTACATTTGAGATGTTTCATTATCCCTAAGTATTTCCACCAATATTTTTTCCCATAATTTCTACTTAGAATGATGTCCAAAGGGTTGTTTTATAGACAACCCGCAGGGCAACACTAGAAGGAATGCGCATGTGTGGAATTAACGGTATTGCGGCTTTGTCGATGCAGACCAACATCAGCGAACGGGATGTGCGCAGCATGTTGCCGCCGTTGCAGCATCGGGGGCCGGATGGTCACGGCGTTTATATCGATCCCGGTCGGCGTATCGGTTTGGGCCATACCCGCTTGAGCATCATCGACCTTGCCGGCGGCGCGCAACCCATGCACAACGAGGACAGCAGCGTCTGGGTCACCTTCAACGGCGAGATTTTCAACTACCTTGAATTGCGCGCAGACTTAATCAAACACGGCCACTGTTTTTATACCGACAGCGATACCGAAGTCATCGTTCACGCTTACGAGCACTACGGCGACGATTTTGTGCAGCAGCTGAACGGCCAGTTTGCCATCGCGCTTTGGGATGAAGGCCGCCGACGTTTGCTGCTGGTACGTGATCGAGCCGGTATTTTGCCGCTGTTTTATACCCGCCAGGGTGAGCGGCTGTTATTCGCCTCGGAAATCAAGGCCTTATTGCCGCAATTAACGACAGCGCCGATTATTTCCCCGGCAGCGCTGGATCAGATCTTCACCTTCTGGGCACCGCGCAGCCCGAATACCCTGTTTGAAAATATTTTCGAAGTGTCGCCCGGACATCTATTGACCGTGGAAAACGGCTGTGTGAGTGAGTCACGCTATTGGGATTGGCAGTTTCCTGAGCAAGGCGATTATTTGGCCGGTTCGGACAGCGAGTTGGGCGAACAGCTCTACGCTTTGCTGGCCGATGCCACGGCTATCCGTTTGCGCGCCGATGTGCCGGTCGGCGCTTATCTGTCCGGCGGGCTGGACTCTTCCGCCTTGGTATCGTTGATTCGCCACTATTCAGCCGCCCCGCTAAAAACCTTTTCCATCGGCTTTGAACAAGCGGCGCTTGATGAGTCGGCTTTTCAGCAGCAAATGATCGATCATCTTGGCGTTGAAAACAGCCGGATATGCTGCACCAACGGCGATATTGCCGAACACTTCCCCGCCACCGTTTTTCACGCCGAAACCGCCATTTTGCGCACAGCGCCCACGCCAATGCGGCAGTTGTCCGGCTTGGTGCGTGCTTCCGGTTACAAGGTTGTGCTCACCGGCGAAGGTGCCGATGAAACGCTGGGCGGCTACGATTTGTTCAAGGAAGCCAAAATCCGCCAATTTTGGGCGCGCCAGCCACAATCCGAATGGCGGCCATTGTTGCTGAAAGCCTTGTACCCGTATCTGGAAACATCCGGCGCGCAGTCGCAAAGCTATTTGCGCAATTATTACAGTATCGGTCTGGACAAGCCTGAGCAGCCGGGCTTCAGCCATCTGACCCGCTGGTTCACCACCGCGCAGTGCAAAGTCTTTTTCTCGCAAGCGCTTAACGCCGCATTGCGCGAAGAGGCGGCTGCCGGATTGACCGGGCGGTTGCCTGCCGCTTTTGGCCGCTGGCATCCGTCCAACCGTGCGCACTATCTGGAGGCGAAAACGCTGATGGGCGGTTATTTATTGTGTTCGCAGGGCGACCGGATGCTGATGGCCAATTCGGTGGAAGGGCGTTTTCCGTTTTTGGATCACCGCGTGATTGAGTTCGCCAACCGCCTGAACCCGCGTCTGAAAATGCGCGCGCTGAACGAGAAATACCTGTTTAAGCAGGCAATGAAAAAGCACCTGCCGCAGCAGATTATCGAACGCCATAAACAGCCGTATTGCGCCCCCGACATTCCGGCCTTTTTTTCCGCACAGCCGCCTGCTTATGTCGATGACTTGCTCAGTGCCGACAAGCTCAAACGCTATGGCTATTTCGATGCGCCAAAAGTCGGCTTATTGCTGAACAAGGCGCGGCGCGGCAGTTCGTTGGCCTATAAAGACAACATGGCGCTGGTCGGCGTATTGTCGACGCAGTTGTGCCATTATTTTTTTATTGAACAATTTTCCCGGACTATCCGCGAGGCGGACAGCCCCGCTTTTTATTAACCTGACTCTGGCTATCATTGATTATGAAAAACACTATACGAGACTACATTTTGGGCAACCTGCTGTTTACCGAAGACCCATCGGTGTTGCAGGACGACGATTCATTTCTCGCCAGCGGTATTATAGATTCGACTGGAATTCTGGAAATCATACTGTTCATTGAAGAAACCTTTGATATCAAAGTAAACGACGATGAAATGCTGCCGGCCAATCTTGATTCGGTGAACAAATTAGCTGCTTTTGTTATGCGTAAGCAGCTTGTTGCTGCGTGAACCATCATGAGCGCTATCAACCGATTGCTGCAAGATAGCTTGCTTACAGCCGCTTTAGCGCATCCGAATCGTAGCGTCTTGATAGCAGGCGATGTACGCATGAGTTACGGCGAAGTGGCGGATTATGCCTGCCGTCTCGCCCATGCCTTGCGTGCAAATGGCGTCAGCCGTGGCGACCGGGTTGCTATTTTTATGGACAATTCTTGGCAATGCGCGGCATCAATTTATGGCGTGTTGCTGGCGGGTGGCATTTTCGTTGCCGTTAATGTGCAAACCAAGCCGGATAAGTTGGCGTTTATTCTGCGCGATGCCGGTAGTTACATGTTACTCACTGAGCCGCATCTAGCGCGTGTGTTCGAACCGGTCGCGGCGCAGTTGCCGAGGTTACGGGTATTGTGTACGGCTGAATTAAAAGAATTAAAAACAGTGTCTGCAGGCGTTGAAAGTCTGGACGCCGCTTTGGCTAAGATGCCGACTACACCGCCGCCACAGCCAGCTATCAGCTTGGATTTAGCCGCGTTAATTTATACCTCAGGTACCACCGGCGAGCCCAAAGGGGTCATGCATACGCACCAATCTCTGTTGTTTGTGCTGGACAGCATTAATGAATATCTCGGTTTTTCGGCAGATGACCGACTGTTTTCCGGGTTGCCGCTCAATTTCGGTTATGGTCTGTTACAGTGGTTTTCTGCGGTACATGCAGGCGCGGCGTTGGTGCTGGAGCGCTCGTTCACCTATCCGAGCCAAGTATTCAAGCGTATGCAGGACGAAGCGGTCACCAGTTTTTCCGGTGTGCCTACAATTTTTGCCATGATGCTCGCGCAACATGCTAAACACTCACTGCATTTTCCCCATGTACGCCTAGTCACCAATGCCGCCGCCGCGCTACCGACAGAATTTATCGCTGGTATTCGGCAGATGTTCCCTCACGCTGACTTATACAAAATGTACGGGCAAACCGAGTGTTTTCGCAGCGCCTATTTGAAGCCGACGTTGGCTGAGCTTAAGCCGGAATCGGTAGGACGCGCGATTCCGGGTACCGAACTGTTATTACTGGACGAAGATGGGCGGGCGGTAACGCCGGGCGCAGTCGGCTATTTGCATGTACGCGGCCCTCATCTGATGCGGGGCTACTGGATGCAGCCGGAAAGAACCGCCGAGGTGTTGATACCCGGTTCAGTGCCCGGCGAATTACTGTTGAAAACCGGCGATTTATTCCGGCAGGACGCTGATGGCGATTTTTATTTCGTTGCCCGTAGTGATGAGATGATTAAAAGTCGGGGCGAAAAAGTCAGCCCCGCTGAGGTTGAAAATGTCATCTACAGTCTTGCTGTAGTACAGGATGTCATCGTTGCAGGAATTCCAGACCCGTTGCTGGGTGAAGCGGTCTGTGCTTTTGTCAGTGTGCGCGACGGTGGAAAGCCGGATGTGCAACAGATTAAGCGCATTTGCACCGAGCGCCTGGAAAACTATATGGTGCCCAAACACGTCCTGATCGTGCCCGAACTGCCGCGTACCGATAACGGCAAGTTGTCGCGCAAGTTGATACTGCAACAGTACGCGGCGTTGCTTGCCCAATTAAGTTAATTCGAGGAGCTTTACTTATGTCTATTAATTTTACTGCCGCGCTAAATTTTACCGCTACGCCGAATCTCACCGCTACGCCGGGTTTTAGCGCTACGCTTAAGCTCGACGAAGCCGCTGAAGTCGCCAAAATTGCCGAACGTTTGCGTGAAGTGCTGCGTACTCATTTACATCGGCGCGGCTTCATTATCGCCATTTCCGGCGGTATTGACAGCGCCGTTTGCGCCGCTTTGGCGGTGCAGGCGGTTGGTAGCGAACGGGTATTTGGCCTGCTGTTGCCGGAACGCGATTCTGCTTCTGAAAGCTCACTGCGCGGCGCAATGGTGGCGGAGCAGCTTGGCATCACTTACGAGAAGTTCGATATTGCCCCGACATTAGACGCGCTCGGCTGTTACCGCTGGCGCGATCAGGCTATCAGCGCCGTATTTCCGGACTATGCCGACGGCTGGAAAAATAAAATTGCCATTGCCGGCGGGCAAGCCGGGCAGTTCAATTATTTCAACTTAGTCGTGCAGTCGCCGGAAGGGCAGCAATTCGAGGCGCGGCTGGATTCGAAAAATTACCTGCAAATCGTCGCCGCCACCAACTTCAAGCAGCGGGTGCGAAAAAATCTGGAGTATTTTCACGCCGACCGTTTGAATTATGCAGTCATCGGTACCCCCAACCGGCTGGAATACGATCAGGGTTTTTTTGTCAAAAACGGTGACGGTGCGGCCGATGTCAAACCCATCGCGCACTTGTATAAAACCCAGGTCTACGCCTTGGCGCGATATTTGGAGCTTCCCGAAGCAATCTGCAATGCGCAGCCCACCACAGACACTTACAGCATGACGCAAGGGCAAGACGAATTTTATTTCGCTTTGCCTTACGACAAAATGGACATTGCCTTGCTGGCTTATAACAACGGCGAACCGCCTGCTACATTGGCTAAGACGCTGGCTATCGGACTGGAGCAGGCCGAGTTTATCTACCATGACATTGAAGCTAAACGTAAAACCACCGCGCCGTTGCATTGGCCGGCAGTGACTGTAGAACCGGTCATGGGCCCGCAGACTAAAGCGCCGATATTAAACGGAGAACTACGATGAAAAATAAACTCGGATGGCTATTAATGATTGCCATGATGCACATATCGACAACACAAGCTGAATCAAAACAGGAGAGTACCATGCCTATCAATACCCTGGAATGGCAGGCGTTAAATACCAAGCGCGTGGTTTTTGGGCACCAATCGGTAGGCTGGAATATTCTCAACGGCCTGGAGCGTTTAGCTGATCAGCAGGGCGTCAAAATATCTTTTAAAGAACAGCGTACAGCGCCCACATCGGCCGGTATCAGTCACTTTACTATCGGCAAAAATGGCGATCCACTGTCCAAAATTAATGATTTTGCTGCCGCCGTTGATGCCGGAGCCGCTCAAGGTGCGGACATGGCGCTGATGAAATTATGCTATGTCGATTTTAACGCCGACACTGATGCCATACAGGTGGCGGATAGCTATATTGCTAACCTGGAAACCTTGGCTCAAAAACACCCGGACACGCACTTCGTCGCTGTTACCGCACCGTTGAGGACGGCGCAAACCGGATTAAAAGCCTGGATTAAACAACTGATGGGCAGGCAACCGAGCGGCTATGTTGATAACGCCAAACGTGGGCAATTCAATGAGCGGCTTCGGGAACATTATGCAAAGACCGGGCACTTGTTTGATTTGGCGGCGATTGAAGCTGAATCGAACGGAAAACTATGCCGGATTTATGCAGATTTCCAAGTAGTTGAGGCCTTATGCCCGGATCTGAGCAGTGATGGCGGTCATCTTAACGAGCGCGGACAGGACGTGGTAGCCGCAGCCTTACTGAATTTTATCAGCGCATATCCTGTCAAGCAGGAGGGAAAATGAGCCATGTGTTAGAGCGTGGGCTATTTAGGCCAATCCAATCGGCAAGCCGCATAGCCGGTGACATTGATGTGGCTCATCAGCAGCGTTGGCCGGGGCGTCCCATGAGCTGGGCTTCGCGTTTATGGTTGTTGATGAGTTCACCCGGTTTGCAGGCGATATTGGTTTATCGTATTGCTCATTGGTTATATTTAAAGCGTAATCCTAATTATCGCCTTGATAAAAGGTTTTGGTGCATCTTGCTGGTTCCCCTTGGATTATTAAAATTAGCCGTTAAAATTAATGCCAAAATTGATATAAGTAAGGACTGTGTCATTGAAAGCGGTGTTTGTTTTTCCGATCAAGGACACATCATTTTCGGCTCCACAAGGACAGGAGCAGGAACGGTGATTGGTACGCGAGTGACTGTCGGCATGAGTCATGTTGATAGAGGTCGACCGGAAATTGGGCGTAATGTGTGGATAGGTGCAGATTGCGTAGTTTACGGTGCGATCAGTATTGGTGATGGTGCGACGCTACTGCCTGGCACTGTGTTGGTCAAGAGCATTCCGGCAGGGGCGGTCATGATGGGTAATCCCGCGCGCTTGGTATTGCGGGATTTTGATAATGCCGATTTACGGGCACATCAGGATATTGATGTTATGGGTTATATAAAGGCACTTGGCTATGTTTGAGCATATTCGCGCAGACACGATGCGTGTGCATCGTAAAGAAACAGCACTTAACCTGCCGTATTCGCTGTGGAAGAATTATGGACTTCGGGCGTTGGTAATCTATCGTTTTGGACGCTGGCTAGGGCGCGTGCAAAAACAGCCGTTAGGTTGGGTTATTGTGATGCTATTTTATCCCGTCTATTGGCTATTATTCGCGTTTGTACGCAAGGCCTATGGCATCAATCTGGATCAAAGCGCGGATATTGCGCCGGGTTTTTACATTAATCATTTCGGTGGTATAGAAGTCAAAAATTGCCGCATCGGGTCTTGCTGTAATATTCAACAACAAGTCAAATTGGGATCGGATGGAATTATTAATGGGGGATTAGTCATTGGCGAAGGCGTTTATATTGGTGTCCATGCACAGATATGCGCTGACATTAGTGTCGGTGACGGCGCCGCTATTGGTGCTGGTGCGGTGGTTACCCAGGATATTCCGGCCCATTGTTTGGTGCTTGGAAATCCTGGGCGTATTGTTCAGCGAGATTACGATAATTGTGCTTTGTTATAATGCCATTTACTTCGTAAATCCGTCATGCTTTAACAATGTTTTCTGCCGTTTTCAGATAAACGCCCCTCGTATCAACAATCAGCTGTGCATGTTTTTTAATCAATGCGTAATCAAACGCATCGTGATGGGTCGCAATCAGCACCAGATCATACGATGCGATTGATGCAGGTGTTAATTCAATGCTCGATAGTTCAAAATAGTGCTCGCGCATCTTCGGAAATACCGGCACCCAAGGGTCGGAATAGGCAATCGCCGCGCCCTTAGCCTGTAATAATTTCATCAGCTCAACCGAAGGCGATTCGCGCATGTCATCGACGTTCTTCTTGTAGGCAATGCCCAATACCAGAATCTTGCTGCCTTTGATTGAGCGTTCCCGCCGGTTAAGCGCATCGGCAATTTTATCGACAACCCACTCCGGCATGGTGCTGTTCACATCACCGGCCAGTTCGATAAAACGGGTATGTATGCCATATTCTCGGGCTTTCCAGGTCAGATAGAACGGGTCAATCGGAATACAATGTCCACCGAGTCCGGGGCCTGGATAATAGGCGACAAAGCCGAATGGCTTGGTGGCCGCAGCCTTGATCACTTCATGAATATCAATGCCCATGCGATCGGCAATAATTTTCATCTCGTTCACTAGGCCGATATTGACGGCGCGGTGAATGTTTTCCAATAATTTGGTCATTTCTGCCGCCTGGGTCGAACTGACCGGCACGACTTGGTCAATCACTTGGCTGTAAAGCGCTATGCCTGCTTCCAGGCAAGCCGGGGTACAGCCGCCTACCACCTTCGGGATTGTACGTGTACAAAAATCGGCATTGCCCGGGTCTTCACGTTCTGGCGAAAAAACCAGAAATATATCTTCGCCCACGTTGAATCCATGCGATTCAAGACGCGGCTTTAATTCTTCATCGGTTGTGCCGGGATAGGTTGTGCTTTCCAAAGAGACAATCTGACCCGCTCGCAAATAGGGCAGTAGCGCGTCCGTGGTATTGATGACAAAACTTAAGTCGGGTTCGCGATATTTGTTCAGCGGCGTGGGTACGCAAATGATTAAGGCGTCCGCTTCGCTGGCGCGTGAAAAATCCGCAGTAGCGGTAATGCCATTTGCTTTACCTTGGGCAATAGCCGCATCGCCGATGTGCTTGATGTAACTGCGCCCGGCATTGATGGCGTCGACTTTAGCTTGATCTATATCAAAACCCAGCACGTTGTAGCCGACTTCGGCAAAACGAAGGGCTAGCGGAAGCCCGACATAACCGAGGCCAATAATACCGATCAGGCTTTTTTTGGTGGCGATTCGATCTTTAAGCTGTTTGACTTTTTGCATGTGTAATCCTTTAGGGCTAATGACACTGAAAGACTCAAGACGACAAATAAACGTCACATCCGGTTTAATTTCGCGCTTGGTCAATGAACCTGTACGTACAACAACTTGAGCCCATTGGCTTTAGCAATAACATCGGTTGTTGTATAGGAGTTTTCAGAATAGAGGGTTTAGTTGTCTCTAACAATTCGTATCATTACCTATGCCTCTCAAAAAACGTCTTAAATTTTTTGCCTACGTAATAATACGTATATTTAAGTGATCTTTAATCTTTGAAATTTAAAATTTATGCGTGATATATGGAAAATATTTCATAAGTGTTTCGCGAGAGCTAGTTCACAATTTCGGTTTTTTTCTATTAGATTTTGATTAAATGAAGGCTTCTTCACGTTTTTTATGGTTTTTTCTAATTACACTTCAGCCATGTTTTATAGAAATTATTACATATAAGTTAAAGCAGGATTGGCTTATATTTGGTGTAATTTTTTATATAAATCAAGGTGATATAAAAAAGAGACAGCGAATGTCTCGTAAATTAATGGTCTTATGTATAGAGGTAATGTTGTGTATAAATCATATAAATCGAATAAATGGGCATATCGACTTTCGGTCTTGCCCGGTCAATCAAGAAAGTCCCTTACTTGCTCCCAAGTTTTCAAATCCAATATGATTAGCTTGAGGAGTATGTACCTTTTGTTATTGCTGGCTGGTGGCGCGGGTGCGGTTGCATCTGCCGCTAATCCTATGCCTGATTCCGAGATAAGTTATCCTGGAGCCAGTGCTACCAGTGCCTTTGTTGCACAGCCTCCTTACCAGGTGAATGCCAAGGGAACTCTTACAACTGTCGATTTGTACGGGGTGCCTCGTAAAAACGACTATAGCGGCAATGTACCTTTTGTCAACCCAGAAACAAATTATCCCGATCCAGCTACAATACAGGCATGGAGTTCCAGCACTGGGACTTCTGTCAATATAGGCTCGAATATGACTAACGCCGGGCTTTATGGAAGAGTCGATAAGCAAACTTTTGGTACCACTCCCGTCACAATGGTCCGGTATAACAAAGGCGATGGAATTACGGAGGGCAAATGCCGGTCACAGCTCAATTCTTTTAAGAATCCATCTCGCACCCATAACCGCTGGGAACTTGAGGTTGCTTTCGGACAGGCCGATGGCGTAAATGACTGGACATTGACCCCGACCGGTCAATCCCCTGTGCTGGTCTGGCAAATGAGCAGCATGACCCAGAGTAATCCACCGTTGGCCATAGTCGTCGATACCGACTCCCAAGATACTACAAAATTGATGCTGAGTTTAATGCAAAGAGTCGGCACACAAACCTATCCACAAGCTATCGCTAGGGTGAACGGTATCCCCAGAAACACCATGGTACCTATCGTTATTGATGCATTCATGGATGAGCGCGATACTGCTAATGGCGGCAAGGGGGTCGTGCAATTTTGGGTCAATAACGTAATGATCTTAGATAAAATTGGACCAACTAGGGATGTGGGAGCTGGTCAGAATTACTGGTCGCTGGATACGTATTTATTTACTGAGGCGAATCCATATCCTTATACCCGCGCTACATTTTGGAAAACCGCCAGGATGCTTGTGTTTCCTCCTGGTGTAAATACACCCGTAGGTACAACTAGTACAGCTGATACGACTGCGCCATCAGTTCCTACGAACTTTGCGGCAACTGCCTCTGATTCAACGAAGGTTAATCTCTCATGGAGTGCATCAATAGACAATATGGGTGTTACCGGTTACATAATCTTTAAGGACGGCAAAGAACTCATGAGGAATAATGAAACCAGCTTTACTGACACCACTGTCGTTGCTGGAGCAACCTACAACTACAAAGTCCAAGCCTTCGATGCTGCCGGCAATTTCTCTGCGGGAAGCACGACTACGGTAACTGTTCCAGTGCCGGTGCCGGCGGTCAGTATAAGCTCTTACTCTGTGGAAAACATCACTACCAATAGTGCTCTGATTAACTGGGTCACCAATATTCCGACTACCGGCGATGTTTCTTATGGTACCAGTGCTACTAACCTCAGTTCGAAAGTTACTGTTAGCACTTCAGCCACGAGTCAGTCAGCACGAATTAGTGGCTTGTCCCCACGCACTGTCTATTACTACAAGATAAGTGTGAACAATGGCTCTACTTTCGCGTCATCTTCATTCACGACTGCTGCTGCGTCTATCGCTCTCCCCGATGTCATCGTCACAGGGGTTTCCTATGCCAACGGCATCTTTACCAGCACAGTGAAGAATCAGGGTGCCGCAGCGACTCCTGCAGGCGTAGTCATCGGCGTAGCATATTTTGTGGATGATGCCTGGAAAACCTGGGGTTCCGTAACCGGCCCCTTGGCCGCAGGAGCATCGGTGACTATTGGCACCAAGGGTGGAGCTTACTCTATTCCTAAAGGTAGCCACAAGGTGATGGCTTACGTCGATGACATAAACCGCTTTGCAGAGTCGAATGAAACCAACAACCAGCTTTCCAAGTCGGTTACTGTGAAGTAAATTCGGTGAATGCATCCTCTATTTCCGGCTTAAGATAGGTAGTGTTGGTGAGGGCAATTAAGCTTGCTTGAATTGGCAAGCAAGCTAATTCGCCCCCGTCTCCCCTTAATATTTACATGTAGGCTTTCTTTTACTTAGCTCCCCGGACGGACTCGAACCGCCTAAGATAAAACAGAACTAATTCTTGCAAAATCACAAGCATCAAAGCACCCACTTTGTTTTTATAATGTAAGCAAGACCGGCCCCCGGTCATTATTCGTTAAGGAACGTGCATAAAATAACTTAGTAAACTTGCATAAGTTAAATTATGCTCATTCTTAAGCAGCCTTGTCATTTTCTTATGGCGATAAAAGACTTGGGCATGAAGAATAAATTTTCAGTTAAAAGATTGGCATCCAGAAATAGCCCTTGAAACATTTTTTTGTTCAGGAGACGAGCACCTTCTACAATGCGCACAGCCTCATCAATTGAGGTCGCCTTGCTCCAATGACCCAGTTGAAAGTGCGAAACCAGCCAAAGCCGGGTTGGCTTAGGGAGCCAATGAAAAAAAGGTGTCATGCAGTGAGGTTCAACTGGAAACCAATAGTTGGGAGTTTGAACAAAGTACTTCTTCGATATTCTTGATATTTCCTTCGTAAATTGCACCATGCGCACCCAATCGCCCACATGCTCCACCACAGAATTGGAGTGCGCAATGTGAAATGATTCATCAGGAAATTCTGAGAGATCGCAGCCATCGGCTTCAATAAACTTAAATGGCTCATGATCTTCTGACATTGCGGTACCGGGAAGATTGACAATTGTGATGTTTACATTGTATTCATCGATATATTGTTTCGGAATAATACCCCAATATTTTTCTGTACCTCCGATGTCGATAATACTGACAGATCCGTTTTCATTGAAGACTGCTTCCATCATCTCCAGCAACGGAACGATGCGCTTTGCCCGAAGTTTTGATCCCACGGATTTCTGGTTGTCGTAGTTTGATAACGACTTGGCGAATATACTTGTAATCGACATTTTGTATCCTCTATTTTGGCTGTCTAACGATAGATAGTGCTGTGTCAGGGGGCAATTTACCTGATTGAATTGGCAAGCAAGCTAATTCGCCCCTCTCCCCTTAAACTTTGCATTAAATTCCTGTGCCAGTAATACAAAAAAAAACATATCGTCAATGAAATAACGTTTGAACATACGTCGCGGCTCTTGCAGGAAACGATAAACCCATTCAATCCCGCTTTTTTGCATCCAAACCGGCGCACGCTTAACCTTGCCGGTTGCGACATCAAGGGTTCCGCCCACACCCATGGCAAAGGGAACTCTCATCTCGGCCTGATACCGCCCTAGAAAATGCTCTTTCTTTGGCGAACTGATGGCGACAAACAAAAGGTCGGCCTGAGCGGCCTTAATTTGTTCGACCACTTCAACTTCTTCATCCTGTTTCCAGTACCCATTGCGGTAACCGGCGACCGTGAGTCCAGGATATTTTTGTTCGTAAACCTGTTTAGCCATGGACACGACTTCCTCCTGCGCACCGAGCAGATATACGCGCCAACCTTTCTCCGCAGCCCGACACATAAGAGCCTCAAACAGATCGACGCCGGCAACTCGCTCCTTCAGCGGCTTACCCAGCAGACGGGATGCCCAGACAACCGGCATACCATCCACATTGATTAGCGCACAGTTGTTGATAATGTGCTTCAATTCCTTATCGCGGCTGGCCTTAACCAGCTTGTCCACATTCACCACAACATGCTGGTGCGGCAACCCTGACTTGATGAAAGTCTCAATAGCCTGTAGCGTCTCTTCCATTGACAGATTATCGATCTGGCAACCCATTATTTCTATTCGTTGATTCATAACAACTCCTTCGCCAACGCGTCAACAATCCGTACCGCCGCTTTGCCGTCCCATAAATGGGGGCGACATCCCTGCTTGCCTTCGCCGCGCAGCACTTTGTTCGTCTCGGTGATTATGCGTACAGGATCAGTCCCCGCAAGGACATTGGAACCTTCATCCACCGTGATTGGACGTTCGGTATTGTCGCGAATGGTGATACACGGTACACCCAAGGTTGTTGTTTCTTCCTGCAATCCGCCACTATCAGTTAACACTACGGCCGCATCTTTCCACAAATTAAGGAAAGACATATAAGCCTGCGGCCCTACCAAAGTAATGTTTGAGCCAAGATTGATGCCAAATTTTTCCAAGTTGGCTCGGGTTCGCGGGTGCACAGGAAAGATCAAAGGCAACTTCAGCGCAATTTCTTTTAGCGCATCGGCAATACCAATCATTGTAGCGGCATTATCCACATTGCTCGGTCGGTGTAGTGTAACCACCCCATAGCATCCGTTGTTAAGCATGCTTTCAGCCTTAAAAGAGCTGTTTTCAAAGCAGGAAGTGTCTATTTCGGCGAGTTTTTCCGCCTGAAATAAAAGGTTGTCGACCATGACGTGCCCAACATAATGAATGGCCGCATCCGGCTTTCCCTCCTTTTGCAGATGAGCAACACCGCTCGACTCGGTGACGAAGAACATATCCGAAATACTGTCGGTAACAAGACGGTTAATCTCCTCCGGCATGACCATGTCGCCGCTACGCAAGCCTGCTTCAACGTGAGCCACCAAGATGTTCAACTTCTTCGCCACAATTGAGCAGGCTAGCGTTGAATTCACATCGCCCACCACGACTACGGCATCAGGACGCTCAACCTGACAAAGCCCTTCAAATGCGAGCATAATCTTGCCGGTCTGATCCGCATGAGTTCCGCCTCCCGCAGCCATGAAAACATCAGGTTTCGGGATACCGAGCTCCTCGAAAAAAACATCATTCATATCCCGGTCATAGTGTTGTCCAGTATGAATAATTTTAAACGCCAAGCCGCCATGCGCCTTCAACGCACGCACGATTGGCGCAATTTTCATAAAGTTGGGTCTCGCTCCGGCAACAAGAAAAACCAAAGGTTGATTCATATTATCTCCTCATACTAAATCATAAAAAAGCCGAAGCTAGGTTCGTTGTATATCTCTATGGTGGCCGCTAATATTTCAATATCTTGCGTTTACTCAATAATAGCTATCTTGCATATCTGAAGTTTCCCAGAAATTGAAAAGTATAGTTGCTGTATCTATTGGGTTGCGGCTATTTTTGATGGGGTTTGCGCCAAATGTAGCAAACCCCATCAAATATACCCCTACATGCCCGGATACCCCCCTAAAAACTGGGAA
>JAUYMY010000043.1 GCA_030699385.1 Methylobacter sp.
GTTAATTATCCAAATACTGAAAATCGGACACCGAAAAGACATCTACCGATAAACCGGCTACAAGCCTAATTAGCGTTACCCGTTACGAAATAGCAAGCCGGTCTGATGATCGGCTTTTTTGTGCCTGAACGGTGCGCGGTACGGCAGTCGATTATTAACCAAAACAAAACAATAGCCATGGCAAACACCGTGCCCGGCTGTAGCCATTAATTAGAAAGGGTTACAGCGAGTTGGCACGGAAACAAGCATAGCAATTGATTGTGTCGCAAAACAACACAAATACCTTCACGGCAAAACCGCTGCAAGGCCGATTAATCGGGATGGCGTACCCAGCGGGTCATATTGGCGGCATGATAGCACTGGTCGCGGCGAAGAAATACCGGGCTAGGGGGACAGCAAACCGACGGATTGCTGGCTATGACAAAAACCGGCTTGACGGCTATTTTTTTAACCAAACTGGGGGGGGGGTGCTGTACCACCTGTACCAGCCGATTTAAACCCTTTTTAGTCAATTACTTAGGTGGTACAGGTTGTTATTATTGACCTATACCATACCTATACCACCTGTACCATGAGTAGATTTTCAACAAAATACCGCGCCGGCAACTTAACGCCATGATCGATGGACACCCCCCAGTCTGGTTAATGCCGGGCAGGCCGCCGTGGATAATGAGAAGCTAAGTTCTCAGTCGTTGAATGGATGAGAACCCAAGTTCCCAAGCCGTTACCGTGCCGGCGGCAGATCAGTCTGGCCAGATCGGACACCCTAAGCCCAATTAGCGTTACCCGTTACGACATAGCAAGCCGGTCTGATGATCGGCTTTTTTGTGTGTAGAATTATTTTCACAGACGGCGTGGGTTTAATCCGCTTGCCACCCATAAAACACAAACCCCAAAAAAGGTTATCAATGATTTGTCATTTTGTCAGGAATCACCTGCAAGCCCCGCCGGTACTGGGTTTTATGCCTGACAAAGCACTGACAAAACGTCATTTTTAACTCTCGTTTTGTCAGGATTAACGGCATGATCGACACCACCCAGTCTGGTTAATGCGAGTAGGCCGCCGTGGATAATGAGAACCTAAGTTCTCATTTGTTGAATGGATGGAAACCCAAGTTCTCATTGCTGTACAACAGGACAGGAACGCCGGGATAACGATAGCCTGAACATTGGCGGACGGTTATAATCAGCGCAACCGGATAGGCTTAGCGGCCAACAAGCGGAACTCGTCATTCTGTTTCCGGTTTTCCCTTTTTGACGGCTTACACTTTGACGAGGTGTTATTTGAAAATCGACCGCCGTTATTACACCGTTGAGCAATTAGCAGAACACTGGCTCATATCAATTGATGACATCCTCCAGTTAGGTCTTACCAATCAACTTGCATTTTTGACACAGGCTGACTGGGAATATCCCCGGACAAAGCTCATGCTGAGAGGCGAGCACACAGGCATAACAGACCAAGAACTTGCTAACATCTACTTCGCGAAAGAACCTTTTTTAGCCACCGGAAACGCAGGCGAAACAGCCAACGGAATACTGAAAGGCGAGGAATGCGTCATTACTTATCATCCCGGCCTTGACCGATTGATTATTGACGCAAGCGAGGTAAAAAGATTCGAACGCGAACACCCCGAACTAGCCGCCACCGATAACACACCCAAGCCCAATGAAGAATATACACCTAATAATCACAATAAATCTGACCAGCTTGCAAGACTTAATCAAGCGAGCATGAAGTTTTGGGGTAACGCATCCCCATTGGATAAAACTAGTAGTCAGTCAACTTGAAACGCAAGGATAAAGTCGAGCCAATTTTCGTCTGGCATCTTGTGTGGTGAAGTGCCAATTTACAGGAGTTGCCTTGAGATTACGCTCTTTGACATTGGCTTCGACCTCGCGACGAAGAGTGTCTTTATCTGGAATACGTCGCGATAGACACATGTTCGACAATACGGCGAGTTCAATCTCGGCAATATTTAGCCAGCTCCCATGTTTTGGTGTGTAATGAAATTCCAATCTTCGTGCCAAGTCGTGTGCCTGCTCGGCTGGAAATGCCTCATATAAAGCATAAAGTTTATGAGTATTGAGATTATCCATTACCACGCGAATGATGGACGCTTCAGGATAAAGGTCGGCAACATGTTTCATGCTATGGGCAAAATCGATTTTGGTGCGTCTGTCAGTGATATCCACCTGACGAAAACCGCGTTTGGGTTCACATATCATCATCAAATCGCATACGCCTTTTCGTTCATATTCCGTGTCATAACGGGCTGGCACTCCTGGTTCGACATGAATTGGCTCGTGTATTTCCGCAATAAGTTGTTTAGGGCTTTCGTCGAAACACACGAGTGGGCGTGTTCGTTCATAGGGTTCTTCGTAAAGGTCAATTACCTCTTCCATAGCTGCTACGAATTCTGCGCTCACATCGGGAATACACCATTCCTGTTTCTGCCAAGGTTTCAGTATGTTTTTTTTAGAAGCTGACGTATTGCTTCGTGACTGAAAGAAGACGCATAGGATAACGCAACTACTTTGTCTGCCAATAACCGTAAGGTCCAGTGCTCATGCCCTTCCGGTGCATCGCTACAAGCAATGGCAATGACATGAGCTGCCTGTTTATTTGTCAGCTTTGCCGTTTTACCGGGGCGAGGATGGTCTCTCAATGCCACCTCTACACCTTCTTCAACACACCGTTGCCGGGTTTTTGCCACCATTGAAGGGGACACGTCTAGCGCTTCGATAATGTCCTTATCTTGAAGACCACTCGCTGCTTTCAATAAAATACGAGCCCGCGTTTGACTTCGTGCAGCGCATTTACCTTTGTTAAGCAAGGATTCCAACTGAGTTTTTTCATCCTCACTTAAGTTGACTTTATATTTGATGGTTGACATAGTTGAACCCTGGTGGGGAAATCAACACTTCTACCATACATTAAAATTACGCGCTATTATTGCGTTTCAAGTTGACTGACTACTAGTTGGGGTAACACGAAAGCTATTGAGGCATGGTTACAAGATCATGGTTTTTCTGAATCATTGGCTAAAAAAGCCGCTTCAATTATTCGCCCTGATTGGGCTGGATCAGGACGCCCGCCTGCCGAATAGCGACACCATGAAAGCTATATAAGGCGCGGCTTTGGTAGGTAGTAACACCTAAACGGTGTAACCATTACGCTATTTAATTGAGTTTTTCCGCGTCATCATTTGTCCCAAGTCACAGATTGAATTCAACCGAACCTTGGGGTTATAAAATGAAGCAACAAACTGCAAAAATAGAAAATCATGTAAGAAAAACAAGATGGGTAACAGCAACAGCCGCGCTGCCTGATACAGAAATTTTCCTTCGACTTCCACAAATTATTGGCGACAGAAAAAAGCAGATACCGCCGATATTGCCAGTGGGGCGCACAACTTTTTTAGATAAAGTTCGAAAAGGCTCATGGCCTGCTCCAGTGCATTTAACTGAGCGGTGTGTCGCCTGGCGAAAATCGGATATAGATCGCTTGTTGGCAGAATTGGGCGGCTCTAAATGAACGCCAACGCATTGACACGAACTATAAACGCGGCTATGCTTCCACACGTCGCCCTCATTGGCGGCACGGGATTGCAGTCCTGGAATGTAGCGGCACAGCCGCAATCTTGCGGTTTTTTTGTGCAAAAAATCTCAGTTCATCATGTTATGGCGGACTGGGCGGAGCACCTGCAAGGGTGGCCGGTGGCTACGCCGGTACTGCAACTTCGCTCAGTCTGCCACCAAATGATTGCAGTTGTTTGGAGGCAGGTTTATAACCTTATCCGAGTAGCAGCCATGAATCATCACTCCAAAACCCCCAATTTAATCAGTTATTTCAACGTTTACCATTTCAGCCAACTGATTGCTGAAAACGTACCTGGTAGCCGCGCAATCAATTTCAAACTGTTCAATCCTGCTTTATGCGTGAAGTTTGCGCGAATGGGAGCCTTGTCATGAGCGCCGAAAATACCCAAGCTCAAGCCGAGAAAATCCCCGCCAACTTGAATGAACTTATCCTGACCGGTGCCAAAGTTTTTTTTGATTACGGCGCTATCATCGAAGGCGGAACCCTGGATAAAGGTATCACCAACAGACTCAATTGGTTAATTTCCGACCTGGAAAAAATGTCATTGGCGGCCAAAGAGCTGCATAGCGAAATTTCAGGCGGTGCGTTATGAGTTCAAAAAACAAGGCTGCAGATTTGTCAAAATTAGCCGGCATTGAGGACGACAGCCCCATTTTTAAAAATGATTTTCTTGATCAATTCGGCTTGATCCACGATTTTGCCAGCCAGGCCGGGGCGATTATTTGTTTAAGTAAAGCCCATTATTTGGGCACTACCGACGGCATAATTGATACCGACGACCTTTTCTTCGCCTTGCGCGCGGTGTTGTTCGCTTTTGAAGCGATGAGGGAGGAAAACAAGGCATTTGGGGATGAAAATATACACCCCGACAGGGTGAAGGCAATCGATTCGATTGATGCAATCGCGGCGCGGGGGATTAAAGCAACCGAGGATTTTAGTCGGATTATTTCAGATGAACGGCCAATAAAAATAGGGGTTTTTATTGCATCGTTAGATGCCATTCTGGCGGCCGCCGATGACATTAATGTTTTTGAATATAAAGATTATTTGAAAAAAGCATAAAAAAAACCCGGCAAAATCAATCACAATTAAGCCGGGTCTTGGTTGTTCGCGCCCTCAAAACGCCTGATAAGTATAGTTTTTTGCTGCAAACAAATCAAGATTCGGCTAAGGAATTTAGCTATGGATCAATCAATTAGCCTAGCCGTGGGCAAAAACGGCGTTAAAGACATTAAATTGACCAGGTGGAACACAACCCCCCAAAGTCTGGCTAAGCGGTTAAGCACTTGCGCAGTGGGCGATAAAGACGGCCCTTATTACATCCGCTGCACAGGCAGCAAGCGCACCAATGCCGACACTGCCGACAGCGCGGGAATTTTACCGATAGACGGTGATAGCCGTATCGACCGCGATACCGGCGAAGTGTTAGACGGTGCGCCGGATCCGGCCTTGGTGCATGACGCGTTAAAAGCCCTGGGTATTTCCCATATTATTTACAGTAGCCACTCGAACGGCAAACACGGCGCGGACTATCATAAATACCGCGCGGTTATTTTCGTCAGCTACAACCGCGAACAATTGCCCACCTTGCTCGATTACATCCACGAGACACTACACGCCGCCGGGGTGATGTTGTTCAACGTGCCTGAAAATCGCTCTTGGGCGCAGGCGTGGTATTTCCCCCGATGCCCGGAAGATCGGCTGCATTTGTTCAGGTCATACAGTTATTTAAACGGCGCTGTGTTAGACGCTGGCCAATTGTGCGCCGATTACCTCATTAAGCATTCGCCACAAACCGAACCCAAGGCGGAAAAATCAGCCGCGCCCCGGCTCAAATCAAGCAAAAATCAGGTTGACCCGATAGAGTTATTTAACAATTACTGGAAATCGCCGGTGACATATTTATTGAGTCTGGGCTACAAGGCCAGAGGCAACCGGCTATTACATCCGCTTAGCCAGTCTGGTGTTGCAGGTGTTCAGGTTTGTAAAAATTGCATTGACGGCGTGGAACGTGTTTTCTCGCATGGCGGCAATGATCCTCTGGCCGACGGCCGGGCGCATGATGCCTTTGATTGCTTCGTGATATTGGAACACGGCGGCGCATTTGATGCGGCTTTGCTGGACATTGCCCGAAATTGGAAGGTTAACGGGATGACGGTGGAAGCCTTCAACCGCCGGGCTTGGAAGCAAGGGGGCAGCCATGAAGCCAGTTGATTTTAAGATTGATGCCGATGGCTTTGTATGTAGTGGTGAAAGCATTTTGCCGATGACTGTACCGACAAAACCGGCGGGGGATGGCGCAGCCAAAAAGCCCCAAACCGGGACGGCTACAGCAAAGAAAAGCACCCAGGCCGCGCCGAAAAAGTACAGCAAAAGACTGCCCGGCGGAATTGCATTAACGCCTGCCGACATGGCAATTTTGAAGAGGCTTAATACTGAGTATACGCATACCGTCATAGGCGGCAAAAACGTCGTTGTCGGGCAGCGGACTTGCCAGGTGCAGGGTAGCGTTTACACCTTTGAAGTGCTTCCGGAATTTAAAAAGAAATTTTTGCACCGGCCTTTAATGGGCGAAAGTGATAAGAAGCAACAAGGCCAGACATGGCTGGAATGGCCGGACAAAAATTATAAGCCGGGCGGAGTCGGTTTTTATCCGGATCCTAGAAAATGCCCGGCGGACACGTTTAATCTTTTTCGAGGCTTCCAGGTGCAACCGGTTGAAGGCGACTGTTCTATTTATCTGGATCATTTGAAGGCCGTCATGTGCGCCGGTGATGAAGCGGCTTTTCGTTATTTGGTTTGCTGGATGGCTCATATCATTCAAAAGCCTGATGAAAAGCCGACTGTCGCTGTTGTTTTAAAATCGGTGGAAGGCACGGGCAAGGGAACCATGGCCGAGCCTTTGCTGATAATGCTTGGCTCGCATGGCAACAAAACGAATGGCGCTTATGCCATTGCCAGCCGGTTCAATGGAACGCTGGCCGGGCGTTTGCTTATCTTCGCCGACGAAGTCGATTTAACCGATAAGCATGTGGCCGACCGACTGAAAGGCATTATTTCTGAAACTACGGTCAACCTTGAGCGCAAAGGCTTGGAAATTGAGCCGTTACCGAATTATTGCCGGCTGATTTTTGCCAGTAACCACACCCGCGTTTTAAATGCCGGTATCCGTGAACGCCGCTATTTGGTCTTGGAGCCTTCGGACGAAAAAGCACAGAATCAGGCGTATTTTAGCAAGCTGTGGGCGTGGATTAATGACGGTGGGGCGGCTAAGTTGCTGCACTACTTATCGAAGGTCGATATTTCCGAGTTCAATCCGTATAGGTGTCCACAAACCAAGGCCTTGATTGCTGAAAAATTAGCCAACCTAAGCAGCGTCAACCGCTTTTTTTATGATGAAATCATGAAACCTGAACCGTTCGGAGGTCGAGCCAGGGTTTATGCCGGCGGCTTGGTCGATGAATTTACCGAATGGAGCCTCAAGGATGAATTCAAAATCAGCAAACCGGCGGCAAGAACCATGGTAGGTAAAATGATGGCGAAGCTTAACATCGATGTTCAAGGCCGCCCGGATCGGGACGGTGGGAAATATTACGACTTGCCGGAACGTGCCGAGTTGATGCAGGCCTTCGCCGCCTTACTCGATATTCCGGAAAACGAGCTGGATGGATGATTTTTTAGCCGGTCTGTGTGGTTTTGACCTGTACCAGCTAAGGCATTGATTAAAAAGTGTTTTAATCGGTTTTGGATAGGTGGTTTTTTTTATACCCCCTCCAAAAAAACCACCTGTACCGGCTACAGGCCACAACGGGCGCGGCATGGCGGCGGGTGGTACAGCTGGTACAGCAAAAAGCGCTGTTTTTTCTTTATTTTTCTAAAAAACAGGTGTTTTATATGAATATCAATAGTTTAGGCTTGTTTTTAGGTGTTTTTTTTGGTGTTTTTTGGGTTATGAAAAATCCAAATAATGGCACTGTTTTTTCATGCACAACAAGGCTTAGGCCGCTAATGGCGCGGCCTGTAGCCTTGGCACAGGTGGTACGGAAAGGCAGGTTATTTTTTGCAGAAAATGCAAAAAAACAGGTGATTTTGCAGATTTTTTTTTGGTAACAAAGGGATCGGGGCTTGAGGAGGCAACGAAAGTAATTGTTAACAAAATAGGAAAGTCTAATGGATTTTGAATATAGATTGGCAGAGTTAAACCTTCTGAAGTTGGATCTCCAGGTTATCGGCATTGGTGTTTTTCGGGCAGCGATGCCGGAATGCAGGTGGATGATCCAGGCGATAGACGAGGCTCTTGATGAACTGCGCCAGAACTTTTCGCAGTTCATGAAGGAAAATCCGGCGGGGGATCCGGAGATTTCTCACTTCAGTCAATTGATGCAGGGGGTTTGCGACATTTTTGAGCGGATAAAGCGGGGTTGATCGGCCAGGGCTTGGGGAGTTTTGTAATTTTTTTAAGGAGGAACGATTGTGGGCATTAACTTGATAGTGGACAGAAAAAGGAAGGTCGAAGATTTTGAGGTGCGGCTTAAGGCGATTGGCGGCGGGGTCATGATAGCAGCCCAATCCGGGCAGCAGGAAATGCTCCCCGGCATTGAACGGGCGCTGATTCAGCTGCAAAAAGATGTGCTGGCGCTGGCTAAATCCGGCGCTGCGCAGGATCCGCCGGTCGTGGAATTTGCCACGCGCTTGGTGAAGCTCGATGAGATTTTTAATAAGTTGAAAAAGGAGGCAAAGCGGTTTTGATTGGCGGGGCTTGGGGAGAAACGCTGGTTTTTTTAATCAGCACATTTAATTTTTAGGAGGACTTATGACTACACTGCTAACAAGCATCAACAAGGACACGCCGCTGGCGGCATTGAGGGCGCAAGGCGTTGATGTTGACTTCGACCGTTGCCGCCTGGCGGTTTTTCCGAAACAGAAAATCACCCCGGCAATTTTAAGTTTTGTTAACTCGAATTTAATCGAAATCGTCGATGAGATGAACCTCGAGGCTCATTACTCTAAAAAGCGCGACGCGCTAGGCTACCTGGCCGATGCTTTCCGCTTTTCGGGAACACGAATCGGCCAGGGGTATTTGCTGTTCCAGGTCTCAAACGAACTAAGAGCGGAGCTGGGTGCCGACCCTATAGGCGCTAAAGACGCCATCAGCGACGAAATTAACGGCGCACTTTTAATTTAACAGGAAAAATTTTTATGGAAACTTCAAAAGAGGCAGCGCAAGCAGCAGCACTGAAATTTGCAGGCAGGATGCAGGCGTTCACCGAGGCCGCAAGCAAAAAAAACGCCGACTACGCGGAGATTGAAAAAGGCGTTAAAGAGCTACGCGCCGAATTGGCAGGCTTTAAAGACAAAGACAAATTCTTTTTTGAATTTGAAAAGTTGGAGATGCTACTAACTGAAATGTACGCACTCGTACACCAAAGAAATTTAAAGAATTGCATTTAACCCAACCGCCGCCGCTCAATTGGGCGGCGGCTCCCTTAATTTTAGGAGCCACTTAAAATGGAAAAAAAAGATTTATTGGACAGTCATACACACTTTTCTACAGAACGCGCCCGGCTGGATGAAGAAATCGCACCCGCCCGGGCAAAAGCATTGGAGCTGGATGCCGCGATACAGTCGGCCAGGTCGGTTATCAAGGATGATTCCGTTGCATTGAGTAAAGCCGATGTGGAACGCAAGCGCGGCCGGCTTGCACCGGCGGAGGTCAAGAAAATGCAATGGGCGCTGGACGACAAGGAAGAGGCGTTGGAGGTTCTTTTGTTTCAAGCAAAGGAGTTAAAAGAGCACATTGATTTTCTGCAAGCGCAGATAAATGAATGCAAACGCCGGGCAAACAACATCAAGGTTGTGCTGTCGGATCAATTGGTAAAACAGCAGGCGGCGGTGGTGGCCAGGGCGGCCGGGGATTCGCTGAATAATTTGATCGCCTGCTTGGTTATCAGGATCAACAAAGAATCGCAGCACACGAACCAGGGGAAAATCGAATATCGCCGCCACCTGTTTGCCAGTCTGGGTGAAGCGGTTTATACCGAAGCCTTGATAAACCTTGACGTTGCCGACTTCGGCATCCCCCGATTTAGGGAGGCACAACAAAAGGTCACGGCGATGATTGAAGCGATGGGCCGGGAACATGCGTGAGTATCAAGATTATGCCGTACCGGATGTGGTTTATATCGACGTAGACGGCACGTTGTTGGTTGATGATAGGGTTAACCATGACTTGGTCACCTGGGCAAGGCGGCAGCATAGCGAAGGCAAGCAGATCATTGTCTGGAGCGCACGCGGCGCAGGCAATGCCAAGCGCGCGGTTGAGTTGTGCGGCATGGGCGATATTGTCACACACACGCTATCAAAGCCTGGGTATGTGGTTGATGACCTTGGGACGCGGTTTACTCAGTACATGGAACTCATCCACGTTAATGAGATCGACAACCGAGGCAGGCAAGTGCCTCAAGAGTGCGGCGTTTACGTTGGATCGTTATAACCTTTCGAGCAATGGAGCCGGAATACCCCCGGCTTCATTCTTAAAAAATAATTGGTCAAACGGCGAAAACGACCGCAACGAGTGCGGTAAAATCGGCGCACTTTGTCGAACCTTGACGCACCAAAACGAACGGCAAGCGAGTTTTTCAGCCAATGTACAGGCTGCAGGCCATGAAACACAAGGACTTGACATCAAAAGCACTCCTCCTTCCCCCGCGCATTTTTCGCCATTTTTTCATCAATGAAATAAAAAATTGTCAATTATTTTTTTTAAATTGCCACGGGATACGCGGCATTCAGGCTGTTATCAGCCGATTTTTACCGGTTTTTTTGGTACGCACGAATTGAAACAAAAATGCAAAAATTGAAATTATTTTCCAAAGAATTGCACTAAAATTTAGGCGTAAAAAATAACAAGATATTGATTTATATAGTATTTATTGGATGTTGCGCCGATTATTATTTTTTCCAACCCAACCGAGTGCTGTATAAAACACCTTAAAAAACAAAGGCTAAGTGTTTTTACTATTGGCGTTTTGGTTCAACAACACAGGAAATTTTATGATTCACATTACAATGGAAGGCGCGGAAGAATTGCAGCGCAAACTTGCGGCCATAAACTCACCCATTACCCGAAAACGCATTTTGCGAAAATTGGGCATGACCGCACGCATGAACAGCAAAAAACGCGTGACCGCGCAAACCGACCTGGACGGCCAGGCCTTTGCAGCGCGGAAGAAACCGAGGCCGCCAAAAATGGGAAAAATGCTATCCGGCCTAGCTAAGCACTTGGTCGTTAAAGACATCACCGAAACCGGTGTGACAGTCGGCTGGAATAATGGCCGTTACGCAGGCATGGCCAGAGTGCAGCACACCGGCGACCGCAGGACAATGACCAAAAAGCAGTTGAGCGTGGCCGGTGAGCCGGACACCGAGTCACTGGCCACGCGTAGACAAGCCAGGGCTTTAATTGACGCGGGTTATAAAGCGAGATGGGGAAATTTCCGTGGCCTTAGAACCCCATCAATAAAATGGATCACCGAAAATTTGACCATAGCCAAGGCGAGCATTATTTTGCGGGTGCTACGCGGTGGCCCGAAAGAATCATGGGAAATTAACCTGCCAGCCCGGAGTTTTTTGGGCATTACCGATATGGATATGGATCAGTTAAGGGAGCAGGCTTTGGCTTTGATTGAGCAGGCGATTAATGAGCAGTAAATTTGGGAAGCTGTAATTTATATGGGGTAACTATTGGGGTAACTCTAAATTATTTTTTACTAAAATGTTTTATTATCAAATGCTTGCATTATAATTGTGGTAGCGCCCGCAGCGCGTAGAAATGCGCTGTAATCCCGGTTCTGATTGGGGTAACTCCCCATGATGGAGTTACCCCAATGAGGTTAAACTTTAGCCAACGCAATTAACAGTAATTCCAAACTCGTCAAAACTTGCGCTTTATCAGAGCCAGCTTCAAATTGGGCTTTCACAATCGCCCCATCAACTGCAATTGCCACCGCTGTTGCCAATTGTTCACGCATCGGCGAGGGCGGCAACAGTTCGGCAAGCACCTCAGTCATATCTTGTTTATGACTTTTGGAAATTTTCACCACCTCCGCCAATGTTCCCAACTCCGACACGCTGTTAATAAAAGCACAACCGCGATAAATAGGATTTTCAAACCATTCTGTCAACGTCGGTACTAAAGGGGTTAAACCGCCGCCGGACTGTGCGCCATGTCGCGCCAGTGCCTCTTTAAACCAATTCATCCAGCGTTGATGGCGGTAATCCAAAAAAGCCCGAATCAAATCATTTTTACTGGGAAAGTGTCGGTAAAACGTTACTTTCGTGACACCTGCTTCGGCGATGATTTTATCCACGCCCGTGGCACGAATGCCATCGCGATAAAACAAATCATGTGCTGTTAGCAAAATCCTGTCGCGGGCGGAGAGTTCTGTTATTTCGGGTGCTGGAGTATTTATCATTGTCAAATTGTAGACAACTCTGTCTACCAATGCTACTATTTTTATGTAGACAGAGTGGTCTACTTTATTTCTTTATTCAAGTTTGGAGCAACATAATGGAAACAAAACCGCCTTTACCGCCTTTTACCTTAGAAACTGCCGCGCAAAAAGTTCGCATGGCTGAAGATGCTTGGAATAGCCGCGATCCTGATCGGGTCGTGCAGGTTTATACAGAAGATACGCACTGGCGAAATCGGGCTGAATTTCCAGTGGGGCGAGCTGAAGTTCATACTTTTTTAACCCGCAAATGGGCTAAAGAATTAGATTATCGTTTGATTAAAGAATTGTGGGCAACCAGCGGCAATCGTATTGCGGTGCGTTTTGCTTATGAATGGCATGATGACGCAGGACAATGGTTTCGCTCTTACGGTAATGAAAATTGGGAATTTAACCAGTTTGGTCTTATGCAACGCCGCTTTGCCAGCATTAATGATTTACCAATTAACGAAGCAGACAGACTCTTTCATTGGTCACTCGGTCGCCGTCCTGATGATCATCCTAGCTTGAGTGAGTTAGGTTTATAAAACCAGCGGCGGGGAATTAATATTGGTTCTTCCGTATTTCGCGGGATCAAATCTACATATAGATATTTGGGATAGCTTCATGAAAGCGACCGACTATAAAAGTCATTAATATTAGAGAGAAGAATTATATTAATATCTCTTCGCCTAATGTGTAGCATCTACATGTAGTGGCTACCCCCGCGAATGAAAGCCTGTGAGCCTTGGCTCAAGGCGCTGCTGATGAAAATGCTGTCCAGTGTCAAAAACGCATCAACTCTGCGGCGCATTTTAGTGGTCGACGGTTCCTCGTTACAAGGCACCGACTACCGACTATATCGGGTCTTGAATTTGCTCGGCATGACGCTGCATGAAGTCCATGTCACGGGGTCGAGCCAGATGAAAGTCTGAGCCGCTATCATTTTGGCCCAGGTGACGTGGTGTTAGTGGATCGTAGCTCCTAATGCTCAGGGGCGTGTCTAGTAAAAGAATTGTCCACGCTTATCACGAAAGGCACGAAAAAAGCAGTCGGTAAAATCCCGTTACACGATTTTTCGTGCTTTTCGTGGACTCTGTTTTTTCTCGAAAATAACCCTAGTCAAATCTGTTTCATCGTAATATCCAGAGTCAAAATCCGGTAGGCAATCTGCCTTGGCGTCATGTTCAACAGGCGCGCCGCTTTGGCTTGCACCCAGCCGCTTTGTTCTAGCGCGGCGATGACCCGCTCCCGGTCATCCATGTTCTCATCATTAAAATCAACCGCAGGCACTTTTTGTGCTTTATGGCTGATGCCGGTGCCGATTTCATCTTCTAATCCGGTGCTGACCATCACATCGCGGTCGATGCTGCCGTTGGGGCTCATGATGGCGGCGCGCTCCAGCCGGTTTGCCAGTTCGCGGACGTTGCCCGGCCAGCTGTGTTTCATCAAGATGCGTATCGCGCTTTCTTTGATTTCCAGCGGCCTGCCGCCTTGTTGCTGCGAAATCCTGCCGAGCAAAAATTCGGACAGCTGCGGGATGTCTTCGGTTCGGTCGCGCAATGGCGGCATGAACACCGGCATGACGTTAAGCCGGTAATACAAATCTTCTCTAAACTCGCCTTTGGTCACTTCTTCTTCAAGGTCGCGGTTGGTGGCAGCAATAATGCGCACATTGACCTTGATGGTTTGCGTGCCGCCGACTCGTTCAAATTCGCCTTCCTGCAATACGCGCAACAATTTGGCTTGGAACGAGGCGGAAATTTCGCCGATTTCATCGAGAAACAAGGTGCCGTTGTCGGCCAATTCAAAGCGGCCTTTGCGTTGGCCGACCGCGCCGCTGAACGCGCCTTTTTCGTGGCCGAACAATTCGGACTCCAATAAGGTGTCGGGCAGGGCGGCGCAATTGAGTTTTAAAAACGGCCCGCCGGCACAGCCCGAATTAAAGTGTATCGCATTGGCGACGACTTCCTTGCCGGTGCCTGATTCGCCGCGAATCAATACGGTGGTGTTCCATTTTGCAACCTGGCGGATTAAATCGAACACTTTTAGCATCGGCGGCGAATGGCCGATGATGTTTTCAAAGCTGTAATTTTTGATCAGCGCCTGTTTGAGCTGGTCGCGTTCGCTGAGCAAGTTGCGCTGTTTGCGTTCGATACCGCGCAGCATTTTGACGCTTTGCGCAATCAGGTTGGCAATCATCTCCATAAAACGGGCGCGCTCGCCCAGAAACAGGCTATTGTCCGGCTGGGCCGCCAATACGCCGATAGTGTCGCCTTCCTCTATGTAAATAGGTGAACCGATAAACGGCAGTTCGGGGTCGTACAGGCCAAGACGGCCTAAAAAACGCGGTTCCTCGGATAGCTTTTCAACCACAATGGTGCTGCCTTCATCAAGGATCACGCCCATCAAACCTTCGCCGGGATGGTAGCGCACCGGCTCGGTAAAATGGCCGCTGCCGTCGCTATGGACGACGCTGACAATCATGCTGTTATTTTCAATTTCGCGTAGCGTGATCATGCCGGAACGCATGCCCGAGCGTTTGTGCAGTATCTCCAACACCGCCTGCAATTTGCCGTGCAAATCGTGCGGGCTGTTCAATACCTGGCTGATGATATATAAGGTGTCCAGTTCAGCTTCTATCAGTTTAAGTCGCTCAGCCATCACTCTATCCCCTTAACTGTCTGCCTGTGCGCAGGAAAACTGATTTTGAAACGGCAACCCCGGTCACAATCCGGGTCGATTTCGATAAGGCCCTGATGTTGGTTGACAATCTCTTTTGCCATCACCAGCCCCATGCCGGCCTGATTGCCGCCCATCGGGCGCGTGGTGTAAAAAGGCTCGAATACCTTGGCGCGTTTTTCAACCGGGATACCCGAACCGCTGTCTTCAATGCACACATAAATCAAATCGGCATCGGTGTAGGTATTTATTTTAAAACGCTTTTCCGTGCAGCTTGACGCGCATACCGCATCAATCGCATTGTCTATCAATTGTTTGAACAAAATACGCAGACGGTTTTCAGAGCCCAGCATGGTCGGCAAGTCTGGCAACGGCTGCCAATGCACCTCGATGTCATTGCTGCAAATCCGTTGGTTATTGAGCAACAGCATTTCATGCAGAATCTGGTTCAGGTTGACTGGAATAACGGCGGTTTGCACAATCTCGGGTATGCATTTTTGCATGGTCGCCACCGCTTCTTCCCCGGACTGCTGAATTTGCTGCAAACTCTGCAACAAACCAACATGTTGCTTATCGCCTTTATGTCGCAAAATCTGTTCGGCCGCCCTAATTTGGTTCATCGGCATCTGGATTTGGTGCATAGCGCCCAACAATGTTTCACGAATACCGCGCACCCGCTCATCTTCGGCCATCACGGTTTTTAGCGTCTGTATATGCAGCTCTTCCATCTGTCTTCGTTGCCGGGTGATGTCTGTCAGCGTCAGTATCAGATACTGTTTGGCGACTTGGCCAAAAAAAGCATCGGCATTGACTTCGTTCTCCACAAACCAGTTCCCGGCACAGGAAAACCAACGGATTTTCTGGCTACCCTTGCTTTCGACTTTGAATTCACGGTTGTTAAAGCCTTGTTCCTTGCTTTGCAGCTCCGCCCATAAATCGCCCATTTCATCGCGCAGCTTGTGTAAAAAATACAGCGCAGGCTCGCCCTTATCCAAGTCGCTAACCAGTGTTTTGTAGTTATGGTTATCAAGGATAACCCTGTCCTGGTCGTCAAGCACGACCATTGCAATCGGCGATGAATTGATCACCGACTCAATCAATAATTTTTGGTTGATGACCTTTTTTTCGGATTCATAAGACTGGGTAATATCGCGGTGCATACCAATGTAGTGCGTGACCGTCCCGGATTCGTCCAACATCGGTGCAATGGTCAAATCGGACAAATAGCGCTCGCCGGATTTATGCCGGTTACATAAAGTGCCGCGCCATATCAGCTTGCTGCTGATGGTGCGCCATAAATCGCGGTACACGTTTCTGGGGGTACGTTTGTCCGATAACAGCGACTCGTTCTCGCCTAAAACATCTTCAGGCCGGTAACCGGTAATGCGGCAAAACTCTTCGTTAACATACAGAATTTTGGCTTTTTTATCGGTAATGGAAATGGCTATCGGCGCTTGCTCAACGGTTTCCACAAACAGCTTGTAGAGCATCTCATCGCCCTTTTTTTCGCCGCCTTCGCCGAATAAATCGGGCGCAAGTTCGCCGATGACGCGGGTCATATTGGTATGGGTCTGTAAGAAGCGCAATGCAGTTTTTTTCATAAGTGTTGGCCGTGGCTGAGAGGGCTTTAACATTAGTTAAGCAAATATAGCGCCAAGTTAATGTTGTGGGAGTGGCCACCCGGCCGCGAATAGTGCGCGATTGTTCGCGGCCGGGTGGCCGCTCCCACAACTTATGTATAACGATGAGCGCCGGAGCGTGGGAACGATGCAAGTTAGCGAATCGCAACGTAGGCATCGCCCCACCCATGTAAGTTTTGCGACAGCGCTATTTTTATCGCTGTCGGTATGTATGCTTTACAACAGACCTCACGCACTGTTTTGGTGTGTTTTTTGGTGATTTGACCGCTGACTGTACTGCACCTGCAATTGGCATAATTGCTGCTTGTATTCGAGTAAATGCGTTACAAACAGCCGGGAAAAAACAGTGAGCGATTATCTATTACTTTTATTGGGCACGGCTCTGGTCAACAACGTGGTGCTGGTGAAGTTCCTCGGCTTATGTCCGTTTATGGGCGTCTCGAAAAAGCTGGATTCGGCGTTGAGCATGGGCTTGGCGACAACCTTTGTACTGACCTTGGCGGCAATGACCAGTTGGCTGCTGGAACACTTTATTTTGGCGCCTTTTAATATTCAATTTTTGCGCATACTCGCTTTTATTCTGGTGATTGCCGCCGTGGTGCAATTCACCGAAATGGTGGTGCATAAAACCAGCCCGGTGCTGTATCAGATATTGGGTATTTTTTTGCCGCTGATCACCACCAATTGCGCGGTGTTGGGCGTGGCGCTGCTCAATGTGCAGGAACAATACGGCTTTATGCAGAGCATGATTTTCGGCTTCGGTTCGGCGCTCGGTTTTACTTTGGTGATGGTGCTGTTTGCCGGTTTGCGCGAACGGCTGGCGTTAATGGCAGTCCCGGTATTATTTGCCGGTACGCCGATTGCGTTTATCACCGCCGGTATTTTATCGCTGGCATTTATGGGTTTTGCGGGGCTTTACAGCAAATAATTTGCAAGGAAAGAAACCATGTACGTTTTATCCGCCATTGTAAGTTTGACTTTGTTAGGCCTGTTTTTGGGCTTGTTGCTGGGTGTTGCCGCCAAGTATTTAAAAGTTGAAAGCAGCCCGGTTGTCGATGAACTCGAAGCCTTGCTGCCCGGCTCGCAATGCGGCCAATGCGGTTTCCCCGGTTGCAGGCCGGCCGCCGAAGCCTTGGCTGAGGGCAATGCACCTGCAACAATGTGCCCGCCCGGCGGTAGCGCGCTGGCCGAACAAATCGCTGCTTTATTGGGCATTGACCTGGATTTGAGCGAAGTCAAAGAACCCGAATTGCTGGTTGCCAGAGTCAGCGAAGACACCTGCACCGGTTGCACACGCTGTTTCAAGGTCTGCCCGACCGATGCCATTGTCGGCGCGCCCAAACAAATTCATGCGGTGGTTGCCGATGCCTGCATCGCATGTAAAAAATGCGTGGAAGTTTGCCCGACCGAATGCCTGCAAATGCACCCGGTTGAGGTGACTTTACGCAACTGGCGCTGGGCTAAACCGCAGCCTGTTCCCGCGCAATCTCTAGGATCGGGGAGTAATGCCTTATGTTAAGTTTTTTAAAAAAACAGCGCATTCGCGGCGGCGTCCATGCTGAGGAACGCAAAGCGGCGAGCGCATTGCCTATCGTCAACGATTTCCCTTTGCCGAAAAAACTGTATATCCCGCTGCAACAGCATGTCGGCAAAGCGGCAGAACCGGTCATCAAAGTGGGCGAAAAAGTGCTGAAAGGCCAGTTGTTAGCGCACAGCCAAGGACTGGTTTCGGCGCCTGTCCACGCGCCCAGTTCGGGCATTATCCTCGATGTTAACGATTATCCGGCACCGCATCCGTCCGCCTTGCCTATCCGCATGATAGTGCTGGAAACTGACGGCAAGGACGAATGGCTAAAAACATCCGTTGCCGCCGACCCGTTCCAGCTCGATGCCGAAGAAATCAGTTTGCGCGTCGGTGCGGCGGGCATTGTCGGCTTGGGCGGTGCAACTTTCCCAACGGTGGTCAAACTCAATATGGGGCGGGAAAACCAGATCGACACCCTCATTATCAATGGTGCGGAATGCGAACCTTATTTATGTTGCGATGACCGCTTGATGCAGGAACGTGCCGCAGAGATTATCGACGGTGTGCGTTTGATGCTGCACGGCATGACAAATTCGCCGGGAGCGAATTTGCATTTACCCGAAGGGGGGCGTACAGGGAGGTACGACATGAATACCAAAAGCGCGGTGGTGGCGATTGAAGACAACAAACCGCAGGCCTTTTTAATGATGCAAGCTGCCGCCGCGCCTTATGCGCAGATTAAAGTCATGCAAATCCCCACCCGTTATCCTATGGGCTGGGACAGGCAGTTGATCGGTTATGTGACCGGCCGGGAAGTCCCGGTCGGCTGCCGTTCCTCGGAGATCGGCGTCACCATCCATAATGTCGGCACCGCCCATGCCGTGCATAAAGCAATCCGTCATGGACAACCACTGCTGAGCCGCGTGGTCACCGTAGCAGGCGGCGCAGTCAATCGCCCGATGAATGTCGAGGTGCCGTTCGGCACCTTAATCTCCGAATTGTTCGCCTTTTGCGAAGTGAACACAGAAAACACCGCACGCATTATCATGGGCGGCCCGATGATGGGGGATTCCTTGCCGCATAGCAATTTGCCGACAGTGAAAGCCACCAGCGGCATCCTGGCTTTGACCCCGAACGAACTCAAAAATACCGATGAACAACCCTGCATCCGTTGCGCCAGTTGTGTCAGCGTTTGCCCGGCAGGGCTTAGACCGTTGGATATGGCCAACAATATCCGCATTAATCAACTCGATGCGGCGGTGGATTTAGGCCTGAAAGACTGCATCAGCTGCGGTTGCTGCTCTTATATCTGCCCGTCCAATATTCCCTTGGTGCAGTATTTTAAATACGCCTCCGGCGAAGTGATCGCCCGGCAACAGGCGCAACATAAAGCCGAACAGACCAAAAAACTGATTGATGCGCGCAATGCCCGCATGGAACGCATTGCCCAACAACAACGCGAAGACGAGCTGGCACGGATTGCAGCGAAAGCGGAACGGGAACGGCTCAAAGCCGAACAGGAGACAGAGGCATGATAACGCACCTAAAACCGAGCAGCGGCGCGCATGTCGGCGCCAACAACAGCGTCAGCCGTATCATGTGGCAAGTCATGCTGGCGCTGATGCCTGCAACCCTATTCGGCTTGTTTTGTTTCGGCTGGCCTGCGTTTAATTTGTTTGTAATCACTGTGTTGTCGGCGCTATTTTTTGAAGCCTTTTGTGTGCGTCTTAGGGGCAAGGCGGTCAAACCGGTGATGATGGATGGCTCGGCGCTATTGACCGGCTGGCTATTGGCAATGACCTTGCCGCCTTGGGCGCCGTGGTGGATAGGCGTGGTCGGTTCGGGGCTGGCGATTATTTTAGGCAAACAGGTTTATGGTGGTTTGGGGCAAAATTTGTTCAATCCGGCGATGCTGGCACGGGTCGCGCTGCTGATTTCTTTCCCCATCGAAATGACCACCTGGGCTAATGTGTCGCCGTTGTTTTTTTCGCATTCGCCGGGACTGGCTGAAAGCTGGCACATCACTTTTTCAGGCTTGGAAACTATCGACGCCAGCACCGGCGCGACCACGCTGGGCTTTGTCAAAACCGAATTTTCCCAGAACCGTTTATTGACCGACATCCTGAAGGACAACTCCAATGTTCTTAACCTTATCGGTTGGACTCGTGGCAGTTTGGGTGAAACGTCCTCGCTGTTGCTGGGTTTGGGCGGCCTGTGGCTGCTGCAACAAAAAATCATTCAGTGGCAGATTCCGCTGTCTTTATTGCTGACGGTTGCGCTGTTGGCCGGGATTTTTCATGGCATCGACAGCGAGCATTACATCAGTCCGCTGCTGCATTTAAATTCCGGGGCGCTGATGTGCGTGGCGTTTTTCATCGCCACCGATTATGTCACCTCGCCGAATACGGCTACGGGACAGCTGGTGTTCGGTGCGAGTTGCGGTCTGCTGATTTTCGTTATCCGCACCTGGGGCGCTTATCCCGAAGGCGCGGGTTTTGCGGTGTTGTTGATGAATTCCGCGACACCGTTGATTGATTATTACATTAAACCCCGAATCTACGGGCGCGACCGTAAAGGCAAGCCGCTTGAAATACCGAAATCGTAGGGTTTTATAGTTGCCAGACTCCAGCGCTCGTCTTTATGCATAAATGAATACAAATGGATAAAAGTTGTGGGAGCGG
>JAUYMY010000047.1 GCA_030699385.1 Methylobacter sp.
TCCCAGAAATTGAAAAGTATAGTTGCTGTATCTATTGGGTTGCGGCTATTTTTGATGGGGTTTGCGCCAAATGTAGCAAACCCCATCAAATATACCCCTACATGCCCGGATACCCCCCTAAAAACTGGGAAACTTCAGATAAATAGTTACTTTTGATTTTTTTAAATGAGATTTCGCCATGAGCACCATCACCTTTGATACGCATCAATTTGTAACTACATTACAGGCCGCTGGCTTTGAGCAGCCTCAAGCGGAAGCGCGGTATTCAAGAACGCATCAGGGCAAGCGGAAATAGTGACGCAAGCGGATATTGACTTAGTGCGCCGTGATATTCGAGAAATTGAGCTGCGACTTGAAACAAAAATAAGCGACATCAAATATGACTTGGTTAAATGGATAGCGGGGATGTTGTTGGCGCAAGCCGGATTAGTAGCGGCGCTGGTTAAGTTGTTGTGACTGTGTTTTGAATGAGGTGGCTAGCTCTTGGTACTTGGTAAGCAACGCTTTTTTGCCCACCATTGCATACCGGTAAAGATGGGCAAACGATAAAGCTATTTGCCCATCTTACCCGGCTACCTGGCTCGTCTCTCGAAGCGGTCTCGACACTGCAGAAGATTCAATGGCGGTGGTCGCGGCAAAAATCGCCGAGCTGGTTGCTCTCTAGCTTTGTTGCCCCCACAGTTGCTTTGTCTGTTGCTCTGTTATGATCAGCTTTCAAGGGAATGTTACGTAACGCGCTTTAACATCACGCTCAAGCGGGACGCGCCTGTCGTGGCGGTTTTGAAGTTTTGTATTTTTTAGCTTCGGTGGCTACACTGGCCTTCTTTGGCAGGCGTGCCCCTTAAGCTTTACGTTATACGTATGGATAGCAATATGTCGCAAGCAAGCAATCAATAAAACATTATCGCGCCCATATTTGAACAGCCCCCCTCTTCTCTACCCCTATAGATAAGTTGTTGAAAAACAATCTTACCTATGACTAATGAGAACTTACCCTAATTTTAAATACTAAATCATGACTTCAGCCGTAGAATTCTTCAAGACTGACTTTCCTGCAACTCTGTATCCCTTGCAGACTAATCTGCTTCTAATTCAAAACCACAGTACTGAATTGTCGAATTACATTTACCAGAAAGTTATCAATGCCGGTTCCAATGGAGATAACTTTCTCTCTCAACAAAAAGTTTATGCAACAAAGCCCAAAGGGCATTTGCGAAGAACAGTAAAGCTCGATCCAGTCGCTGAGTATTTTATTTATGACGTTATTTATCGGAATAGATCGCTCTTCCGTCCAGAGGTGAACAACAATCGTAGAAGCTTTGGGTATCGATTTAAGAATGGTTCACAGATTCCGGTGCATTTAGCGTACAGCGAGTACAAACAGCACCTAAGAGAATGTGCTAAAAAATTCAAGCACAATATCCAATTCGACATCGCGTCATACTTTAATAGCCTCTATCATCACGACATTGCCCACTGGTTTGCATCTAAAGATAACATCGACCCACTAGATACTGATGCCTTGAGTCAGTTTTTCCGTGAGATCAATTCTGGGCGTAGCGTTGATTTTATGCCTCATGGAATCTATCCGACAAAAATGATTGGAAATGAATTCCTCAAGTTCATTGACCTTCACGGTCAATTGAAATCAGCCCAAATAGTCCGCTTCATGGATGACTTCACTCTCTTCGATAACGATCCAGAAGTTGTTCAACGGGATTTTACGAGGATTCAATAACTCCTCGGACAGTACGCGCTGAACGTTAATCCATCGAAGACTACCTTCGATAACTCCGTAGGCGATGTAAAAGAAACCCTTTCAAAAATTCGTCAGTCTTTAAGAGAGATCGTTATAGGGTTCGAAGAAATCCCTACAGCATCAGGTGTCGAGTTATTCGAGATTGACATAGAAGTTGAGAAAAACCTTGATTCCGACCAAATAGACGCGCTATTGGCACTACTTAAAGACGAAAGTCTAGAAGAGTCAGATGCTGATTTAATACTTGGTTTTCTTCGTTTTCATAGCGTCAGTGTGCTCGAACAACTACCTATTCTATTGAGTAGATTCCCGAATCTTATCAAATACATTCATACGGTTTGTGCTGGAATAACTGATAAGGCTGGCCTCACAAGAGTTATTCTCGAATTTCTAGACACGCAAACCGATCTACTTGAGTACCAGCTATTTTGGATAGCAACCATTGTTGAAGATTATCTTATTGGACAAGGAGGCTATGGGGCGGCTCTGCTACGTCTGTATGAACTTTCGGCCGATCACAAGATAGCTCGAGCTAAGGTACTGGAAATTCCGGAGCAGGGCTTTGGATTGAAGGAAATTCGAAGCGAGTACCTGAAAACCGGTCAATCTGACTGGTTGTCATGGTCTTCAGCCGCTGGCGCTAGGACATTGAAGGCAGGAGAACGAAATTACATACTCGACTATTTTTCAAAGGCATCTCCTTTGAACTACTTAGTCGCATCATGCATAAAAAAACTCTAGGAGGCTATCGGATTATAGGTCGCCCAAAATTATAACAAATTGAATTTATTGTCTCGTTCCCAAGCTCTAGAGACTGTGAAAGAAAGTATGTCTCACTCCCAAGTTCTAGCTCTCATCTTTATACATATCTCGAAGGCCGGAATACCCATAGGGCACACGTAAGCAGGTTCGAGCGACAGCGAGAACCGGCGTTTCGATGGTCTTATTCTGACCATCCTGTGGGAGCGGCCACCGGCCGCGAACAGCACACAATCATTCGCGGCCGGGTGGCCGCTCCCACAACTTGTGTATAACAACGAGAGCTCTAGCTTGGGAGTGACTGCCCTCAAGCTCTGCTTGCTGGGTAGGTAACATCAAGCAGAGCTTGAAGGTATGCGTTCCCAAGTTGGAACTTGGGAACGAGATATATTTCAACGCCGGACGGGGCATGTTGCCCCGTCCGAAACGTTTAGTGTGGATTAAAATGTAGCCATGAAGTTCAAGCATTGTAGAAACGTTAGGGACGGAGTTGTAAACCCCGTCCCGCCTAGGTATGCGTTCCCAAGTTGCAACTTGGGAACGAGATATTCGTGTCCCATTTCAAAAATCACGCTGTCTGCCGCTGCAACGCCGCTCTGACACAGCGTAAAATGCCGTAATTGTATTGCCCGTCAAATAATTCATACACCGGTTTTAGCGCGTTCTTGTGTTCTTCGGGCAAGTCGAGAATCGCGGTTTCTATGCGTTTGATGTCCGCTTCCGGTAGTTCAACCACGTCGGCCAGCACTAACATGCCTTGCTCCAGCGATTGCGCGAGATGGCCGTAAATCGTGCTTTCTTGCAGTTCCCGTTGCCGGGCAATTTGCTGGATGCTGTAACCTAAGCGAAATAAGGCCACCGATTCGGCCATGGTGTCCGACAAGTCAGTTGAGCCGTAGCCGTCGAGCTTGGCAAATTCCTTGATCACCGCTAGAAAATCATCGGCATAAAGTTCGAGTTTGCGCTCGCCGATACCCGACAACAGGCTCATTTGCTGACGATTGGCCGGTTTGGCTTCAAGCATCGCCATCAAGGTGGCATCATGGAAAATAACATAAGGCGGCACGTCCTGGGCTTCGGCAATCATCTTGCGTTTGGCGCGCAAGGCGTTCCATAGTAGGGTGTCGTCAGCCTTGCCGAATTCCCGGCTGGTTCTCTTGCTGCCTTTGACTTTCTCCGCCTTCAAATCCTTGCGCAACATCAACTGCTGTTCGCCGCGCAAAATCGGCCGACACGCTTCGGTCAGCTGCAAGGCGCCAAAACGCTCGAAATCGACCGCGACTAAGCCCCGCGCCACCAGTTGCCGGAACACCGAATGCCATTGTTGCTCTTCAATATCCGCGCCGATGCCGAAGGTCGAAAGCTGGTCATGCGCCGATCTTAAAATCCGCTCGTTACTCTTGCCGCGCAATACATCAATTAAATAACCCACGCCGTAACGCTGCTGGGTGCGGTGAATACAAGATAGCGCTTTTTGTGCGGCCACAGTCCCATCCCAGGTATTGACCGGCTCCAGACAGGTGTCGCAGTTACCGCAGGGCTGTTCCAAGGCATCGCCGAAATAGGCCAGCAGCGCCTGACGGCGGCAATGCACCTGCTCGCACAAGGCCAGCATTGCATCGAGTTTGTGGTATTCAATGCGCTTATGCGCTTCGTCGGCATTCGATTCCTGTAGCATTTTCCGCAGCGTGATCACATCCTGCAAGCCGTAAGCCATCCAGGCATTGGCGGGCAAACCGTCGCGGCCGCCGCGTCCGGTTTCCTGATAATAGGCTTCGACGCTTTTGGGCAAATCCAGATGCGCGACAAAACGCACATTGGGCTTGTCGATGCCCATGCCGAAAGCGATGGTCGCGACAATGACCACGCCTTCTTCCATTAAAAATTGGTGCTGATGTCTGGCGCGTAAACCGGCGTCCATGCCGGCATGATAGGGCAGGGCATTGACGCCTTTAGTCCGTAACCATTCGGCGGTGGCATCGACTTTTTTGCGCGACAGGCAATAGACAATCCCGGCATCACCGGCATGTTCGGCGCGGATAAAATCAATCAACTGATCGCGGGCATTTTGTTTTTGCACGATACGGTAACGGATATTGGGTCGGTCGAAACCGCTGAGATAGAGTTGAGCCTGCCCCAGATTGAGGCGCAGCTTGATTTCTTCGCGGGTTTTGTCGTCAGCGGTCGCGGTCAGCGCAATGCGGGGAATATCGGGGAAACGCTCATGCAACAACGACAACTGCAGATAATCGACGCGGAAGTCGTGCCCCCATTGCGACACGCAATGCGCCTCGTCAATCGCAAACAGCGCGATTTTGATGCGCTCGAACAGCGCGCCGGTACGCGCCGAGGTCAGCCGTTCCGGTGCGACATAGAGCAAATCCAGTTCGTCATTAAGCAACTGCCGCTCGATGCGTTGGGCTTCTTCATAAGATAGCGTCGAATTTAAAAAAGCCGCCTTGACACCCAATTGCAACAAGGCACTGACTTGATCCTGCATTAATGCGATCAACGGCGAAATCACGATGCCCACGCCGGGGCGGATCAACGCCGGAATCTGGTAGCACAGCGACTTGCCGCCGCCGGTCGGCATCAACACCAACGCATCCTGCCCGGCTATCAGATTTTCAATGACCTCCTGTTGTTGGCCTCTGAATTTATCGTAGCCGAAAATGCTTTTGAGGACTTCGATGGGTGTGTTATTCATAAACTCTTTTTTGATTGGCACGCATCATGGGTGCTTGTGTGAAAGGCTTGTTATCGAACATGTCCTACGTCGCTACGAGCAGATATTTGCCAGTCATCAAGGCAGTTAATCACCTACGCTATCGACAATTTCCTGTTCGGTTTTTTTGTTCATCACGATAATGGAAATGCGCCGGTTGATGGGGTCGAGCGGTTCGGTGGCCGCGCTGTAAGGAACACTCGATGATAAGCCGATTACACGTAAAATTTTTTCTTCAGCAAGACCGCCTTGAGTCAATTCGAAGCGAGCAGCATTAGCTCGGTCGCTGGACAGCTCCCAATTGGTATATTTTTTCTGATTAGCGGGAAAAGGCCGGGCGTCGGTGTGACCATTTAAACTGACTTTGTTAGGCAGTTCGTTAATAACCGGGGCTAATGCACGCAAAATTAGTTTAATTTGCGGCTCGGTTTCTGCGCTGGCTAATTTATACATCGGTCGGTTTTGGGCATCGACAATCAGAATACGCAAGCCTTCGGAGGTGATTTCCAGCCTGATTTGATCTTTGAACTCGTTTAATTCCGCCGTGGTGTTTATTTTTTCTTGGATTTTTTGCTTCAGATTTTCCAGCTTTTCTTTTTCAAGGGCTTCGGCTTTTTGTTCAATTTCTTCAGCGGTGGGTTCTTTTTCTTCGGGTGTTAAGCCTTTGTCGACCTGGCCTTGATCTTGTGAGGTAATATCTGCGCCGCCGGCCTGAACAATGCTGGTTCGATCACCGACATCGGCGCCTCTGTCTTCGCGAGAGGCTTTAAAAGGGTCTTGAAAGTATTCGGCTATGCCTTTGCGTTCAGGTTCAGTGGTGGTGCCCAACAGCCACATCAGTAAAAAAAACGCCATCATCGCGGTGACGAAATCAGCGTAAGCTAATTTCCAGGCGCCGCCGTGATGAGCATGACCGCCCTTTTTTATTTTTTTTATGATGATAGGTTGTTGATCAGCCATTTTTTAACCTTTATTTATTGGATCTTAACTGCGCTTCCAAATCCTGAAAGCTGGGGCGCATGGTGGAGGCGATCATGGTACGCATATATTCAGCCGTCATTGCCGGAGATACGCCTTTAGCGCAACACACCAAGCCTTTTTGCGCGCATTTATAGACATTGCCGGCGGCGTCAACGCGTTCCGACATCACCGCTGCGACGGGGCCGATATAGCCGTAAGCCAGTAAAATGCCTAAAAAGGTACCGACTAAGGCGGCGGCAATTAATTTACCCAACTCCGAGGGCGGAATGCCCACCGATTCCATGGTATGAACCACGCCCAATACCGCTGCGACAATACCAAAGGCGGGTAAACCATCGGCGATATTTTGCACCGCTTTAATCGGCGCATGGGCTTCTTCATGATGGGTTTCGAGTTCCTGATCCATTATTTCCTCGAGGGCATACACTTCAACGCCGGTCACAATCAAACGCAGATTGTCACAGATAAACTCCAGCAAATGGTGATCGTGCAAAATTCTGGGAGTAAATACTGAGCTATTTGCCGGATCATCGATAAGACTTTCCAGCGATAGCAAGCCTTCTTTACGCGTTTTGTTGGAAATGGCATAAAAAGACAGCAGCAGTTCAAGGTAATACTCTTTATTGTAGGGTGTGCCTTTTAGCGTGCCGGTCGCTTGACTGATAGCCGCTTTAATAACGGGCATGGAATTGCCGCAGATGAAAGCACCGATAGCGGCGCCAATAATAATAACAAATTCAAAGGGCTGAAAAAGAACGCCGGGGTGTCCACCACCGCCGATAAATCCGCCCATGATTGCGACGGTGAGAACCAAATATCCGACAATAACTAACATGAGTACTCTTTAAATAGGGTTGATATTGAAAATAGAGGCTGTTTTAGCACAGGTCGCTCACCGATATTTTAGCTTGAAAGTAAGGGCTCGTGACAGACCTGTTGCCAGGCCGGATGGTGTTGCAGAACCGTCAAGGCCGACTCCAGCAAGGCAATGCCTTCTGCGGTTCGATGCCAGGTCGATGCGCCGGACGGATGCGGTAGCGGAATGGCTGCTGTGTGATGGCCGTGAAAAGTGACCGGGTGGATTTTTCCGATCACCTCGTTGAGTTTTTTAACCGGCATCAATTGGCTAATCGCCAGTTTGCCGACCGGCAGAATCAAGTCGGGTTTTAGCAAATCCATTTCTGCTTGCAGCCAGACTGCGCAATTATCGATTTCGACCGGGCTTGGCACACGGTCGCCGCCCTTCGGATTTTTACCCGGAAAACAGCGGCACACGGCGGCCATGTAAACGCGTTGCCGAAACACCTCCTCCTCAAGCCCGATACGTTCGAACCATTTGAATAGCGTTTTGCCGGCTGTCCAGGCGAATGGTTTGCCAAGGCCGCCTTCTTTGTCGCCGGGCGCTTGGCCGATTAGCAAAATTTTTGATAGCACAGGGCTTCCGCTGACCACAGGGCCGATCATTTCCGGGCATTTTTTGCATTGCGACAAGGCCGCACGGTGGTCGCGCATCAGTTGTTCGCGTGTCATTTTACAGCTCAATCTCAATGCCGACCGGACAATGATCCGAGCCAAAAATATCCGGCAGGATAAAGGCCTGCTTAACCTTGTCGACCAATATTTCGCTGGTCAACACATAATCAATCCGCCAGCCGATGTTTTTTGCCCTGGCACCGGCGCGGTAACTCCACCAGCTGTAAGCTACGGTATCGGGGTGCTTATGCCGAAAAGTATCGATCAGTCCGGCATCGAGAAAATGGCTGAAACCGTCGATTTCGACCTGGGTATAACCGGACGATTTATTGTAATTCGGCTTCGGGCGGGCAATATCGATTTCCTGGTGCGCGACATTAAAATCGCCGCAAGCAATCAGCGGCTTCTTGCTTTGCAGTTGTAGGCAATAGGCCAGAAATTCGCGGTCCCACGTTTGGCGATAATCCAGCCGGGCCAAGGCCTCGCCCGAATTCGGCACATACACATTAAGCAGATAAAAATGCTCGAATTCGGCAACGATAACGCGGCCTTCCTGATCGTGCTCGACAATGCCAATATCGCTGATGACTTGCAAAGGCTCTTGTTTAGATAAAATCGTCACACCGGAATAGCCTTTGCGTTCGGCGCAATTAGAATAAATGCGATAGCCATCGATACCTTCTAGCGCCTTGTCGATTTGCTCACCCTGAGCCTTGGTTTCCTGCAACAGAATGCAGTCGGCATCAAGTAGCGCCAGCGTTTCGGCAAAGCCTTTGCCTTGCACAGCGCGAACGCCGTTGACATTCCAAGAGATTATTTTCATGCGGAGTTTCCTTTTGATGGGGCATTTGCTTATTGTATGGTATTTATCATTTTTTACCGTAACAAGTTGCTGGGGAAGACGTGTGTTGATCGGGATATTAAATTTGCATTAAATGAAATAATTAAGATTGCAATAAATATCAGGATCTATATAATACGCCGGGTTAGGAGAGGTGGCTGAGCGGCCGAAAGCGGCGGTCTTGAAAACCGTTGAGGGTTGATCCCCTCCCAGGGTTCGAATCCCTGCTTCTCCGCCATGAAAATAAAAAAACCGATTGTTTTTTAAAAACAATCGGTTTTTTTTTGCCCGACACATTAAACCAGCAAATGATAGGCAAAAAGATTATCACCACGTAGGGCACGAAGTTCCATTCTTCGTGCCCTGCGTGGGTACTACACCGCAGTAAATGAGTCAGGCTAGACTAAAATTTCAGTTGTGCAGGATAGGTTAAATTAACAACTAGGGCTGAATGTTAACGCTTTCGGTATAGGTGTTGCCTTTAGTGCATACTGTTCTGTCAGTTGGCGTTTCGCACGAGGTATCAGTCACTTCCGCGGTTAATACGCCCGCTTTTTCCGGCACAAAATAGAATCTGAAATTGGGATCTGAGCTAATGGCAATATCGGTTTTTGCGGTCAAAATGGTTTTGTCATTAAACGACACTTTGAGCTGTTTAACAAAATGCGACTTTTTGACAAAACGTGTTACTTGATCCATTTGCATCCCGGTTACGTTGGGATGGCTGATCATTAACTGCACCAAATTAGGTTCGCCGACTTTCACATCGCCCTCCATTTTAAACTTCATTTTTCCCAAGCGACTCATGGCGTCGTCCGAATTTGTGCCGATTGGCGCGGAACAACCGCCGCTGGCTTTGACGAATGTTTTGGTCATCGTTAAGCTGCCATCATTCATTTGCGCAATCGCGCGGATAGGGCTGTTGGTATTGACGCGTATGCGCATGGCAATATCGGCTTTGCCGCTTTCCGGGGTGAAGTCAAACTCGCCGACGAAGGGATAGGGGTTATTGTCGACAAACACCCTGATGTTTTTGATGTAGTGATCTTGGCTTTGCTTGATTTTGCTGGTGATTTTAAGCGGCACTAAAGACGGGTCTTCGGCGCGTACCGGCGCTTCCAGCGTAATGACTTTATCCGATTCTTCCAGCGTTTGCTGGGCAAAAAATTCGGGTTTTAACACAGTATTCCACCGGGTTTCCTCGTCGGCGGCGCTGGCGGCAATCGGCAATAGCGCGGTGATGAAGATAGCCGGTAATAGTTTTGAGTAGTGCATGATTTTTTCCTTAGGTTGTTGAATGTTTAAAAATGACTGCAGTCAGCCGGTTAATCTTCCCATTCTAATTCGGCAAAAGCGGTGCTGACGTTTTTGCGGTGATAGTCATCGAACAAGGCCCAGTTATTTTTTTCGGAATAGCCCACGGTTTTTACTGCGTCTTCCAAATGCCGGCCTTTTTTAATGGCGGCGCGAATTTCGGTCTGCAACAAGGTCAGATAATGCTTTTGCGGCTGTAGACTCTGCGGCCAATCAGTGACGACATCGCCGTGCCCAGGAACGACATAACGGAACGATTGTTGTTCCAGTTGCGCTATTTCTGCGAGCCAGCCTTTTAAACTGCCGTCCAAGGTCGGTACATGCTCGGTAAACAATAAATCCGCTAGCCAGATAGTATGGGTTTTTTCGTCATAGACGCTTAAATCGTTGTCGGTATGCGCCGTAGCATGGGCTTTTAAGGTTAAGGTGCGTCCGCCTAAATCGAGTTTCATGCTGTCTTTTACTTCAATATCCGGGGCAATTAAATCGGCAGCACTCATGTTGACTTCTAATTGTTCGGCGGCTTTAGCTAAATAATAGGTGCCGCGTGCTGCCATCGCGGCGGTCAATTTATGATGACCGACAAATTTAACTCCAGGCGCTTTGAAAGCGCTATTGCCGTAGATATGATCGGGGTGAACATGGGTGTTAATCACATAACAAATCGGCGTGTTGGTGGCTTCGCTAACGGCCTGTTTTAACGCTAAACCCTGTTCAGGATTACCGCCGCTATCGATAACTGCGACGCATTTTTGTCCGACGATAAAACCCAGATTGGCGATTTCGCCATGGTTTTTGCTATCCGGGAATTGATGTTTGCCAACGTGTACATAGATGCCATCAGTGATTTCTTTAACCGGCAACGCGGTAGCGGCTAGGGTTGGTGCTGATACCATGAATAAAGTCAGCAGCAATAGAATTCTCATTAGATTTCCTTGGTTTCGGGGTTATGTTGAATTTTTGCATTGCTCTAGTCGCGACGTAGGCGTCGCTCGTGCGGTCACCGGCCGCGAACAATCGTGCGCTGTTCGCGGCCGGGTGGCCGCTCCCACAATTGATGTATAACGCTCAGGTTACTTTTGATTGTGCATACAACGCGGCGCCGACAATGCCGGCTTGGTTTAAAAAAACAGCCGGTTTTACCGGTACTTTTAGCGCCAGCTGTGTTTTAAATTTATCCATTTTTTTACTGGCGCCGCCGCCAAGAATAATCAAATCCGGCCAAAATAGGCTTTCCATCATTGTTAAGTAAGTGTTAAAACGCTTTCCCCAGGTCTTCCAACCCAAATCTTCAATTTTCCGAACCGCATCGGACGCATAATGTTCAGCCTCCAGGCCATTATCCAAATACAAATGCCCTAATTCAGTATTGGGCAGTAACTTTCTGTCGGTAAAAAGAGCGGTGCCCAGTCCGGTGCCAATGGTCACTAACAGCACAACGCCCGTTTGCTCTTTGCCTTCACCAAAATACATTTCCGCCATGCCAGCGGCATCGGCATCATTGACGCTGTAACACGGGCAATTGGTGGCTTCTGAAAATAGTTTATCAATATCAGTGCCGATAAAAGCTTTTGATATATTGGCAGCAGTGCGCGCTACGCCGTGCTGAATCGCGGCAGGAAAACCGCAGCCGACCAGTCCGTTCCAGTGAAAATGGAGTACAAGCTGGGCAATGACGGCGGCGACGGCTTCAGGCGTCGCCGGTTGCGGCGTCTCAATTCGATGGCGCTCGGTTAGGAGTTCGCCGCTTAGCGTATCAACAATGGCCCCTTTAATGCCTGTGCCACCAATATCTATACCGAGAATTTGCATAGTCTTTCCTGAAAAATTAATGAGAGTCGCTGTGCATTGTAGGCGAAGTCGGTGTAAATTCCACATACAGCAGGAAGAATACACGCCTACTATCGAATATTAAATCGGGGCTATAATCTGCCGAATGATGACCGGCATGGTTTTATTTTGTAATGCTAGACAGTTTTTTCAGTCGATAGGACATGAATGATTACCAACAAGAAACCAAAAACGGATGTGATGACTTCTGCAGATAAAGTAAAAAACACGTTTTTTCGTGCTGACTGGCTCATGTTGGTTCTGGTTCTGCTGGGTATCGGCGTAATGATTGCGGTTAATCTCACTATCGAGTATGGCCGTACTGAAATGCGCGAGTCGAATAGTCTGGCAACTCAAGCTAAGGTCATCGCCGAGAACATGGCCCTTCAGCTATCCAGTATTAATTTGGCGCTGCTGGATATTGCTAATGAATTCTCCGGTCAGGCTAAACCATCCGAATCAGAGAAGGCTAAGCTGATTATGGGAACCATTACCAACGCTATGGCCGGCGTTAGAACTATCAGCGTTTTCAATGCGGGGGGCACTATCATCAGCTCGAACCACCCCGAAATCATTGGCAAAAATTTAAGCTACCGGGATTATTTTAAGACTGTCCAACAGCATCCAGATACTGATATTCTTTATGTCTCAGCCCCCTTTAAGACCCTATTAGGTGTCTGGGGTATCAACATTAGCCGGATGATACCGGGGCCGCATGGCGAGTTTTCGGGGATTGTCAGCGCGACACTCGAATCCGAATATTTTAAGACTCTGCTGGATTCCGTGCGCTATTCGCCGGATATGTGGGACGCCATTGCTCACGGTGATGGTTTGCAATTTTTGATGGTGCCTGAGCGAAAAGACCTTGAGGGCATAAATCTGGCTCAGCCCGGTTCTTTTTTTACACGGCACCGTGACAGCGGGCAAGCGGTGAACACGTTGACAGGTACCGTCTATTCTACTGGCGAGCGGCGAATAATGGCGCTGCGTACTGTTAATCCGCCCCAGCTTAAGATGGACAAGCCGCTGGTCGTTTCGGTTAATCGTGATCTTGATGCTGTGTTCCAATTTTGGCGGCGTGATGTTGCAGTGCAGCTCGGTCTCTATGGCGTGTTTATTGTTTTTTCTATTGCCGGGCTTGTGTTTTATCATCGCTGGCAGCGTAAATTTGAGCAACTGACAGCGGATGCCGGTGCGCGCATTGAACGCTTCAGCATGGCGCTCGACCATATCCCTTCGTACATCTACATGAAGGACAAACAGGGTCGTTATAGTTACGCTAATCGGGCGACGCTGGAGTTGTTTGGCTGTACGCTGAAAACACTGCAAGGCAAGGAAGATTCAGGGTTTTTTCCGCCTGATACGGTCGCTCACATACGGTCTATTGATACCCGTGTATTGCAACAGGGCGAAGAAACTTCAGAGGAAGTTTCTGTGCTTGGAGAAGATGGTATTAGGCGCGTTTATTTAGAAATCAAGACACCGACCTTTGACGCCATTGAAAAAAACAAAATTTCAGGCTTATGCGGCATTTCGACTGACATTACCGAGCTCAAACAGCGGGAACGCGCATTACAAGAATCGCAGCAGCGTTTTCAGGCAACTTTTGATTTTGCCGCGATCGGCATGGCGCTAGTGGATTTAGACGGCTATTTTACCCAGGTGAATGCTGCTTTATGCGACATTGTCGGTTATACCGAGGCGGAATTTTTGCAAAAAACCTTTCAGTCCATTACTTACCCGGATGATTTGGATGCTGATTTGAAACTTTTTCAGGAATTGGCCATCGGCAGCCGCGACAGCTACCAAATGGAGAAGCGCTATTTTCATAAAGACGGCCATATCATCTGGATATTATTAAGCGTCTCTGCTGTGCGTGGTGTAACAGGGAATACGCTTTATTTTATCGGGCAGATACAAGACATCAACCAACGCAAACAAGACGAGGCGAAGCTACTTGAGAGCGAGCAGCGTTTGCAGTTTGTGTTACGCGGTAGCCAACTCGGCTTTTGGGATTGGAATATCAAAACCAATGAAGTGCTGAGAAATGAGTGCTGGGCTGAAATACTGGGTTACCGGCTCAATGATATTGATTTCAGCGTCAAGCAATGGCTTGATTTTATTCATACAGATGATCAGGCGATGGCTTGGCAATCGATTCAAGATCATCTTGAAGGACGGACGCCGATGCATAAGCTTGAATATCGGATGCGCACTAAGGACGGCCACTATAAATGGATACTCGATCGGGCTCAGGTGGTGGCATGGGATGCGGAAGGGAAGCCTAGCCGGATGTGCGGCACTCATACCGATATTACCGAGCGCAAAGAAAACGAAGCCGCGTTGATTGAGTCTGAAGCACGGATGCGCACACTTTTCGAGAGCACCAGTGATGCCGTTATGATGCTCGATGAAACTAAATTTTTCGATTGCAACCAAGCCGCTTTGCAGATGTTTGGCTGCGACTCTAAGGACGTATTTATCAGCAAACATCCTGCCGATTTATCGCCGATGACGCAAGCTTGCGGCATGGATTCCGAAACTTTAGCCAATCAACATATCGAACAGGCCATGCGGGAAGGCAGTGCTCGTTTCGACTGGATACATCAGCGTCTTGATAACAGTCAGGTATTTGATGCCGAGGTGTTGCTCAATGCTATTACTTGGGGCGGCAAAAATCTGTTACAGGCCGTTGTCCGCGATATTACTGAACGTAAACGGCTGCTGGAAGAATTGGAGCGTCAAGCCCATATTGATTTTCTCACAGGCATCAGTAGTCGGGGCTATTTTATGCAGCAGGCCGAGCAAGAACTGACCCGTACAGTTCGTTATAACTGCAACTTGTCGATTTTTATGTTGGACATTGATCATTTTAAGAAGATTAATGACACGTATGGCCATAAATGCGGCGATTTGGTGCTGAAAAAACTGGCCGCAACCTGCCAACAGGTGTTGCGCGAAGTGGATATTATTGGTCGTATCGGCGGCGAAGAATTTGCCATATTGTTGCCTGAAACCGATAAAGAGCAAGCCATTGAAGTTGCCGAGCGCTTACGGGAAGCCATCGGCAATGCTGAAGTTGCAATAGAAAACGGTCTGCCTGTCCGATTTACCGCTTCGATTGGCGTTACCTCGTTAACAGGCGAAGATAAGAACATGGATGTTCTGTTGAATATTGCCGACAAGGCGCTGTATCAAGCCAAGAATGCGGGGCGCAATAAGGTTGTTGCTGCGTAAACCTAAAATTGCATCCCGCGACGTTCCAGCGTTGCGAAAGTGGACAGATCGTTAGTTATCATTCTGCGCACCGCTTACGATCAAATCTAAACCGACCGCTAATGCGATTCTTAAGCAAGCCGGATTAAATGTAAAAATTTAATTCAATTAAGAGCAAATTCCAACAATCTGCATTGATTACGATAACGGGATGACTAAACCGGCATTACATCTGTAAAATAGCGGTTTTCTATTGTCCAGCACCTTAAAACAACATGCGTACTACTCAATTCCCGCTCAATACCGTTAAAGAAACTCCGGCCGATGCTGAAATAGCCAGCCATCAATTGATGATCCGCGCCGGGCTGATCCGCAAACTGGCCGCTGGTCTTTACACTTGGTTGCCCTTGGGGCTGCGGGTCATGCGCAAGGTTGAAAAAATCACCCGCGAAGAAATGGAAAAAACCGGTGCGCTGGAAGTGTTAATGCCCGGCCTGCAACCTGCCGAATTGTGGCAGGAAACCGGACGCTGGGAACAATACGGCCCGGAACTGGCGCGCTTAAAAGACCGCCATGATCGCGATTTTTGCTTAGGGCCGACGCACGAAGAAATTATTACCGATTTGGCGCGTAACGAAATCAAAAGCTACAAACAGCTGCCGATCACCTATTACCAAATCCAATCCAAATTTCGCGACGAAATTCGCCCCCGTTTCGGCGTGATGCGTTCGCGCGAATTCATCATGAAAGACGCCTATTCCTTCCATTTGGATCATGAATCGTTGCAGCTCACCTATGAGGCGATGCATCAGGCTTATACCAATATCTTCAATTACTTAGGTCTAAACTTTCGCGCGGTAGTCGCCGATTCAGGCTCAATCGGCGGCGCGGTGTCGCATGAATTTCATGTGCTGGCCGATTCCGGCGAAGATGCGATTGCATTCTCAACCGACAGCGACTATGCCGCCAATGTTGAAAAAGCCGAAGCGGTGGCGCCTGTAGGTTCCCGCGCTGCGGCTAGTCAAAACATGACGCTGGTCGATACGCCCAATCAGCACAGCATCGAAGAAGTCTGCGGATTTTTAAACATCCCCGCCACGCAATGCCTGAAGACCTTGATTGTTAAAGGCGAAGAAGACACGCTGGTCGCGTTGCTGTTAAGAGGCGACCATAACCTGAATGACATTAAAGCGATAAAAATCGACGGCATTTTATCGCCGCTGGAATTTGCCAGTGATGAGGAAGTGCTCAGCGCCTGCAACTGCAAACCCGGCTCTATCGGCCCGATAGGCTTAAACATCAAGGTCATTGCCGACCGCAGCGTAACTTTAATGTCCGATTTCGTTTGCGGCGCTAACCAGGACGGCAAGCATTATCAAGGCGTCAATTGGGAACGCGATTTGCCGGTTCCTGAGCACATTGCCGACCTGCGCATGGTGGTTGAAGGCGATCCCAGCCCGGACGGCAAAGGCACCATCACACTGGCGCGCGGCATTGAAGTCGGCCATATTTTCCAGCTGGGTACCAAATACAGCGAAGCCATGAACGCTGGTGTCATCAACGAAGGCGGCAAAAACCAAATCATGACCATGGGCTGTTACGGCATCGGCATTTCCCGGGTAGTCGCCGCCGCCATCGAACAGAACCATGACGCCAAAGGCATCATCTGGCCGAGTAACCTTGCACCGTTCCAGGTGGCGTTATGCCCGATGAACATGCACAAATCCGAGCGCCTGAAAGAAGCTTCGGAAAAGTTGTATCAGGAATTGCTGGCGGCTGGTATTGATGTGTTATTCGATGACAGGAAAGTCCGCGCCGGCTTTATGTTTTCCGACATGGAACTGATCGGCATCCCGCACTGCATCGTGGTAGGTGACCGAGGGCTGGATTCCGGCACGGTTGAATACAAAGCCAGAACGGCTGATGCCAACGAGGAAATCCCGTTTGCTGAGGTGATTGGATTTTTAAAGGCGAAGTTGGCTTAACGGGTAAATAACGAAGGGCACGAAGACATAAAGTTTCGTGTCCTTTGCGCCTGTAAAGTTGCAAACTTGATCTGATGTTACAACCTCGCTTTATCGCAAAAGCCAAGTAGGGTGGGCAAACAGCTTTATCGTTTGCCCACCGTTGCCGATAAAAGCGGTGGACAGAAAAGCGTTGCCCACCCTACCTGACTAAGCCGACCGCTGGAGCGTTGGGTTAGGCAAGCAGTTTGTCATATTCCGCGTGAGTGCCTATCCAAACCCAAAGAAAGCCTCCTTCAATCTGCGTGGCTACTGCGCGGTAATTGGAGCCAACGCGAGCCGACCAGACTTTACCTACTTTCTTGAATTGCAAAGAAGGGTGGGAGTGATCGGCTTTTAGCAGTTGAAAGTTCTTCTTGGCGAGAGCGCGAATCTCTACAGGAAGGCGTTCATAGCAAGCCCAGAAGCTGGAAGCGGTTTTGTGTTTCAAAGGTCTCTCGTTAATCCAGCTTCGTGTTCGGCAAGTGCCGCATTGATAAGGAAATCCAGTTTTCCAGCATTGGAATCAGCTTCCAATTTTTTATCCCACCGTGCTTGGTCGAATTCAATAAACCAATCGCGGAGCTTTGAAAACGAAGCATCATCCAATTCCGCAATGTGTTGCTCTAGTAACTCTACTTGAATCATAAGTACCTCACTTTATAAATGGCGGGTTACGCTGTCGCTAACCCGCCCTCTGGTTCAACTGCTATGGCGCCATACTGAAAGTGCCTTATCTAGCTGAACAATAATCAGGCTGGCAGTACATTAGAAATCACAGAAACCGCTTTATTTTCAGCTTCTTTGACAGCTTCAGATACATCTAGCCCGCCATGCTGCACGAAAACTTTTACTTTTTTATACACATTGAACTCGTCAATGCTGATTCCACCTTTGTTCAGTTGTTCAGAGATAAGCATGTCAGCAGTATGCTTGTCATACTTTTTAACTAGCTGGTCATAGTCAAAGTTTTCTTTCGCTTCACGACAAGTACCAAGCACCTCACGTCCGGCATCAATCAATTTACTCATTGGGTCACCTCAAAAATGGCTGGAGAAAGACACGCAAGATTTTGCGTATGACTCTATGATGACGATAAAACGCCCAACTTCAAGGGGTTGCTGTTTTTAATTGTTGTTCTTTTGGCAATTTTTTTGGAATTGAGCCTGGCGTAGAGCTAAGCCGATAAAAGCGGTGGGCAGAAAAGCGTTGCCTACCCTGACTATTGTATTCATTTTTCTGGGAACTCCAAATCACAACTTGCGAACATATCCGTTCCGTAGGGTTTTACCGCAGCGCCCTTCGCAAACATGGACTCTAGGCTCGACTCGGCGAAATGCGCAAGACTAACCAAACGAGAGTGGGCAAAAGAGAGGTCTGCGGTATGGTTGGCTGCCTTTAGCAAGATGTTCGCCACAGAGTCGTAGATGTGCAAGTTCTCTTTGGGGATGTTCAGCTGAAAGTTAATCGATGCCTGTAAGAAGCCGGGTCTGATGAATGCCGATTTCATCACAGGCGGCTCGAGGCTGTACACCGTCACCCAACTGAGTTCTCCCAACGCTGAAGCTTTCAACGAAACGATCTGATCGGCTTTCTGCGCTAAATGATCGGATACGTTCCGGATTTTCCGAATGGCCTGGAGGTCGTTTTCAACACTGGTGGGATTGAACGGCTCGGGTATTCCTTCAGCCCCCGGCTGGAGTTTCCATAGAACCCGTAGACGGTCGACAGCATCAACGAAAGCCCAAGCATCCAAATAGTATGGCGCGAAGCTCTTCGGCAATGCCGACTTAGACTGCGCGTCCAAGAGTGCAGGCAGTCCTGCTGCAAGACGACTGAAGGCAAGTTCAGCGATTTCGAAGGCGTGCCGAAGCCCATCCAAGAAAAACGCTTGGCGAGGATGCGTATTGCTTGGGATGTTATTGAAAGGGGAGTCAGGTTTCAGCATTTGAGTGCGGATCTTCTGGCGCTAACGTTTAAATTCACCGGCCTGCGCGGCTTTTCGCGCAGGTCCGGTGGAATGATGGGTTGGGCGACATACGGCACTTTATATGACAGCGCTTTTGCTTGATACGGAAAGTTGGCGACACCGTAGAACTGCTTGAGATATGCCTTGCCCACTCGATGACTGCCGCAGCCTCAGCCTTCTCGGTTTCGGAGTACGAGTCCAGGATGTAGCGCCCACCGCTATAGATTCTTCTGGCGAGATTCGGAGCCAGACTTTGGAGTAGCGGGCCATCGTTTTCAAGAAGAATGAAGTGCTCAAATTCAATGATGCCGCCACGATAACCGGAGACATGAGAAACACGTTTGGGGTTAATACCAACCCAGTTGACCTTTCGGTCAATCCCGTGGCTCCTTGGCTCATACCCTGTGCCACCCACTCCAATAACGGCGTCATAGCGAAAACTTCTGACTCTTCCCATGCAGTCATTGATTCCGAAGCGCCCAGAACTGCCAGGGTCGCCAACGTGAGTTCGCTTGTACGTTAGTATTCGCATGCGTAACCTCTTATGCCGCCCAACGTAAAGCTAAGGGGCGGGCGCGATAGCGACCGTCCCGCTTGAGCGCAAGGTTAGAAATCATTCAATAATTTCCTAATAATCTTCCCGTGACAGGCCTTGTATTTCTCCCTGCTACCACATAAACAAGAGCTGTTTCTAGTGTTACCTTGCAATGCCATCATTTCGAGCATGGGCTTAGCCGCATTGAGCTTATTATGGGCATCGGCTTCTTTTCCTGATAATGAAAGCTGGTACTGGAGAGCTCGCTTGCCTTTGTTTTCAATCCGAAAAACAGCATCATGTACGGAAATAAATTCATCAACTAACGGATTACCTGTGATATTGATTCGAATATTATTGATTTGTTTGCCTTCATATTTCGTTTTAGGATCTGCTACAAAAAAGATTTGCTCAACTGGAAACGGCTTAGGTGTTATATCCAAAAATTCTCCCGCTGGAGTTTTCCACACAGCATGAAATTCAGCTTCTACCAATAGTTGCCCCTGCCATATCTGCCATCCCAGCACCCGTTCACCGCCTTCCTTTTCTATTTTAGCCTCGACAAGCGGAAAACATTCATTCCTTGGCGCATTTGGGCTAGGGCTGCAAATTACGAATACAGGTTCTGCCTTTGAGCTGATCTTTGATAGAAGGAGCTTTATCTCTTCTGTTACCTCAGTGGGGACTCTCATGGTTTACTCCATAACATCTAACGTAGAAATGACGGGTAGCCGGAGCGCGAAGCGCGGAGGGAATCAAAATCACAGCTTTTTGGCTGCTCCACTCGACTGCCGGGTTAGCTATTTCAGACACGGCGACCTGTGTATTGCTGCTGCCCGATGCTTTGAACCTTAAAGAATAGGTAGTCTCGTTCGGAGTATTCTGAGATTTCAACATTCAGAAATTCTTCTTTTGCTCTTTGGAGAGAGTTTTCAATATGGGTTTTGATCTGGCTTAGATCAGGTGCTCGTGCGTCACGGTGTATTTGATAACTGTATTCGCCGTCGCTTGTGCTCACTCGCAAAAGAACCACATCTATATTTGCGTCGGAGTGGTTGCTCTTAATTTTGCTTTCAGCAACCTCAAAGCTCTGAATTGAGTTGCCATTGGTCTTGAGTTTCTTCTTTCTTGGCATGATGCCTCCATGAAATAGCTAACAAATTATTAAGCTGTTAACAGTATATCTACCACCAGACCTAGGCCGCAACAATAAATTTTTGAACTGCAAGGATTTTTTCTTTCCGTATATCATCCCAACTGCGCCAATAAGTGAAATTGGAGGTTGTCATGTTGACCGTTACCGCATCCCTGAGTCAGGCATTCGAGTCACAGCTTTCTCAGCGCAATATCCCGAATCAGCAGCGCCGCGATTTTCATAAGTGGCTTAGGTTTTATCTGGATTTTTGCGCTAAGTACACTTTGAACCCGAAACTTACCGCTAGCTTTGCCGGGTTTGATGAAAAATTAAAAAGCAAAGGACAATCCGATGCACAAAGACAACAAGCTCGCCGGTCTATTGCCATTTATTACCGAACAATTGGTGTCATTAAATCCCCGCAAGCTACCTCGGGCAATTCATCCGCTAAAAATACTTCGCTATTGGCGGCGTCAGGCATCTTTCAAACAGGCCGATTTGCCGGCAGCAAAACACGCAATTCCGTTGTCTGCCGTTGCGGCTAAACCGCAGAAATTGACGGGTTCCAACTGGGAAGCCATTTATGAGCAACTGAAAAACGCCATCAAGGTACGCCATTATTCGAACAAAACTTGGCAAGCCTACCGCTATTGCCATCAACTTTGACGATTGAGCTTGCCGCCCAAATAGAGCAAGTGGCGGCCTTGCATGAGCAAGATTTGGCAGCGAACACGGCCGGGGTGTTTTTACCCAATGCGTTGGATGTCAAATATAAAAATGCTGCCAAGGAATTTTCGTGGCAATGGTTGTTCCCCGCCAAATCGCTGACGTTGGTGCCGGGCAGTGAAGACTGTCGGCGTTGGCATTTGCACGAAACTCATGTGCAACGTGCGATTAAATTAGCCGTACGCAAAAGCCGCCTCGCCAAACGCGCGTCGGCGCATGCATTTCGTCACAGCTTCGCCAGTCATCTTTTACAGGCCAACGTCGATATTCGCACCATTCAGGAATTGCTTGGCCACAGCGATTTGAAAACGACGATGATCTACACCCACACGGTGCCCAGTGTGACGATTAAAGAAGCTAAAAGCCCGCTGGACTTTTGACTCAAACCAAATCATTGGCGGCAATGAGCCGGCTTGCAGTCAGTGATCAAAGATTTTTCTACGGCAGATATTGGCACACAGATGAACTCCATGTAGCAAAATTGCTTGCCGTAAAGCGGCCAGTCGCGACCGTCTCTTGATGGCCGAAACTGATACACACAAAAAACTCAAAGGCGGCTATCACTACCAAGTGCGGGAAAGCTAACCCAATTTAAAAAAGCCAACTTCCTCATCCAAAACTTGGCTCTGGTCATTCAACATGTGCGCGGTTGCGGATAATTGTTCCGATGCGGCGGCATTGCGCTGGGTGACTTCATCCAGCTGCTTCATCACTTCGCTGATTTGTTTGATCGATTCGGCCTGCTGGTTTGATGCCGTACTGATTTCTTGCACCAGTGTGGCGGTTTTTAGAATATCCGGCAGCATGGTGGTGAACAGCTGTTCAACATTTTGCGTGATTTGTGCCGATGCGGTAATTAAATCGCGAATGTCTTTTGCCGAATCATGGCTGCGTCCTGCCAGTTTGCGCACCTCTGTAGCAACCACTGAAAAGCCAAGCCCGTGTTGGCCGGCTCTGGCCGCTTCAATAGAGGCATTGAGCGCCAGGATATTGGTCTGGTAGGCAATGTCTTCAATAAACACAATCTTCCGGCTGATTTTAGCCATAGCTTCCACCACTTGTTCAACCACTTGATTACCCTGCTTGGCTAGGTCTGCACAGGTTTTGGCGATTTTTTCGGTGGTTTGGGCATTGGCAAAATTATGCTCAATCGACTCGCGCAGTTCACCGACCGATGCCGTGGTTTCGTCGATGCTGGCAGCCTGCTGGCAGGTGCTTTGGCTTAGCGCTGCGGCCGCCGAACTGGTTTCCTGCGCGGCGTCTAAAATCTGTTGGGCGCAACTGTGTATGGTTTTAATAATGCCGCTTAAACGCGATTCCATCATGCGCATGGCGGCAAAAATGCCCTGATGCAATTCGTTGTCATTGTGCTGCACTAAATGTCCATCGGCAATAGCCTCAGCCATGACGCACACTTCGCTAGGCTCGCCGCCTAATTGACGTGCAATATCCCGCCGTAAAATAAAAAACAGGCTTAACGCTAAAATTATCAAGCCGGCGACGATGGCACTGACCAGAATTAGAAATGTTAGTGCTTGGCTTTTTAAGGTGTTTGTTTTTTCAAAAAACAATAACGACAAATGGTCTTCAATTTTTTTCAATAAATTGATTTTATTGCTTTGCTTGTCAAACCAATAGGTGGCATCAATGGCAAAATTGCCTTGATTGCCTTGTTTCAGGGCAATGTCGCGCATACGCTGGGTTTCTTCAATATCTCGACCGCTGAGCGTTTGCTGGTAAAACTGTTGCGCCGCTGAGTCGGCAAAAGATAAAAATACGTTCATAAAGGTATTCTGCACCGCAATCAAGCTGATCAAGCGCTCGTACATCCCCGGTCCAAATTTATCCATAGCAAAAGTATTCGATAGCGTTGCGCGTTCAATGCCCGCTTGTTCTTTGCTTTTAAGGAAATTAGCATAAGCCGACAATTGCGCGCTCATGGTTGTGTCCAGGCTTAGCTGCGGCAAATAAGAAATAATATCCAAAAACTGTGCGTTGACATCCGAGTAATAACCGATGGCTTGCGCGGCGGGAACGGACAAGGCAAAAATGCCTTCGCGCATCGGTTTTAAACGCTCCAGCTCTGCCAGGACTTTCTGCAACGGCGATGCGATGTGTGCGTCCGCCTGAATATTTAACTCCCGCAAGCTGTGTTCAAGGGCATTGAGTTTTGCAGTGCTTAAACGGTGTTGCGCCTGTAATTCGCCGCGAAATTTTTGGCCTTTGCTGCCTAAAAAACCCGCCGACATGCCGCGTTCTTTTTGCAGTTCATGCACTAAAGCGCTGGCATGGAATGAAAATGTGGCCAATTCACTGACTTTATCGGCGACGGAAATGGCTTTAAATTGCTGACTAATGGTAAAGGCTGATAAGCCCATTACGCCTAATAGCGGGAAAATTACCAAGGCAATTATTTTCTGATTAAATGACAAACGTTCAATTAGCATGATAGGCCTCTTATTTTTATTATAATCAATATAAAACGCTGTTTATCGCCGCCCGATCAAATCCAACGTCTTTTTTGGTAGGTTATCAGCGCTGTTGCCTTCCAGATACAAGCGCGCATCTTCATGTACCGTGGTCATAAACCGGATCAGCCGCATTTCGTGCTGCATTTTTTGTTCAATATCTTCCGTTTCCCACATCGTATTCAGCAATTGTTTTGCATGATGATGAATGGTGAAAGCGACCGCTTCGGGCAAATGAGTGTAACTGGCCTGGATTGACGATTTAAGCTGATCTAGCGAGGCCAGATACTGCTTGTAGTCTTTAACATCTTGTTTGCATTTGGTTTTAAACATAGATAATTCGGCGTCGTGCTGAGTCTTTAGCCGATTAATGTCGTGTTCGAGTTGCACGCTTTTCTTTTTTAACTCGGCGGACAAGGCCTGCTCGGACAGGGCGCGGGCGTGTTTAAGCGCCGCCTCGCTGGGCTGATTGGCTTGCCGCCATTGCAGATTTTCATCTTTAAGCGAATGCAGCAATTTAAGTAGTTTGTTTAACAGGGTCATGCGCTAAGCAAAGAGAAAATTTTTTGTTGCAAGTTTAACAAGGCCTCAATATTTTGCCGGTTGCGATGATGGGCATGGTCTTGCTGCAATTGCCGATAAGCCGTTTCCGGCAGTTTGGTTTTGATCGCCCGCAAATCTTGCTCAATGGTTTTGGATAACGAACGAATATGTTTGCGATTATTAAGCATTAACAAGCGCTTTCTGTTCAGCTCATACGCGTATCTCATTTGCATTTTTTTAAAATAAAACAAGCGTCCAATTTGCTCGTGCCGTGCCTGAATGAACCACAGCCGCCTTTGCGCTCGCCGTTGGGCTGAAAAATAATCGGCAAGTGCGCAGACAGTCACTTTCGTAACGCCGATTAAGCCGACGGTAATCAGCAGCAAAAACGCGCCTAACAGCATCATTGAAGCTAACAATGTTAATAGCGCCGGCAAGCCGGGCACGGCTAGGCGTAATAACAGCTCTACTGCAAAAAATACCGGAAATGCGGCTAAAGCCAGCCACAATGAGAGTCGGGTAATCAAAATAACAAGCCTAAAGTTAATAAAATAGTGCGCCTATTGTACTCAACTTTTCTACAGTTTATTAACAATGGCTGCCAGCTGTTCATCATAAAGTGCGGCAATTAAATGAGACTGATACACCATACCCACCAAACGATTTTCGTCATTGACAATCGGAATCTGCCGGTAGCCTTGGCCCTGGCTGGACATCAGTACAATAAGCTCGATGATATGCGTGGTCTCAGGAATGACGATAACCGACGTGCTCATAATATGACCGACCGATTCCGGCTTATTGGTCGATACATCCGGCGTGCGGCGGATAAAAGCCCGAAATTTGTCCTGAAAGCTTTCATGAGCGCCAAGATGGATGAATTTAAAAAAATCATTCCAAGTGATAATGCCAATCACCCGCCGCGCCCTATCAATAACCGGCATAGCCTTGAGTCTTTGCTGGTGCATGATGCTCCAGGCCTGCTCGACTTCCGTGCCGTATTCCACCGTCAACACCTCCCTGACCATAATATCCGCGCAGGTAATATTGCCTTTAAAGCGTTGAAAACTGCGCGCTTCAGCATCGGTCAGCAGTTTGCGTAAATCGCCGGGCGAGACATCCATGAACCTATCCATATTGTCCAAAGCCAGCTTTAAATCCTGATCCGAAATGCCGGTTCGCCGCTCAGATTGAAGTGCCGTGTTTTTCTTGCCGGACACGGTCGGATAGTCATGCCGCAACACCCAGCGATTAATGAAGATGGCCATCACCAGCATGACCAGCACATTTAAACCCACCGGCATCAGCGCAAAACCATAACCCAGCGATTCACCTGACAAAATCGGTACCAGCGCGGTTGCAGCACCCGGAGGATGCAGGCAACGCAGCAATAGCATGGCAAAAATACTGCCGCCGACCGCACAGGCCGAGGCGATAGCCGTGTCGGTCAACCACTGCGCACAAACAACGCCGATAAGCGCCGACACTAAATGTCCGCCAAAAAACGACCAAGGTTGCGCCAACGGGCTGCTAGGAATGATAAATAAAATAACCGCTGAAGCTCCCATCGAGGCAATGATAATCGAATCGGCGGCGCCAACACTGAGTTCCTGAGTCACCAAGGCCACGATTAAAATGGCGAAAAAACTCGAACCGACAGCAAGAAGTTTGTCTTTAAAGCTTAAATTGACCGGATCAACACTGATGAAACGGATAAGCTGTTTAAAAGTTATCACTGGCAACTCCTTATTTTTTATTATTTTTACGATGACAGGCGGTGAAGCGGGACTATCTTACCATTCTTGGCATCTGTCGTTCGATGTTCAAGTTTTTTAGTTTAAAAAAAGCAATCCAATATAAATCAATATATTATAACTACAGTCACGACTAGAAATAGTTAGTCAATTGGCGAATTTAAGTGAGTTAAACACATTAATTTTGGAGTTTTCAATGACGACAATTAAAGCACCATTAGCTTATCAGGCAACAGGTTTGGCGTTTTTGTTAAGCCTGCTGTTTTTGCTGAGCGGCTGTCAGACCCTATCAACACCGGAACAGGTGACGCTTGCCTTTTGGCAGGCGATGACTGAAGGCGATATTGATGCAGCCAAAAAATACGCCACCCAAGAAACTCAACATCTGGTGATGCAACAGCAACATCTGGCCGCTGCGGCATTACAGACAGGGGTGATTTTAATCGACGGTCCCAATGCCACGGTAGCAACGACGATGACGTTAAATGCGTCTGAAAACAACAAGGTTTTATCTTTCGATACGGTTTTATTGAAAGAAAACGATCTTTGGAAAGTCGATTATCAACGGACGCTGAATAATCTGTTAAATCTGCCTTTCGGCGATGTTTTTAAAAGCCTAAACGCCATCGGCGAAACGCTTAACAAGGAGCTGGAGCGGCAAATTCCTTTGTTTGAAAAACAAATGAAATCGTTCAGTGAAGAATTAATACGGCAGTTGGAGGAATTTCGCCGTCAGCTGGAAAAGTCGGTGCCGCCTGAAAAACAGCAACCTCATTCAAACACGATTTAACCCTTAATGCCGCTGCCGTGCAGAGCGCTGTAATACATGCCAGAGCGAACGTAAATTGGATTCAGCTTCGGGCAAAATCAGGGTGATTATTATTTCTTCAACGGCGGCAACAGCGCACATCACGGCGGCAATCCGAAACGGCCAAGGTGGGCCGCCCAGAAACAAAAGATATAATGTAAAACCCATAGCGGCTGCGGCGATTTTGACGGCCCACGTGTGGTAGCTGGTAAAGTGCCCGAATTTGTAGCCCCCGACCAGCGCCGGCAACAAACAACTGGCGATAATCAGGCCGACATAAAGCCGTTCGCGGCTGACCATTTCCGGCCACAACCACCAACAACACAAGGCAATGGTCAGGTAGGTGATAACATCGGCCCAGCTGTCGAGGACGGCGCCAAACGGGGTGACTTGTCCGGTTAATCTTGCGACCATGCCATCGAGTAAATCGCTGGCAAAAGCAAGCGCCAGCAGCACCATAAAAGCGACGCTATCGCCGTGCCATGCCAGCCACAGCAGCACCGGCGCGGCGATAAAACGAAATCCGGTAAGCAGATTGGGTAGGTTCAGTTTGCTGTTCATAAGCTAAACGAGGCGGTTAAGGGCGCATGATCGGATAACGTTGTCCACGGCGCATGATTTAGCCGTTCGCACGACAGCGGCACTAAGCCGCGATAATAAATACGATCCATCGGTAACACCGGCAGCCAAGCCGGAAAGCTGCGTGCATAGCGGCCGTGGGTTTCGCGGAAAATCTCGCGCAAGCCCAGACGATCATGAAACAATCGCTCGGCTTGTCCCAGCCAGTCGTTAAAATCACCCGCGATAATCAGCGGCGCATCGTGCGGCACATGGCTGTCGATACGCGCCGATAATTGGCTGATCTGCTGGCGGCGCTCTGTGCCGATTAGGCCGAAATGTATGCATACGATGTGGATATCGCGGTTGTTTGCCATCGCTGGCAGTTGACCGCATCCTAGTCGAATCACGCTGTGCAGCAGGCTGCGACTGGCCCAGGTGAACGGCGATACGTTGATGTTTTCCCACTGTTCAAAAGGGTGCTTGCTGAGAATGGCGTTGCCGTGGTCGCCGTTAGAATAAACTGCATTTTTACCGTAGGCGTGGAAAGGCCAGGTGTTTTCGGCGAGAAATTCCAATTGCGGCAACACCGGCCAATCGGCAATTTTTTGTTGATGGCGCCGATGTTCGCCCTGCATTTCCTGCAGGCACATCACATCGGCATCGGCCGCAGTCAGGGCCTCGCGAATCTGGTGCAACACAAAGCGCCGGTTGCCGACATTAAAACCTTTATGGAGGTTATAGGTTAATAGCCGAAAGCTGTTTTCACTCATGATTGTCGTTTTAAAAAGGTCGTTTGCGGATATGCAGGCGGTAAAGAAGCGGCGAGATGAATTCTTCGATCAGGAAAAATAGCGCCACAACCAGCATGACGTCAACCCAGCCCACTGCCAGCGCGGTTTTTAACAGCGCTATCGGGATTAACGATTCCGGTATCGTATCAATGCCACGCGCCCGGCTACTTTCACGGCGCTGCATCCGGCGTTTGCAAAAGCTAGACAGCAAGTCGCCGACCATCGCCAGCGCGCCGAATAAGGCGCCAGTCAACGGATTCAGGCCGATTAACCACGCGGCAACAGCGCTCAATAAAATAGCCGCCGCCAAGCCGCGCCAGGTTTTACTCGTGCCAAACACAGGTTGGCCGTCGCGCAAGTTGAAGCCATTATCGATAGGCCATGCCCCGCGTTTACCCAGTATCTTGTTGGACAGCACCGGCGCGCCGTTGGCAACAACAAGCAATGCAATGGCCTGGATAATGGCTGCAGGCGTCGCCATCATTTATTGATCACCTTAATATATTCGCCGTGCGCTTCGCGGCTGGAGCCGACCACGATACGTTTAACGCCGTGTGCCGATTGTTCCAGCGTGCCCGAAACTTCCACGGTTTCACCGTTAATGGCTTGTCCGGTGTACGTCGCAGTAAAGCTGACGATAGCGTCGATTTCGTCATGGTCTATTTTAAATTCGGCTGGATAATCAAAGCTATACGTGTCGTCGATAACGGTGCATTGCAGCACAATCGCCCCGCATTTTTGATAAATAACCGTGTTTTCGTTGGTCGCGTGGTCAATAAAATTCAAATCGAATTTACGCCCGTTAATCATGGCCTTGTTGCCTTTACGGCGCTCATGGCGGACATAATCGGCAAAACTCAACGCACAGCAACGGCGCTGGTAAGACTGTTGCCAATCCTCATGATCCAAGTCCTGCAACAGACCTTGCGCGATCAGTTTTTGCGTCAGCGCCCGGCATTGGTGAAAAACAGCGCGACCATAACAGACCAGATCAAGGTCTGAATGTTGATTTTGTACACCCACCAATACTGAGCCGGTGACGCCGAGGTGCGTCAAATCCAGGCCGTGCTGCTGGAATAATTTCGCTAAATCGAACAAATCACGCTCAATGTCGTCATGCGGCTGTGCTTGCAAAAGCTGCTGCAAGCGCAGCTGGGGTTGATGATGTTTAATGATATTATCGGCGGCGACCGCGTGTAAATGCGCATCCAACACCGGGGAATAATGCAGATAAGCGGGATATTGTTGCTGCAAAAGCGCATTGGCTTGTTCCGTCGTCAGCTTCGTCCAGCCCGAAGGCGCAAGCACATAACGTAAAAAACACAGCGTCTTGTCCTCTTCCAGGCCGGGGGCAACCACGGCAAATATAAGCCCCTCGGCGGTTTCAATAAAATCTTTGGCAGCAAACATGGTTAAAATAAGGCGAAAAAATTAGTTTTGGATGTGATTTGAGGCTTTAGACACGACATTCCTGGTTCCGTTGTGGGAGCGGCCACCCG
>JAUYMY010000054.1 GCA_030699385.1 Methylobacter sp.
ATAAGTTGTTGTTTATAATGAATAAACAATTTACACGGGAATGAATTAACGCTTATTAAGAGTGGCAAAATTTTCGAAAATTTTTCACTATTTTTTCGCTTTCTGAATTTCTTGCTCCTGAAAAACTGGGAAACTTCAGTTCTGTGGAACATTCGCCGTTAAAAGGCAGTGTGACCGCATCCAGGCCGGCGTTGCGTAGCTGTTGTAATAGCGGCTTACCGTTACGCTGTAAATAGCCTGCAGATAATAACAGCGCCGGATGCTTACAAGGCACAAGAGCCAAATAACGGGCAAGCTGCGATAAAACAGCACTACCCTGAATGTAACGCGCGGGCGCAATCAATACTTGAGGCACATTCAATAAGCCATTGCTGGCTGAAAATAGGTCTTGCGGCAGATAGGGTAAAACGGGAGGTATGCTCATTAGGGGACTTACTTAAACGAATTCAACCGTAGATTATCGGCTTTGCCAAAAATAAAGACAAGTTAATCAGGCCGACCATCAGGGTGTTTGAATTGTAGACGACGCATAGACCCACCTAAGTTTTATTCAATTATTGCGATAAGGTCTTTAATTTTCATGTTACCTGCAACTAATGAAAATGTACGTATTGGGAATCAAATTCCCAATACGATTAAGCTGCGTAATGCCTCCGGCTCAGTAACCGACAGCAAAACGTTGGCGCGAATGTTTTGGCTCTTCTAATTCATCGACAAAAGCGATGGCATAATCCTCCATTGATATCCAACTACGACCCTGGGCATCAATCAGTAATTGGTCAGAGCCAAGTCGATAGCGACCGGTACGCTCACCCGGATCGAACTCAGCCGCAGGAGACAGAAAAGTCCAATCAAGCTCTTTTTCCGAGTTTAACGCCTTCAGGAATTCGATACCGCCGATAGCCTCCGGCTTGTAGGCGTCCGGAAATTCCGGGCTATCCAGCAACATCATACCTGGCGCCACTTCCAGACTGCCGGCACCACCGACAACCATGAGACGAGGTGCGCCCGCTTTTTTTACCGCACCAATGACAGCCAAAGGATCGGTGAAGGCAAAATTGGTGCTACTGATAACCACATCATGACCCGCCAGCAAAGGCGCAAGCGCTTCGCTTTGATTCGCGTCAGCCTCCTTTAGGCACAGCCCCGGCTTCTCTTCTATATTGGCAACGTTACGGGCAATACCGGTTAACGTATGTCCGCGCTTAAGTAATTCTTCGGCTAATCGAGAGCCGACTCGGCCACTAATTCCTAACAATGCAATTTTCATATAGTCTCATATCAGTTGTGTGTGGTAAGGCAGGTTTATGGTAAACAGCCACTCATAATCGACCGGTCATACAAAAATAATATGACCGATTAATTAGGAACTTGCAGATTAGTTTTTTAGGTATAAGGCGATTTCCTGAAAAAAACAGCCCCAAATAATTGTCCACGAAAAACACGAAAAACACGAAAAGCCAAAAACAGGGATCTCCAGTCGATACGAAAATAAGCAAAGCTATTATTTTTAATGCGTTTTTTCGTGGCTTTCGTGATTTTCGTGGACTCTGTTTTTTCTACAGCTTTCGATTATCAGGGACATTTTTTATTAGAAATCACCTAAGTGCGAATTTGTCGCACTTATACTAAATCGCCATTTGCAGCTGAGCTTAACCTCGTTCTACCGTAAAATTTTTATCGAAACGCCCCTCTGGATCATATTTGACTTTGATCTGTTGTAAGCGGCTGTAGTTGTCGCCGAAATAACCGTACTGCCAATTTGAAAAACTTTCTTGTTGGTAGTTAAGATAGGCCGCTTGATTGGGAGCATCGGCGGGCGAAAATAGGTGCAGCAATTCGTCTGCAAGCTCCTTACCTAGATTGTATTGCTCTTCGTCTAGTACCTCTCTATATCCCGGCGGAATTTGAAAAGCGAAGAAAAATACAAACATTTTTTCTCGCCAAAAATAAGCAGTATCCGTTGGCTGTCTTTGAGCATAAGCGCCTCCAAGCATGTGACCGCCGACATAAACCAAACCATGAACGACACTGCCGGCGATATACGCCTTGGAAAGTTCCAAGAAAAAGTCCGCGACTTTTTCAATCGTCTGAAGCGGTATTTTGTCTAAAAAACGATTATTGACATACCAGTTTGCATGGTAGTGTTTGCCGCCTACCACCTGAGTGCCGAGAAAAGGGCTTGAAGGCAGTCCGTTCACCGGTTTGCCACTGTATATCGCCTCTCCTATCGACTGATCCTGCATCGATTGCACCATAAAAGGTTGGCCATAAGCGTTCGACGAGAGACCATTGACGACAGCCGCTGGAGTAGCCGGTTTGCCTGCGCCGCCCATCCATATAGTAAGCATGTTGGCAACATACCATTCATAGTAACTGTCATATTGACCCATCTCAACAAAGTCAACACTGCCGCCGACATCAAACAAAAGCCCGGCTGCGTTCAATTGAGCGATGGCCTCTTCTGAGGGACCGAAATAAAAGGCCAGAAAACTGAACGATGGATTCGGTGTTCCAGACTTAACCGGCGCAAGGCCCGGTAAATCAAAGCCCCACAAACCGCCCGCCATAGGAAACGCGTCCTGAAAAGCACTAAAGCCCCTGACAAACGCATCCTTACCGGTATAGGTGAGTGAGAAAGCGTTAAGCTTTCCCTGGTTAGGCAAAATATGCAATTTGACACTGATAGAAGTAACGATGCCAAAAGTACCGCCGCCGCCACCGCATGAAGCCCAAAAAAGATCAGGATGATTTTGTTGATCGACCTCTACGATGCTGCCATCGGCCAAGACCATTTCCAGACTGACCAGATTGTCACAGCTTAAACCTAAGCGATGCCCCAAAAAGCCCAGACCTCCGCCCAGCGTAAACGGTACAACACCGACGAAGCCACATACGCCCGATGCAATAGTGAGACCTGGAATGCCGGTAGCAAACACCGCTTCATTAATCATAGGGCCGGTTGCGCCCGGCCCCGCCGTAGCAACCATATTAGGCACATCCAAAGAAAAATCCTTTATATGCGTAAGATCAATAACAACATAGCCGTCAGGTGTCGCCATACTGAGGAAACTATTGCGGCCGCCAGCCGCACTGACTTGAAGATCCAGTTCAGCCGCACACCGCACCGCCGCTTGTACCTGGCTCGCATTTAACGCATAAAATATGGCAACGGGATAACGTTGATAGCGAGTGTTATAGGTTTGACGCGCATCCTCGTAAATCATGCCATCGGCAGGAACGACAATCTGAGGATATGCCGCCGCAACATAATCTGGACGCAAAGCTTCTGGCGGCCATAGAGAATTATCCAGCCGTGATTGCAAAAGATCTTTGAATTTCTCGGGTGACGGGCCGTAGTACCAAGGGTTTTTATGGCGCCTGCTGAATACTTTAGAAGCCTGCTCAGTTGTTAAAGCAGCGGCATCTTTGCCCTGCTCAAGCAAAACCTCTGCAGGTTCGGCATAAGCGAGTCCTGCAACGTTGGTCAGCGCTGCCCCACCCGCGATCAAGACACTGTTTTGCAAAAAGCGTCTGCGTCCACCTGATTCGATTGCAGAATGCTCATCATTCTGTTTGTCAGTGCTGCCCTCGGATTGCTCGATGACTGCCGACACCTGCTCTTCAGCAGAGACAGAAGCTGGGTTTTTAAGGCTAAAGCGTTTTTTCATGGTACTAATCTCCGTCAGTTGTAGAACCGCTTAATTAAACATTCCAATAAACGCAAAACATTGCGTCAATAAATTTGCCTAAAAATGGGTGAAAACTAAAATTATTATTATTTTATTTAGCCGAATATCTCTCGGTTCGGTCATTTTTATAACCGCATGATTGTTAATCTCGACGATTTTTGCTAAAAAGCAACAGGCCGCTTTATTGTAATAGACTGAATCCATTGAACTTTGAAAAGCGCGCTAACCATCGGGAATAAGTTTAGCGCGCATACTAAAATAAAGACAGCTAAGGTCATCAAAAAACATCAGCAATCGTAACTGCGTTAACATCAAGCCTCCCAATCCAATTAAATATTTTATTCATCACGAAGAGCACAGAGGACACGAAGACAGCGTGACGTTTCGCCATTAAAATTCACATTTGAAAATAGCGGTTATATGCTATAGTTATTTTAATGAGAATGATTATTGATAACACCGGTGTAGTTTGTTTTTAATGCGCTTTATTCTAAAGGTTGCGGTATGACGACGATAAGCTTAAAAAATCTTGCTGTGGGCGATTCGGGCAGGATAGTCGGCTTTGAACAGGCGGGTAAGGCTTACCGTAAGCGCTTGCTGGCGATGGGCTTGACGCCCGGAACCGAGTTTCGTGTGACCCGTTTTGCACCGATGGGCGATCCTGTTGAAATAAAATTACGCGGATTTTCCTTAACCCTGCGCAAGGATGAAGCGGCCATATTGTTGATAGAGAAACTCTGATGAAAACTGATTTTATCGTGGGCGTGGTCGGCAACCCAAATTGCGGCAAGACAACTTTATTTAATGCATTGACTGGTGCACGGCAGCATGTCGGCAACTGGCCCGGCGTTACCGTCGAGAAAAAAACCGGTGAATACAGCTTTGGCCATAAGCTCATCGAATTGGTCGATTTGCCCGGCACTTATTCGCTTGAAGCCGCTGACGATCAGGTGTCTTTAGATGAAAAAGTCGCCCGCGATTATGTCGCCTCCCAGCAGGCCGATTTAATTATTAACATCGTCGACGCCTCCAATCTGGAACGCAATCTCTACCTGACTTCGCAGCTGATTGAGATGCGCGTGCCGATGATTTTGGTGCTCAATATGATGGATGCGGTCAAGCAGCGCGGCATCAAAATCGATCTCGCTTTCCTTGAGCACTTGCTGGGCTGCCCGGTTATCCCTATTACCGCCTCAACTAAAGGCGGTATCGATGCGCTAAAAGCGGCGATCAATAGCGCCGCCATCAGCAAGCCGATTCCTTCGGTCAAAATCGGCTATGTTCATGCACTGGAACAAGCCGTCGATGAACTTTCGCCGCTATTGACCGAAACCGCACGGCAGCACTCTTGCGATTTGCGCTGGCTGGCATTACGGACGCTGGAAGACGACACACTGGCTAAGCAGATTGCCGGAGCTGGGTTGTTGCCGACGATTACCGCATTACAACGCCGGGTCGAAGCGGAAACCGATGATGAAATAGACATACTCGCCGCCGATGCCCGTTACGGCTTCGTCAACGAATTGACCAACGGCGCGGTGTGCAAACTTAATGAAGTGAGCCGTCACGTCACCGAGAAAATAGACAACATCGTGCTCAATCGCTTCCTGGGCATCCCGATATTTTTGCTGGTGATGTACGCGATGTTCATGTTCACCATTAATATAGGCAGCGCTTTCGTCGATTTTTTCGACCAAGCCGTTGGCGCTGTATTCATTGACGGCTTAGGCCAAGTGCTCACCGCGCAACATTGGCCGGAATGGCTAATTGTATTAATCACCAATGGCGCAGGCGGCGGCATTCAGGTGGTTGCTACCTTTGTCCCTATTGTCGGTTTTTTGTTCATGTTTTTGTCGGCGTTGGAAGATTCGGGCTACATGGCCAGGGCGGCATTTGTGATGGACAGGTTCATGCGCATGATCGGCTTGCCGGGCAAATCTTTCGTGCCGATGATTGTCGGTTTCGGCTGCAATGTGCCTGCGATTATGGCGACACGGACACTGGAAAATCAGCGCGACCGCATCCTGACCAACCTGATGAACCCGTTTATGTCCTGCGGCGCCCGCTTGCCGGTTTACGCCTTGTTTGCCGCCGCATTCTTTCCGGTCGGCGGCCAGAATCTGGTGTTCGGCTTGTATCTATTGGGCATCGCGGTTGCGGTGTTGACCGGTTTGATCATGCGCCATACCTTATTTAAAGGCGAATCGGCGCCGTTCATCATGGAATTGCCCGCCTACCACATGCCGACACTGAGCGGCGTTTTTATCCGAACTTGGGATAGGCTCAAATCGTTTTTGTTCAACGCAGGCAAAGTCATCGTGCCGATGGTATTAGTGCTTAATTTTCTAAACGCGTTGGGCACGGACGGCAGTTTTGGCCGGGAAAACAGCAACCAATCGGTGTTAAGCGAGATTGGCCGCAGTTTGACGCCCGCGTTTAAACCGATGGGCATAGAAAAAGACAACTGGCCGGCTACGGTGGGCATTTTCACCGGCGTATTAGCCAAAGAAGCGGTAGTCGGAACTTTAGATGCCTTGTACAGCCAGATGGCCGCGACCGGCGCAAACGCCGATGATGCCGCGCCGTTCGATCTTGCCCAAGCCTTAATCGATGCCTGCTTGACTGTGCCGGAAAATTTACGTGCGGTGGCCGACAATCTGCTCGACCCGCTCGGACTGAATATCGGCAGTGTCGATGATCTTGATGCCGCCGCTACCGAGCAGGCGGTCAATACCGGCACCTTTACCGCGATGCAGTTGAGTTTCGATGGCAAAGCCGGAGCCTTTGCTTATTTGTTGTTCATTTTGCTGTACGCGCCGTGTGTTGCAGCAACGGCGGCGATCTACCGGGAAACCAACAGAAATTGGACATTATTTGTATTGTTCTGGACGACTGGCATTGCCTACATGACGGCCACCATTTTTTATCAATCGATGACCTATACACGGCATCCCGAGTATTCTTTGGTTTGGATTAGCGGCTTGATCATTGCCTTTTTGGCGGTGTTGTTCGTGCTCTGGCTGCTCGGTAAAAACACCGATGCGACCGACGTTAAACAAGGCCGGGAGTCGCTCAGTGATACTGTCTGATTTGCGCGCTTATTTAATGCAGCATCATCGTGTTGCTTTGGCTGATTTGATTTTGCATTTCAACATGGATGCTGATGCGTTGCGCGGTATGCTGGACAAGTGGATCAGCAAAGGCAAAGTGCGCAAACTGCCGCTGACTGCGTCTTGCGGCACCAGCTGCTGTCAGTGCGACACCACGTTGACAGAAATTTATGAATGGATTAATCAGGATTGAACAATGAATTGGCTTAATACTCAAAATCGTTACGGCACCTTGTCGATAGCGCTGCACTGGCTCATGCTGCTGCTGTTTATAGCGGTTTATGCCTGTATCGAATTGCGCGAATTTTTTCCCAAAGGCAGCGAGCCCCGCGAGGCGATGAAAACCTGGCATTTTATGCTGGGCTTGTCGGTGTTTACACTGGTTTGGCTGCGTCTGCTGCTGCGCTTGCTGAGTTTCACGCCGCGCATTGAGCCGGAACCGCCTAAATGGCAGCATGTATCGGCTAAACTGATGCATGGCGCGCTCTATGTATTGATGATTTTCATGCCGCTGCTGGGCTGGCTGATGTTGAGCGCCAAAGGCAAACTGATACCTTTTTTCGGTCTGCAACTGCCGGCATTGATTGGCGAAAGTAAAGCTGCGGCAGAACTGATTAAAGAAGTGCATGAGATCGGCGGTACTGCGGGTTATATTCTGATCGGCCTACACGCCGCCGCCGCGTTATTTCACCATTATGTCGCCAAAGACAATACGCTCTCGCGCATGTTGCCAAAGCGCAATTCATGAGTACGTTGTGGTAGGAGCGGCCACCCGGCCGCGACAATCGCGTACCGTTCGCGGCCCGGTGGCCGCTCCTACACGAACCCGTGCCACGCTAAAAAATAAGCCGGTATAATAGCCGAATTTCCCCCATTTTTGAGTGTTATGAGTAAACAAAGAAAAGCTGTGGCGTTAATTTCCGGCGGCCTCGATTCCATGCTGGCCGCGAAAACCATTATGGAACAAGGCGTCCATGTCGAGGGCATCAACTTTTTCACCGGTTTTTGCGTCGAAGGCCACACCCACGCCATCCGCGCTCAAGACAAGGCCAAACCTAAACGCAATAATTCCTTATGGGTTGCCGAGCAATTAGGTATAAAACTGCACATCGTCGATGTCATCGAAGAATATAAAAAGGTGCTGATCAATCCCAAACACGGCTACGGCGCCAATATGAATCCTTGTTTGGACTGCAAGATTTTCATGGTCAATAAGGCCAAACAATGGCTAGTGGAAAACGATTTTGACTTCATCATCACCGGCGAAGTGATAGGCCAGCGCCCAATGTCGCAACGCAAAGCCACCATGCCCATTATCTCCCAGCAATCCGGCGCCGATGATTTATTACTGCGGCCATTGTGCGCGAAAAATTTACCGGAAACCTTGCCGGAACGCGAAGGCTGGGTCGACCGGGAAAAGCTGCATGAGATTACCGGACGCTCGCGCAAGCCTCAGATGGCGCTGGCTAAACAATTCGGCTTTGATGATTATGCCCAGCCTGCGGGCGGTTGTTGTTTCCTGACCGATGCCAGCTATTCAGCCAAACTGGTCGATTTATGGAAAGCGCGTGACGGCGATAAAGAATACGATTTGGACGATGTGATGCTGCTCAAAGTCGGTCGGCACATCAGGCCGGAGCAACATTTTAAACTGATCGTCGCCCGTGAAGAAGGCGAAGAGCGTTTTATGCAAGGCTACAAAAAAGATTTTATCACCTTGAAATGTATCGATTATCCGGGCGCGCTAACACTGGTCGACGGCACGCCTTCTGCCGAGGATTTGTTTACCGCCGCCAGAATTACCGCCCGTTATGGTCAAGGCCGCAATGCCGAGCAAGTCGATGTGAGAATAATCGGCAAAGACGGCTCCGAACGTATTATTCAGGTCAAGCCGTTTGCGGCTGACGAAATCCCACAGGCGTGGCTGATATGACCAGAGAAACGCTGAATGCCCGCCGCCTGCTGTGTCCGCTGCCGGTTATCCGTACTCAGGACAAGGTCAAGCAACTTAAAGTCGGCGACCAGTTGGAAGTGATTTGTACCGATCCCGGCGTGATGCAGGATATTCCGGCCTGGTGCCGCATCAATGGGCATAAGGTGTTGGAAACCGTTTCCGGCGATCATGAATACATTATTATTCTGGAAGTGGGCGGCTAATGGCTGAACTGGTCGATGCCGCAACACTGGACAAATTAAAAGCCCGAGCCAGTTATGTCGGCGCGGCGATTAATGTTATCCAAACGCTGCTCAAAATCGGCTTTGGCATTTTGGGTCAATCGGCCGCGCTGATTGCCGACGGCATTCATTCGTTGTCGGATTTGCTCAGCGATTTGCTGGTGATTATCGCGGTCAAACTAGGCAGCCGCGAGGCCGATCACGAACATCCTTACGGCCATCGCCGCTTTGAAACCATTGCTACCGTTATTCTGGGCTTTAGCTTAATCGCGGTCGGGGGTGCTATCGCCTGGTCGGTCATGGAACGCATGGCGAAGCCGGAGCATTTGCCGGTGCCCAATGTGTTATCTCTGGCTGTTGCCGCGCTGTCCATTTTGATTAATGAGTGGCTGTATCATTACACCAAACGCATCGCCAAAAAGACCCGTTCCAAATTATTGCTGGCCAATGCGTGGCATCAGCGCAGTGATGCGATTTCGTCGTTGGTGGTGCTATTCGGCATCGGCGCGGTGCTGTTGGGCTATCCGTTAGCCGATGGCATTGCCGCTATCGTGGTCGCGTTGATGGTAGCTAAAATCGGTTTGAATTTGGTGTTTGAAAGCATTAAAGAATTGGTCGACACCTCCCTGCCGCCCGAATTGGTCGCCGAAATCAGGGCGGCGATTAACGCCATTGACGGCGTTGAAGGCATACATTTATTGCGCACCCGGCACATGGGCGAAGATGCGCTGATTGATGCGCATATCGTCGTCGATCCGCGCATTACCGTGTCCGAAGGTCACATGATCGGCGACATTGTGCGTGATGATTTGATTAAGCGTTTTGATGATGTGATGGATGTGCTGGTGCATGTCGATCCCGAAGATGACGAAAGTTTGCAGGAGCAATCGAGGCCGTTGTCGCGCGGCGAAGTGCAACGCTTGTTGGAGCGCTATTTGGCCGACTTTAAACTGGCCATCGACGATTTTAGAATCCATTATCTGGACGGCCAGATTGAAGTGGAAGTGATTTTGCCTTTTGCGGTGAGCGAGTCGCCGGAACAGTTCGCGGCGATAAAAAAACAATGCCGGCAGATGACGGTTGAAATAAAAAAAATCGATAATGTGTTTTTGTTTTTTAAGGTTTGAAAAGAGAAATAGAACTCGGATGGCACGGGTCAGACTGATTTACACGGATTTTTTAAAATAGACCGCGCTTTTAATCCGTGGTTATCCGTTTTACTTGTGCCCCAGAGGGTATCAGTGCCATCCGTGTTCGATCATTTAACTAATGAGGCTTAATTTATGGCAGTAGGGCAATGCAGTTTTCCAACCATGCATCCGGTCGCAGGCATTACGCTGGGTACCGCCAATGCAGGCATCAAGCAAACCGTCAGGGATGATATTCTGGTGATGCAAATGGCTGAGCATTCGACTTGTGCGGCGGTGTTTACCCAAAACGCCTTTTGCGCAGCGCCGGTGCATGTCGCTAAAGCTAATCTGGCGCATAGCCCGCGCTGGTTATTGATTAATTCCGGCAATGCCAACGCCGGTACCGGCGAGCAAGGCATGAAAGATGCGTTGGCAACTTGCGCCGATGTGGCCGCCGTGGTCGAGGGCGCGGCAAACCAAGTGCTGCCTTTTTCTACCGGCGTCATCGGCCAGCCGCTGCCGGTGGGCAAAATCAAAGCTGCGTTGCGGGAAGCCGTCAGCAATCTGAATATTGATAACTGGGACAAGGCGGCTCAGGCGATCATGACCACCGATACTTTTGCCAAAGGCGTGTCCAAAGTCATCGACATTGACGGCCAAAGCATCACCATCAACGGCATTTCCAAAGGCGCGGGCATGATACAGCCGAATATGGCGACCATGCTGGGCTTTATCGCCACCGATGCGAAAATCGATCAAGCCCTGTTGCAAAACTGCCTGGCGCTGGCGGTCGAGCAATCGTTCAACCGCATCACTGTCGACGGCGACACCTCGACCAATGACGCCTGCGTAGTGATGGCGAGCGGCTGTTCGTTGGCTCCCGAAATCAAACCGGATAGCGAAAATTATCAAATTTTTGCCGCTGCGCTGATGAGCGTGTGCAAACAACTGGCGGAAGCCATTGTCAGGGACGGCGAAGGCGCAACCAAGCTGATGCGCATTGTGGTCGAGCAGGCCTTGAGCGATGAAGAAGCGGTGCGCGTCGGCAAAACCATCGCCCATTCGCCGCTGGTGAAAACCGCTTTTTTCGCCAGCGACCCGAACTGGGGGCGGATATTGGCGGCAGTCGGCCGTGCCGGTGTCGAAAATATGGTGTTGGAAAATGTGCAGCTGTATCTGGACGATGTCTGCATTGTCAGAAACGGCGGCCGGGCTGACGATTACACCGAGGAAGCCGGGCAGCGGGTGATGGATCAGCAAGAGATTACCGTGACCGTTAAACTCGGTCGCGGCGATGCGGTGCAGGAAGTGCTAACCTGCGATTTGTCTTATGAGTATGTAAAAATCAATGCGGAATATAGGACTTAGGCGAAAGGCGAAAGGCACAAGGCGAAAGGTTTTTCCCTCGTTCCCACTTCAAGTCGCCGTAGGCGTGGTCAAAAACCCGGAAGGAAAAATCCTGATTTCCCTGCGCCATGCCGCTTTGCATCAAGGCGGTTTGTGGGAATTCCCCGGCGGCAAGATTGAAGCTTCGGAAACCGCAGAACTTGCGCTGGCCCGCGAACTCAAGGAAGAACTTAATATCACCGTAAGCGCCGCAACGCCGCTGATTACCGTTAGTCATCAATATCCCGACCTGTCCGTACAGTTAAAGGTTTTCCTAGTCGAGCAGTTTTCCGGCGAAGTGAAAAGCTTGGAAGGCCAGCCGTTTAAATGGGTCACACCGGCCGAACTGGGATATTACGCATTTCCCGCTGCCAACCAGCCCATTATTACCGCCGCCCGCCTGCCGCCGTATTACGCGATTCTGGATGATACGGATGAAAGCTTGTTATTGCCGAATCTGCAAAAACTATTGAACCGGGGCATTAAGCTGATTCAGGCGCGCTTGAAAAACCTGTCGCCCGCTGCGGTGGCAACGTTCATCGAACAGGCTTATCCGTTGTGCCAACAGCAGCAGGCGCTGTTGTTAATGAATTCTGCTGTTGATTATCTGGCGCAGGTAGACGGCATCCATTTGACCAGCCAACACTTGATGGCGTTAAGCAAGCGTCCCGAAAACAGCCAATGGCTTGCGGCATCCTGCCATAACCTTGAACAGCTGCAACAGGCGCAAAACATAGGCGTGGATTTTGCTGTGCTGGCGCCGGTGCTGGCCACCCAAACCCATCCGGGCGCTGAAACACTGGGCTGGGAGATATTTTCTAATTTAATTGCCCAAGTGAATTTGCCGGTTTATGCACTGGGCGGCATGAGCGAATCTTGTTTAGCTACGGCGCGACAAAGCGGTGGGCAGGGTATAGCGGCAATCCGCGCTTTTCTTGTTGACTAACTGCTTTCAGCAAGTCGTGACGTAAGCATCGCTCCCACGATTAGGCCATTTTCGAGAAATTTATGATTTGTAAAAAACAGAGTCCACGAAAAGCACGAAAGCCACGAAATTTTCGTGTTTTTTCGTGCTTTTCGTGGACAATTTTTGGTATGTCTTTTTCAGGAAATCGCCTTAGGCTTTTCTTGCTGATTGGTTTCAAACTGCTTCCAGCGGTTGACTATCATGCAGAACAATTCCGCCGTTTTTTCGGCATCGTAGAGCGCTGAATGCGCTTTTTCATTATCCCAATCCAATCCCGCTGCCTGGGCAATTTTTGCCAATACCGTTTGCTGATAGGCCAAGCCGCCCAAGGTGGCAGTATCGAAAGAGCTGAACGGATGAAACGGGCTGCGTTTGATTTGCGTGCGTTGAATGGCGGCATTTAAAAAACCAATGTCAAAAGCCGGATTGTGGCCGACCAAAATGGCGCGGCTGCAGTTGTTGCGTTTGACCGCTTCTTTAATCGGTTTGAACAACAGGTTTAACGCGTCTTTTTCTTCAATCGCCATGCGAAACGGATGGTAGGGGTCGATGCCGTTAAACTTGAGTGCGGCTTCGTCCAGTTCGGCATTTTTAAAGGGGACGACGTGTGTGGTGTAGCGCTCGGTAATGCCCAAATCGCCGTTGCCGTCATATTCGACAATCACCGCCGCAATTTCCAGTAGGGCGTGTTTTTTGGCGTTAAATCCGGCGGTTTCTATGTCGACGATGACAGGAAGATAGCCTCGAAAACGTTTGTTTAAGGGGATTGCAGGTATATCCATTTTTTTAGGGTTTGGCCAGGATGTGTCGAAAAGATGAGCCATAAATACAGCTATTTGTGGTATGTTACGCGAAAATCTACCCATTATAAAAATAATACAGAAACAGGAGATAATGTAATGCCGCAGAAAAAATTGATAACCCAACTTGGATGTGTCTTTTTACTGAGTACCTTAGGGGGTTGCGCAACGGTTGCCCAAGATCCTAAAGATCCCTACGAAGAATGGAACCGGGGCGTGCAATCGTTTAATGACAATCTTGACGACTATGCCATGAAGCCGGTGGCCAAGGGCTATCGCTGGATAACCCCGTCGTTTGTTGATCAAGGTATTACTAATTTTTTCAGCAACATTAAAGACATAGGCGTGACGATCAATGACCTGCTGCAGTTTAAAATAGCGCAAACCGGCATGGACGGCTCGCGTTTTCTGGTCAACAGCATTGCCGGTCTTGGCGGCTTTATTGATGTAGCCAGCATGATTGATTTGCCCAAACATAATGAAGATTTCGATCAAACGCTAGGCGTTTGGGGCGTGCCGTCCGGCCCTTATTTGGTGTTGCCGCTGTTGGGGCCGAGTTCTCCGCGTGGAGTCGGCGGTCTGGTTGGCGATGCGGCAATGAATCCAATCAGTTATCTTGATTACGGTGTGATTACCGGCGGGCTATTTGCGTTGAATGCTGCCGACTTGCGGGCTGACAATCTGGATACCGAAAAAATAGCCTCAGAAGCTGCCGTAGACCGCTACGCATTTTTTAAAAGCGCTTATTTTCAGCAGCGTGAATACCTGATTAACGATGGTCAATTGTCGGAAGAATCCGATTCGCTAGACCTTGATGACGACTTTAACAAGAATAACCTGGCGCCGGTTAAGCCTTATTAAATTGTAACTGCTCAGCGGCTGTTAAAAATGACTAAAAGGAACACGGATGACACTGATACCCTCTGGGGCACAAGTAAAACGGATAGTCACTGATTAAAAGCACGGTCTATTCTAAAAAATCCGTGTAAATCCGTCTGATCTGTGCTTTCCGTCGACTGCAGGGATGCAGGAGGTAGAGCAATGCAGGAGCAATTGCCGAGTTCTATTTCTTTTTTCGCTGAGTAGTCACATTAAATTGTTTGTTTGTTTCTGTTCGACCTTCATTTAGTTTTGCTAAAGATTATCGAGCTTAATCTATAAAAGGTCGTGCCGATTTAAATATTGCCCTCGGGAATTCATTATGAACAAAGACGAATTACAGGCCATCAGAAAACAGGTGTTTGAGTTATCAGTCACCAATGCGACCGGATCGGATTTGGATGTGATGCTTGAGCAGGTATTCGCCCTATTGCTCAACTATCGTGATTTGCCTTTACAAGCGCAAGGCGCAGTGTTACTGCTGAATCCGCGTGGGCGTTATTTCCAAGTCGCGCAATTTGGTATGACGCCGGCCTGGGAAGGCAATTTGTGCTGGGATGCGGGCGTGTTTGCTTCGTCGCTGATTGCAGCGGGCTGCCGTGTTGAAACGGTGCCGCTGTTTCACGGTGAAGAAGGCAAGCAGCCGCAGCGCCTATTCTTGTTGCCGCTGTGTATTGATAACCAAGGCATCGGCTATGCGGCTTTTTTTATGCCGCTTGATTATCAAGCGTTGGCACCTCATGTCGAATTTATGGACGATTTGGCTTATGTCCTATCCGGCTTGGTTCATCGCGTACTCACCAATGAAACGTTGCGCATCCGCGAACTGGAGCTGGAAGAAGCCCGAGCCGATGCGATTCGTAACTTGGGCATAGCCTCTGAATACCGGGATAACGACACCGGCTGGCATATCATGCGCATGACCAATTATGCGCAGGCGATTGCCAAAGCGCTCGGTTTGCCGGCGGATCAGCGGGAATTGCTGTACGTGACCGCACCGATGCATGATGTCGGCAAAATCGGCATTGCCGATGCAGTATTGCTCAAGCCGGGCAAGCTGACTGAAGAAGAATTTGAAATCATGAAGACGCACACTAATATCGGTGTGTCCATTTTGACCGGCAATGATGTATTGAATGCTGCCGCGCGCGATATTGCCGGCTCGCATCATGAGCGCTGGGATGGCGCCGGGTATCCAGAAGGTCTGGTGGGCGAACAAATCCCGATTTTGGCGCGCATTTGTTCAGTGGCCGATGTTTTCGATGCACTGACCTCGGTGCGCCCTTATAAAAAAGCATGGACAGTTGAGGATGCGACAGCTTGGGTGATAGCCGAATCCGGCAAGCATTTCGATCCGGCCATCGTGACCGCTTTTCAAGCTGCCATGCCGGAAATCTTACGCATACGCGAACTGTACCGTGACGACATTATCGATCCCAAACAAGTGTTGACCTTGCCGCCGGTTGAGCCGAGAGCGGATGCTTGGGCACCCTGGGATGACTCGTTGCGTGTGGGCATTGATGTCATCGACGAGCATCACCGCTATCTGTTCGATTTGATTAATGATTTATACGACGTGGTAATCAACAAACTCGGCGCCCGCGAAGTGGCACGCTTAATCAAGGCCTTGGACGCCTATGCCAAAGTGCATTTTCGTAGCGAAGAGCTGATGATGGCGCACTACGATTATCAAGACATCGGTCGCCAGCAGCACCAGCACCATGCCTTTGAAGCGAAAATCCGCGAGTTTTACGAAGAACTGCACGACAATCCCTTAGTCGCCCAATTTGATGTTTTATCCTATTTGCGCAACTGGCTGGTGCAGCACATCCTGATTGAAGACATACAGCTGCGTTCATTGGTTAGTACTTGAGGCGGTGGTAGCGTTCAAAAATAGGCGCTTTAGACGGCACGAAGTTTTATTCTTCGCGCCCTCCGCGTGATCACCTTTTTGCCAATTACCGCTCTGATTCTTTCTTAGCCACCTTATCTCGCAAATAAACCGGCATCGCTTGTTCGACCGGAACGGCCAAACCCAGCTCAAAATCGTGCGCGCCTAAACGGGCTATCGCACCGGCTCGGGGTAACATTTCAGCGTGGTAGTGATTGACGCGCCCAGCCAAGCGGCTGGTCAATTCTTGGGCATAAACGCCCCAGCCTGAGCCGATGCCTACGCCTTTTAAATCAGGAAATTCAACCGCATTAGCCGGCGTCACGGCTTCAAAGCCTATCAGCTCGGCATAGCCTTGGGCATCGCGCCGATAAACGCCCCAGAAAACCTCACCCATACGCGCATCCATCGCGACATAGGCAACGTCATCTGCATTATTATCAAAAAAATCCTGAGCAATCGCCGCCAGGGTGGACACAGGAACCACCGGCAAGTCTGCGCCCAAGGCAATGCCCTGAATCACGCCGGTGGCGATACGCACGCCGGTAAACGAGCCGGGGCCGCGACTGAACGCCAGTGCATCAAGCTGCTGCGGCTTTAAACCCGCGTCAGCCATTAATGAATCTATCATCGGTAAAATCAGTTGTGTGTGTATTTTTGGGGCCAGTTCAAAGCGTTCAGCTATCTTGCCATCAATAAACAGCGCGGCTGAGCAGGCTTCGGTGGAGGTTTCTACTGCCAATAATTTCATTATTTTCTCCATGAAAAATTATCTAACCACTTGAGCGAATTCGGTTCATAAACTGTCACTCTTCTTTTGATAAGCCGACAATCCGCATGAATTCTTTAAGGTTATCGGTGGGCAATTGGGCATAAGGTATCATGGCTTTTCGTATTTTCAGAGGTCAGACTGCTATTCTAACCCGATGAAGAATTACACACTCTCAACTATTTAGGAAAGATGTCTAATAGAAATGAGCACAATCCAAAATCTAGCAAAAACCAGCCTTTTTGTTTGTGTCAATTCTTTAAACTTTCCTCAATTAAAATAATCGCCGCTTGTTTAGCGTGAGCAGCAGTACCTGAATGGCGTTTCATTTGCTCTGACACAATTGCCCCTTCAATCAATAAACTTAATTGTAACGCTAGAATTTCTGGCGATTTTGCACCGCATTCTTGAGCAAGCTGCGTAATATAACAGCGAAAATTATCATAAAACTCAGCTGAAACCTGATGTACTGGATTTCCTTCAACGGGAAATTCGGCGGCGGCATTGATAAACGCACAACCGCGAAATTCAGGAATTGCCATCCATTCTTCAATCACATCAAAAATCGCTAATAATTTTGCTTGCGCTGTACCCGCTTTTTGATTCACTTGCTCAACAAACCACGCCGTAAAATCCGCGTCGCGTTGGCGCAAAAAGGCGACCACCAACTCATCTTTAGATGAGAAATACTTATAAAGACTCATCTTTGTTGTATTGGCTTCTTTCACAATCGTATCAACGCCTGTGGCTTTAATACCTTGACTGTAAAACAGCTCCGTTGCGGCTTTTAAAATTCTTTCTTTTAATGTTAATGACATGGCTAAACACGATAAAAAAATAGATTGATTGCCACTATACAGGTCAGTATACTTAATCACAAAAGACAGACTGGTCTGTATATAGATTAACAATCAAAAAAATAAATGAGGGCAAGACAATGGAAATTTTGTTAGTAGGCGCGGCATTGATGATTTTTGCGCTTTTAGCGTCGGCATGGTTGATGACGTTTGCAAGATGGTTTCCAATCAAAGGTATTGATGGTGAATTTTTGCCTGACTATAAAACATTGATTAGAGCGCACATCGATTTTGCCTTGATGGCGTTATTTTGCTTAGGATTTTACGCAGTCAAAGTGCCATTATCCGTAACAGCTTGCTGGTTAGTTGTGATAGGCGGCATTGCCAATCCGATGGTTTTTGTCATTGCGGCGTTTAATCCAAAATTCTGGGAAGATTCATTCTGGAAAATTTACACTGCCGCCAGTTTTGTAATTACAACTGTCGGTTTTGTTTGGATTGGTATTTCATTATTACAATTTGCACTATAACCATCATAAAAAAGGCTGGTAAAAACCAGCCTTTTTTATTTGAATGAAAAGTTAATGCGTCGTGTTCCACCTTGACCCAATTGGCCATTCGACGTCAGGATTGGCTCGAGGCGCTGGCCCATGCCCAACAAGGTTTGCAGTCTGACCCAGACAGTGAGTCGTGCGCAGTGCTGCTGGCTACATCCTATGCTAGGCGCAATGAACCGGGCGATTTGCAAACGGCCATTGACCACTAGCGAATGGCTCAAAGACTTGCTGGATCGGTATCAACCTTTGCCCGCGCCTTTGTTTGAGTGAAGCGCTCCCGCATGATTTACCGGGTGCTAGCTCGGGCGCCTGCTTCGGTATCGACAGTGCCGGTTATACGATTTAGCAAATTGGTTTGTTGTGATTTTCTATCAGCTTGAGTTAAATCAATCATGCCTTTAAGATCTGAAAAACGGGTCTCGGCTTCTTTTAGCAATTCCGTTGCTTTAACCGAATCACCTTCATGTACCGCTGTGCGCGCTTTTTTCAAATAATCATTAGCACGGTTACGATTACGGTCAAGTTTGTCATTGGCATTGATTTCTTTACTCAGCTTTAACGCCTCTTTGATGTCGTTGATCACGACATCGTCATCCGCCTTGTCATTGATAGCTATCAATGCCTTAGTAATTTGACCTACAGTCGCATCAATGCCTTCAGCGGGAGTCATTCTGTTGTACATACAGGCCATGCCCAAACAGATTTCAGCTGTAGCCGGAAAAGATCCTAAAGAAAGTGCCAATGTAGTTGCTACGGCAGCGCTTTTTAATAATTTCATATCATGGAATCCTTGTTGTAGTTATTGTTATTAGGCTTGCAACTGTTTAGATATTAAGCATATTTAATTAGTTACGGGGGGCAATGTGAACGTTATCAGAACACTTGTCAATTTAAACCTGAGCCGTGTGGGACTTCTGCCCACACGCAACGATACTGCAAGGCTAAACGGTAGGCATAACTGCTCAGCGGTTATTAATTAGGGCGCGGATGGCGCTGATAAAAACGGATAATCACTGATTAAAAGCACAGCCTATTTTAAAAAATCCGTATAAATCCGTCTGATCTGTATTTTCCGCGTTCTATTTCTTTTTTCGCTGAGTAGTTACCAGTAAACAAAAGCCTGCCCACCTGACTTACACGGCATTTTCTAAATGCCCATAAGCCGGTAGCGTTTCCAGGCGTTTGTCTTCCAGCGGTTTGCCCACGGTAAAATGATAAAGACTTTGGAATTTATCGTCTTTAATACCCAGCACTTCATGCACGCTGTCATCAAAATAACAGCCGATACCGGTGCCGCGAAAACCTGCGGCTTCGGCTTCCAGATACAGCGTTTGCCCTATCAGGCCGCATTCCCAAAATAATCGGCGATAGAGCCATGGCGCCGCTTCGATGGTTTCGGCAAATTCTGCAACCATGCCCAGACTGAATGCGCTGTCGCTGGCGATGGGCTGATGGCAGGACAATGTTTTGGCAAGTTGCCTGCAATCGCCTGAATACAAATGATAAAGCGGTATTGCCTCGGATACTTTTTGCCAGTCGAAATCAGCCAGCGTTGCAGCCTGCAATGTTCCCAGCGCCTCATGATCTCTTGGCAGTGCATAAAGGCCGGGGGCTAAGCCTTCAACGCGATGGACAAAAATAAACAAGTGGATTTTCGGCGGACAGCGCCACAGCTCAAATGCCGCTGTACCCGGTAAAACGGCGGCCAGCATCCGGTAAAAATCAGCGATTGGCATTGGCGGCATTTTGCCGTCAAACTGTTGCGCGCTGCGGCGTTGGCGGATGATTTGGCTTGCGGTTTTGGTGCAGGCTGATGCCATAAGTTGCTGTTTGTTAGCCTGCCAATCAGCTTCTTCCGTTCGCGGTTTGCTTGCGGCCATTGAAACTTCATCAATGATCGGCCAGTGATACATGTGATAGGCGCGCAGGCTGTCGGCTTTACCGAACCAGACCCCTGATTGTGCGGCTTCGAGTAGCGCTTTGGCATCGAATGGATTGCCGGAAGCGGGCGTAATGATACGGCAAATCATATCGGGCGATTCATGTTCCTGTTTTTTGAAATCATCCCGAGTTAGCCCTAATAAGTGGCCAATGTCCTCATCCGACGCGTCGGCCAGCAATTCCACCGACCAACCCAATGTCGCCGCCGCGTAGCGTAACGCACCCAAGGCATGACCAATATCATGCTGACAATAACGAAACGCCCGTTCGCCGTATTTCCAGGCTTCCCGCCAATGGACTGAAGACAGGCCTATCACCAGGCCGGAATCGGGCAAATTGCTGCTGAATTGGCAACGCTGTTCAAGGTGATGGTCATGGCTGACATAGTGATAAACACCGGGCTTGATAAAATCATCGCCGGTGCTGATCAAATAGGCTTCCGTCGGGTGCAAGTTGCCGCTGGACGGGTTGCAGCGCAATGCCCAGCGGCTTGGCCCGAATTGTTTCCATGCCGACAGGCCAAAGGCCAATTCCAGCAATAAACCAGCATTCATCAGGTTTAACGGTTTTGCCGGAATGGTTTCCGGGTTGTCCAGATCGCTAAACAACGCGTCGAGTTCGGCGCCGGGTTTGGGCAGAGTGACAATTTCGCAACCGGAAAAACGCCGTAATTGATCGGGCTGGTCTTCCCAATCGATTGATTCCGGGGCGTTGGCGTAGCGCTCCAGGCTATGTTTGGTGCGGTTGTGGTAGTTAAAAACGGTCTGCTTGCTCATAATCCCTCGAATCAATTTTTTAACGACATTAGCCAAGTAGGCTGCGGATTTCGCGCTTAATTGTACTGGATATTTTGATTGTCAAAATGGATTATCCGTTAGAATGCTTTTAAAAATATCCCGGTCATTTTGGTATTTGTAAATTCCCATTAATGACAGATAAAAAGATTATCACCAAGAAGAGCACGAAGAATAAAACTTCGCGCCGCCTAAAAGTCTTCGCGGCGGATAAAATGCTGGCTCGAAAATCACCCTACAATAAAACCTAATGATTGAAACCATTTATATAGAACAAGCGGTACGGCAGCATCCGCGCGTTGCCGACATCGTCGCCCGTTTCCCGCAAGCCAGAATCATAAACTGCGACCGCTACGGCGAAGTGTTCAACCCTAAAGCGCAAAATTTTCGTCTGCAAAAGCAGCGCCCCGCGCTGATATTGGCAGAAAAATATAAAAACTTTGCCCTGCCTGCGCCGGTGGGTTACGGCATCGGTGCGAGTAAAAACTACTATTTTTCGCACATGCTCAATTGCCTGTACGATTGCCGTTACTGTTTTTTACAGGGCATGTACCAGTCGGCCAATTATGTGCTGTTTGTCAATTACGAGGATTTTCAGCAGGACATTAAACAGCTGTGCTTGGCGTCGCCGACTGAAAACCTGCATTTTTTTTCCGGCTATGATTGCGACAGTTTGGCTTTAGAGCCGGTCACCGGTTTTGCCGAACAGTTTTTGCCGTTTTTTGCTACGCTGCCGAATGCCTGGCTGGAATTGCGCACTAAAAGCACTCAGGTCAGAAGCCTGTTAAACCGCGAGCCGTTGCCGCGCTGCATCGTCGCTTTCAGCCTGTCCCCGGATGAAATAGCGCAAAAAGTCGAGGCCAAAGCGCCATCGGTGGCGCGCCGTCTGGATGCTTTGGTCAAATTGCAGGAACAGGGCTGGCAGATTGGCCTGCGTTTCGATCCGCTGATTTATCAAGCCGGTTATCAACAGCAGTACCGGGACTTGTTCGAGCAGGTTTTTGCCCGCATTAATTTAGACCAGCTGCATTCGGTGAGCCTTGGCGTGTTTCGGTTGCCGGAAAACTTTTTCAAGAAAGTGCATAAGTTGTACCCGGAAGAAAAACTTTTTTCCAGCCCACTGGTCAGCCAGCAAGGCATGGTGTCTTATCAGCCGACGCTGGAACAGGACATGATGAATTATTGCAGCGAACAGCTGTTGACTTATATTCCCGCCGACAAATTTTTCCCATGCACACTCTAAAACGCACGATTTTAGTCACCGGCGCCAGTTCCGGCATCGGCCGCGCCATTGCCAGAAGCTTGTTGCAACAAGGCCATCAGGTGCTGGGCGTGTCCCGCGACAGCGCTAAGTTTAGTCGGCCCATGGCTAACTTCATCCCGGTGCAGCTCGATTTCAGCCGCTTGAGCGAGCTGCCGCAGAAATTACGTGAATTGCAGCAGACTTTTCTAGGCATAGACGCCGTGGTTTTTTGTGCCGGCATGGGGCAATTCGGTTCAGTGGAAGAGTTTTCTTACACGCAGATTGAAGAGTTAATCGCCTTAAACTTCACCAGTCAGGCTTTTTTGACCCGTGCGCTATTGCCTGCGCTAAAACGTAAAGCACGCAGTGACTTGATTTTTATCGGCTCCGAAGCCGCGTTAAAAGGCAGCCGCAAAGGCGCGGTGTATTGCGCCAGCAAATTTGCCGTGCGCGGCTTTACCCAAGCCTTGCGCGAAGAATGCGGCAAAAGCAATGTGCGGGTGTGTCTGATTAATCCGGGCATGGTCAAAACGGCATTTTTTGAGGCGCTGGCTTTTGAGCCGGGCGATGATGACAGCAATTTTATCGAGCCGGAAGATGTCGCCGAAGCGGTGTCTTATGTGTTGCAGTCAAGGGCGCAGATTGTGGTCGATGAAATTAATCTGAGCCCATTGAACAAGGTGGTGAAGTTTAAAAAAACCTAATGCGGGAGTTGTCCACGAAAAATATTTTGTAACTACTCAGGGACTGTTAAAAATGACCAAATAGAACACGGATGACACAGATGGGACGGATTTACACAGATTTTTTAAAAATATATCGCGTCAAAGACGGGGTCAGGTCTTGCATTGTGCATTTCTTTAAAACAATTTGATTGTGCAAAATTCAAGACCTGACACTTTATTTGTTCTTTATTTGTTTCTTGCCAAAATGCAGAATAAAGCGTTTAATCCAGTCCGTGTAAGCCTGCTCAGTTCGGATACTATAATGCTTCAAGCGGATTTTGCCCCTGACTTGATCGAGCAACTTAGGCTCTTGCTTAGGTAAGTTTTCTGATGGGTATTGCATTTGATTTAGGATATGCTAAATCTCTCTAGGTTAATGAATTTGAAACATTTTTACATTTTTATAAATCATTTAGACAACCGTTTGACGCAATGTTTTGCGTCTATTAGGCTGTCTAATATTAGTTAGGGTTAATTTGATGTTGAAGTATGTTTTATTTTTCACGCTAATACTTCCAACTGTGGCAATTGCAAATGGTTCTCTTTGTAAACAAAATGAAGTGGATTTGTTTTTCTGCCAATCCGCTAAAAAAACGGTCTCACTATGTGCTTCAAAAAACTTATCCAAAACTGATGGTTACCTTCAATATAGGTTTGGAAGTAAAAGAAAAATCGAATTAAATTACCCGGAACAGCTAGAACACCCTTCAAATTTTTTCACTTATGGTTCGGGGTTTTATTCAGGCGGTGGATCGAATTCGTATCTTCGTTTTAATATAAATAAATTTATTTATACAATATATACGGCAGATGGGTCTGTCTCTAAGACAAGAGGTCCAGATAATTCATTTCACTGGGAAGAATCGGGGATAGTGGTAGAAAAAAACGATAAGATAATTTCTAATTTTATATGTCGTCGTTTCACTGGTTGGGCTGATAAGCTTGATGAAATTTTACCGATTGATAATTCAGGTCTACGGTTACCAGAATGACCCTAACATGGCGCTCAACCGGAGCGCGGTTATAATGCGGTTTTGTTTTTCAGCTTTCCGGGCCGCGCCCGGTTAGCTCTACGTTAGGCGTATTATCATATGACCACCAATCTCCAAGACATCTTTGCAAGCCTCTATCGCTTTACCGCAATGTACGATAAAGATCAGCAAGCAATGACAAACTGGTGGTACACCAATGCTGCAATGGACATTGCCCGTGTGTTCAAAAACCTAGAAGGAAATAAAATCATTGTTAATTGCAAAAATCTTAAAAATTGGGAGTACGCGGCTGACAAACTTCTATTAATCGCAGATGCCGTTGCCATCCGTGATATTAGACCTTTCGAGACTAAAATTGGTTTTATAATTCATCCCAATTGGAAACCATACGATAGATCATCACTTGATAATCTACCATTGCCACCCATCGGTCGCCTTCTCACAATGGAACCAGGTTATTTGAATGGCGATTTAGTAGATATTCCATTGGTTGGAAAGACTCCATCTAGCATGTCTGTCTATGAAGGATTTCCAGACGATGCTTACGAATGGATACATGGCGCAGGCAAACGTTACCATAAGACAGGCTCTATTTTTTACGCACCATTCATACCTGCGTTAGAAGTAGAGCTTGAGTTCATGAAAAACCGTGTCTCAGTTGCCAATCTTCTTGGCGGTGAATCGCTCTATACCGAATCAATAGATTTTGTTGACGAGAATTCACTTATGGCTCTCGCGTCTCTCAAGCTCCCTACGCTTGAGAATGTATCACTGGAAACTCTGAATAAAATCAAATATGATCATATTGAAGACTTTACATCGTTTTCTCGTTCAATTTTGAAAGCCACTACTGCCATTAAATCAGCCGCTGGAGCAGAGTTATTTGCCAAGGAAGTGAGGGCAATTCAGAGAGACTTAATTGATGATAATCTTGACAAGCTAGATAAAAAGTATCGTCAAATATCTAAAATGCGGACACTCAGCTCAAGCGGTGTGTTTGTCGGGGTGGTTGGATTATCGTTTGCTGCAATTGAAGGAGCAGCTTTACCTGCAATTACAACAGGTCTTGCTAGTGCAATTACCGCAGGCATCGCTTATGCGGCTGCACAAATTAAGGAAAAGTACACGCAAGAAGAAAACCCGATGCACTTTTTATGGCGTTTACATCGTAGCTCATAATAAAATCAAAACAAATGGGGGAAACAACCGTTTTCTGGCCTAACACAACGCTCAACTGGAGCGCGGCCATTTGGCACTTTGTGTATTTTCAAGCTTTCTCAGGCCGCGCCCGGTTAGCTTTACGTTAGGCATCTACAGGCAAATATAGAGAACAAAGTGGCTGAATTTATAAATTTACTAAAATCAGTCCCCTCTGTGGTTTGGACTGGTATCGTAGGGGCTCTTATTGGCTCTTCATTGACAATAATTGGTGTTGTACTTACGAATCGATCGAATACTGAGCGTCTGAAAACTCAACTTCAGCATGAGCAAAATGTTCGGAGACAAGAGCTAAAAAGAGAAAGAGCTGAAGAGCTGTATGTTGAATCAAAAAAATACCTAAATGCCGTCGGAATTCATTACCTGCCATATAAAAAGGTAATGAAGGGCGAATTAACATTCAATCAAGCGCTGGACTTAACTATCGATAATGGCTCAAAAAGAGATTTTGAACCTCATAGAGTTACGATGATTATCGATATGTATTTTCCTAATTTACAGATGCCATTTAATGAAATCATGGCAAAAAGAGATTTCCTTAACCGTATCGTCACGGGCTATAAGGAGCAATATAAAACAGGCGACACCAATGGCACAAAGTGGCTAGATCCATTTCAAGCCACGCTTGAAGAGCTTAGCCAGGCAATAACAACCTTTGAAAAACTGGTCGCATCTTTGGAAATTGAAAAATGAATCTCAGTCGCTACTTTCCGCCTAACATAGCGCTCAAAGGGACGTGCCGCCTCAGGGCGGTTTTAAAGTTTTGTAATTTATCAAGCTTTGGGGCTTCGTTTAGCGTCCGTGAGCGGCACGCCCCTTAGCTTTATGTTAGGGTGCAATTTCCCACACCACTTCACATTTATTGAGACTATCTACATGGAAGAATTCGAACACGTTGCAAAAGGCCTTCAACAAGACAAAAAAGTTGTATTTACGGCTCAATCTTGCAAGAACTTTCACCAACGAATGCTTATATGCAAACACGCTTTTGAACAGGGAGCTGTCCCAATAAACCCTTTCAATTTGTTTGGCTATTTTCTCTACGAACTTGTCGACAGAGACTTGGTTAGAAGCGGGAATAACAATCTTCTGAGACGGTGTGACGAGCTATGGGTATATGGAGAAATTAGCGATGGCGTCCTCGCTGAAATTCAGATGTTCAAGGACTCCAGGAAACCCGTGAGATTCTTCGATATTTCTAATCTCCCAGCGGAGGTAAAGGAAATTTCCAAGAACGACCTCATCTTTGAAGACAACGTCAAACAGCACAAGGGGGCTATTTAACAAGTGGCAAGCATGTACCCACGCACCCTCCTAACCCGGCAGTCAACAGGGACGCTGCGCGATAAAGCCGCGCAGCGCCCGTTACTTCTACGTTAGGTAGTTCGGGAAAAGCTGGCGCCCCGACCTAATGCGCCGCACATTGAGGGGAAAATACAATGAGAATAACTTTACCAATTCTGTTTCTACTCACGGCTTCAATGTCGAATTCTTATGCTGGGCCGGTGGAAGACTTGAGCGCGGTATTAAACAACCGTCTTGGTACATCTTCCGAGGACAGACGTGTTGACGATACAACAAACGTCCTTGGCGCAATTGTGAAAACAGGGTGTCATGGCGACGTGTTGGATGCAAATGTGCGGATAACTGGCGTTTCTGGAAAACTCGAAGGAGACACCGCAATTATGACTGTCACTTATAGTGGTGGTTATACGCGACAAGGGTGGGCATTCCCATGCCAAAAGGTATCTTCAAACTTAGGCGGCTTAGAAGAGAAAAAGGTATCAGGATCATATGAGTTCCGTGTCACAGGGAAAGCCTTTCAGAAGCCAACGATAACGTGGGGAGCAGGACGTAACTTTGGGGAGGTTACTGATCCGAACCATGATTCAAATAAAATGGCGATTCGCGCAGTGGAGAATGCAATCGCTTCCGCATTCTAACAAAACTGCCTAACAAGTCAGTCAAAGGGACGCGCCGCCCGTTGGTGGTTTTGAAGTTTGGTTTTTCATCAAGATTCGGTGGCTTCGTTTCGCTTTCGTCAGCGGCGCGCCCCTTACCGTAACGTTAGGCAAAGAAGTATAAATATTGGAGAAGCTATATGTATGTTGAAGCAAACGGGAAAGCAAAATTCAAAGTAGACGAGACGGGCGAAATCATTACTGTTGATGCAACTGATCTCGGTTGGGAATGCGAAGGTACTGGCGAAGAGCGTGGAATGGGATCGGAATTGGTTCATTCCGCCGAATATTCTATTGAGAGCAAATCTGGCGAGATTTTCGACGTGACATGGAGTGTTTGGGAATACCCTGTTGGGGTAGAGAATACAAGTGAAACCAGCGTTCCACATGGGATTTCCTTATTGGAAGACCTACAGTATGGCTTGTCACATGAGCCGGAGCAGGACGACTGATATAGAGCCTAACAAGTCGGTCAAAGGGACGCGCCGACCGTTGGCGGTTTTCGAGTTTGATTTTTATCAAGGTTCAGCGGCTTCGTTTAAGCTCACAGAGCGGCGCGCCCCTTACCGTAACGTTAGACGTCTTTCACCCACACGGCATCACACGACCATGAACATTTGCGACGCACACCTTGCTCTCGACCTAGAAGTACGACGATTCATGGAGAACGTCGGCAACGTTAAGGAGGAATCTATTACGGACTTCCTCGTTTGGAGGTGGCGCGAGTTAGACAAGCGTTTCAATTACCTACGAGTCCATCCCTTTAATCATGAAGAGGAAAGCTCAAAAACCGGCGCAGATTTCGACATGGAGCTTTGGTTAGTGGGTCGTCGGCATCACTTTGCACTCGCTGTGCAGGCCAAGAAATTCATCAAACCCACCAACGCGTATGTGGCGCAGCTGCGATACCCTGGCGGTTCAAAGGCACAAATGACTACGCTCCTTTCCTACGCATCATCGACGAATCGGCGTCCCTTCTACTTTATCTACTCACTTCCAGACTCCAAATCAAATACCATGTGTGGGGGTAGATCAAATACTCTTGGTGCGGTGTTTACAGCTGACGCACGCCGCCTCGAAGAATACGCTGACGGCAAGCACGGAAAGCGAATCACGAGAGATCAGTTGCTTGCGACTACCAATCCATTTCACTGCATGTTTTGTTGCCCGCTCTCTCAACACGGCGACTACTTCGACTCTTACTTTGGCTACCCTAGCGGAAGGCGTTCGGAAAATGGCAATGAACCATTACCCGGTTACGTCAAGCAATTGCTAGAACGGAGCGATAACGTCATCAACGTCGAGGAATCTGAGGCACCACGCCAGTTTCGTCTCGTTGGTGTTTACGATATGCGAAACGATGCCTAACATGGCGCTCAACCGGAGCGCGGTTATAATGCGGTTTTGTTTTTCAGCTTTCCGTGCCGCGCCCGGTTAGCTCTACGTTAGGTTCCCACAATGAAATCCAAAAATAACATGCAGGCTTATAAGATATTACCACCAGGAGAAACGCCACTGTGGCGTTTTATGAGTATATCTAAACGCTGTAAGGTGGATTCGCCGTAGGCAATCCACCACAACTTCGGTAGGATGTCATCGGCGTGGTACGTGTGTGGCGGTTTGCTGCGCGAAACCGCCCTACGGAGCTACGGAGCGCGGTTATAATGCGGTTTTGTTTTTTTAGCTTTCCGGGCCGCGCCCGGTTAATTCCACGTTATGCATAAACACATGAGTAAGTTCTTCATCGCTTCTTTAGCTTTTTTAGCCTTTCTACTGTCGGTGCCAGCAGTCGCTGAAGACCAGGCACTTGCCAAGCTCTTTGCCCAACAAGGTATTGACGGGACTATAGTGATTTCGTCGCTACACAACGGAAAGACATTCATCCACAACGATCCCCGCGCTAAACAGAGATTCTCGCCAGCCTCCACGTTCAAGATACTGAATACGCTGATCGCGCTCGAAGAAAAAACCATCTCTGGAAAAGACGATGTGCTGAAATGGGACGGGCATATTTACGATTTGCCAGATTGGAATCGTGACCAGACGCTGGAAAGTGCGTTCAAGGTTTCCTGTGTCTGGTGTTTTCAGGAGCTTGCACGCCGGGTCGGCGCGGAGAAGTATCGAAATTATTTACGTAAGTCAGCTTACGGAGAATTACGCGAGCCTTTTGAGGAAACAACATTCTGGCTTGATGGTTCGCTTCAAATCAGCGCAATTGAACAAGTGAATTTCCTCAAGAAAGTTCATCTGCGCACTCTCTCATTCAGTGCATCGTCCTACGAAACGCTACGACAAATCATGCTTATCGAGCAAACGCCGACTTATACGCTGTGGGCCAAGACAGGCTGGGCAACAAGAGTAAAGCCGCAAGTAGGCTGGTATGTGGGCCATGTCGAAACGCCAAAGGATGTATGGTTCTTTGCCACGAATATTGAAGTCCGTGACGAAAAAGACTTGCCATTACGCCAGAAACTGACGCGAGAAGCATTACAAGTAAAAGGGATCATCGAATAATGCATAACGAATAAGGTTAGATTGTGTGAGCGCAGAAATACGGGGTCAAAATACGCTATTTTCGGGAAATAACATACCTTGATGACTATCCCTTGATCCCTCGTTCCCACGCGGCGCGCTCATCGTTATACATAAGTTGTGGGAGCGGCCACCCGGCCGCGAATAGTGCGCGATTGTTCGCGGCCGGGTGGCCGCTCCCACAAATTTCATCTATTTTCACGCGTTCCTAAACGCCTAAAATTGCAAACCGGAATACTTGTGTATAAACATGAGCGCGGCGCGTGGGAACGAGACAAAAACACGAAAGCCACGAACTTTTCGTGTTTTTTCGTGCCAAGCGTGGACAATTTTTGGTATGTCTTTTTCAGGAAATAGCCTTACTTGATCCAGCGGCTATTGCCTGGGAAAATAAAAACTTTTTTTACGCATTATATAGATATGCTATCTTTCTTCTTTGGTTGGATGATTGAATGTTCTCATGGGACACCTCTTGGTTTTTTTGTTTTGGCAGACGGAAACTATACCATCCAGCCTTTTTAAGAAATGTGGCATTTATTATATGAATTCAAGTCCTATGAAGCGTTGGATCAGACTATTTACACTGCTGCCGGTCTGGGTCATTTTGGCCTTTTCCGGTTCCGTGAACGCTGAACAGCCCCCCCTACGCGTCGGTTCGGAAATCAGTTTTCCGCCTTATGTCGATATCGATGCCCAAGGCCACTCGACCGGTTTCGCCGTTGAACTGTTCACAGCAGTTGCCGCTGCGATGGATATTCCCGTCACTTTTCATCCCGATAAATGGGATGTTGTCTGGCATAGCCTGAAGGCGGGCAAAATCGACGCCCTGCCGTTAGTGTCACATACCCCGGAACGTGAAGGCCAAGTGGAATTCACCCAACCGCATACTATCGGTTATGACAGTTTCTTCGTCCGCAAAGGTAGTGCCCCCATTAACTCCATCGAACAAGCCCGTACCATGAGTATCATTGTGCTGCGTTCGGATGCAGCCCATGAAGCCCTCGTCAGTCGCGGTTTCACCCGTCAGCTTACCCCTGTCGATAATCTGACTGACGGCCTTCGCCTGCTGGCTTCAGGGCAGCATGATGCGCTGCTGACGCCGTTGCTACAGGGCAATGCGCTGGTAGGTGAAATCGGCCTGGATAAAATCGTCGTACCCGGTCCACTACTCAAGGAATACCGGCGCGAGTTCAGTTTCGCAGCACACAAAGGCAACACCGAACTGCGCGACCGCCTCGATCAGGGATTGGCTATCGTCAAGGCCAATGGCGAATACGATCGGCTCTACAGGAAATGGCTGGGCCTCTACGAGACGCCGACTTTTCCGCTTAAATATGTAATTTGGGGGGCAGCGGCTGCCGCCAGCCTATTGGCGCTCCTGGGTCTGTGGACATGGCAGTCGCGCCGTCAGGTGGCGCTACGCACGGCCGAGCTGGCACAAACTTATACCGCCGTTCAGGCTGAACGTCAGCGGCTGCATGACGTACTACAGGCGTTGCCGGTCTATGTGATATTGCTGTCGCAGGATTACCAGGTGGCTTTCGCCAACCGCTTCTTTGAACAGCGTTACGGCAAGGCTAGCGGACGGCCTTGTCATGAGTACCTGTTCAACCGCGACAAACCTTGCGAGATCTGCGAGACTTTCAAGGTATTGAAAACCAATACGCCGATCAATTGGGAGTGGACCGGCCCGGACGGGCGCGACTACGAGATTCGCGACTTTCCGTTCAGAAACTCCGACGGATCACCGATGATTATGGAAGTCGGCATCGACGTCACCGAGATGAATCAAGCCAAACAAGCGCTACGCGAAGCCAATGCTTCATTGGAACAGCGCGTGGCCGAGCGCACCGCCGAATTGGAGACGGCGCGGCAGGAAGCCGAACAGGCTCATGATCTGCTGCAGGTGACCATGGACAACTCGCCGGCGCTGATATCTTATATTGACAAAGACTGCAAATACCGTCGCGTCAACAGGAACTACGAGAGGTGGTTCGGCCATAACGATGAACAGGTGAATGGCCGCCACATGCGGGAGATTCTGGGCGAGGCGGCCTGGCAAGCCATCACGCCTTATATTCAGCGGGTTCTGGCCGGAGAGCAGGTCGATTTCGAACTCCAGGTACCTTATATTAGAGGCGGCCCGCGCTGGATTCACGCAACCTATTCCCCGGACTTCGATGCCACGGGACGGGTGCGCGGATTCGTGGTACATGTGCTCGACATCAGCGAACGCAAACAATCTGCAAATGCGCTAAAGGAGATCGACCAACGCAAAGATGAATTCCTCGCCATGCTCGCCCACGAACTGCGCAATCCCCTGGCGCCGATCAGTAACGCCGTGCAGATCATGAAACTGTCCAACCTCGACGAAACGCGGCTCGCCTGGTGCCGCGACGTTATCGACCGTCAGGTCGAACACATGGTCCGGCTGGTCGACGACCTGCTGGATGTCTCTCGTATCAACCGAGGCAAGATCGAACTCAAGAAGGAACGACTTGAGATATCGACTATCGTGCAACGAGCGGTCGAAACCAGTCAGCCGCTGATTGATGCTCACCGGCATGAACTTTCCGTACACCTGCCGCCTGAACCGGTAGTCGTCGAAGGCGATCTGGTGCGTCTGTCGCAAGTCGTGTCGAACCTGATCAATAATGCCGCCAAGTATACCGATGAAGGCGGCAGTATCGATCTGACTATTGAGTCGACGGATCGTCAGGTATTTATCCGGGTCCGTGACAATGGTCGTGGCATCGACCCTTCGGCGTTGTCCGGCCTGTTCCGATTGTTCTATCAAGTGGATCGTACTCTCGACCGGGCGGAAGGCGGTTTAGGCATTGGTCTGGCGCTGGTCAAAAGTCTGGTGGCGATGCATGGCGGCGAGGTATGGGCGCAAAGTGAGGGCCTCGGCAAAGGCAGTGAATTTGTCATTCGTCTCCCTTGTTTGCGGTCATCACCGGCCGTTCCGGTTCCTCATTCCGCAGAACCGAAGTCGGCCGAAAGCCTGCTACGCATCCTCGTGGTCGACGATAACCGTGATGCCGCCCAGAGTTTGTCCATGCTGTTGACCAGTGAAGGTCATACCGTATGGCTGGCCTACGATGGCTATGAGGCATTAGAAGTCGCACTGGTCGAGCAGCCACAAGTCGTGCTGCTCGATATCGGCCTGCCAGGCATGGATGGCTACGCAGTTGCGCGGACGCTAAGACAGCATCCCGAGCTAAAAACGACTCATCTGATCGCCCTGAGCGGCTACGGGCGAAAGGAGGATCGTGAACAGGCGAAAACAGTCGGATTTAACAGTTATCTGGTCAAACCGCTTAATTTTAGCGAGCTGCAAGATGCACTGGACTCGATTATTATTTCTCACAAGCAGGGTTAGAACAAAAAAAACAATAGAACAATAAGGGACAGCCCCTATTAAATACCGAGACTGTGAAAGTATTCTGAAACTAGGCAGAATTGCCAATTTCGACAACCAAAATCAATAGTTTACAGCGCTTTTTCTGCTGTTTTTTAGTGGTTTTGATAAAACTTTCACAGCCTCTGGTGCTTGGGAGTGAGAAAACTGCAATAAAACGGCACGCGATGTACCCGCTACCAAACTAAGCCGGCAAAAACCGCTCGCTCATCACTTGTCTATCGGGCACGCCTTTAGCGCGCGCGGCGGCTTCGGCGGCATCAATCAGCTTTGGCGGCCCGCATAAATAAATATCCGGCATGACCGTGGCATCGGCCAGGTCTTGCGCTAACGCATCAACCGGCGTGCCGCTAAAGCCTTGCCACTGGTCATCCGGTTTCCAGACACAATAAATCACCTGCAATTGCGGCAGTTCTGCCTGCAAGGCTTGCAACTCGGCTTGGCAAAACAATTCTTCGGCGCGGTTGGCGCCAAAATACAGCCGTGCCGGATGCGGTTCCTGAAATTCGGCCATGCGCCTTAACATCGACAGCATCGGCGCCAGACCTGTGCCGCCCGCGACAAACCAGCGCGGTCTCAGGCCGTTTTCAGCCAGGCCGAAAGCGCCTTTGGGGCCATGCACGACCAGCGTTTGCCCGACAGCGGCCTGCTCTTTCAACCAAGTGGAAAAAAGGCCGTCCGGTTGCAGACGGATTAAAAATTCCAGCCGACCGTCCCAATTGCTGATATTGGATAATGAATAGGCGCGTTTGATGTCTTGACCCGGCACTTCCAGTTCCATGAATTGGCCGGGTTCAAATTCGGCGGCGCTGCCGCTGTCTTCATTCGGTTCGAGGTGCAATTCCAAACGCAGGGTATTTTCGCCGACGCTGTCAATCGCGATGATGTCGGCGTTTCTGACTTGAATTTCGCCAAGCAGCACGCGGTCATGGTCGAACGGCAGGGCAATGCGCAAATCGCTGTTGGCAAAGGTGCAGCACAGCAGTACGCCGCCTTTGGCGCTATCGGCTGTGGGCAAGGCCGATGGATTATGTTTGCCTAAGGTAAAGTCGCCTTCAGTGACTTCGGCATAACAGGTGCCGCAATTGCCCTGTCCGCATTGGGCGGGCAAGACGATATGGGCGCTGGCGGCGGCTTCGAGTAAATTTTGCTCAGCCGGACAGTCGAAATGGAACTGTTCGCCGTCGCGGGTGGTGAGTTCTATAGCGTGAGTGTTCATGTGGGTTTTAACTCTGAAAAAAATGTTGCCGGAAACGCGGCTAAGCGTCCGGCAACTGAGTGGGGGATAGGTGTGATTTTTTACCACGAAGATCATGAAGGGCTTAAAGATGTTGTGGTATTGGCTTCCTTCATCTTAGAAAAATCATTTTGTCCACGAAAAACACAAAAATCACAAAAATTTTCAATTAGATAGCGAACTGTAGACCGCTTATCCAGCGGGGGAATGGCTAAATCAATTGAAGATACTGATTTGTTCGTGTCTTTCGTGATTTTCGTGGACTCTATTTTTCTGCCCTTTGTCGTTTCAGCTCTTGGCTTGATTTAAGCAGCTTTGCGGGTTAATGAAGCTTCAATATCGGCTTCTGCGGTAGTAATCGGCAACAAGCCAAACTTATCTACCAGCACTTGCACCAGATTTGGCGTCAGGAAAGCAGGCAATGTCGGCCCTAAGCGAATGTTGCGGATTCCCAATGATAATAAGGTCAGCAGCACGGCGGCGGCTTTTTGCTCAAACCAGGACACGACCAGCGATAACGGCAGTTCGTTGACGCCGCATTCAAAAGCACCGGCCAGCGCGGTGGCAATTTTGATCGCGGAATAGCTGTCGTTGCATTGGCCTAAATCCAGTAAACGCGGAATGCCGCCGATGTCGCCGAATTCATGCTGATTGAAGCGGTATTTAGCGCAACCGAGTGTCATCACTACGGTGTCTTGTGGTGCTTGTTCGGCGAACTCGGTGTAATAATTACGCCCCGATGCCGCGCCGTCACAGCCGCCGACTAGGAAGAAATGTTTGATGGCGCCGGTTTTGACGGCATCGATGACTTTATCGGCCACGCCCAACACAGCCTCATGGCCGAAACCGACGGTGACGAATTTTTCCGCGCCATCTTCTTTAAAGCCGGGTAAGGCTTGAGCCGCCTGAATTAACGGCGCAAAATTTTTGTCACTGACATGACGTACACCGGGCCAACCGACTGGACCGGCGGTAAAAATGCGCTGACGGTATTGCGCTTGCGGCTCAATGATACAGTTCGAGGTCATCAAAATAGCGCCGGGGAATTCGGCAAATTCTTTTTGTTGATCCTGCCACGCGCCGCCGTAATTACCGGCCAAATGCGGGTAAGCTTTCAATTTTGGATAAGCGTGCGCAGGCAACATTTCGCCGTGGGTGTAAATGTTGATGCCGGTGTCTTTGGTTTGCTCCAATAAAGCCGCCAAATCGCCCAAATCATGGCCGGAGACCAAAATGGCCTTGCCTTTAATCGGAGTGGTGCGTACTTGCGTGGGCTGTTGCGCGCCAAAAGTGCCGTTATTGACTTTATCCAATAAGGCCATCACTTCAAGGTTTATCGTGCCCAACGCCATAGCCTGATTCAACAAGGCATCGACATCGGTAGGATCGGTGCTGAGAAAATCCAGCGCTTCTTCGATACCGGCATAAATACTGGCGCTTTCACCGCCCAATACATAAGCATGATGCGCGTAAGCACAAACGCCTTTAAGGCCGTACAACACCAAAGAACGCAGGCCGATAATGTCCGCGCCCACTTTATCAAGGTCGGCATTAATACCGACATCGGCGGCTTGTTTCAACATGCCTTCCATATCGGCAGCCGGTTGCCAAGCGGCAGCGCCGTCCAATTCTTCGGGCGTGATACCGGCGGCTTGTGCAGCGGCAAGATAGCTGGCTTTAACCCGGTCGCGTATTTGCGCGGCTTCCTGAATCAAGGTCACAAAACGAGTGGCGTTGAAATTGACGTTGGTCAAGGTGGTGAACATCGCGTACAGCACAAATTCATCGGCAGCATTATCCGGCACATTCAGCGCACGGGCGCGCTTGGTGTATTGGGCAATGCCTTTAACCGCGTGTATTAATACATCTTGTAAATCAGACGTGGTCGCATCTTTGCCGCACATGCCTTTAGCAGTTGCGCAACCGCTGTCGGCATTGGTGCGGTCGGTTTGTTCGCATTGGTAACAAAACATCAGATAAGTCTCCTTGAGATTGAAAAAAAAGTGAGGGGCTTGGATTTTTCCCAACTTCCAGACAACAGCATTTACCATGCCAAGAAAAAAGCCTTGTGTTTACTGCTTTCACCCAAGTATCGTTGTCAAATTAACATCAATAAAAGCTGTCAAATTGACAGCACGGTTATCCTTATGACAACAAATCTATTTTTTACTTCCTTAATCGCCATTGTGGCCGACCTGTCCGCGCAAATGACCACAGCGCAGCGTTACCAACGTTTGCTGGAACATTTGTGCCGTATTTTTCCGTGTAACGCCTCGGCCCTGCTCAAACTTGAAACCCCTTATCTACTGCCGCTGGCGGTTAACGGCTTATCGGAAGACACGCTGGGACGGCGTTTTAAGGTCAGCGAACATCCGCGTCTGGCGCAGATTTTGGCGTCCGAGAACTCGGTGCGCTTTGCTGCCGATTGCGAGCTGCCCGATCCTTACGACGGCTTGGTTGAATCGGAAAGCGAACAACTGTTGGTGCATGATTGCATGGGCGCGACGCTGTTTATCGACGGTAAACCCTGGGGCGTTTTAACTCTGGATGCGCTGACGCCCGGCTCGTTCGACAATATCGACCCGATGCAGCTGAACACTTTTATCAGCCTGACGGCGGCGACGGTCAAAGCGGCGGGGCTGATAGCATCGCTGGAGCAGCGGGTGCGTTATGCCACCCAAACCGTGTTTCAAGAAAACACCGACCAAGACATGATCGGCGACAGCGACTGTATGCGTAAATTGCGCAGTGAAATTTCCATCGTTGCGCCTTCGGAATTGGCGGTGTTAATTTTGGGCGAAACCGGCGTGGGCAAGGAGCTGGTCGCCCGGCGCATTCATCTGGAATCGAACCGCGCCGATCAGGTGATGGTTTATGTCAATTGCGCGGCGATGCCGGAAAGCATTGCCGAGAGCGAGCTGTTCGGTCACGTTAAGGGCGCCTTTTCCGGCGCGATTAACGACCGGGCGGGCAAGTTTGAATTGGCTGACGGCGGCACGATTTTTCTCGATGAAATCGGCGAACTGCCGTTGTCGATTCAGGCCAAATTATTGCGCACTTTGCAAAATGGCGAAATCCACCGCGTCGGCAGCGATCGGCAAATCAAAGTCGATGTGCGGGTTATTGCCGCCACCAACCGCAATCTGCAACAGGAAGTGGCGGCCGGGCTGTTTCGTCCCGATCTTTATCATCGTCTGGCGGTTTATCCGATGCAGGTGTCGGCCTTGCGCGAACGCGGCAAAGACGTGTTATTGCTGGCCGGGGCTTTTTTGGAAAAAAACCAGCAACGTCTGGGCATTAAAAAACTGCGTCTGGATCAAGCCGCCAAGCAAGCCTTGTTGTCTTATCACTGGCCGGGCAATATCCGTGAACTGGAACATTTGCTGAGCCGAGCGGCGCTAAAATCGGCGACCCGCACCAACCGGCAGGCTGATTTCATCACCATTTCTTTGGCTTATCTGGATATAGTGGCGGAGCCTTTGCCCACGCCTGACATTAACCGCGCAACCGCATTATTAGCGGAACCGACTGCACCCATTGATTTCAAACAAGCCGTGGATGAGTTTCAGCGTCAACTGATTCGGCAGCAATTGGCCGCGCAGCAGGGTAATATGGCGGCAACAGCACGGGCACTGGGATTGGATAGGGGCAATTTCCACCGCTTACTAAAGCGCTTGGCCGTTAATACGGATGCTTGAGTCTATATTCAAGCATGAAATAAATTGAACAACTGCTTACAGTCGGAGTGCAGGCTTTGCTTGCCTATGCAGGCGAAGCCAAGACATACCAAAAATTGTCCACGAAAGGCACGAAAAAACACGAAATTTTCGGCACCCTTCATTTGCAAGCAAAAATAGTAGGCACATAGGAGTAGAGAAGAGCCTTTTCGACTCTCCCTCCGGGTCATCGAAGGCGGTCACCCGTCCCCGATGACCCGGTGCTTGGGGACAATCAATGATGCGCAGCGAAATTGTTTGTGATCACGTAGTAGCCGCGTGCGGTGAGGCGTATCAACAAAGGTTGTCGTTGATTATTGCCAACGGCATGGCATTCAAGTGCTGCCCACAGTGGCACAGCTAATCGCAGGCGACATTGGCCCGTGGAAACTTTAATTTAAAAGCTCAATCTGGTATCTTTGCCGCTTGACTTCATTTCCACGCAATCCATTAATTTTTATACACATCTCGCAGCACGCCGCGTGGAAACGAGAAAAAAAACAGCACAAGGGACTCAATTGACCGAATTAGAAAAGTTTTTCAGCAGTAACGGCGGCTTAGCAGACGTCATTCCCGGCTACCAGCCACGCGCCGCTCAGATTGAAATGGCCGAGGCCATTGCCTACGCTATCGAAGCCAACCAACATTTAATCGCCGAAGCCGGCACCGGCACCGGCAAAACCTTTGCCTATTTGGTGCCCGCCATTTTATCCGGCAAAAAAGTCATTGTCTCCACCGGCACTAAAAACCTGCAGGATCAGCTGTTTAACAAGGATTTGCCGGTGATCCGCAAAGCCATGAAAACGCCGTTTATCGCCGCGCTGTTAAAAGGCCGCAGCAATTATTTATGCACTTACCGGCTAAAAAACGCACTGACTTCGACGCTCGGATTCAGCAAGGAAGATGCGGTTGCGCTGGCAAAAATCAAATCCTGGTCAAAACGCACCCACACCGGCGACACTTCGGAAATGTCCGACGTGGCCGAAAGCGACCCGGTCTGGTATCAGGCGACTTCATCGCTGGACAATTGTCTTGGACAGGAGTGTTCGGATTACACCGACTGCTTTCTGGTCAAGGCGCGGAAAAAGGCGCAGGAATCTGAAATCCTGGTGGTCAACCATCATTTGCTGTGCGCGGATTGGTCGATACGCGACAGCGGTTTTGGCGAATTATTGCCCAATGCCGAAGTGGTCATCATCGACGAGGCGCACCAACTGGCCGACACCGCGTCCAACTTTTTAGGCATCAGCGTCAGCGCCAAACAGCTGAACGATCTGGCAAAAGATACGCTGATGGAATATTTCAAAGACGCCACCGACCTGCCCGCGCTGCGCACAGCCTCTGAAGACCTGGAACACGAAGTGAAAGATTTGCGGCTGGCATTCGGCATTGAGTTGAAACGCGGCGACTGGAAGGACATCGAAAACAACCCGAAAATTGCCGCCAATTTGACTGCGGTTAAAGACCAGTTGCAGCGCCTAACCGAGCAACTGGAACTGGCCTCGGTCAAAACCAAAGGCCTGGATGCTTGTTTTAAACGCGCCGACGAACTGCTGCAGCAGCTACAAATCATCCTCGAAGACAACAGCGGCAAATGGATACGCTGGTACGAAACCTATAAAAACACCTTCACCTTGAGCCGCACGCCGCTGGACATTGCCGCCGAATTCCGCTCTTTCATGCTGCAACATCAGGCGGCGTGGATTTTTACCTCGGCAACCTTGAGCGTGGCCAACAAGTTCGACCATTTCGCCAATAATTTGGGGCTAAGCAATGCCGCCAGCGAAAGTTGGGGCAGCCCGTTCGATTACGCGCATCAATCGCTGTTTTATCACCCGAAAGGCTTGCCGCAGCCCAATGACCCCGAGTTCATCCCAACCATTGTCGAGTTCGCCATTCCGGTGTTGCAGGCCAGCAAAGGCCGGGCATTTTTTCTGTTCACCAGCCATCGCGCACTGAAACAGGCCGCCGAATTACTGGAGAAAAAAACCGATTTCCCGCTGCTGATTCAGGGCAGTCGCCCCAAGGCTTTGTTGCTGGAGCAATTTAAAGCGGCAGGTAATGCCGTGTTGCTGGGCACATCGAGTTTTTGGGAAGGTGTCGATGTCAGGGGCGAAGCCTTATCCTGCGTCATCATCGATAAACTGCCGTTCGCCTCGCCCGGCGATCCAGTGTTAAAAGCGCGCCTGGACGCCATGACACAACAAGGACGGAACCCGTTTTTCGAATACCAACTGCCCACTGCCGTGATTGCGTTAAGGCAAGGCATAGGCCGCCTAATCCGCGACGTGACCGACCGGGGCGTATTAATGGTGTGCGATCCGCGCCTGTTAAAAAAAGCTTACGGGCAGATATTTTTAGACAGCGTACCGGCAATGAAACGCACCCGCGACATAGACGAGGTGCGGGCGTTTTTTCAGAATGAGCCGTTAGAGAAATAGAACGCGGATAGCACGGATTTTCCCACGCCCACGCCCAAGCTCCAGAGACTGTGAAAGTATTCTGAAATTAGGCGGAATTGCCAATTTCGACAACCAGCAATCAATAACTTACAGTGCTTTTTCTGCTATTTTTTAGTGATTCTGACAATACTTTCACAGTCTCTCCAGCTTGGGAGTGACTATCTGCCAAGCTGCTTACATCCCACTTTCGGCGCGCTTATATTCCCGGCGCGATAACTCTCGCGTTATAAGCGTTCAGTCCCCTCTTTTTCAAAGAGTGGACTGAACACGTACCAAAATATCACCGCGATGACATATTCATGTAATAAAAGCCCTCTATGCTGAGTATAACCTCAACATGATTAGGCGAATTATCAGATGCCGGATTTACGCAAAGAAATAATTAGCATACTGGACGAAAGGCAGTTAACGCCGCATTTTCAACCTATCGTTTCCTTGACCCAAAAGAAAATTATCGGCTATGAGGCGCTGATACGCGGGCCGTCGGACAGTTCGCTGCACAGCCCGTTCAATTTATTTACGACTGCCGAAAAATATAATTTAAGCACCCGCCTGGAGTTTTTATGCCGGGAAATCACCATACAACGTTACGCCGATCTGGATATTAGAGAAAAGCTGTTCATTAACGCCAGCCCTCTCGTATTGCTGCAACCGGAATTTAAAAAGGGCGAAACGCTGCGTTTGCTCGATCACTATGGCGTTAATCCGCGCTCTGTGATTATTGAATTGACTGAGCATAAGCCTGCCGATAATTATCAAATCATGCGCGCTTCGGCCAAACATTATCGGAGTATGGGCTTTGCGATTGCGCTGGATGATTTAGGTGCGGGTTATTCAGGTCTGCGGCTGTGGTCGGAATTGCTGCCCGAATACGTAAAAATAGACAAACACTTCATCCATGCACTGCATGACGATGCGGTCAAACTTAATTTTGTCCGTTCGATTCAAAGTATGGCGGCGTCGCTAAACTGCAATGTGATTGCCGAAGGTATTGAAACGGAAGACGAATTTAAGGCGATCGAAAAATTGGGCATTACTCATGCCCAAGGCTATTATTTTGCCCGGCCGACGATGATTCCGGTAGAAAAAATAGACAGCTCGCTCTTTACCACGCCAGATCGCAGCAAAGAGTACAAATCCAGCTTGCCTAATGCCATCACCGCAATTCATATCATCCGTGACATCACGCCTATTTCGGCAAAAACCTCGATCAGCGAGGTGATGAATCTGTTTCATCACAACGGTGAACTCACACTGTTGCCATTGGTCGATGACAATATGGCTTCGGGCATTATTTTTCGCGACAAGTTTCTGACCAAGCTGTTTTCCACCCGCTACGGCATCGATTTGCATGGGAAAAACGCGATCAAAACTTTTGTCGAAAACACCCCGTTATGTATCGATAAAAACATGCCTATTGATTTAGTCAGCAAACAATTGACCTCCTTAACCACCAGCGACCCGGCTTTTATCATCACCGATAACGGCGAATATATGGGCATCGGCACGTTGCTGGATTTGTTGGCCGAATTTACCCGCCAGCAAATCGATAATGCCAGACATGCCAATCCGCTGACTTTATTGCCGGGTAGCGTGCCGATTAATAACCAGATTAACCAATTGCTGGCCAGTAATACGCCGTTTGCGTTCGGCTATTTTGATTTGGATAACTTCAAGCCTTTTAACGATGTTTACGGCTACGATGCCGGCGACCAAATTATCAAAGCCGTTGCCAACACCTTGACTCAATGCATTCCGGCAGAAAACGGGCGGGTCGGCCATATTGGCGGCGACGATTTTATTGTGATTTTTACCTGCAATGACTGGCTGCAGCGTTGCGAAAATATATTGGACAGTTTTAAAAATACTGTCCCGGCCTATTACAGCGACAACGATATTAAAGCAGGCGGCATTCATACTGAAAACAGAGCGGGAGAATCCTGTTTTTTTCCGTTAATCAGCCTGTCCATCGGCTTGGTCAATCCACTGTCAACCGGCTTGTGCCGCTCCCATGTCGATCTGGCCGATTTAGCCTCCGAAGCCAAGAAAATGGCTAAAAAAACCAGCGGCAACAGCCTTTTCATTAACCAGCGCACGAGCACAAAAAACGTTGAAAACTTTAAAACCGGCTTACATAACCCAGCCATCAAGCTGCATGTTGTTAATTAAATACCGATTTACACATCATATTGCACTCTAAGAGAGGTTCAAAATGCTTAACTATATCAATTTTAAAGCACGCATCATGCTCGGTTTTCTCGCCATCATCAGCTTGATGATGGTCATTTCGGCCTCGAGTTTAATCAATCTGTTCAACACCAAGCGCGATCTGAGCGAAATCAACAGCACGCTGCTGCCCAATGCCCTGCTGATGGGACAAATGGCGCGTGATATTGTGCTGGTGCAGCAATTTTTAACCGGTGTTTCGGCCTCGCATTCGCCGACAGGCTATGAGGATGCGGAAAAATCGGCCCAGGATTTCAAAGAGGGCTTACAGCAATTCCGCCAGCGTGTCGGAAATGATGCCGAAAAATTAAAGCAGGCGGATATACTCGAACAGCGCTTCGACCTGTTTTATCAAGACGGCAAACGCATGGCCACAGCCTACATCAGCGAAGGCGTTGAAGCCGGCAATAGCTTCATGCAAGACTTCGATCAGGGCTCCTACAAGCTGTCCTCGCAAATGATCAAACTCAGAAATGCCGAGGTCAACGCCGCCAAGAACCATGTCGGCCATGTCACCGAAACCACACACCAGGTTTCCGGCGTATTGTGGACGCTGTCTTTGACTATCATCACGCTGGCAATCGGCATCGCATTGTTTTTGACCCGCCATCTCAGCAAACAAATCGGCATTGATCCGCTTTACGCCAAAGGCATCGCCAAAGAAATTGCCGCAGGCGATTTGTCCCGGACTATCCATCTGGATGCCGATGACAAAGACAGTCTGTTACATGCGATAAAAAACATGCAACAAAAACTGCTGGCGCGCAGAACGGCGGAACATCAGGCCGCCGAAGAAATATTGCGCATCAAAATGGCGCTGGACAACACCAGCATAGGCATCATGATTGCCGACAATGAGCGCAACATCATTTATGTCAACAAATCGGCAGTTAACGCATTCGGTACTATCGAGGCAAAAATCCGCGAGCAGATACCCGGCTTTTCTGCGGCAACCCTGATCGGCAACAGCATGGATAACTTTTATCAAAATCCAGGTAAACAAGCCGAATTATTTGCCGCCTTAACCGGTACGCATAGCGAAGACATGGAACTGGGCGGACGCACCCTGATGGTCGTCGCCAACCCGATTATCAACTCACAGGACGAACGCATCGGCACCGTTACCGAGTGGCATGATCGCACCGCCGAAGTCGCTGTCGAAAAAGACGTTTCCACCATTGTGGTTGCCGCCAGCATGGGCGATTTCAGCAAGCGTTTCGACTTGCATGGCAAAACAGGCTTTTTGCGCGAACTGGGCGAAGGTCTAAACCAGATGCTCTACACCAGCGAAACCGGCCTCAATGAAATGGTGCGAGTGCTCGGCGCACTGTCCCGTGGCGACCTGACCGAAACCATCAGCAATTATTATGACGGCACCTTCGGCCAGCTGAAAGACAACGCCAACACCACCGTAGAAAAACTCGAAAACATCATCCATCAAATCAAGGACGCCACCGACTGCATCAACACCGGCGCCAAAGAAATCGCTGCCGGCAACAATGACCTGTCGTTCCGCACCGAACAGCAGGCTGCCAGTCTGGAACAAACCGCCGCCAGCATCCATCAACTGACCTCAACGGTACAGGCCAACAGCGAAAACGCCAAACAGGCCAATTTGCTTGCGATTGGCGCAGCCGCAATCGCAAGCCAAGGCGGCGATGTGGTCGGCCAGGTCGTCAGCACGATGAATGAGATAAAAGAAGCCTCACAAAAAATCGAGGAGATCGTTTCGGTGATTGATGACATTGCGTTTCAGACCAACATTCTCGCCTTTAACGCGGCCATAGAAGCCGCTCATGCCGGTGTCCACGGACAAGGTTTTGCCGTGGTTGCCAGCGAAGTACGTCATCTTGCGCAGCGTGCCACCGTCTCCGCCGAGGAAATCAAAAGCCTGATTGAAAATTCGGTGGAAAAAATCGATGACGGCAGCAAGCTGGCAGCACAAGCCGGTTGCACGATGGATGACATACTCAGCGCCATTACCGGTGTTACCGGCATGATGGCGGACATCAGCACCGCCTCGATTGAACAAAGCGCCGGCATCGGACAAGTCAATCTGGCCATGACACACATGGATGAAATGACACAACAAAATGCCGCGTTAGTGGAACAAGCCGCCGCCGCTGCCGAATCGTTGGGCGAGCAAGCGCAAACCCTGGCCGTCTCGGTCAGCGGCTTTAAGCTAAAGGCACAAGCCGCCGCTGCCGAATCGCTGGGCGAGCAAACGCTGAACAGCGAGGTGCTGGCTGCGCTTGAAGGCGTCATGCCACTGGCCGATGTCGCCACGCTACTGGATATGCAGCCACAACAGCCCGTACAAGACTACAAAGAACATGTTATTTGGGATGCTATAAAAACCAACAGCAACAATGCCTTGCATAGCCTTGAACAAGCGGCAAAAGCAACATCAAAACCGCAACAACTGGCTTTTGCTAATTCCGATTGGGAGGATTTTTAATGAACGCTATTGATGTAGACCCTGCCCTTAATGATATGCCCGAGTCCGAGAAAAAAAGTATGTCCAAGAAACTGAAAAAGAACGCCTTACAAGCGCAAAAAGAAGCGCTGCGCACCTTGCAAAAAAACTCAGAAAAATTAACTCTTTTTAATGTGCAGCTTAGCCGATTGATCAATGAACTACCGGATACCGTGCTGCTTAAGAGCCGTGAGGGGCGAAAATTAATTACCAATAAACTCACTAAACAGCTGTTTAAGCTGCATGATTTGGACTGGTACGGCAAAACCGAATTGATTTCATTGATCGCGCAGGAGGCGCATAACAGGCTGTTGTTAGAAGATGAATTGAAATCGGCCTTAGCTAAAAATCAGTTCAAATTGTACTATCAAATTCAAGTAGATAACGACCGTCAAATGATAGGTTGCGAAGCGCTGCTGCGCTGGGAACATCCGCAATACGGGTTGATTATGCCGGAGCAATTTATCACCATTGCCGAAAACAACGGCCTGATTCTGCCTATCGGTGCCTGGGTGTTGCAGACCGCCTGCGAACAGCTCAAACACTGGCAAGATCACCCGCAACTCAAAGAGTTACCGATTGCCGTCAACATCAGCTCGTACCAATTTAGCCAGCCTGAGTTTGTTAAACAATTGCGCAAGCTGTTAAAAAAAACCGACATCAAACCCGAAAAGCTCAAGTTGGAACTGACCGAAAGCCTGATGCAGAAAAACATCAGTGATACCATCGAAAAAATGGACGCGCTGAAACAGCTCGGCATCCGCTTTTTAATGGATAATTTCGGTACCGGTTATTCCTCGTTGAGCCATTTAAAAAAGCTGCCCATCGACCAGCTGAAAATCGACCAGTTTCTGATGCGCGACATCGCTTTCGACGACACTGACATCATGATGGTCAAAACCATCATTGACATGACCTGCAGACTGGGCATCGGCATGGTGGCCGGTTACGTGGAAACCGAACAGCAATTTAGCCGCCTAAAAGACATCGGCTGCACCGCCTATCAAGGTTATTTGTTCGGCAAGCCGATGCCGCCGGATGAATTTGAACAACAGATGAGTGAGGTACCGGCGCTTGTTTAGAGGTATCAACAAAAACAGCCATAAAAATTTCACTCAGGATTAACCATGCCGACCCATCAATTTGTTATCAGCAAACCCAAAGCATCTATCACCAAATTGCCCGAACGGGGCATCAAGAAAGATGATTTTATCGACAACTTCAAACAATATTATGTGCATTTGCTAGGCCGTGATGAAAACTGCCGGTCGCCTTATTATGCCGGCGAGGCTTTATCACTGGCGATACGCGACCGCCTGATGGAGCATTGGAAAGTCACCCACCAAACCTATAAAAGCAACGATTGCAGGCGGGGCTATTATCTGTCGATGGAGTTTTTAATGGGGCGGACCTTGAGTAATGCCATGCTCAATCTCGGTGTAACCGGCACCGTCACCAAAGCCATGTATGATCTCGGCATCGCCATTGAAGAGCTGATTAGCAGTGAACAAGATGCAGGACTCGGTAACGGCGGCTTGGGCCGTCTCGCCGCCTGTTTTATCGACAGCTGCGCGACCTTGCAACTGCCGGTTATCGGTTACGGTTTACGTTATGAATACGGCATGTTTACCCAAACTATTGTTGACGGCGAACAGGTAGAAAAACCCGACCATTGGCTGCGTCACGGCAACGTTTGGGAAATAGAACGGCTGGAATATTCGCACAGCATTAAATTTGCCGGCCATACCGAAGTGCAAACCGATGAAGACGGCAAGCAACGGCATTGCTGGGTCGGCACCTCTGACGTGTTGGCCGTGCCTTTCGATACGCCGATACCCGGTTATCAAAACGGCACTGTCAATTCGTTGCGGCTGTGGAAGGCGGTAGCAACCGAAGAATTCAATCTGGATGAATTTAACGCAGGCGATTATGCCGAAGCCGTCGCCGCGAAAATTATCGCCGAAAATATCACCATGGTGTTGTACCCGAACGACGCCAACGAAAACGGCAAAGAGCTGAGATTGCGCCAGCAATATTTTTTAGCCTCCGCCAGCTTGCAGGATGTTCTTGCCCATTGGGTCGGAGGCGTACACGGCAGCGATTTTAGCCGCTTTGCCGAAAAAAGCTGTTTTCAATTAAACGACACTCATCCGAGTATTGCGATAGCCGAACTGATGCGCCTGCTGATGGATGTTCACGGCTTAAGCTGGGACACAGCTTGGGACATCACCGAAAACACCATGGCTTACACCAATCATACCCTGTTACCGGAAGCCCTTGAAAAATGGCCGGTTGAGTTGATGCAACGCTTATTGCCGCGCTTGATGGACATTATTTTTGAAATCAATGCCCGCTTTATGGCTAAAGTGTCGATGCACTGGCCCGGTGAGAACGAGCGATTAAGCCGAATGTCCATCATCGAAGAGAGCAATGGACAACAAATAAGAATGGCGCATCTGGCCATCGTCGGCAGTTTTTCCGTCAATGGCGTTGCAAGGCTGCATTCGCAGTTGTTGCAACAAGGCTTGTTCAGCGACTTTTATGCCTTGTGGCCGGATAAATTCAACAACAAAACCAATGGCGTGACGCCACGGCGCTGGCTGGCCGCCTGCAATCCGGAGCTGGCAAACCTGATAACGGAAACCATAGGCGACCTTTGGATTACCGATTTATCGCAACTGAAAAAACTGGAACCTTATGCCAATAACGCGCACTTTCGGCAGCGCTGGCATGGCATCAAACAGGCCGCCAAACAGCGCCTAATCGATTATAAAAGAAGCAAGCATGAAACCGAACTGCATCTGAATGCCGATGCGCTGTTCGATGTGCAGGTCAAGCGTATTCATGAATACAAGCGCCAACTGCTCAATGTCCTGCACGTCATCCATTTGTATAACTGCCTCAAAAAAGGCGATACCGACCGGGTGCCGCGCTGCGTGTTAATCGGCGGCAAAGCGGCGCCCGGTTATCGCATGGCGAAAAAGACCATCAAATTGATCAATAACGTCGCCCAAGTTATCAATTCCGACCCGGATGTAGGCGACCAATTGACCTTGCTATTTTTACCGGATTACCGCGTTTCGGCGATGGAAAAAATCTGCCCCGGCGCTGACTTGTCCGAACAAATATCCACCGCCGGCAAGGAAGCATCCGGCACCGGCAATATGAAACTGATGATGAACGGCGCTATCACCATCGGCACACTGGACGGCGCCAACATTGAAATCCGCGAAGAAGTGGGCGATGAAAACTTTTTCCTGTTCGGCTTGACCGAAGAACAAATCGAAGCAAGGCGCCCCCACTACGATCCGCTTGAGATAATCGACCAGGATGAAGACTTGCAGCAAGTCATGCATCTGCTGGAATCCGGCTATTTTAACCAGTTCGAACCGGGGTTATTTGACGACCTGATTAACTCCATCAAAAGCCCGCATGACCCGTGGATGACCATTGCCGATTTTCGCAGCTTTATCGATGCTCAAAAACGTGTCGAAGACGCCTATCGGGATAAAGATCATTGGACAAAAATGAGTATCTTAAATTGCGCCAACAGCGGCAAGTTTTCTACCGACAGGACGATTAGCGAATACAACCGCGATATATGGAAATTAGAAAAGCAGCCGGTAAAACGCAAGTAACCATTAACTTTCCACTCGTTTAATACGAGGGTATACACTATGAAACGTAATACACCATTTAAAAGTCTTAGACACGATCAATTATTAGAACACAGCCACTATATTGCTTTCCATGAAGCAGGACATGCAGCGGCTATTTATTTAAATAACAAAATCAGGAATCTTGCGCCGGTTTCTTTTCAGATAATAATAAAAGATTTACAGAGCACATCTGAAGAAAGCATCCTGGTTTATCAGGTCGCCCAAAACGATAATAGGGCAAAGGAAGATCATATAACTGCGTTTGAAGTAGACATTATTAACCTGCTTATCGGTCCACTGGCGGAGGCTAAATATATTGCAGATACCGATGATGAACTGTTTAGCCACAAATTAGTTAATCTGAAAGCATTGAAAAACTATGGCGGCAGTTCCGATCTTGATAGTGTCGATGAATATTTAAATTATTTTTCTACCTGCAAACAACAGCAGGCCAAAAAATTGGATGAGTTGTTTGCCGTCGCCGTTAATTTCATTAATGACAGAACAAACTGGGCAGCGATTACCAAGCTGGCTCACTATATACTCAATAGCAATAAAAATATTATTAATTGCGAAGATGTGGCTTATCTATTGGAACATTAGGCCGCGCTTAGCAAAATCATAGGCACCTTATATAAGCAGATTGAAATATTTTTCTAACAACCAGAAAAACCGTATATACTGTTTTTTTATTAAACCTAATAAGGTGAGACCTGATGAACCCCAAACCCGCTAAAGCCAAAGAAACGTCAACAGAGCAAAGCCAAAACGAAGCGGCTGTCGAGCCCTTAGTAAAGCGCGAAGCCATCAAAAAAACGTCAAAAAAACCGGCAACTACAGCGCCCGATAAAGCTACAAATACCAAAGAAGCCGTTGATGAACCGGTAAAAAAAATGAAAGACCCGGTTAAAAAAAGAAAAAACCTTAAAGAAAAAGTAATCAGGGATAGCTTTTCATTTCCAGAACAGGATTATCTGAAAATTTCAGCACTGAAAAAAGCCTGCTTGGCAGAAGGAGTCCATGTTAAAAAAAGCGAGCTTCTTCGTGCAGGACTTAAGTTACTTCAGCAGTTAAGTATGACCGAACTAAAGCAAGTCATCGAAGAGGTTGAAAAAGTGAAAACCGGCCGCCCGAACGCTTCACACATTTCTTAAAATATGCCTCGTTCCCAATTTCCAGTTTTCATCGTTACACACATCCTGCAACAGCCCGCCTGATTAGGGTATTACACAGTAGACCTTCCAGTTTTTTACTGGAGCCGCTCCCGGCGGCTCCAGCACTTCCGCCATCCATGGCAGTCGTAAAACCTGGAAGGTCTAGCCGGCATGGTTCCCAGATTCAAACGCGCCAGGAAAATTATTTCAACAAGCCGCGCAAATTAACCAGTCTTTTGACAATTTCGCCGCGCATTTGCTCGCGTCCTATTGAATGTTTCACACCGCTGCCCAAACCCGCTACTTGATCGGTAAAACTGCGGTTGGCGTAAAAAACCAGCGAACCGTCGCGATACGGCAGACAGGCAATACTGAGCTGATTGGAATTATAAGAATGGCCGACATAAAACTGCCGGGACAACATCACTTCACCGGCCTCAGACGACAACAGGATGCGATGACCCAATATCGCGGTCGGACGGCCTTCAACCTTGCGATTGAGCCAGAAAAACTGTTCGGTCGCGCCGGCCGGCATTGCCGCCGGGTAGTTTAACCACATCTTGTAGACAGCTGGAAAATAGCGCGTCAACACTTTGTTAGCCATCGTCGCTGCGCGCAATTCTTCAGAGGGCCTAGCAAACAAACCATCGCCACGATCATAATGGGCCAGGCCTTTCAAACCCTTTTGCCGATAAGCTTGCAAGCGTTCCAGCAGAATGGCTCGATAGGCTTGAGAGGCCGCGTCGGCATCAGTAGCCTTAATGTCGGCCAGAGTATTGAACTCGTCAGTCGACAGATTGAATTGACTGCCCGGTTCTGCGCGCAATAATTTTTTGGCTTCGCTACTGCCCGCCTTTAAGCTGAAACCTTTGAACGATTCCAAGCCGGCGTTGGCCGGTATCATGCCTTGAGCCGTGATGTCGGTATCGACACTTGCCAAACTTTTTTCGTTAATAAATTTAACCAGCGTGTCCGGTTTAGCCGGCATATACATCACCACGCCAGCGGCCAATTCTTTATCGTTGTTTTCTGCAATGTCGAAAGGAACGGTTTTACCCTGCTCCAGTTCCGCCAACTGTTTCGCGTCCATGCCCAGCAATTTCATCAATGCCGGAACCTCCGACGCAGTGTCGGCTTGCGCTGAAAAAGCGCCCAGCAATCCCAGTACCATCACAATGCGGGGGAAAATCCTGTTAAATCTTATAGTCTGTTGAACTGACATTATTACTTACCTCTTAAGTTTTACTTAGCGAGAAAAAATAGAACACGGATTGCACGGATAAAACGGGTTTACACAGATAATCAGTGATTATCCGTCTAATCAGTATTATCCGTGTTCCATTTGATTTTTTTTAGCCTTCGTTGAGCAATTACTACAAATTAATGAGCTTGTACCGGATAATCCTGGACGATTTTCTCGACCACTTCTTTTATGTGTTCGGCGTTGGTTTCCGGTTTATCCACCGTGGCTGAACCGGTTCCGCGAAAGACCAGTTTTTGTGTCTTTGCATCGACGAAATCCAGCACCAACGTACCTTGGGTATATTGCGACACATCGGTATAACCCGCAGGCGCGCCCGTCCAGCTGCCGTAATGCCCATAGCGATAGGGTGCGCCATAACTCATTGATGATGATTGATGCACGCTCAGTTTTTCCTGGGTAGAAAGTCGGCGCACGATATGAAGATCGGCGTTTTCAGAGACTTCGACCAGCGAGCGGGCGCCTAATTGCGTGCGCAGTGTATTCTGAAAAGCCGCTTCAACCGAGGGCGCCAACGGCATTTGATCATCGGAGGGCACCAAGCTATAGGTTTTGTAATTTTGGAAAACAGCCGATTTATCATAATCGGTAACGACGCTGACCGATGAACAAGCGGCCAAATACAAGCTTGCGGCCAAGATGGCATAGCGTTTAATGGTTACATTCATAAAATATCTCCTTAATTTAATTAATTATTTGGTATTCATGCGGATACGCTTTGAAAAATCAAGCGCTTGGTCGGCGGCGCGCGCACGCTCATTAATCAGCGCTCGCCGCTGCAATTCATCAAAAGGAAGCGTTGTGTCCAGCCGCTGAGATTCATAAAGATACTCTGGCAGATAGCCGCTTAACAAAACTTTCCAGGAGAAGCGAAGATGATCCACATTAACCCGCGAACGCAGCCAGATAGCGGTGGTGCAATTATCCAGCAAGGTATTGTAAAACTGAGGGCTTTCATTCAATACGTTAATCTTGTTTAGATATTCCAAAAACAAGCGTTTGGCGTTTTCTGTTGAACCTTGCAGCTTGTACAAATAAACCTGCTCGGGCGGATCGTTCCGATAATGGGTACGCAGCCGAACCACATCGCGCTCATCTGCGACAATATAAATCAATTCATACTGGCGAAAAAAACCCTTGATGGTCGAATAGCCCTCACCCAATTCTTTGCGCGCCTCGATGGAAACCGCCAGATGATCGTCGCCGAAATTGAAGCTTAGAATCGTATGCGCAATCGCCGGCCCCATCCAATACACCGACAGCAAATCCACGCCTTCTAATTTTTTCAAATCAAAGGTTTTTGTGTAATAAGCCGACTGATAATCAAGCTCGCTGCGGTAATCGAAATTGCGGATATTGTGGACGGTGACCAGATCGCCGTCGAAAGTCGCATAAGCCAATTTAGCCACATCCGGCTGCCATTGCCGCTGATTGGACGGACTGATAGCAAACCAGCCGATTAGAACGAGCGCAAAAACAAGCGCATAAGCGTAAAGGCCGCGTTGGCGCCAGCGCGGCAAACCCAAACTGAACAGCGTGAGCAGAGCGAACAGGCCAAAAGCGGCGGATAAACTGATGTTAATGGCGCCGGTATAAGAGTCACCGAAATAAAGGGCCAATGCACCCCATAGCGCGGTGCTAATCAGCGCAAAAACCAGTAATGACGTTTTGATAAGGGTGACCATCATTAAAGCCCACCGCCAAAACGGGTTTGCCAAGCAATGCCCACGGTATCAAAATCACTGCCGGTACGGCCTGAAGCGCCGGTACTGGCATACAATTTAACTGAGTTATAGCGGTTTACCGGCAGTGCGAGCGTGACGCCGACGCGTGAATTTTTAAGCCTATCATCTTTAGCTTCGCCATTGATGGTGGTCTCGCCGCCGGTATAAAAAGTGCCGTCTAATGCGGCCCAAATCCCAAACGGGAAACTGTAAATCAAATGCCCCTGTAACGAGTACATCACGGCCTGTTCACGGACACTGCCGCCGAAAAATTCTTCGTTATCGGTATAAAAACGAACCGCACCGGCCATTTCCAAGGTCACTGGCCCCAAACGCTTGGACACGCCCAACTCAGGCTTGATCGACCAGCGATTGGTGCCGATATTGACCAGTTTATCGGCGTCATATTGCCCACCGGGCGCGGTCACTTCAAGCACGGTGCCGACAATCAAATCTTGCTGATAGCTGGGGAATTTATCCAGCGTCAGCGCTGGCGCGCCAAACAGATTGACGGAAAAGCGGACACGGGGATCGGCAAAACCGTCAACGACCCGATCACGTTCGTCTCCAGAAACCTTGCCGGTGCCGGACAGCCAGGCATAAGGCAACACCACGTCGAACTTGGCCGATTTTCCCGCTATATCCAGTGTGCGGGCATACGCGGCAACCGTAGAATGCACCTCGATATTGACATCAGTGAGCGGCAACGACGAGTCAACTCCGACGCCGCCTTCAGTGTGTCCATAACCCATGACCAAAAAATTCAGGCCAACCGGTGCATTGGCATAAGTACGCGGCTCAAGATCCTGAGCTTCCACGCAGAAAGCTCCGGCCAACAGCGTCACCGCAAAGCCAAGTTGCCGCCTTAGACGAAAAGCATTCAAAATCAGCACCTTGAGCCCATTTAAAATTTAATGTTCATACGCAAACTGGCTTCAAGCGACACGTCCAAGTCTTGCAACTCGCCGTTGTTATCGAGTGTTTTATTCATTGCCGAATTGACCACCTGAAGATTGGGGCTCACGCTAAACCACGGTGTAACCGAGGCGGTGTAATACATTTCGATAGCGTCTTCCTTATCTAACCCAAGATTGAGTTGCTGGCGCAGTAGCGGTATAAACTGGTCACTGAACTGGGTGCGCGCCCAGCCGACACCAAACGAGTCATTAGAGCGACCCGGCACCACGCCCTTGCCGCCAATACCCATCATATAGGTGTATTGAATAGGATTCGGATTGCCGTCGGTGGCGCCAAAGTTGAAGAAAAGACCAATGCCTTTATGGGCTTCGCCTTGCGGTTGCCATAAATACTGATCGAACCCGTACATGATCGCCCAAGTGCTGTCGGTTCTGTTGGCCGGACGAATCGGCACCAGCAGTTCAGGAAAATATTTTGCCAGTATCCGATGCAGCACCGGCCCAGGGCTTGACAGCCGAGGATATTGTTCATTCAACAGCAAGCGACCGATGTTATTAGGATCCTGATCCAACGACAGACGGCTTTTGTCACTCCAGAGCCCGGTCACCGTCTGATTACCGGCCAGCCCGAACGGCTTGATTTTTATACTGGCGGACGTCAGGACAGTGGCGCCGTCATCAAACGCTTTGTCGATATTATTTTCAGTCGACTTGCCGCTTGCATCCAGCGCCATCGCCGCGATAGTGATATTTTCGGTCGGCAACAACAAGATACCGCCGCCATAAGCCGAAATCGGCATCATGGAGGTCGCCAAGGAAAAGTTCAACGCGGTATTGGAAAACTGAGTGCGATAATTGCCGTAGAACTCGGTTGGCGTCAGATCCAAGGTATTAATTTTCCCCATGAACACGCCAAAATGGGTGCTGAAAAACTGGGTAAAGGTCGCTCCCATCAGCGCGTTATCGGCTTCATTAACTCCCGGAAACAAATAGCTTACGTTGGTGGGCACGACTGCGCCAACGTCGTTGAACAGGGTATTGCCGAAACTGGAAACGCCTTGAAACTTGAAAAAGCCACCCGGCCAAAGCCCCATTTTGCCCATGTCCAGATTAAGGCTGTAATCGACATTGCCCCAAAAGTCAGCGTCGCTGTCCTTACCGCCAGTAATGACGCCCTGCGGCAGCAAATACATGTCCGCATCCAACACCACGCCTTTTTTAGCCAGCTCGTCTCTTGCCCCGCCCCAATTGCCGCTAAGCCGGGGCCGTGAGGCTAAATCGCCGCCCCAAGTCGGCGGCGTCTCAACCGGCCCAAAGGCATTGGCCGCAGGATTTGCAGCCATCAAAAAAACCGTGCCGAGCAGGAACGGTGCGACATGCCCGTCCCGACTATATTGCTTTGTCATGGAATTACTCTTTAGTTTATTTTATCGATAAATAACAGAAACTTAGCCCGCTTAATGCAAATGACCGCAAAGTATACAATATACTTCAAACGGCCACGTTTTCGGCTTATGTTAGACCAGAAATAGGCCGAACTGCAGACCTTCCAGGTTTTACGACTGCCATGGATGGCGGAAGTGCTGGAGCCGCCGGGAGCGGCTCCAGTAAAATCCAGGAAGGTCTAACTCGCAATGCTTAGGCGATTATAAGACCTGTTCTTTTAGTAAGGCGCCGGCACAGGCATATACATCACGCCGCTGCTGCCATAAGCCTGGGTGTACCACGCTACGCCGCATTGATAATAAGTAATACCTTTAACGACCGCCGTATTAGGATTACACGGCAAGCCACTGCTGCCTGAAGGCGGCGTTGTGTAAACCACCGTCGTTGACGGCGCGGTTGTTGTTTGCGAAGCGTTAGACGAACCGGCGGCATAACCCGCCACTGCGCCAACCGCCAGCGCGCCGACAGCAACAGCGGCGACTTCGCCGTCATCCCAGTTGTTATTATCGTAACTGCCATTGCCGTAATAGTAATTATTGTTATTGCTGTTGTAATTACCTTGATAATTCTGCGCCGTTTGCTGCCGACTTTGCGAACGCCCGGTCGCGCCTTGCTGGCGTGTCTCTACATTTTCACTCGAATATTGCTGACGTTGCGCTTGATTCTGGGTCGCCGAGTCCTGCCGCTGAGCCTGATTCGCAGTTGAGGTAGACTGCCGACTTTGCTGAGTTGCCGCTTTGTTAGTGGAAGCGGTCTGAGCCGTCTGAGCTCGATTAGTCGAAAACGTTTGCGCAGATGCAGACCGGCTCGAAGCCGTTGATGCGGCGGCCGCTGAACTGCGCCCTGCGCCGGATGAAAAACTGCCGCTAGCGGCAGCGCCGCTGCTACGAGAAAATCCACCGCCACCGCCACCTCGTGCGGCTGCCTGATCCATAGCGCCTGCCATCATGATAAAGGTCGCGGTTACCGCGCTCACTTTCAAATTAAATTTTGGGTTCATTACTTACCTCCGGCTTGTTTTGGGCTTACAGGACTGATAGTGGGTATTTGTGCCGCAAAAGCAATCTTTTTGCTTTGCTCGGTTGGCGTAAATACAAATTGAGCCTCATCGACTTTCGGCGTCAGATTCCAATCTGCAAATTGCGCTTTAAATTGCGGCTGACCGGGTGCATTTTTGTAGCTGAGCACGATGCGCAGCGGTAACGGCTGTGCGCCTGCGGCAACCCACACCTGATAATCGACAGTTTCGGTGCGTCCCGCCAAATGATGCGCCGTGCTTCCGTTGATAACGGTTTTTCCCACATAATCAAGCGTTTGAGTTCTACGCTCCAGCTCGTCCGGCAACTGGGTTACCAGCAGCACCGCCAGCGGCAAACGCATCCCTAAATCTTTAAGAAAATACTTAACGGCCTCATCGATGCCTCCCGGTTTGTCAACTTGCGCATACACATTTTGGTCAGGGCTAAACGTGGTTATCGTATTGCCGTCATATTGCACAAGATGCCGCTCGCCGTTGCTGTGCTCAGTGTCGACGCGCAGTCCGTTAGGTCGATTGACGATGATGTTCCTGCTTTCGCCAAATTCGATCATCTGCCCCGATTCTTGGAGTACATCGTAATTGCTTGCAATAGTGACACTGTACTTCGGCGCCTTGGCCAGAAATTGAGCCATGCGCATCAGAATATCCTTAGCGTCCGCAGGCTCCGCTACGCTTTGAGCACTCGCCGCTGGCACCGCTACCGCCTCTGCTACCAGTGGTTTTTCGGCACAACCCACCGTTGCCGCGATAACAGCCCCGTAAAGCGCGATTCGCAGTCCCGTTTGTAATGTTGTCTTCATAAGTCATCTCCGTTGGTTGATAGCATTGAAACTGAGGTCTTCATAGATAATCTCCTTTGCTTATTGAGTCAATAAATAACCGGGCTAAAGCGGCTCCAATTTAGAAAAAATAGTGTAAGGCGATTTCCTGAAAAAAACAGCCCCAAATAATTGTCCACGAAAAACACGAAAAGCACGAAAAGCCAAAAATAGGCATCTCCATGCGACACAAAATAAGAAAAACTATTGTTTTTAATTTCTTTTTTTCGTGTCTTTCGTGATAAGCGTGGACTCTGTTTTTCTACAGCTTTCGATTATCAGAGACATTTTTTCTTAGAAATCACCTAACTACTCAGCCTATGCCAAAAATGATTAAATAGAACACGGCAATTGCCATGTTCTATTGCTTTTTTCACTGAGTAGTTACAGTTTTTGCGCCGACCAGCTCGACTTGAATCGGCTTAGGGCTGTCTAAGTGCACATCGTGCTGAGAAAAAGCAATGCCGATGCCGCGCTCATGAAACAGCCTCACGATACGATGGCGTATATCGCTCATCACGCGGCGGCGATTGATCTGGGGCAAAAGCTCGACCCAAAAATCCAAGGTCAGATTCAGCGCATCGCTGCCAAATTCCTCCAGATAAACTTCGGGGGCCGGTTCTTTCAGTACCTGACCGTGCTCATTAGCCGCCTGCCCCACCAGTGCCAACGCTTCGCGCACCGACGAGCCGTAAACGATGCCGATGGTAATGGTGCAGCGCACACTCTGACTGGAAAGCGTCCAATTGGTGACACTCTTTTCCAGAAAACTGCTGTTCGGTATCAGCATGTCGATACCGTCGAAACGATGCACTTGACAACAGCGGCTGCCGATATGGGTCACGGTGCCGCGCACCCCTTCAACATCGACAATATCGCCCAACTTGATAGGGCGTTCCACCAGCAGAATTAAACCACTGATAAAATTGTTGATAATATTCTGCGCACCAAAACCGACACCGATAGCCAAGGCGCCGCCAAAAAACGTAAAAACAGTGAGCGGTATATGTACCCTGACCAGCGCAAACACGACAATGCCAACGACAGCAATCAAGGTAAACAGCCTAAAGCCCAACAGCACTGAACTTTCTTGCGCGGGCAGCCATTTCGTCACTAATCGACGGCCGTGATCGGCAATTTTAGCGACCAGCCATAAGCCGAGGCCCAAAATAAAAAGTATCCGTACAATCTTATCGACAGTCACACCGCGCCGACTGACGATCTCTCTGCCGTCCGCAATAATGCTGTCCTCGACAGTAAACAGCTCAAAATTCCACGCCGTAGCGGCCATGTCGCCAATGCTGCCATACAATTTATTAACGCGATCGCTCAATGCATTGCTGTCATAACGCAATTGCAACGATTGCTTCACGCTGTGGATAGCGGCATCCAGCTCATCGGCATCGGCAACCATACGCCGCAACACCGACTCATGCTGAGCATAAGCGAGACGCTGCCGCTCAGCCAAGGCCATATCGCCGTATTCGGCTTTCCAGTCGGCGAGTTTTTTTTCTTGATTATCCAAACGGCGACGCGCCGTATCGAGGCTGGAAATAAAAAACTGCCGCCATGTTGCCAATTGACGTTGGCCTTGCTCAATTTTCACCAAGGCAGCATCAAACACTTTGTAATTTTGGCTATTTTCGACGTCATAACGAATTTCCCACATTTGACGATGTGCGTTCAATAGCCGTGTCCTTAGACGCATAACCTGTATAGCCGACTCCGACACACTGACTTCAACGGCTAAGGTATTTAATTCGTTCTGCAAACGTTGGCTATTCAAACTCTGTGCATCGGCGGCACCGGCATCGCGTAATTTATCGCGCATCTGTTGCCATTGTTGATCAATGGTCTTGCCCGCCTCAATCGCCTGCTCGGTTTCTTTGTCCACTTGTTGCTGCAATCGTGAAAGCTCAGCAAACTTCGCATCACGATCCTGCAAGGAAATCGGCGAGGCCAGACTGGCGCGCCTGACTTGGCGCTGCAACAGCTCAGCTTCGCTACGCCGAAAACTCAACATCTCGACGCGGAGCTCGCGCTCACTATCGCGCAAGCCCACGTGCGCTTGATTATAAAGATTGCGTAGTTCGTGCAGATCGCGAGACCAGCGCAAGCGACTCGCCGAATCTGAGTCTGCAGTATCTAGCAGTTCCTGCGCTCTTCTTAACGCCTGCTCGCTAAGTTTAAGATCCTTTCGCCGAGCCTCAAGCAAATCGGCATACATGGATTGTTCGATAGCAGCAGCTTCGATTTCTTGTTCCTTGGCACGCACTTGCCGCCACAAGTCATCGACGAAATCGAGCGAATAAGCCCCCGATTTGGCAAAATCGAACCAAGCTGCCGATTTTTCTTGAAAATCTTGCCGGGCGACACGCACCGTTTTTAGCTTATTCAACGCATCGAGATGGCTTTCATAGGCATTGACAACCAGATTGAGCAATCGCTTGTACTCGACCCATTCCGTCTCATCCGCTTCCGGCGGAGCGTCAGCAGGCAAGGCGAACAGCCGCTTTTCCACCTGAACAAGCCTTGACTGAACAGCGGCGACACGCGCATCGACAGAGGCCGCCAGCGTTTTTTGCGTCTGTGCATCATCACTGGCCGCCCACGCCGTCGGCATCATAAAAATCAAGCAAACAGCGACAGTCACGGGCAGCAACGCCAATAACGCTTGAATTTTATTTCGCTGTTTGTTTAATAGATTGCTCATTTAATTCATCATGCCAAGCGCGTTTAATTCGCTCAATTAACCGAATAACCCAGCGCTTCCAGACAAGATTTCATCGCCCGGTTATAAGTGTCCAGACCTGCAGGCGGCGCGGCAGCATCCTTAGCCTGTTGGTCTCGGGATTTCATCGCGCCGCCCATGCCGCCGGCAGTTGCCCCGATTGCCGCACCTTTACCGGCATCACCGGCTATCGCGCCAATCGCAGCACCCATTGCCGCACCACGCGCGCCGCCTTTTAACAAGCCTTTACCTGTAGCGCCGCTGCCCAGCCCCGTTGATGCCGGAGCCGGCGGATTATTAGGATCAAAGCCGGATTGCTGTACCGACCAACCGTGGCAATTATTTTGATCCATCTGCTGTTGTTGCGGATTTTGTCCCATTTTCGGGAAAATCATCAATTGCGCCTGTGCGGCCTGCGACCCTATCGCTATAGCGCCGACTAAAATAACCTGCATGGCATTGCGAGTTGATTTCTTCATTTTTGTACCTCTATTGTTTTATGCTCGATGGAAGGTGTAAAGCTAGTTGGCCGGCTTCGCGCCACAATTTGCCAAACGGTAGGCCATGCGTTCGGCCCAATAATCGAAAGCCTGATTCACGTCATCCCATTGTTGGGTGACACCTTCGTAAGATTTTTTGCCAACGCGCCGGTCGACAGCGGCGGCAATGCGTTCACCGCTTATCGCGTCAGTAATATCCGCTTCGGCTCCAGCCATGCCGACGAAAGCGGCTGTTCCGGTAGCCACCTCTTTTAAGGTGGATATAGCCAACATTTGCGGTACAAAAGTCGAGACTGTATCTAAGGCCACCCAAGACCCTTCGGCTTCGGTAATCGCCGCTTTGATTTTTATCGTTCCAGGCTCAGGGGCTGTGACAATTTGATAATGTTTGCCCAGCTCGTTAACCAAGGCACCATGTAAATGGTTGACCAAGGTTTGTCTATCCGCTGCCGGCAGTGAAACCAAGTCATTCTTTTCGTTGACATAAATGCGGACGGGCTCAATCATAACCTTGCTGTAGTTTTTACAACTGCGCGGATAGGTCGGATTAATATAGACTTTCAGCGCCTCGCCTGCCTGCCCTTCCCTAAGCATTGAATAATCGCCGAGGAAACCGGCGGCTTCAACATCTCTGGCCTGTTTGGTCGGCGTACAGCCCAGCATCGGCAGCACCAACATCAAGCCGCACAGGCTCAGTTTTGTTCGTTTGTGATTGTTTTTCATATAGTAATCTCCTGATTTGTAAAAGATTGTAAAAATAGAGTCCACGAAAAAAAAAGCAGTGAAAATAATGGTATTTGATTCACCACACAGCGATAAAAAGCTCTCATCTTTATCCGCAAGTTGTTCATTGAGTATTTAAAACCCCAGCGGGGTTTAAGCCATTAGCCGGGGGTTGAGCGTAGCGACACCCCCGGATAGCCGCGACGATAATATTCCGACCCTGGAGGGGTCGCAGCGGGCACCTGAAAAATAATGTATTTATAAATCAAAGCCATAACACTTTAACTCTTACACAGCATAGTCACTGCGACCCTTCCAGGGTCGTGTGTTTTTTTTATCGCATACCGGGGGTGTCGCTACGCTCAGCCCCCGGCTAACGGCTGGCAAACCCTCCGGGTTGCATTTATGTTATCGATGTAATTGTATATAACGATGAGCGAAAGACTTAGTGGTAATAGTCTTTTTAGCCCGGCATTAATCAAGGCTTAATTCGGGTAATTTTGGAACCTTGTAATCCTAAGCCGGCCATTAAGCCTTTTTGCCCGAATACCACGGCATAAACATCATCGCGTGCTGTCGTTGTGGTTATGTTTCTGGCCATGCCTTCATCCAGAACAACGATGCTGGGGCCGACGCCCACTTCAAAGCCTTTGCTGCTATTGAGATGAGCCAGCGCCGCATCATTCATAAAAAATAAAACATAATCAAACGTCTGTACGCCGGCCTGCAAACCGTAAGAACCGGCGACCAGATTGTAGTAGCCGACGGTTCTACCCTGTTTCCGCATCGCGCCTTTTCCGTATTGAGCTCCGCCGATAAACCCAGCTTTCAACACATTTGGAAACACCAGCACGCCTTTAGCCTTTGCCGCCAGTTGCTTGAAGGAAGGCGACTGCTGATACAGCGTAGTCAACGCGGTACTGACATCGCGATCGATTTCAGCCGCCGACATCGCATCCCCGCCCTTGACACCATTGCTTTGACAGCCGGACAGCATGGCAACCGCAATCAGCATTAAACAAGTCAGCTGTCTGATGCCGAACTTTGCGCTGATGGTTTCAGTGTTTAATTTTAAGTTATTCATAATTTACTCTCTCGTTAATTGATTATTCGACGCGTTGCCGCGTTTATTCAGCCGCGCAACCATTGCTCAGCCTCTGCCGCTAAGGACGGATCAAAAAATTTTATTTCAGTGCTGCGAAGCCCTGCCCCGACGAACATCAACATCGATTCTTCCCAGCGCTGCTCGCCGACAATCGCAATTTTGGCGATTTCATCTCCCTGTTCCAACAATAAATCGTCCTCAGCCCAGTGTTCTGATTTTTCCCACCCGTCAAAGTCTTCGGTGAGCACCAATACCTTCGGCTGCACGCCGCGTTCGATAAAATCGCGAGCCACGTTCTGTAGCGCCTTTTGATCGGACAGCAGCATCGCCCCCCGAATATGAACGGTTATTACATTGCCATCAATTTTTATAATCTCGTGAGACATCGCTTACTCTCGTTTGTAGTTAATTTGGGTCATTCGGTAGTTGGGTGATTAGCTTGCGAAGACTGCCCGTTCCAAGACGGCGATCGAGTCCTGCGTAAAGGTGATATCCAAAAAACGTCAAGCCGATCACGATAACCTTGCCTAGCATGATGTTGCGATCCTTATGCTCCCAGGCGTAGATGAAGGCCTGCCCTATCATGCCAACCTCCCGGTAAGCATGAAAAAGCTTTTCCATAAATAACACCAGGAAGGTCACAAGCGCATAAACCAGCGTCTTATACAACGCAGCCATTCCCAAGGCATGGCTGGCGTCGAAACGCTTACCGGCTGGCGTCTTATCGAGAATGATCACGATTTTCGCGACAATCAGCGCGCTGACCGCCGCCGTCGACAGCGCATTAACTTCAACCTGATAGTCAGCCAAGAATAACTTTTTCAATGTCAGCATGATGGCAAAACACAAGAAAAAATACAGGCTGAGCCAAGCAACTTCCTTGAGCTCATGTTGTAAGTCTGATAGTCGTATCATAGTTTCGCTTTTGAATGATTAAATAACATTTAAAAATGAGGTGACTGCTTTACTGCTATTTAGGAAACATCAAAGTCACCACAAAACGCAGCCCCCAATCCGCTATGCCGTCCGGTTTCTCGGCATAATAACGGCCACCCAGCGTAAAAGCGACGGGTTGAGGGCCGATCTTGATCAGTTGTTGCACAGTCAAGTTAAGCGGCGTATTCCAACGCTCACCTTCCCAGTCGTAGGTCGATTCGGTATTAACACCGAAGGTCGTGAACGTTTTCGTGGTATAGGCCAGAAACGGCTGCATAAATGTAGAGCTCACTTCGGAACGCCTGTTGTTGCCGCTAAAAGACCACAGATGATTGGCCAACATGCCGTAAGTCCAACCGTTATTCTGCCGCAGCGCAACGGCGGTCGGCCCTGCTCCCCATTTCTGGCCGCCCAAGGCATCATCCGATGCGCTCGGATACAAAAAAACCGGCCCGCCGCCTACGATCCAACCGCCGACCGATTCCTTTGGCGACATAAAGAAGCTTTGCACGATGTCGCCTAGTCCGCTCACGTCTGAACCACCGGACACGGGCGATTCAGCATGGACGATGGGCATGATCGTCCGCGTAATCAGATTCCAGTCGTCGCCTACCGAAAACGGAATCACCGGTTGCACATTGGCGGTAAAACGCATGGCATCGGTTGAACCAATGCCGAAATCCCAGTTATTTTGCACTGGAACGCTGATCAGATTGGCAATCGGATTTTGCAGTTTTTTGGCCAGTTCGGCGGCATTGGCCTGAGCATCGTCCGCAGCCATGACAGACCTTGTTGTCATGGCTGCGCTTAACGCAAGAGCAATGGTTAAGTAACGCTTCATTATTTGACCAACTCAATCTCGCCCGGCCGCCAGCTTTTATCGAACCAGGGTTCGAGCGGGCTGTACAGGCGCAGAATCGTGTTCCAGCCTTTGCCGGGCACGGTTTGCAACCAATTGACTTTGCCGGATGGTGCCTTGGGGCCAAAGTAAATGTCTACCGAACCATCGGCATTGACCACCATTTCTTTGTTTTGGCTGCTGATGCTGGGGAACTGCTGATCGGTTTGCAGCATCGAGCGGGTCTGGTTGTCGTACAAAATCACCGACCAGAAGTTTTTGACCGGGATATTCGGCGGCAGGTGCAATTTGTAGTTCTTGCTGCCATCGAGCGCTTTGCCTTTGCCGTCTTTGGCAGTCCAGGCATATTGCGAGCCTTGCCCCACCATCTTCGACTCCATCGCGGGCGTGACGCCGGTGGCCATAAAATAGTAAAGATTGTAGCCATCCAGATTACGTACCCCCGGTTGCGACTCAAACTTGTAGCCACCGAGGAAGGGTAGTTGCCAGGAACTGCCCTCATAATAATAGGCCTCCTTCTGCCGCGTCCTGAAGGATGTGGCGCGGGCGGTGGCGTCGCCTACAGTCGCCGCTTCGGTGAGGATTTTTTTCATCCGCGCATCCGGCGCAAAGGGTTTGCCTTTTTCAATGCCGATAGCCGCGTAATAGCCCAGCGTGACGGGATCAAGCGATTCGCTAGGTTCTTGTTGCACCACTTGATCCAAATACGCCCAAAATTGATAATCCGCCGGCGCGACCGTGCCAAAATCCTTGCCGGAGACATTGACAAAATTCATCGGCGGCGGATTGGCTGCATCGGCCAGACGATAAACCCGCGTGTGCTGTTTGACCAAATCCACACCCGGCTTGGGATCGCCATCGACCACGAAACTGCGCCAGGGTGCCCACAGATTGAAGGTGGGCGACTTGACCACAATATAACCCTCCGGAACATCACCGTTGTAGCCAGGCGGCAAAATCAGATACTTGCCACCTTCGCCCTTATCCGGGCCGGTAAGGCCAATATCGACCACCCAGCGAAACCACATGTCGTTGAGCGCGCCCAGCACCTTCGGCGGTGTTTCCAGTACGACAGGGCCGTCTTTCAAATCCAGCCACATCCAGCTATACGGCGTTTCAGTATTCGGAGTCAGGAACAGCGACTTTGAATCCATGCGGTTTTCAAAAATCGGCACCGTGCTATTGGCCGGGCCCAACTTCAGAATCTCGTTGCGATTGGCGGCTTGGCTGACCGCAGGCAAAGCCAGCAAATAGGCTTGAACCGCGCGTTGAAAATCCAGATTATCGTAGAGTTTTTCGACGCTGGCATCATCCGGAAAACCGTCGAAAAATTTCAGCGTGCCCAAGCGGGTTTTGACCTGATCCGGCATCGCAATGCCGGCCGGCACTTCGGTGGTCATTTTGTACTGCGCGGGTTTGGTCGGTTTAGCAACTGCGTTAGCTGTGAACAGGCCGAAGCTCACGGCAATCGCCGTGGCTAGTTTGGTTTTTTGCATCATGAACTTAACTCCCTTGTTTAGGTAATTTCTAATAAAAAATGTCCCTGATAATCGAAAGCTGTAGAAAAGCAGAGTCCACGAAAAAAACGAAAAGCACGAAAAGCCAAAAGTAGGCATCTCCAAGTGATACAAAAATAAGCAAAACTATTACTTTTACTGCTTTTTTTCGTGGCTTTCGTGATTTTCGTGGACAATTATTTGGAGCTGTTTTTTTCAGGAAATCGCCTTATTCAAAACACTACGGAGTAGCGGCGCAAAGACACCGCTACTCCGAGCCGCTTATTTCACCTCAATGGTGACTTTCTCAATCTTGCCGGTAAAGCGAGTCTCAGCGCCCTGGCCGATTCCGGCGACTACCGGCGTAGCATCGTCGACACCCACATCGGCCGTTTCATCAGCCGAGAACACCATGGGCTGGGTTTGCTCGATACGGCCTTCAGCCAGTTTGCGGCCCTCTACAAACAAGGTGCCGGTGCCGCCTTTACCCAAACCACCGCCATCGTAAGCAAAATCGAACACCACCTTGCTTTTGCCTTTCGGCAAGGCTTCTGGAGAACTAATAGTGGTACTGCTCAAACCCAGCAAGTTATAGGTGTAAGCGGGTTTGCCATCCTTCAGATACAAGCTCCAGCCGCCGAAACGTCCGCCTTGAGCAAGCACCACGCCATTAGCGCCGCCCTCCGGAATATCCAGCTCGGCAGTGATGGTTTTGGACTTGTTCTTGACATTGATGAACACGTTCTCGGACATGCCGGTCATGCCTTCGGCCAAGGTCAGCGAGGTGCGGCCGGCCATCAGGTCGGGACGATTCGCCAGCTCTGGATTCATCCGCTCCATTGTCCTGTCATCAATCGGCAATACGTTGTTTTTCTTCGCTTCTTTCAAGAACAAGGCTTGCATTTCCTTGAGTTTTTTGGGCTGCTGTAAGGCCAGATCATGAATCAAACTAAAATCGGTATGGGTATCGAATAGCTCCCAAGCCGAATCATCATTCAGCGCACGGCGTGGCTTAGGTTCCCACGGCGCTTTGTGAATGGTGCGCGCAAACCAGCCGTCATGATAAATGGCGCGGTTGCCGAACATCTCGAAGTATTGCGTGGTGTGCCGCTCTTTCGCTTTAGGCGCATCAAAGCTATAGCCCATGCTGACGCCATCCATCGGCCGTTGTTTGATGCCATTGACGATTTTGGGTTCCGGCAAACCGGCCGCTTCCAGAATGGTCGGCGCAATGTCGATGACATGATGAAACTGCGTGCGTTGCTCGCCTTTGGCTTTGATGCCTTTAGGCCAGCGCACCGCCATGCCGACTTTGGTGCCGCCGTGATCGGACGCCACTTGTTTGGTCCATTGATACGGCGTATCCAGCGCCACCGCCCAACCTGCGGCCATGTGCGGATAGGTTTCCGGCCCGCCCCACTGATCCAGATGTTTGAGCATATCGGTGACTTGTTCGGGAACGCCGTTGAAATAGGTGTATTCGTTGAACATGCCGTTGCGGCCGCCTTCGGCGCTGGTGCCGTTGTCGCCATAAACAAACAGCACCAAGGTGTTATCGAGTTGACCGGTATCTTCTACGGCCTTGATCAGGCGGCCAATTTCGTGATCGGTCATTTCGATAAACGCGGCAAAGACTTCCATTTGGCGAGTAAACAGCTGCTTTTCCTCAGCCGACAGCGAATCCCAGGCGGGAATCGCATCCGGTTTAGGCGCCAACTGCGTGCCTTCCGGCACTACGCCACGCTGGATTTGCCGCGCCAGAATTTCCTCGCGCAGTTTGTCCCAGCCTTGATCGAATTTTCCCTGCCAGCGCGCAATCCATTCTTTGGGTACATGATGCGGCGCATGCACAGCACCGGGCGCGAAATAGGTGAAAAATGGTCTATCGGGCGTCAGTGCCTTTTGATACTTGATCCAGGACACCGCCTGATCGGTCATGTCAGTCATGAAATGGTAGTTGGGATCGTTCGGTAACTCGACCGGTTTGGTGCCGTCGTAAATAAACGGTGCCCATTGATTGGTCTCGCCGCCTAAAAAGCCGTAAAACTTGTCAAAGCCCTGCCGGGTCGGCCAACGGTCGAATGGCCCCGCCATGCTGGCTTCCCAAGCGGCGGTTTCGTGCCATTTGCCAAAGGCGGCGGTGGCGTAGCCGTTCAGGCGCAACATTTCAGCGACCGGTACCACGTTGTTAGGAATCTGGCCGGTATTGCCGGGAAACGCGGTGCCGGTTTCGATGATGCCACCCATGTTATTGACATGATGGTTACGGCCGCTTTTGATCGCTGAACGGGTCGGCGAACACACAGCGGTGGTGTGAAAATTGTTGTAACTCACGCCTTCGTTGGCAATTTGCTCAAAGGTCGGCGTGGGAACAGGGCCCCCAAACGAGCTGGTGCCGGCAAAGCCCAAGTCATCCAGCAACACCAGCAATACGTTGGGCGCGCCTTTTGGCGCTTTCACTTCAAAGCGGGGCGGCGCCTTGGCATTGCGGACATCAACTTCATTGATGGGGGCAACTTTAGGTTCGGCAAGCGGCAAGACGGTGCGGTCGACGTCTTTCGCAGCGGCAAGTTCACCATGGCCGACGATTAACAAGGCGGCAACAGCTATTGCTATTTCATGCTTTTTCATAGACTCATCCAATGTATGTTATTAAAAAGGCCGCAAAGTAAACGGCGTCGGATCACTGACTATCTCGTTCGGTTTGCGGTTGGCGATGGCTACAAACTGTTCCGCCCAACGATCCATGATGCCCTTCACCGGCCCGTACCAAGTCAGGCGGGTCAAATCGAGAGGCCCCGCATCCTGCATATCGCGATCGGCAAAGGTCGCGACCACTTCACCGGTTTCCATATCGCGTAGACGCCCTTCAAAAGCGGCACGACGCTGATTGACAGCTCCGGCTGCGGTGCCGCCGCCCGGTTGCAGCCAGCCCAAAGCATGAAGAACCGGTTGCGATGGATCAATTTGTATCAATGCCAGTTCGAGTCGCAGCGCCGGCTGGCTGTGTTGGCCGGCATATTCGATCACGCGGAAACGGTGCTGAGGATCTTCTTTAAATTCGGTGAGGACTTGTTGGCGAAAATAATTCGCCAGCTCTTGAATATCGGTTTTCACATCGCTGATATAGTTTGCCGAACTCAATTTATGCAGCCAGTCCATGTCCATCATGTACTGCGTGTTGACAGGCGCGACGACCATTTCATGATAGAGACTCTTATCGAAGCCGGGTTTAATCCATACCTTCTGAAACGGCAGGTCTGCACGTTTAACCTGTTGTGTGGGATTTTCGATAAAGCCCGCATCGGGCGCAGCATCAACGGCTAACGCTTTAACGTCGTTGCTGCCGCTACGAACCGATGAACAGCCGGTCATCGTTAAGGCGGTTAATAAAGCCGCGGAAACAGCGGCAGCTTGAGTGGTACGTTTAATTTTCATAAATAAATTTGGATAGTTAAATTGGAGATATTTAAGTGAGGTACTGCAAACATGTTTTTATCTACCACGAAGATCACGAAGTTTCACTCTTCGTGCCGCTTTGTGTCTTCGTGGCGACAAATTTTGTTAAGCGGTGATGCATGAGAAATTACGCTTTAAGCTGGATATTCGGCAAAAAGCGAAAAGATAATTGTGCGGGGCGGCAGCGAGCAACGCTAAACCCCCCGTCTTTGGCTAATGATTAACGGCAGCCTTGATTGTTGCGGGTTTTGACACAGGTTGTGCCGTTTGCTGTTGTGGCAACACCGACGCCATTTTTAGCCTTGGCTTCCCCGCCTCTGCTGTTTTGGGTGGTAGTCACGCCGTATTGATTAGTTCCCGCCTTCCTGGCATTGCCGGTGTTTGGATTATAACTACCCGCTTCTTCACCGTTACTGCAAATCACCTTACCGTTCGGTTTTTTTATGCAATCAGCAACGACTGTTGATGAAATAACCGAACAAACAACTAACAACATCATTTTTTTAAACATAGGTTTATTTCCTGTTGATTATAGATTCTGGCATGTAAGGCCTTATTCGGGCAGCCTGCTGATCGCAGTATAGTGATTTAAGCTTTTTTAGCCGCTAAATTTTACCAATAAGGCCGTTAGTTTGACTAAATAAATTTAAACGGCTAGTGGCGCGAGTAGTCACTCCTGATTCATGATAGGCAAAGTGCTCAGTTAATTTGCATCGCTCGCAGTTGTGGGAGCGGTCACCGGCCGCGAACAATCGTGCGCCGTTCGCGACCGGGTGGCCGCTCCCACATCTTATGGCATGAGAACTGCAATTAGACGACTTATTCAACACCAAGCCTTGTGATTTATTGCGCCGACCTTATATAGGGTAAAATACTTCTATCTCAACAAACACATTAACAATCATGAAAACAAACAAAATAGGTTTTATCGGCGGCGGCAATATGGCATCCAGCCTGATCAACGGATTGATTGCCAGCGGACATGCACCGGAACAGATTTGGGTGTCGGATATTAACCCGGACACGCTGACCGCTTTAAAGCATGATCTGAACGTTAACACCTCGGCAAACAATGATGATGTCATCAATGCGACCGATGTCGTGGTGCTGGCGGTCAAGCCGCAGACGCTGGGCGCGGTGGCGCAAAGCATCGCCGCGCTGGTTCAGCAAAAACAATCGCTGGTGGTATCGATCGCCGCCGGCATTAACCAGAACAGCTTGAGCCGCTGGCTGGGCGCGGATACCGCCATCGTGCGCTGCATGCCCAACACCCCGGCGCTGGTGTTGACCGGCGCGACCGCATTGCATGCCAACGACAAGGTCACGGCTGAACAATGCGACCTGGCGGAAAATATTTTACGTGCGGTCGGCATTGCGCTGTGGGTTAACGATGAAGCCGAGTTGGATGCGGTGACCGCTGTTTCCGGCAGCGGCCCAGCCTATTATTTCCTGTTGATGGAAGCGATGGAAAAAGCCGCGTTGGAACTGGGCTTGACTCAAGAGACTGCACGGTTGCTGGTGCAACAAACGGCATTGGGCGCGGCCAAAATAGCGCTGGAATCGGCCGAATCGCCGGAACAGTTGCGCAAGCGCGTCACCTCTCCCGGCGGCACTACGCAGCGCGCTATAGAGACTTTTGAGCAAGGCGGCTTTACCGAGCTGGTTTCAAAAGCGTTACACGCGGCACGAGACCGCTCTATTGAAATGTCTAAACAAATGGAGAATTCGTAATGGATTCCAGCTACATGACCGACCCGGCTATTTTTCTGATCGACTCGCTGTTTTCGCTGTACATACTGGCGGTGCTGCTGCGCTTTTTGTTGCAATGGTGCGGTGCCGATTTTTATAACCCAATCTCGCAGTTTCTGGTCAAGGTGACGCATCCGCCGTTAAAACTGCTGCGCCGTTTTGTGCCGTCTATCGGCAAGATTGATACCTCATCGCTGGTGCTGGTGCTTGGATTACAAATGCTGGCCGATTTTTCGATATTGCTGCTAAAAGGCGTTGCCATCGGTATTGGCGCGCTGACCATTTTGTCGCTGACTCAGCTGATTTCATTGCTGCTTAATATTTTCATTTACGGCATCTTTGCCCGGGCGATACTCAGCTGGATCAATCCCGGCTCGTTTAATTCGGCCGCGTCTATTTTATATAGCCTGACCGAACCGGTGCTGAACCTTTGCCGCCGGATTATTCCCGATTTGGGCGGCATCGACTTATCGCCGTTGGCCGCACTGATGCTGTTGCAACTGGCAAAAATGGTCATATTGCCGCCGTTGCATCAATTAGCCAGCCTGATCGGTTGAGCTGGTACCGCTGGGAACAGGAGGTTTTAACGCTAAGCCTCCATGTCCAACCCAAGGCCAGCAAGGATGAATGGGCCGGATTGCACGGCGAACGGCTAAAACTCAGGATCAAGGCCGCGCCCATCGACGGCAAAGCCAACCAACATTTGCTGGCCTTTATCGCCAACGAGTTTGCAGTCAGTAAATCGGCCTGCAAACTCATTTCCGGCGAATCCGGCCGAGAAAAACGCATCGCCATCACTGCACCGAAAAAATTTCCAAAACTGCCCGGTTCGTTGCATTTTTGATATTTCTTTTTCGCCTAAGCTGTTTTCGTCTCGCGCCTTTAGTTTTTCGCCTTTCGCCTGTACTTCCATCTGCAATATAATCCCAATTCCTTGAAAAAAAAAACCACATCGCCGCCATGCAAACACGAACTTTTTCCGTCAGTCTTGTTTTAATCTGTTGCCTTGCTCTAGGCCACAGCCAGCCTGCGTTCGCAAAAAAAATGTACAAGTGGGTGAATGAAAAAGGAGAAACGATTTTTTCCGATCAAGTGCCGCCGGAACAGTCCCAACACCGCCGCGAAGCGCTAAACGAAAAAGGCCGGGTGGTTGAAATCACCGAACAAGCGAAAACCAAAGAACAGCAGGCGATGGATAACCGGCTGGAGGCGCTGAGAAAAGCACAGGAAAAGATCATCGAGCAGCAAAAAGCTAACGACAAAGTGCTGCTCAGCACTTTCCGCAATCTCGACGACATGCAAGCAAGCCTTTACGCCACCATGCAATCCCTTGATTCACAGCGCAATGTGGCTCAAGGCAACTTAAAACGCGTAGAACTGCAACTGGAAACACAACAAAAGCAAGCCGGGACGCTGGAACGTAACGGCAAAAAAGTCCCGCAAGCATTGCTCGATGACATTAAAAAAACCGAAGCACAGATACAAATTGCCTATGGCGAAATAAACAAGCACATCGAAAAAAAGAACCGGGTCAAAGCCGAATTCGAAGCCGACATTGAGCGCTTCAAGTTTTTAACTCAAAGCCCAGAAGATACTGCGCAAGGCGCCGAGCAAGCGACCGAACATAAAGTCGCCGATCAACTTGGCCTGTACAACTGCGCCACAGAAGCGCTTTGCATACAGGCCTTGGGCAGCGTGCGCGAGTTTATTAAACGCCATGCGACCACACCGATTGACACCGATACCGACAAATTACTCCTCGGCCGCGCGCCGGCAAACGACAGCGATTTGAGTTTGTCGGTTTCAAGAATAGAAGACGAAAACAAAAAACAGCAGCTTTTCCTTGATATACGCTGCCGCGAATCATCACTAGGCGCCGAACTCTGCGCCAGCCAAAAAGTGCGGGATATTAGAGCGGCATTCAGACCGTTTATTGAGTCTGCGGTAGGGAAATAAGACGGCCTTCAAGCAATAAAGCAAACGAGGCAACTCCCAAATGGTTTTAGCATTAAAAATCATACGTAACAACATTGCTACAGCGATTATTTAACCTAGCCAGACGGGATACGCTATGAACTGGCGAATTCAATACCGTGCATTTCTGCAATTTCCAGCAGCGTTTGGTCGCCGTCGGCGTGAGCGACGAGGTTAAACTTGTTGAAATTGATTTAATATTGACCGCTATCAGGCAGATCTTTCGTCGCAGTACCTTGAACGACTCGGCCGGCGCCAAAGCTTTCGCTATGCAATTGCGACATGGGGAAATCCATGTCCCGTAAAGTATCGTCAACCTCATACATAAAGCTTTCAGAACCTGTGCCTGAGTTGTCGGGACAGATTAAAACCAGATCAACTTCGCTGCCATCACAAACAGCAGCAGCGAGAAATAGCGTTTTAATTGTTTGGCAGGCAGTTTATGCGCCAATTTTGCGCCTATCGGTGCGGTATACATGCTGGTCAAGACGATGCCGACAAAAGCCGGCGCGTAAATATAGCCTAAACTCCAGTCAGGCAGTTGCAATGCCGCTTTGCCGAGCAGCGCATAACCTAGCGTTCCGACCAGAGCTATAGGCAAACCGCAAGCGCTGGCGATGGCGACGGCATTGCGCATCGGCGTTTGAAAATGCACCAAAAAAGGCACGGTCAGCGTGCCGCCGCCGATACCCAATAATGTCGACAGCAGGCCTATGATGCCCGCCGCGATAAAATCGAGCTGCTTTGATGGCGGTTGCTGTCCCGGATGAGGTTTTAATTCCAGGGCCATTTGCACGCCCACGCCGAGCAGATAAATGATAAAGATAAAGCGCAGTAAGCCGCCCGACAGATAATCCGCAATCACCGTACCGACAGCCGCGCCAAGCATAATGCCCGGCGCCAGAACCTGAACTTTATGCCATAACACCGCGTCCAAACGATGGTGTGCCAGCACCGAGGCGACCGAGGTAAAAACGATAGTCGCCAGCGAGGTTGCGATCGACATAATCATGATCAATTCGGCGGGGAATCCTTGCGCCGCGAACAGCATGGCTAAAATGGGCACGATAACCAGACCGCCGCCGATGCCAAAAAGTCCGGCAGTTAAGCCGCTGATGCCGCCCAATAAAAGGCTGGCTAAAAAAATTATTATCACGTTATTCCCCTGTTTATGAGCGGCCGCCATTATGCCTTTTTTTGCCTGACGCTGTGCTATTCTAGGGCACTTTTTTAAACAGCGTGGTTTGTGTAGTGGAAATATATCTTGTTGGCGGCGCGGTGCGCGATCAATTGCTTGGGCTTTCGGTCACCGAGCGGGATTGGGTGGTGGTGGGCGAAACCGCAGAATCGATGGTGCAGCAGGGCTACAGGCCGGTGGGCAAGGATTTTCCGGTGTTTCTGCATCCAAAAACACATGAGGAATATGCGCTGGCCAGAACCGAGCGCAAAACCGCGCCGGGCTACAAAGGCTTTATCGTACACGCCGCGCCGGAAGTCAGTCTGGAACAGGATTTGATCCGCCGCGATTTGACTATCAATGCGATGGCGATGACGCCTGAAGGGCGGCTGATTGACCCTTACGGCGGACAAGCCGATCTTGAACGGCGCATTTTCCGGCATATTTCCCCGGCCTTTGCCGAAGATCCGGTGCGCATTTTGCGTGTCGCCCGTTTTGCTGCGCGTTATGCCCATCTTGGTTTTACCGTGACTGAAGAAACCCGCGCTTTAATGCAGGCGATGGTGGCGGCAGGAGAAGCCGACCATCTGGTATCCGAGCGGGTGTGGGCGGAACTGTTTAAGGCGCTTAACGAAAAATCGCCCAGTGCGTTTTTTTATAGCTTAAAAGAGTGCGCCGCGCTGGCGATCCTGTTCCCGGAAATAAATGGCTTATTTGGCGTACCGCAACCGGAAAAATATCACCCGGAAATCGATACCGGCCTGCATACAATGCTCTGTCTGGAGCAGGCGGCGTTGTTGTCGTCCAGCGCCGAAGTGCGCTTTGCCGTGTTAGTCCACGATCTCGGCAAGGGCGCTTCGCCCAAAGCCAATTGGCCGCATCATTACGGCCATGAAACGCAGGGCTTGCCCATTTTGGAGCAGCTATGCCAACGCCTACGTGTGCCGAATGCGTTTAAAACCTTGGCGATGCAGGTCATGCAATACCACACCCATTGCCACCGGGTGTTTGAATTACGCGCCTCGACACTCACCGATATGCTGGCGGTGTTGGGCGCTTTTAAATCTCAGCATAAATTAGCCGAATTTTTGCTGTCCTGTGAGGCAGACGCCAAAGGCAGAACCGGTCTGGAACAGACGCCTTATCCGCAAGCCGAATGGGTGCGCGGTGCGGCGAAAGCGGCGGCAGCGGTTGATACCTCGTCTATCTTGCACGGCGAACTTAAAGGCGCGCATATTGGCGAGGCGATACGCCGCTTACGTATTAAAGCGGTTGCCGAGTTTATACAAGCCCAACCAGCGCGGACTGAAGGTTGAATAATCTGGCAAAGATCATTATAGTTAAAGGCCTTTTTGCCACTGCTTAATCTGATTACCATGCCTTCTTTTGACATTATTTCCGAATTCGATAAACACGAAATTAAAAACGCCGTTGACCAGGCCAACAAAGAAGTGACCACCCGCTTTGATTTTAAGGGCACTGACTCCAGCTTTGAATTAAATGACGATAAGGTCATCATGGCCTCCCAGTCGACGTTCCAGTTGCAGCAAATGTTCAGTGTTATCTGCGCAAAACTCACGCGGCGCGGCATAGATATAGCCTGCATGGAAACCGGCGAGCCAAAGCCCAGCGGTAAGGGGATGCGTCAGGAAATCACGATGAAGCAGGGGGTGGATAAGGAACTGGCTAAGAAAATCGTTAAATTGATTAAGGACAAAAAATTGAAAGTTCAGGCCGCCATTCAGGGCGATCAAGTGCGCGTGACCGGGAAAAACCGCGATGATTTACAGGATGTTATCAAGATGTTGCGCGAAGAAAAACTGGAAATGCCGTTGCAGTTTGAAAATTTCAGGGACTGATTTTTTTGTAAACAACATAGCCGGCAATCGCTAGCCCAAGCCAGCCGGTGACCAAAGGCCCGATCACGCCGTCATAACTGCTGACCAGATACAGGTAATCGGAGCCGGTATCGGTGTTAAACAGGCTTTTGCTCATTTTAATTTGCCACACCCAGCAGGTATGGCAGCCGATACATAACCCCAGGCTGTGTTTTACTTTGGCCCTGATTACGCCCAGAAAAATACCCACCATCAACAAGGCCAAAAATGCCGATAGAATGTCCGGGTTCAGCAAATTGGCAAAGGCTTCGCCAAGCAAGCTAAAACTGCTGGCCAAGCTGGCTTGATCAACAGCTATCTGAGTTTTGCTGTTTAAAAAATGCAGCGCGGCATAGTAGCTTGAGCTGATTAAAATGGCCGATATGACCGACAATTTTTTGTTTAAACCGGCGAACAAAATGCCCCGGAACAGCGGTTCTTCAATCAGTGAGATGATGAGCGCCAGCAACAATGAAACCAGTATTTTTTTAGCCACGAGGCCTGCTGTCCATTGCTGCGCCTGGTCAATGATATGGATGCCCAGCGCGTATTCAATGATAAATACCGGCATCAGGGTGGCAAAGCCTAGACCGAAGCCGAGTGCCAGTTGCTTTAAAAATACCGGTGTTGGCGCAAAGCCCAAGTCGGCTTTGCTCAATTTCAGATAGCTCATCGCCGGAAAAATGCTCAACACTAAAAATAACTGTGTCGATTTACTGATGATTTTCGCTAAAGGTAGCTGCCCGTTCAGGCCTTGGAAAACAAAATAGCCGACGATACACGCCAATGATGATGCCGCCAGCAGAACGCCAAGCGGTACTAGCGCGTAAGTCATGCGCTTGTTCATAACGGTTCTTTGCCAAAATCGCCCCATAACAATTGTACGGCGGCTAGGGCGGCCAAGGATGCGGTTTCGGTTCTTAAAATGCGCGCGCCTAAACGGACGGGGATAAAACCGGCGGCTTTGGCCAGGTTGCGTTCCTGGTCGGAAAAACCGCCTTCGGGGCCGGTGAGCAAGGTCACCCGGCGTCCTGTTGTTAGCGCTTCGGGCGTTAATTCCGCTAAAGTGGTTTCGGCATAAGGGTCGAGAAAAATTTTCAGCCCTTGTTGCTGCTCGACCCACGCGGGTAGTGATTCAATTTCCGGCATTGCGGGCAGGATGGTTCTGCCGCTTTGTTCGGCGGCATGTTGCACTATTTTTTGCCAATGCAGCAGGCGTTGCGGTCTTTTCTCGCCTTTAAACTGCACCACGCAGCGCTCGGTCAGTAAGGGTGTAATCTGATTGACGCCCAATTCCACGGCTTTTTGTACCACTAAATCCATGCGGTCGCCGCGTGAGATGCCTAAACCTAAAGTGACGTGTAGCCGCGATTCGACGCTGCGATCCTGCCATTTTTCAACCGTAATTGACACGCTTTTACGGCTGACTTCGGCGACAGTACACAGATATTCGCCGCCCTGACCGTTAAATAAAATGAGCGGATGCTCGGTTTTTAAGCGCAACACGGTTCTAACATAATGGCCGTTATCGTCATCGAGTTCGATGCGTTGGCCGGTTGCCAGCGGGATGGGGGCATATAAGCGTGAGACGCGCATAGTCAGTCCTTAATCGCCCGTTGTATGCCTTGCCAAGCCACGTCGGCGATCAATAAAAGCTCTTCCTCGGTGACAATATAGGGCGGCATGAAATAAATGACATTGCCTAATGGGCGCAATAATACGCCTTTGGACAAGGCGTATTGATAGACTTTAAGCCCGCGCCGCTCCTGCCAAGGATAGGCTTCGCGGGTCTGTTTGTTTTTGACCAGCTCTATCGCCAGTATCATGCCGGTTTGCCGGACTTCGGCGACGTTGGGATGGTCATGAAAGCGCGCTGCAGCTTTCGCCATGGTTGCCGCCAAAGCCCGGTTTTTTTCGATGATATGGTGTTGCTGAAAAATCTCAAGGGTGGCAAGTCCGGCGCGACAGGCCAGCGCATTGCCGGTATAGCTGTGCGAATGTAAAAAAGCAGTCATGTTTTGATAATCGTCGTAAAAGGCTTGATACATGCGGTCGGTGGTCAATACCGCCGACAACGGCAAATAGCCGCCGGTCAGGCCTTTGGACAGACAGATAAAATCGGGGCTGATGGCTGCCTGTTCGCAAGCAAACAAGGTGCCGGTGCGGCCAAAACCGACGGCGATTTCATCGGCGATTAAATGCACGTTGTATTTGTCGCAGGCATCCCTCAGCAATTTCAAATAAACCGGATCGTACATGCGCATGTTGCCGGCGCATTGCACCAAAGGTTCGATGATGACCGCGCACACGCTATCGCCGTGTTGTTGCAACGCCTGTTCCATCAGCGCAAAACGGCGGGTGGAATAATCCGCCCAGGATTCGCCGGGTTCGCGGTGATAACAATCCGGGCCGGGCACGGTGATGACGTCCATTAACAGCGGCGCGTAAGTTTCTTTATACAGCGCCACATTGCCGACCGCCAGTGCGCCCAAGGTTTCGCCGTGATAGCTGTTTTCCAGGGTGATGAATTTGGTTTTTTGAGTTTGTCCAAGATTGCGCCAATAGTGAAAACTCATCTTCAGCGCGACTTCGACCGCCGCAGAACCGTTGTCGGCGTAAAAGCAACGCGTTAATCCGGACGGCGTTATTTCAACCAATTTTTCTGCCAGACTGATCGCCGACTCATGGGTGAAGCCAGCAAAAATAACCTGCTCCAAGGTGTCGAGCTGGTCTTTTAAGGCGGCATTGATGGACGGGTTGGCGTGGCCGAATAGGTTGACCCACCACGAACTGATCGCATCGAGATAGCGGTTGCCGTCGAAGTCTTCCAGCCAAACGCCCTGGCCTTTTTTGATTGGAATAATCGGGGAAGTTTCATGGTCTTTCATTTGCGTGCAAGGATGCCACAAAACGGAAAGGTCGCGCTCGGAAAGGGATTGATTGGACGACATAAGCTAAAGTCTCAAGTTAATAGCCGTTCCCAGTTGAGATTAGGAACGGATGTGTTTCTTGCTGAAAATGGGGCTTTAGTCTTGAGATTTGACGTGTAAATTATTCAAAATCGCTAAAGTCGGTGCGGCCTGATTCATCGTGTAAAAATGCAAACCCGGCGCGCCGCCATCAAGTAAACGCTGACACAGCTCGCTGACCACATCCAGACCGAATGCCTGTATCGATTCCCTATCATCGCCAAAACTTTCCAGACGTTTTCTAAGCCAACGGGGAATATCGGCACCGCACATATCTGAGAAGCGGAACAATTGCGCATATTGGGTAATCGGCATAATACCGGGCACAATGGGAATGCTTATGTTGGCTTTTTCGCAGGCATCGACAAAATAGAAATACGCTTCGGCGTTGTAAAAATATTGGGTGATGACGGCATCGGCCCCAGCGTTCACTTTGCGTTTGAAATTTTTAAAGTCTTCCACACCGTTAGCGGCTTGTGGATGCACTTCAGGATAAGCGGCGACATGGATCTGGAAATGGTCGCCGGTTTCCTGGCGAATGAATTCGACTAATTCATTGGCATAACGGAACTCTCCGGCCGACATAGTGCCGGAAGGTAAGTCGCCGCGTAAGGCTACAATTTTGCGGATGCCATGCTGCTGATAATCTTTCAGAATCGCACGAATGTTATCTTTAGTCGAGGCAACGCAGGACAAATGCGGCGCAGCGGCAATGCCTTTGGCTTGAATATCAATCACCGTAGTGAAAGTAAGATCGCGGGTCGAACCACCGGCGCCGAAAGTGACGGAAAAAAAATCGGGATTGAGTTTAGCCAGTTTGCTGTGTACAACCTGCAAACTCGCGGCGCCTTCTTCGGTTTTGGGTGGGTAAAATTCGAAGCTGAAAAGCTGTGGATGTGTGTGTGGTGATGACATTTTAAAGACTCACTGACGGGAAGCTAACTGAGCCGAGGGGCTATGACTTTGTCGGCACTGCTGTAGGTTTTATTGTATCGGTGCCGCTGACGGACGGCGGCACCGATAGCATTCCCACGGGAGCCGCGAGAAGAAGATAAATCAATAACGGTAATAATCGGCTTTATAAGGCCCTTCAACCGGTACATTGATATAGTTGGCTTGCTCCTCAGTGAGTACGGTCAAATTCACACCCAGTTGTTTGAGATGCGATCTGGCGACTTTTTCGTCCAGCTTTTTAGGCAGGATATAGACTTTGTTTTCATATTGCGCTGAATTTGCCCACAGCTCCATTTGCGCGAGCACTTGATTACAGAATGAATTGGACATCACAAAGCTGGGGTGTCCGGTGGCGCAACCCAGATTTACCAAACGGCCTTCCGCCAAGATAATCAGACGTTTGCCGTCTGGAAAAATGACGTGGTCGACTTGCGGCTTGATGTTTTCCCAGGTGTATTGACGCAACGAGGCGATGTCGATTTCGGCGTCGAAATGGCCGATATTGCATACAATTGCCTGGTCTCTCATTGCCACCATGTGCGCATGGGTGATGATATTAAAGTTGCCGGTGGCGGTCACAAAAATGTTAGCCAGCAGCGCTGCATCTTCCATCGTGACCACGCGATAGCCTTCCATCGCCGCTTGCAATGCGCAAATCGGGTCGATTTCGGTAATCCACACGGTAGCGCCCAAACCGCGCAAGGATTGCGCGCAACCTTTGCCGACATCGCCATAACCGCAAACGACAGCGATTTTGCCGGCAATCATGACGTCGGTGGCGCGTTTGATGCCGTCAACCAATGATTCGCGGCAGCCGTACAGGTTGTCGAATTTTGACTTTGTCACTGAGTCGTTGACGTTGAATGCCGGAACTTTTAACGTGCCTTTGGTGACCCGTTCATATAAACGCAACACGCCTGTTGTGGTTTCTTCCGACAAGCCTTTGATATCAGCTATCAAGTCAGAAAATTTGTCGTGCATCATGTTGGTCAAATCACCGCCATCATCCAAAATCATGTTTGGACGCCAGCCGTCTGTGCCAAGAATGGTTTGTTCAATGCACCATTCCGCCTCTTCTTCGGTTTCGCCTTTCCAGGCAAACACCGGAATGCCAGCTGCTGCCATGGCTGCAGCCGCATGGTCTTGGGTAGAGAAAATGTTGCACGAAGACCAGCGCACGGTGGCGCCTAATGCCGTCAATGTTTCGATCAGTACCGCTGTTTGAATGGTCATGTGCAAACAGCCGGCGATACGCGCACCTTTTAACGGCTGCGCTGCGCCAAATTCTTCACGCAAGGCCATTAAACCCGGCATTTCAGTTTCGGCAATATTGATTTCTTTGCGGCCCCAGGCTGCCAGTTCAATGTCGGCGACTTTATAATCTGCTTGGCTCATTATGTTTCCTTGGTTATTTAATTAATTAAAGACCGGCGGCATCTTTTAAGGCGTCAACCTTATCGGTTTTTTCCCAGCTAAAAGAGTCTTCGGTGCGGCCAAAGTGACCGTAAGCGGCTGTGGTTTGGTAAATGGGCTTCAACAAACCAAGGGCTGCTATCAAACCTTTAGGCCGTAAATCAAAAATATCCCTGACAATTTGCACCAACCGATCTTCGCTGATTTTGCCGGTGCCAAAGGTTTCGATACTGATGGAGGTCGGTTCGGCCACGCCAATGGCGTAAGACACTTGAATTTCACAACGATCAGCCAAACCGGCAGCCACAATATTTTTGGCTACATAGCGCGCCATGTACGCTGCAGAGCGATCGACTTTTGATGGATCTTTACCGGAAAATGCGCCGCCGCCGTGTCTGGCCATACCGCCGTAAGTATCGACGATAATTTTACGCCCGGTTAAGCCGCAATCGCCAACAGGGCCGCCGATAACGAACTGGCCGGTTGGGTTAATAAAATATTTAGTGTCTTTATGCAACCATTCTTTAGGCAGTACCGGCAGGATAATTTCATCCATGACCGCTTCGTGCAGCGCTTTGGTGCTGATTTCCGGTGAATGCTGGGTTGATAAAACAACCGCATCAATAGCGACCGGTTTGTTATCTTCATAGCGGAAGGTGATTTGGCTTTTGGCGTCAGGACGCAGCCAAGGCAACACTTTATTTTTACGCACTTCGGCTTGGCGCTTGACCAGCAGATGGGAATAGGTGATGGGCGCCGGCATTAATACATCAGTTTCATTGCTGGCATAACCGAACATTAAACCTTGATCGCCTGCGCCTTGTTCATGGTTTTCACCTTCATCAACACCCATCGCGATGTCGGATGATTGTTTGCCGATGGCATTTAAAACTGCGCAACTGTTGCCGTCGAAACCAATGTCGCCGTGGTCATAGCCGATGTCGCAAACTACTTTTCGTACCAACGCTTCAAGGTCGACCCAGGCATCGGTAGTGACTTCGCCGGCTAAAATAACCATGCCGGTTTTTACTAAGGTCTCGCAAGCAACGCGTGAGCGGGGGTCTTGTACCAAAAGGGCATCAAGTACCGCATCTGAAATTTGATCCGCAACCTTATCAGGATGCCCTTCTGAAACCGATTCTGATGTGAATGTATAGTTATTGCTCACGATACCACCTTGCTAAAATATAAAACCCAGATATACAAAAGGCTGCGTAGGCAGCCTTTTGATGTTTATGGTGGGCCCTGTAGGACTTGAACCTACGACCTGCCGATTATGAGTCGGACGCTCTAACCAACTGAGCTAAGGGCCCTTATTTGCTCGTTACTCGCCATCCAAAAAGCATCTCAACTGCTCTGATCTGGATGGGTGCCTCAATTTTCTGAGTGCCTTGGCTTCGATCTGACGGATTCTTTCGCGTGTCACGTCAAACTGTTTGCCCACTTCTTCCAGCGTATGGTCGGTATTCATGTTGATACCAAAACGCATACGCAAAACTTTCGCTTCCCGTGCCGTCAATCCCGCCAACACATTTTGTGTTGATTCGCGCAAACCGGCAATCGTTGCCGCTTCCACAGGGGACAGTACTTTAGCATCTTCTATGAAATCTCCCAAATGAGAATCTTCATCGTCACCGATTGGGGTTTCCATGGAAATCGGTTCTTTGGCTATTTTCAATACCTTACGAACTTTGTCCTCGGGCATTTCCATGCGTTCAGCCAGTTCTTCCGGCGTCGCCTCCCGTCCTAATTCCTGAAGAATTTGCCGGGAAATCCGATTCAATTTGTTGATTGTTTCAATCATGTGTACCGGGATACGAATAGTCCGGGCCTGATCGGCAATCGAGCGGGTAATGGCCTGTCTAATCCACCAAGTTGCGTAGGTGGAAAATTTGTAGCCGCGACGGTATTCAAATTTATCAACCGCTTTCATTAAACCGATATTGCCTTCCTGAATCAAATCCAAAAATTGCAAACCACGATTAGTATATTTTTTAGCGATGGAAATAACTAGCCTTAAATTGGCTTCGATCATTTCTTTTTTTGCGCGTCGTGCTTTGGCTTCGCCAATGGACATGCGTCGATTAATGTCTTTTAGCCCACTAATGGTTAAGCCGTACTGTGACTCTATTTCTGCCAATGTTTTTTGGGCTTTTCTGATGTCCTTTTCGCGCTCTTTTAATGCTTCGGCGTATGTGCTGCCAGCGCTTAAGTACTGATCAAGCCATTCCGAACTGGTTTCGTGCTCAGGAAAAGAAGTGATAAATTCTTTACGCGGCATTTTTGCATAATTGACGCAGGCATCCATTATCAGCTTTTCTTGTTCGCGTACAGCAGCAACGCCATTGGGAATAATGGCGGTCAATTTCTTTAAATATTGCGGGGTCCATTTAAACTCAATGAACAAGCTGGCCAGGATTTCAAACTCGTTTTCCGTTTTTTCGCTCAAATAGCCATGCTTTTTGATCGCTGCTGACGCTGTTTTTAACTGTTTTCTGAGCGCTTCGACGCGCTCTTTAACTTCTTCGTAATTTAAGCCTTTGGGTTCTTCTTCGGCAGCCGTCTCTTCAACAACAACTGCGTCATCATCGCTGATAGGCAAGGCGCTAATAAAGTCCTCGGGTTCGCTCAAATCAACAAAACCGGAAATCAAATCAGTCAGCCGAATACCGCCTTCTTCAGAGGAAATATTGTCAAATGACTGGATAAAATCGTCAATCACGATACAGGAGCGGGCAATGGCTTTAACCAATTGCTGCTGGCCCTCTTCAATGCGTTTGGCAATTTTTAATTCGTCGGCGCGAGTCAATAATTCTACCGAGCCCATTTCCCGCATATACATGCGCACCGGATCGGTAGTCCGGCCGAATTCGCTGTCCACGGAGGCTAAAGCCGCAACTTCCTCGGCGTCTTCGTCATCCGTGGTGACGGCGGCTGAATCAGTAATCAGTGAGTCTTCATCCGGCGCAACTTCGTAAACCTGAATTCCCATATCATTGATCATGCCAATGATATCTTCAATTTGTTCAGGATCGACAATATCGCTGGGCAAGTGATCATTAACTTCGGCATAAGTCAGGTAACCCTGTACTTTGCCTTTTGCTATCAGTTGTTTAAGTTGTGATTGCTGTTGTTCTTGATTCATCGTTTACTCGCGAAAGACTCGGCTCAGCTGGTTTTGCCGAACCGAAAATTATACTACAAATTTCTGTTATTTTGCACTACAAATCTATCTGGAACGATTTGCATTTAAACCGAAAGGTGTCAGGCAAGAAAGAACCCTGTATGGGGCTATTTGGCTGTCAGCATGTTGCGTAACAGCTGTTTCTCTTGTGCGCTTAGCCCTTGGCTCCTGTCTTTGTCCAGCAATTTAGCTATACAGGCGTCTCTGGATCGGGTTAGCAGTGCATTCAATGCATCGCAAAATACAGTATCTATATTGTCATCCGAAACCTGCAAGTCCAATAAGGCCAATGCTTTTATGGATTTTTCTTCGGCAGTATTTCGATAACATTCCAGCAAAACAGCTGTATTCGCCGGATTTTTCTCTGCAATAAGTTGCAGAATATTTTTAAATAGTGGCGCTCCTGGAAACTCCAGCCCGTTCCAATCGATCTCTTGCTGCTCAACTATTTCGGCCAGCCTGGGACTTTGAACCAGCAAAGCGATGGCGACGCGTGCGGTTGATAATCTGGCATTATCTTGCGGCCTTTTTTTGCCTTGTTTATGCGCCTGATTTGGAACTTTATTTGAAACAAGTGTAGCTGCATTTTCCAGAACATCCAGTCGACCCCATCCAGATAGCTGTTTTAGTCGAGTAAACATCATGTCCTTGAAGATGCTTTCAGGTAGCTTTTCCAAATACGGCCTGGCTTTATTTATTAATTGCGCCCGCCCTTCCATTTCGGACAGGTTTAGGTCATTTGCCACATGACCAAAGAAATAGTCCGACAAGGTTTCGGCATTCTGTACGCGAGTCACGAAGCTATCGACACCCTCTTCGCGCACTAGCGAATCAGGATCATGATGTTGCGGCAACAGCATAATGCGTATTTGCCGACCCTCCTTTAAACTGGAAAACGCCGGCTCCATGGCCCGCCATGCTGCCTCACGACCAGCCTTATCACCATCGAAACAAAATACCAATTCCGGCGCAAAGCGAAACAATAAATCCAAATGCGCTTGCGATGCCGCTGTGCCCAAGGAAGCAACCGCATAATGAATGCCAAATTGAGCCAGGGCGATAACGTCCATATAGCCTTCGACAATCAATATCCGCTGCGGTTTGCTGTTCTTTTCCAGTAGTTCATAGAGACCGTAAACCTCTTTGCCCTTGTGAAATAGGGGCGTTTCCGGGGAATTCAAGTATTTGGGTAAAGAATCATCCAGTACCCGTCCGCCAAAACCGATAATCCTGGCGCGCTTATCCCTGATCGGGAACATCAGTCGGCCGCGAAAACGGTCATAGGGTTGCCCCCCTTCCTTACTGACTAATAATCCGGCTTCGAGCAATAATGCCTGGTCGAAGCGGGAGGCCAATGCTTTCCACTGGTCTGGCGCATAGCCCAGCATAAAGCTGTCGGCGCAATTGCTGTCGACGCCCCGGTTTTTTAAATATTCAACCGCTTTTTTTCCTTCATTGCCGGTACGCAGTTGTTCCACATAAAAGGCTGCGGCCTGCTCCATTAGCGCATAGAGCTGGCTTGACTTATCCTTATTCGAGCTGCTTGGCTGGTAGTCACCTGATTCGCGAGGAACATCAACCCCGATAAAACCTGCTAAATCCTCAACCGCTTCAACAAAATCAAGGTGGCTAAAGTCCATCAGAAAAGTAATGGCATTGCCGCTCGCGCCACAGCCAAAACAATGAAAAAACTGTTTTTTTCGGTTTACGGAAAAACTGGGGGTTTTTTCGACATGAAAAGGACAGCGGGCGACAAAATTGTTACCCGTTTTTTTTAGAGGGACGTGCGAATCGATTAGATCGACTATATCAACCCGCACCAAAAGCTCATCAATAAACTCGCGAGGGATTCTACCGGACACGGCTATGCTCGGATGTGGGGCAACGTGGAGGCGTTGCCGGGGAGATCGATGATATAAAGAAGCTATCCAGCCAGTGCGGCTTTGATTTTATTGCTGACCACCGACATGTCGGCGCGCCCCTGCATTTTTGCTTTCAGCAAAGCCATGACCTTGCCCATATCCTTAACCGATTCGGCGCCGGATTCTGTGACAGCATCCTTGACCATTGCATCAATTTCGGCCTCAGTCAAAGCTTGCGGCAAGAAATCCTGAATCACCGGAATTTCAGCTTCTTCAATGGCGACCAGATCAGTTCGGCCGGCATCGGCAAACTGCCGGATAGATTCGCGGCGTTGCTTGAGCATTTTGTCGAGAACCTGGATAACGCGTTCGTTGTCGAGCACAATGCGCTCGTCGACTTCGACCTGTTTAATCGCGGCCAAAATCAAACGAATCACACCTAACCGTGCTTTATTGCCGCCTTTCATCGCGGCTTTCATATCTTCCTTGATACGATCTGTTAATAAATCCATGATATTAACCTTAAGCGCTTACAGTGCAGGGCGTCCACGACGTAAGTTTTTCAACGCGTAACGCTCGCGCGCCAATTTTTTCAAATGACGTTTAACTGCCGCCGCGCCTTTGCGTTTGCGCTCTGCAGTTGGTTTTTCGTAAAACTCGCGACGACGTACTTCAGCTAAGACACCGGCTTTTTCACAAGCGCGTTTGAAGCGGCGAATGGCAATATCAAATGGTTCGTTTTCTTTGATTTTTACTGATGGCATTATAATGACCTGAATATGTTAATATTTAAAAAGTTAGGATTTTTGAATCCACTGAACAAACAGAACCCTTAATTATACCTTTACTTTTATAAATTTCAAAAACTCAATGTACGTTTTAGGCATAGAAACCTCTTGCGATGAAACCGGCGTCGCCATTTATCACTCAGAACGTGGCCTGCTTAGCCATCTTTTATACAGCCAGATCGACATGCACAGCGAATATGGCGGCGTTGTCCCAGAATTAGCATCGCGTGACCACATCCGGAAATTAGCGCCCTTGGTCAAGCAGTGCTTACAAGAAAGCGGCTTGACCGGCAGCGACATTAACGGCGTTGCCTACACCGCAGGCCCCGGCTTGATGGGCGCGTTATTAGTGGGGGCGGCTACAGCCAGAAGTCTAGCCTGGGCCTGGCAAGTCCCCGCCCTTGCTGTGCATCACATGGAAGGGCATTTGTTGGCACCAATGCTGGAAGAAAATCCGCCGGAATTTCCCTTTGTTGCCTTGCTGATTTCCGGCGGACACACGCTGCTGGTACAGGTTGAAGGCATTGGCCGCTATCAATTATTAGGTGAATCGCTGGACGATGCCGCAGGTGAAGCGTTTGACAAGACGGCAAAAATGCTGGGCTTGGGCTATCCGGGCGGGCCGAAACTGTCGGCACTGGCAGAACTAGGCACGCCGCAAATTAAATTTCCTAGGCCAATGACCGACCGTCCCGGACTGGACTTTAGTTTTAGCGGTTTAAAAACTTTCACGCTGAATACCGTCAACAACTCGGAAAAAACCGAGCAGGACAAAGCCGACATCGCCGCCGCCTTTCAACAAGCAGTAGCCGAGACGCTGAGCATCAAATGCAAGCGGGCGCTACAGCAAACCGGTTTAAAAAGATTGGTCGTCGCTGGCGGTGTCAGCGCCAACAAGCAAATCCGCGCCAGCCTAACCCAAATGGTCGCCAAAGAAAATGCCCGGCTTTATTTTCCGAGGCTACAATTTTGTACCGATAACGGCGCGATGATAGCCTATGCCGGTTGCCAGCGATTAATGGCAGGACAGCAACAAGGGCTGGAGATTTATGCGCGGCCCCGTTGGCCGATTAGTGAGCTGGATTAGACTAGGCGAGAGGTCGGTAGCCAGCTTATGAACACGCTATTTAATTTAACGGGTGCAATGGCTGTTTCGACCCTGAAGAGACGTTCACCAGGGCTACCTCATTAAAAAAAGATCTATCAAACAAACAGAATTTAGGATACTGACAAAATAAACCACAATTAAGGAACCGGAAGAAATGGATTTTTTAGATATTTTTGGACAGCTCGATGATCCCCGCATTGAGCGAAAAAACTGCATCCCATGCCGGAAATACTGCTACTGACGTTGTGCGCAGTTATTTGTGGAACAGAAAGCTGAGGTGACATCGAAATATTTGGCAAGTCAAAGCTGGATTTTTTTACGTCAGTATCTGCCGAATGAGAACGCTATACCGAGTGATGACAGCTCCTGTAAACGAGCCGTCGCCGGGGGCTTGGTTGACCGCGTCATCGAGGAGCAATCAGCCAATACGTTCAACACAGGGCCTTACTGTAAAGCACGACAACGCCTACCGCTAAAACAAACTCAAAGACGCCGCAACCACGGCAGTCCGACGGTGCCACCCGACACAATGAATAATCAAGCCGATTCCCCGCAGCTAGACAGCCAAAAATCAGGCTTGGGTTTGCTTTCCGATTGCCCGTACGTTGTGTTGATCTCGTTGGCTGCCGACACCGTCATCGGCTATAGCCTGGTCGCCTATCAAGGTAAGGGCACAGTTGGTTATTAAAGCCTTGACAGGAAAGCCGCTTATAAATACCTTGCAGGCGTTATTAAAAGCGATAGCCTCAACGCCCATTGGTAAACAAAAACGCAAGAGTGAACCACCGACAGTCAAGCGCAGACCAAAGCCATTTCCGTTGTTAATGATACCAAGGAATAAACAATTAACTCGTAAGACCATGATTTTGTTTGTTTTATATTTGCGACAGCAGCCCCCCTAACCCCTCTTTTTCAAAGAGGGGAACTGAACACTTACCAATTTTTCAGCCGACAAACTAATCAGCATGACACCGATATGTGTGGCAAAAATAGCCCGTTGATTTTTGCGGATCTGCATAAGTCTGTTGTAAAAAATTGAGAGCTGGGTAATATTGGGCGTTCACAATAACCCAAACACGGGAATTCATCATGACAGCACAAGACAGACCTCCTTTAGATCCTCATCCTTTGAGCGAATATGTTGCCTGGGCCGGTTCGCGTAATCGTGAACCTATACTCGGTGTCTTAAAAGAAAAATTGCCTAAAGATCAGGGCGCGGTGATGGAACTTGCCAGCGGTAGCGGTATGCACATCAATTATTTTGCGCCGCATTTTGAGCATCTGCATTTTCACCCCACTGACAAAGATGCTGAGGTTTTTGATAACATCAAAAAATTATCTCAAGATCACGGCAACGATAATATTGCCGATCCTGCCCATCTCGATTTAACCGATCCCGATACCTGGTTTATTCCTGAAAAAGCCAATACTTTCTCGGCTATTTTTTGTATCAACATTTTCCAGGTCGCGCCTATTTCCATTGCCGACGGCATGATGCAATGCGCCGCCCATTTGCTAAAAGACGATGGCTTCTTGCTGATTTACGGCCCATTTCGCGTGGAAGGTACGTTCACGACCGATTCCAATAAAGAATTTCATGAAACTTTAAGTTCAGTAGGCGTTTCTGAGTGGGGCTTGAAAGATGTTGCCGATTTAAGAAAAGCGGCCGAACAGCACGGTTTGGAATTAAAAGAGCAAATCGATATGCCGGCTAATAATTTCTCGCTGATTTTTGGCAAAAAAGCATAAGGAAAACCTGATGAGCAAAGTCTGTTCAGCCGTTGTTATTGGAGTAGGGCCGGAGCAAGGGCTCGGTGCGGCACTGGCAAAACATTTTGCCGCACAAGGTCTGCATGTCTTTATTGCTGGCCGTAGTGAAAGAAAATTGCAGCTTGTCGCCGACAAAATAAACCAACAAGGCGGTAAAGTTAGCGCTGTTGTCACCGATGCAACGCTTGAACAGGATGTTGAGAGGCTTTTTGCTGAGATACAAAAACAGGCTTATCCGCTGAGTATTGCTGTTTACAATGTGGACAGCAATATCTCCGCACCCTTATTAGAAACCGACAGTGAATTGTTTACCCGATTGTGGCAACAAAATTGTTACGGCGGTTTTCTATTTGGCAAACAAGCGCTTAACCTTATGCAACAACAAGGGCAAGGCACGCTGATTTTTACCGGTGCGACAGCATCAATGCGTGCCAAACCGCCTTTTACCGCGTTTGCTACCGCAAAAGCAGGGTTACGCGCCTTGGCGCAAGGCATGGCGCGTGAGTTTGGCCCGCAAGGTGTGCATGTCGTGCATACTATTATTGACGGCGTGATTAACGGGGAAAGGGCGAGAACGCAATTTGCCGATTATGTGTCGGCTAAAGGCGATGACGGTTTGTTACAACTGGATGCGATTGCGCAAACCTATTGGGCAATTCATCAACAACACCCCAGCGCGTGGACGCAGGAGCTGGATTTAAGACCTTTTAAAGAGCCATTTTAAATTATCGTTAAACATTAACATTGAGATTAACAATGAAAAAAACTTTTTTGTATGCCGAATATCAAGTAACCATCCCCTTCGATCAAATTGATTGGCAGCCAATCAATGTTGATATGAAACAATATGCGGGCTTAAAGTCGAAAACCTGGTTAAGTGGCGTAAACACTAAAACGGTGGGCGGCTTTTATGAATTTGACTCAGTAGAAAATGCGCAAAAATATATTGATGGTTTACTGCTGCCCTTTGCTAAACAGGTGAACGGTAATTTATCCGTAAAACTTTTTGACGGCGAAATCACCCAAGAAGCCAATATAGGTATGCTTTCTCCTTTTTACCCTTCCGAATAAGCAGACTATCCAAAATTCCTGGTAACTACTCAGCGAAAATAGAACACGGATGGCACGGATAGGACAGATTTACACAGATTTTTTTAAATGTGCTGTGCTTTTAATCAGTGGCTATCCGTTTAACCCGTATTATCCGTGTTCTATTTAGTTATTTTTAACAGTCCCCTGAGTAGTTACACTTCCTGTTTCTTTGGGATTACTCAGAGAAACGCGGCATGGTCTTGTTGGCCGGGTAATCCTAAACGCGCGCCCATCTGCGTACAGCATAAAGCCCCGGCCGCACTGGCATAGCGAAGCAGAGCCTGCCAATCCAGGCCAAGTGCCAATGCGGCCGCAAAAGCCCCATGAAAAGCATCGCCGGCGCCTGTGGTATCAAGCGCGGTAATGGGGTAAGCCGGCAACGCGCCGTGTTCCTTGCCCCGCTGCCAAATAAGCCCCTGCTCGCCCAAGGTGATAACCACGACAGGCGCGAAGCCAGCCAGCTCGCTTAACGCCTGCTGTACATTGCCGGCGTATTGAATCGCAAATTTCTCTGAACACACCAGATAATCGACCTCATGCATTAAGGCTAAGGTGCCTTGATGTAACGAACCGGCATCCAAAATAGTCGGCGTATTGCGTTGCCGCGCCTGTTCAAGCAGGGCTAATGAAAGGAAAGGTTCGTGACCATCAAACAACATCGCCTTGGCTGACAGCAAAGCGCAGTCCACAGCATCAGCGGCTAAGACTTGAGTATCGCCCTTGTAATTGATTAAACAGCGCTGACCATCGGGCTTGACCAACACCGTCGATAAGGGCGTAGCCGAGCTTCCGCGAACGATGAACTGGGTATTGACACCAACATCGGCCAGTTCCTGAAGATGCTTGTCGCCGTAAAGATCATGGCCTAAATAACCGGCAAACGCCGATGTCAGGCCTAACTTGCTGACACAAACGGCGGCATTCGCAGCCGGCCCGCCGCCGCAACTGAGCAAACTATCGGCCACTATTTTTTCATCCGCGCCGGGGTGATGGCTGACTGAAAAAACAAGGTCGTAACAGGCGTGGCCTACACACAGCACATCAACATTTTTCATCGTTGTCGCTCCTATTCAAGCGCTGAATAAAAGTTGTAGGAGCGGTCACCGGCCGCGAACAATCGCGCACTGTTCGCGGCCGGGTGGCCGCTCCCACAACTTGTTGTGTATAACGAGCGACACGATATTCAACCCTTCAACAACAAGGTACCTACACCCTGATCGGTGAACAATTCCAACAGCACGGCGTGATCGACGCGGCCATCGATGATATGCACGCTGGTGACGCCGCCTTTTATCGCATCGGTGGCGCAGCGGGTTTTCGGTATCATGCCGCCGGAAATGGTGCCGTCGGCAATCAGTTCCTCGGTCTTTTCGATCGACAAACCGGTCAGCAACGCGCCTTGTTTGTCCAAAATGCCCGGTATATTGGTCAGCAAAATCAATTTCTCGGCGTTCAATTGCTCGGCAATTTTCCCCGCCACTAAATCGGCATTAATGTTGTAGGAATGACCGTCGTCGCCCACGCCAATCGGTGCGATAACCGGGATAAAATCGCTATCGCTGAGCATGTCGAGTACAGCAGGGTCGATGCTGCTGACTTCGCCGACATGGCCCAAATCGATAATCTCCGGCGGCAGATTGTCACGCGGGGTAAGATGCAGTTTTTTGGCGCGGATAAAATTGCCGTCTTTGCCAGTCAAGCCGACCGCTTTGCCGCCGTGCCTATTGATTAAATTGACGATTTCCTTGTTCACCAAACCGCCCAACACCATTTCAACCACGTCCATGGTTTCGCTGTCGGTGATGCGCATACCGTCGATAAAGCCGGTGGTTTTGCCGAGTTTTTCCAACAATTGGCCGATTTGTGGGCCGCCGCCGTGAACCACGATAGGGTTTAAGCCGACCAGTTTCATTAATACGATGTCGCGGGCGAAACTGTGTTTGAGCTCTTCATCAACCATGGCGTTGCCGCCGAATTTAACCACGATGGTTTTGCCTTTAAAGCGCTGAATATAAGGCAGCGCCTCAATCAGCACATCGGCGATCTGGTGAGCAGTTCTTTTTTGCATGATGTTGTTTGCCATTATTAAAGGTGTGTGAATACTTTGCGGCTAGGAAATAGAACACGGATAGCACGGATTAGACAGGATAAGCACTGATAAAAAATCCGTGTAAATCCGTTTCATCTGTGCCTTCCGTGTTCCATTAAGCGCGATAAATAATTTTACCTGCCTGCAAGGTACAGGTGACGCGGCCTTTCAGCGTTTGCCCCCAAAACGGCGTGTTGACTCCTTGGCTTTTCCAGTTTTCGCCATTCACCTGCCAGTCGAGTTCAGGGTCGAACACGCAGACATCGGCGGAAAAACCGGGCGTCAATGCGCCGCTGTTTAAGCGCAACACCCGCGCCGGATTGGCACTTAAACAGGCAATGCCCTGCTCCAAGGTAATCGCTTGCTCGGCGACCAGTTTGAGCATTAACGGCAACAGGGTTTCAAGCGACGACATGCCCGGCTCGGTTTCCGGAAACGCGCCGAGTTTGGCGTCCAAATCGTGCGGCTGATGGTCGGAACAAATACTGTTAAGCGTGCCGCCCGCCAGACCTTTTCTTAAATATTGTTTATCGGCTTCGGTACGCAAAGGCGGCAGCACATGATAGGCGCTGTCAAACGGCTTCATGTCGTTTTCAGTCAGGTGCAGCTGATGAATGGCAACGTCGGCGCTGACTTTCAATCCGTATTTTTTAGCCTGATGTATTTTAATCACCGAACGCTTACAGCTTAACTGGCCGAAATGCACACGACAGCCGGTCAGTTCGGCCAGTTCCAAACATTGCGCCAAGGCTATGGTTTCGGCGGCTTCAGGAATGCTCGGCAAGCCATAGCGGGTGGAAATAGCGCCTTCATGGGCGCAGCCGTTATTACCCAACCAAAAATCATTAGGCCGGAACATTAACAGCAAATCATGGCTGGCGGCATATTCCATCGCCCGTCTTAAAATCAACAGATTTTTCACCGGCTGATTGGCATTGCCGACAGCAATGCAGCCCGCCTGTTTTAACGACAGCATGGAACTGAGTTCGCTGCCTTCGAGTTTTTGGGTCAGTGCGCCAATCGCATAAATTTGCGGGTAGCCGGTTTTTTCCGCCAACTCCTTGACCAATTCAACCACGGCAGGCGTATCAATCACCGGCACGGTATCGGGTTGTAGACATAGCGTAGTAACGCCGGCACTTGCTGCTGCACGCACTTCGCTATAAAAAGTGGCTTTGCGGCTGTGCCCCATATCGCGCAGGCGGGTGCTTAAATCGATAAAGCCGGGGCAGACGATTTGGTTTTCGGCATTGATGACGCTATCTGCCTTGAATCCGAGTGGTTCGTCAGTGACTGAAACGATTTTGCCGCCATCAATGTACACCGAACCGATGCGATTGATGTTATTGGCCGGATCGATGATTCTGCCGTTATTGATCTGTATTTTCATCAGGCCACCTGCTTTTGCATCGCCATCGCCATGACCGCCATACGCACCGCGATGCCGTTGCTGACTTGTTTGAGTATCACCGATTGCGGGCCGTCTGCGACCTTGGAATCGATTTCCACGCCGCGATTGATCGGCCCCGGATGCATCACTATCGCATCGGGTTTGGCGATTTTCAATTTTTCCTCAGTCAGTCCGAAACATTTAAAATACTCGCTCTCGCTAGGCAGCAGCGCAGAGGTCATGCGCTCTTTTTGCAGGCGCAACATCATCACCACATCAATATCTTTCAACCCTTCGGTCAGATTATGCGACACCGTCACGCCCAAGCTCTGCACATGCGCCGGCAGCAAGGTTTTCGGCGCTATCACCCTAACTTCAGCCGCGCCCAGCGTATTTAAGGCCTGGATTTCCGAACGCGCCACGCGGGAATGCAAGATGTCGCCGATAATCGCGACCCTGAGATTGGCAAAGTCGGGTTTAAGCTGGCGGATAGTAAACATGTCCAACATGGCCTGGGTCGGATGCGCGTGCTGTCCGTCCCCGGCATTAATCACGCTGATATGCGGCGCGGTTTGTTGGGCGATAAAATGCGCCGCGCCAGAAAGCGCATGGCGCACCACAAACATATCGACGAACATGGATTCCAAATTACGGATAGTATCAAGCAGGCTTTCACCTTTCGATGTCGCCGAGGTCGCGATATTCATGTTGATCACGTCGGCAGACAAGCGCGTGGCGGCCAGCTCAAAAGTAGTGCGGGTGCGGGTGCTGTTTTCAAAAAACAGATTGACGATGGTCTTACCGCGCAACAACGGCACTTTTTTCACCTGATGTTCGGACACACCGGCAAACGATTCGGCGGTGTCGAGAATTTCGGTCAATAATTCTTTGCTCAAACCTTCGATGGTCAAAAAATGCTTGAGCTTGCCTTCGGCATTTAATTGCAAATTATCGCTCATGATTTAAGCCACCGCTGCCAGGGTTTCCAGATGAACGGCCAACGGCTCCGGCCCGGTCAGTTTAATGCGCTGATTGGCCTGTAAGCTGATCCGTGTGCCGACGCAATCGGGGTTCAACGGAATTTGCCGGCCGTCGCGCTCGATCAACACCGCCAGCACAATTTGGTTAGGGCGGCCGTAGTCGAAAATTTCATTCATCGCGGCGCGTATGGTACGGCCGGTATAAAACACATCATCAATCAGGATAATGTCGCGGCCTTCAACGTGGGTCGGCAATTCGCTGGGTTTGACATTGGGACTGACGCCGATTTGCGAAAAATCGTCGCGATAAAATGAAATGTCCAGCAAACCCAACGGCTCGCTGATAGCTAGGCGTCGATGCATTTGCTCGGCAATCCACACGCCGCCGCTACGAATGCCTATCATCAACGGATTAACCAGCTGGCGCTCGGTAATTATTTGTTTTAACTCGGCTTCCAGGTTGTCTAATAATTCGGGAACTTTTAACACTTAATAATCCTTTTGGGTACGATCGTTTAGCCAGGTTTGCAAGATCAACTGAGCAGCAAGTTGGTCTTGTACTGCCCAGAGTTTGGTCGCGCTGACGCTGACCTCGTCAAATAATAATTGTTTGGCTTCATAAGTCGACAGGGTTTCATCCTGTTGAAAAACCGGCAACTGATAGCGCCCTTCCAACTGCCGGCAAAATTTTAACATGCGCGGCGTCACCGGATTGTCGGAACCGTCGACTTGCCTTGAGATGCCCACTACCAAGCCTGCCGGCCGCCATTCGGCTATCAATTTGCCGATGATGTCCCAATTGGGGTTTTGATTAATCGAGCGTATGGTTTGCAGCGGACTGGCGCTGGCGGTGGTGGTTTGACCGACAGCCGTGCCTATTTTTTTGGTGCCGAAATCAAAACCCAGATAGGTGTCGGTGCTGGCTTTGGCTTGCAGAGGATCGTTAGCCATGGCCTGCCGGTGCGGTCAACAGGTTAATGTCAATGCCAATTTGATCGGCAGCGGCGCTCCAGCGCAGGTTAACCGGGGTGTCGAACAAGACTTGTTGGCCGCACGGCGTATTCAGCCAGGCATTTTCCTTGATTTCTTTTTCCAGTTGCCCGGCGCCCCAACCGGCATAACCTAAAGCCACCAGATAATGCGCGGGGCCGGTGCCCGTGGCAATCGCTTCCAGCACATCGCGGGAGGTGGTCAGCGACAGCGTTTTGGAAATGGCCATGGTCGCATTCCAGTTGCCGCCGGAGGTATGCACCACGAAACCGCGTTCCTGTTGCACCGGGCCGCCAGCAAAAACCGGCGTTTCAGCTGCGGTATCTGAAGTGACGATGATGTCCATCTGTTTAAAAATCTCGCCCAGTTTCATGTCCGTCGACCGGTTAATGACGATGCCCAGCGCGCCGTCTTTATTATGCTGGCACAGATAGGCAACGGTATGGAAAAAGTTGGGGTCTGCCAAGTTCGGCATGGCAATAATAAATTGATCGGTTAAGTAAGACGCTTGAATCATGAGGCTAAATAGTTAGGTTATAGTCGCTATGGCTGTAGTTTATCGTGTGCTCATGCCCGATTCATCAGAAAATTTCCACACACGGGTAATGACCAGCACATCGAGCTCTTTTTGTAACTCGGTGGGCAACGGCGCAAAAGGCGCGCTCATGCGGACGATGCGTTTGGCCGCTTCATCCAATGCCGGATTGCCGGAAGACCGGTTAATGCGGATGCTGTAAATGCTGCCGTCTGCCTTAATGCCGACATCCATGGTTAAAGTGCCGGCAAAATCTTTCTTGGTCGCCACTTCTGGATAATTAAGGTTACCGGTGCGCTCCACTTTATCCTCCCAATCTTTCATGTATTGGGCGGCAACATATTTATGGGCACTGACCGACTCGACAAATTTTATCTTGGTTTGCTCGGCACTGCGCGGGCTGAGCCTGATTTCTGTGCCCAATTGAGCAATTTGTTGCTGCAACATCTCGGCGGACAATTTTGCGCGTTTTTCCGTATGCTGGCCGGTATCCGGTTTGCTGGCGGTAACGACTTTCTTCTCCGCCTTTTGCTGGGTAATCAGTTTTTTTGCCACTTTAACATCGGCCTGTTCGGGCGCGATTTTTTTCACCTGCTTAATGGGCTGTGGCACCGGTTTTTGCACTTGTTTTGGCGGTGACGGTGGTGGTGTCGGCGGCTTTGGTTTTGGCTTCGGTTTAGTCTCTTCCGCGCCCGCTGCGAGTTGGTTTTCCTGTGCCAAAGTCTGGGCTTTTTCAGGTGCTTTTTCGGCTGGCGCAGTCACCAAAGTCACATCAATAGACCGGCTGATTTTTTCCGCTTGCGGCGCGGTGAAATGAATGCCCAAGCCGATAAAAACATGAATAATGGCTGCGATAAATAATGCAATCAATAATGAATCATTATTGGACAGCGGCGCAGGTGGCTTAAAGAGTGCCTGATGTGTGGTCATTTATCGCCATGGATTGTGTGTATGCCGCAAACCTGCCGTGAGCAGCTGCGGCAAGGGTCGTTTCAATATGATCCATCAGTTGGCCGCAAATATTCAGGCCAAACTGGCGATCTAATTCCTGTACGCAAGTCGGGCTGGTGACATTAATTTCGGTCAGCGTATCGCCAATGACATCAATGCCGACAAAAACTAAGCCTTTTTCACGCAATGTCGGCCCGACCTGTTCGGCAATCCAGCGGTCGCGGTCGGTTAATGGCCGCCCTTCGGCACGTCCGCCTGCGGCCAGATTGCCCCGCGTTTCGCCTTGAGCGGGAATGCGCGCCAGTGCGTAAGGGATAACTTCGCCATTCACCAACAAAATGCGTTTATCGCCGTCAACAATTTGCGGCAGGTATTTTTGCGCCATCACATAGCGGCTGTTGTACTCGGTCATGGTTTCCAAAATCACGCTGAGATTGGGGTCATTCTGACGCAAATGAAAAATGGAGGTGCCGCCCATGCCGTCCAGCGGTTTTAAAATGATTTCGCCTTGTTCCTGCAAGAAACTCCTGATGCGTTCGGGTTCCCGCGCCACCAGCGTTTCCGCGCAGCACTGCGGGAACCAGGCGGTAAACAGCTTTTCATTGGCATCGCGCAACGACTGCGGCTTGTTGACCACATAAACGCCCATGCTTTCGGCGCGTTCCAGCAAATAGGTCGCGTAAATATATTCCTGATCGAACGGCGGGTCCTTGCGCATCATGATCACATCAAGCTCGTCCAGGGCAATATCCTGTTCGGCGGTAAATTCATGCCAGCTAAGTTCATCGCGCTGAACCTTGATAATCCGTGTCCTGGCATAAGCCCGACCATTTCGCAGGAATAAATCATTGAGCTCCATATAATGCAGCTCCCAGCCTCTAGCCTGGGCTTCAAGTAACATGGCAAAACTGGTGTCTTTTTTGATGTTGATATGGCTGATGGAGTCCATCACCATGCCGAGCTTAATGGGCATAATTATTTTAGGTTCAAGGTTCAAGGTTCAAGGTTCAAGGTAAATATTGTCCCTTTTACCTTGAACCTTGCACCTTATTATCTAAGCCATTTTATAGATTGTTATTTACCTTGAAAAGAATTTTTGGTATAAAGCTCGGCTAACTTTTGAATTTAGGCACGCATTAGGGGTTAATCATGTCCAGAGTATGTCAAGTAACAGGCAAACGCCCAGTTACAGGTAATAACGTTTCACACGCTAACAATAGAACTAAAAGACGCTTTTGTCCGAATCTGCAGCATCACAGATTCTGGGTAGAAAGCGAAAACCGCTGGGTTCGCCTCAGAGTTTCCACCAAAGCCATGCGTATCATTGATAAAAATGGTATCGATGCTGTTCTTGCCGACCTGCGTAAAGCCGGTCAGGTCGCTTAAGAGGATATAAAAATGCGCGATAAAATAAAACTGATCTCAACTGAAGGTACTGGGCACTTTTATACCACCACTAAAAACAAACGG
>JAUYMY010000057.1 GCA_030699385.1 Methylobacter sp.
TCCCAGAAATTGAAAAGTATAGTTGCTGTATCTATTGGGTTGCGGCTATTTTTGATGGGGTTTGCGCCAAATGTAGCAAACCCCATCAAATATACCCCTACATGCCCGGATACCCCCCTAAAAACTGGGAAACTTCAGATACAAGATATTTTCCGGGTTTTGTTGCTTTATAAGAAAACGCCCTTTAAAGACTGATCACGCAAAAGGCATGGTAAAATACGCTTGTTGTTGATTTACCACGTCTTTTGACGACGCTACAAATCCTGTTACAAAACTGAGAAAAATTATGACTAAATTGCGCAGTGTTACCTTAAATGAGAAAACTCAATTACTGTCTGAGTTGCCTATTTTATCTGGAACTATTGGCCCCGATGTAGTCGATATCCAATCTCTGTATCAACAGACCGGCATGTTCACCTATGATCCCGGTTTTACTTCAACTGCGAGTTGCAGTTCGTCGATTACCTATATCGATGGCGAAAAAGGAATATTGCTGTATCGCGGCTATCCTATTGAGCAGCTTGCAGAGCAATGTACTTTTTTGGAAGTTTGCTACTTGTTATTGAATGGTGAACTGCCTAATGCTGATGAAATTGTGCAGTTTGAAAGCACGATAACGATGCATACGATGGTGCATGACCAGCTGACCAACTTTTTTAAAGGCTTCCGCCGCGACGCGCATCCGATGGCTATTATGGTTGCCGCCGTCGGTGCATTGTCGGCGTTTTATCATGATGCGCTGGACATTAAGTCTAAAAAGGATAGGGATTTGAGTGCTATCCGCCTGATTGCTAAAGTGCCGACCATTGTGGCGATGTGCCATAAATACAGTACCGGTTTGCCGTTTATGTATCCGCAAAACAAGCTTAGTTATGTGGAAAACTTTATGCGCATGATGCAGGGCACGCCTTGCGACGACTTCGTGCCCAACCCGACTTTGGTCAAGGCGCTGGATAGAATTTTGATCCTTCATGCCGATCATGAACAAAATGCGTCGACCTCAACCGTCCGTTTAGCCGGTTCCAGCGGCGCCAATCCCTACGCCTGTATTACTGCCGGTATCGCCTGTCTTTGGGGCGCGGCTCATGGCGGAGCCAATGAGGCGGTATTGGCTATGTTGGAAGAAATTGGCGATGTTTCCAATATTGCCAAATTTATCAATAAGGCTAAGGATAAAAGCGACCCATTCAGGCTGATGGGCTTTGGTCATCGGGTGTATAAGAATTATGATCCGCGCGCTAAATTAATGCGCGAAACCTGCCATGAGGTGCTGACCGAACTGGGTTTGCATGACGACAAGATATTTAAGCTGGCGCTGGAGCTGGAACGTATCGCGCTTGAAGATGAATATTTCATCCAGAAAAAACTCTACCCGAATGTCGATTATTATTCTGGTATCGTGTTACATGCCTTAGGCATACCGAGCAACATGTTTACCGCGATGTTTGCGATGGGCCGCACGGTCGGCTGGATTGCCCATTGGGATGAAATGATAGCAGATCCGGAACAGAAAATAGGGCGGCCAAGGCAACTTTATACCGGCGCAAACAAGCGTGATGTGCCGCCGCAGCATATAAAACGGAGTTGAGGCTTTAGTCATCTAAGAAGGGCAGGGCGTTTATCACCCTGCTCACGTTTAGATCGCTAATATCACTTGAAAATTAAGTTAATGAAGCTTGAAATGTGTTCGATTTCTTCGATGCACAGGCTGTGTTCCATCAGGTAGTCGTGCCATTCAATGTTATAGCCCATTGTTTGTAGTGCGTCAGAAGCGGCTTTGCCTGCCTCGACCGCTACTATCGGATCTATGATGCCGTGGGCGATAAATATCGGTAGCGACTGATTGGCCGCTGACCGCTCGTTTTTTAATTGTTCAATCGTTGGCAAATAAGTCGACAGAGCAATAATGCCGGCCAGGGGCTGCGGGTATTTTAATCCGGTATGCAGCGCAATGACGCCGCCTTGGGAAAAGCCGGCCAGTAGAATATTAGTCGAGGGAATGCCTTTGCTAACTTCTCTCTGTATCAGCGATTCAATCAGCTCGGCGGATTGATTGATGTCATCCGTATTAACGTCGTGTTGTTCCGACATCGATAAAATATCGTACCAGGAACGCATCGACATGCCGCCATTGATGGTGACGGGCTTAATAGGGGCATTAGGAAAAATAAAATGAATATTGGCTCGGGCTGCTAAATGCAGCTCGGGGGCTAGACTTTCAAAATCATGACCATCGGCACCTAAGCCGTGTAACCATATTACGGAATAGAGGTGCTCTGCGTTTGCGGGTATTTCGATGGTGCTTAGTGGTTCAACGCTCATAAATGCTCCTGCATAATTTAAAATATTCGTTTGGCGGTAACCGTAAGGCAAATGGCACTATAAAGCTGCAGCCGTGTCTTATTTTACCAGTCAAACTCAAATCGGCGTCATCAGTGTTTTATTTTTTAACGACCAACAGAATATTTTTGGTTTAATAATAAAAACTGGTTAACATCCATCCCATTATCAACTTCACTCCCTTAAAAATATGCCATATAAAAGTTTTAAAACCAGTAAGCCGAAATCCACCATTACCATACTGCCAAAATTGGGACTGGAGGAACGCGACTTTGTCGCCGATTTTAAGCGCTATTACAGCCATCGCTTAGGCCGCGATGAAAACTGTACCTCACCGCATTATGCTTATGAAGCCCTGTCGATGGCGATCAGCGACCGGCTGATAGAGCGTTGGAAAAAAACCTACAATACCTATAAAGAAACCGACTGTAAGCGTGCCTACTATCTGTCGATGGAATTTTTAATGGGCCGCACCTTGAGTAATGCCATGTTAAACCTGGGCATTACCGAGGCTGTTGAACAAGCCATGTATGATTTGGGGCTTGAGATTGAAGAGCTGATTGAAAGCGAGCCCGATGCCGGTTTGGGCAATGGCGGTTTAGGACGCTTGGCTGCCTGTTTTATCGATAGCTGTGCCACCTTGCAGTTGCCGGTAACCGGCTACGGTCTGCGTTATGAATATGGCATGTTTTCGCAGGATATTGTCAATGGCGAGCAGGTCGAAAAACCGGATCATTGGTTGCGGAACGGCAATGTCTGGGAAATCGAGCGCCCTGAATATACGCACCGGATTAAATTTTGCGGGCGCACCAAATCGCATATTGATGAGTTCGGCAATAAGCGCACCAGTTGGGTGGAAACGCAGGACATACTCGCGGTGCCTTACGACACGCCGATTCCTGGATACAAGAACGGTACGGTGAATACCTTGCGCTTATGGAAAGCGACGGCGACTGAAGAATTCAATTTGCAGGAGTTTAATGCCGGCGATTACGCCGAATCGGTGGCGGCAAAAAATACTGCCGAAAATATCACCATGGTGTTGTATCCGAATGACGCCAACGAAAACGGCAAGGCCTTGCGTTTACGTCAGCAATATTTGCTGGCTTCGGCCAGCTTGCAGGATGTAATCGGCAGTTGGGTTGGCCGCCACGGCAATGATTTCACTGAGTTTGCCGCCAAGAATGCCTTTCAATTGAACGACACCCATCCGAGCATCGCGGTTGCCGAATTAATGCGTTTGTTGCTGGATGTTCACGGTTTAGTTTGGAATGACGCCTGGGCTATCACCCGTAACACCATGGCTTACACCAACCACACCTTGTTGCCGGAGGCATTGGAGCGCTGGTCGGTCAATCTATTCAAGCAGTTGTTACCAAGGTTGATGGAAATCATTTTCGATATTAATGCCCATTTCATGGCTGAAGTATCCGCGCATTGGCCGGGTGATACCGATCGCTTAGGCCGCATGTCCATTATTGAAGAAGGCCATGAGCAACACGTCAGGATGGCTTATCTGGCGATTGTCGGTAGCTTTTCGGTTAACGGCGTTGCGGCGCTGCATTCAAAATTATTGCAACAAGGTTTGTTTCGTGATTTTTACGAATTCTGGCCCGGAAAATTCAATAATAAAACCAATGGTGTAACGCCCCGTCGTTGGCTGGCGGCATGTAATCCTGAATTGGCCGGATTGATCACAGAAAACATCGGTAATGGCTGGTTGACCGACTTGTCGTTGTTAAATAAGCTGAAACCTTATGCTAAAGATGAGGCGTTTTGTCAAAAATGGCATGACATCAAGCAGAATGCAAAGCAAAAGCTGATTGATTATAAAAAGCTTGAACACGATGTTGATTTTAACGTTGAGGCTATTTTTGACGTGCAGGTTAAACGCGTTCATGAATATAAGCGGCAGTTGTTAAATGTATTGCATGTGATTCATCTGTATGACCGCATTAAGCGCGGCGACACCGCAAACTGGACAGACCGTTGTGTGTTGATTGGTGGCAAAGCTGCGCCGGGCTATTACATGGCCAAAAAGATTATCAAGCTGATTAACAATGTGTCCCACGTTATTAATTCAGACCCTGATGTGGGCAAAAAGTTGAAGTTGGTATTTTTGCCGAATTACCGGGTTTCCGCGATGGAAAAAATCTGTCCGGGTGCTGATCTTTCCGAGCAAATTTCCACCGCCGGCAAAGAAGCCTCCGGCACCGGCAATATGAAGTTTATGATGAACGGTGCGATGACCATCGGCACCTTGGACGGTGCTAATATCGAAATCCGCGAAGAAGTCGGCGATGAAAATTTCTTCCTGTTCGGTTTGACTGAAGGGCAGGTTGGAGAAATGAGCCATCACTACGACCCTAATGGCATCATTGATCAGGATGAAGATTTACAACGCGTGATGAGGCTGCTTGAGTGTGGGCATTTTAACCAATTTGAGCCGGGGCTGTTTGATGACATTATGGCCTCAATTAGAAGTCCGCAAGACCCTTGGATGACAGCGGCCGATTTCCGTAGCTTTATCGATGCGCAAAAACGGGTAGAGGCGGTTTATCAGGATAGAAAGCTTTGGACCAAAATGAGTATTTTGAACTGTGCCGCCAGCGGCAAGTTTTCTACCGATCGGACTATCACCGATTACAACAATGAAATTTGGAAACTGACACCGGTTACGATTGATGATAAATAAGCGTTGAACATGTTTCATATTGTTTTATACGAGCCTGAAATTCCCGCTAACACCGGGAATATCATTCGCTTATGTGCAAATGCAGGGATGCACTTGCATCTGATCAAGCCCTTGGGTTTTGATTTGGATGACAAGAAATTGCGCCGGGCAGGGTTGGATTATCATGAATGGGTAGCGGTCAAAGAGCATGACTCATTGGCCGATTTTACAAGCAGCATTAAGCCGGGGCGGCTATTCGCCCTGAGCACCAAAGGCAGGAAGCTTTACAGCGAGGTGAGTTTTCAGTCTGGGGATGCGTTGTTGTTCGGCCCCGAAACGCGCGGCTTGCCTGCCGAGGTGTTGGCCGAGTTAGGTGCTGAACAGTGCGTATATTTGCCGATGCAGGCCGCCAGCCGCAGCCTGAACTTGTCCAATACTGTGGCTATTGTTTTGTACGAGGCGTGGCGGCAGTTGGATTTTGCCGGTGCGGCGATTAAATAATTGTTGTAACTACTCAGCCAAAAAAGAAATAGAACACGGATGTCACAGATGAGACGGATTTACACGGATTTTTTAAAATAGACCGTGCTTTTAATCAGCGATTATCCGTTTTACTTGTGCCCCAGAGGGTATCCGTGTCATCCGTGTTCTATTCTAAATTACGACTCCGCTTTTTGCTCTCTAGCCTGTAGGTCGGGTTAGCGTAGCGTAACCCGACATAAGGCGCGAATGTGTCGGGTTACGGCTAGCGCCTTTTATGCCCGTTAGGATAAATCCGCCCCGGCTTCAGCAACAATACAACGGTTCCGTCCTTGCTCTTTTGCCTGATATAACGCCTTATCAGCGCTATCGGTAATCGCCTTGGTCAACTCAAGCTTTACGGCTGTCGATAATGGCTGGTTCATTGCCGGCTGTATTTTCTGCTGTTCAACCTTGGATAAGTGTGTGGGAAATTCGGCAATACCAATGCTGATGGTCGGTCGTATCACCGTATTTTCGGTAGTTATGGCCAAAGCCGCCACCGAAAGCCGGATGCGCTCAGCAACCACGAAAGCCGTATTGCTATCGAGTTCCAAAGCAACCACAAATTCCTCGCCGCCATAACGGATGGCATCGTACTGACGTAAACAATCAGCAATCAGTTTTAACGCCTGATCGCCAACGAGATGGCCATTGTCATCATTAATGGCTTTGAATCTGTCAATATCGATGACCAGCAGGGAGAAAATAAAGCGGGAATCGCGATGGAATTTTTCAATCGCCCGTTGTAACTGACGGTCAAAACCTTTGCGGTTATAAAGGTTGGTAAGCTGGTCGATATAAGACAGATTGACAATTTTCTTCAGCGAAAACGGCTCTAAAATATGCGCCTCATCATGAAATCCGGTTAACCATTGCTGCAAGCGTGCATTATTGCCCACCCGAGTCGCCGTTAATTTGAAATACGCCGGATTGCCCTCCGGTTCGGTTAAAGTAAAGCTAGCGCATTACAGCGGGTAGTTTTTGACATAGGAATACACCGACGCGGGAAACTCCACAATCAACTGCTCAATAATTTCCGGCGGTGATTGCGGATGGTTCAAATAATCGTGGGCAAAGGTCGCCAGATTAAAATCATCCTCTGGCGTCAAACCCGTTTCATCGCTTAATTGCAGCGACAAAACCTTTCTTGCTGACAATAAAAAAGGCTCAGTATTATCCCAATAAGAGCCGACCAAAAAATATTGCTGATCCCGAGTGACAAGGCCGAAAGGATTAAAGCTAAACGGCTTGTCCTTGCCCTCATAGTGCAAACAGAGTTTTTTCTGCTCAAACAAAGCCTGCTTAAAAACATCAACCGTCTTAGTGACTATGTGTTTGCTTTGGTTCTCAATGACACCGTCCCAATGGCTTGGCATAGTGATTTTTTTGTCCCACGCCTGCACTGCTTGATGTGCCGAGGCTTTAGTGGCATCCAATTGCGTAAACGTATCCGGCGGAAAAATTTCTGACAGGTATTTTTGGGCGAAATGTAAAACCAATGCTTCTGCTGTTTCTTTATTCATAATCGGATTATTGCAAAAATGGTTAGTTCTTCTGACTCTTCTCGATTTCGCGGGATAATCGTTATATATTTTATTTTTTCATCCGTTCCAATGAAATTATAAAGCCTATAACTTCGATTAATTCTATTTCGTTAAGATTTTTAATTTGATTCTGAAGATAGACATAATTATTCATTGTTTGCATTTTATGCTCCAATTTGTGAACTAGATATAACTCAATCCTTACCCTGTTCCTGATGCCATTTTTCAATAATAGCTTGAATTTCTGCTACACTAATATCCGCTTGTTCTGATTTAGAATATAGACTTAATAAAATAATACTCTCCTGTTGCTTCACATAATAGATCATTCTATAACCCGCGCTTTTGCCTTTGTTATTATCTGAATTTTTCACTCTTACTTTATAAACGCTATAGCCGATATGCTGGATAACATCGCCTAATAATTCCCCCGCTTCTAATTGAGTGATAACGGGTTTTATGTCTTTTTGCAAATGCGGGTATTTCTTCGCCAGATTACGGATAACCCGCTTAAAATAAGCGGTGTAATAAACCGTAATGCTCATGGCTCTATGTCATCCCATAGGGTATCAACAGACTGATATTCGCCGCGTAACATTTCTTGCCAACTTGTTTCAAAGCCTTTGGCAACATTATCGGGACAAACACTTTCACGGAACGCATGAATAATGGTTAAAAGAGCGGGTAAATATTCAGCTGGTGTTTGTTTTAATTCTAGTTCGATTTTATCTAAATACGTTTCTTGGATAACCATAATTAAACCTCAATCTTTATTTTTGCTAAATTATCAGCAATGGCTTTGTTGAACGTTGTTTCTTCGATCAGCTGTGCTGAAAATCAGATAATTATTGATTGCACTTATGAGTTGAATCTAAGAAACAGTCTATGCTCCGGTTGCAGAATAGGTTATAGCCAAGTAGTGTGGGCAATGTTTTTCTGCCCACCCACATACAGCGTTTTCAATTTAAATGAGTTAATAACCTATGTCTTCATTATCGCTGGAGTGCAGGCTTTGCCTGCTCTGGCAGGCAAAGCCTGCACTCCAGCCATGTTATTGTTTTGATATTTTTTTAGTAATTAACCGAATTTGAAAACGCTGTAACTGTATTAAAATGTCAAGCAGAGCTTGAAGTTAGGCATTCCCAAGCAGGAACTTGGGAACGAGACAATAGCAACCCAGTTATCAGCGCCGCAAATCATTGCGCAGATGCTGATAAAGAAAATATCTTGCAGCTGATGTTTCTTTTGCCTGTTTACTCTGGGGTCTACAATGCTTGAAAAATGATGGATAATAGAAGGCGTTGGTTTTGCTGTCATTGAAAATCAAAATGATAGAATTATTACCTTATTTAAATTATATTTTCAAGTGCTTTTAAGCGCGATTGCCCTGGTCTCTCAGCGCTTTGTTCACCAGAAAATGCGAGCGTAGCGAGTAATTTTTCCGTGTACAGTAATTTGTTAGGGTGTTCATGTTCGCCCAGGACACAGCGGTATTTCTGATTGTTTTTTACCTAGATATAACCACATAGCCCACTGTCGAATTGCACCGCCATTCCTTGCTTTGGATGCATCAGTCCAGGTTAATTCGTGTTTCTCAGCGACAAACTCACCAATGTCTTTCCCTGATAATTGATCGTCGGACTCTAGCAATTTCACAACCTGTAAAAGAATCTCTTCGGAATTCGCGCTTATCCAAAGAGCTTCTCTATTTTCAGAAAATTTTCGAAGTTTATCTTCTGCTACGAAGTACTTATCATTCTTTACATAAATAAGCTCAAAGCGCTTTAAAATTGCGAGAGCGTTTCGATAACCTTTTGGCTTATTCTCATCTTTACCTATGCCACCTTGCTCGACAAGCCAATCTAGTGTTTCTAATACTAGCGCCGGAGAAGCAGGCGCTGTAAATACATTGCTTTTTCGGAGCTTTACATTTTCGGTCACAACTCCACCTTGGTCCCTATAAATCCAACCATTTCCAGATGATTCAATAAATCCACACAACTCCAACCATCTACAAAGTCGGATTGTATATGTATGCCATGTTTTCTCGGCATATTTATTACCAGGATAAAGCTGTTTTAAAATATCTATTAGACTGTGAACAGTTATGGCTACGTGTGATGAAGTATCCTTAATCGAATATGTGAATGCATGTTTAGAAAATTTTTCCCGTATTACTCTAAGGATATCTATTTCATTACATGTGACAATGTCATCATTTAATGAATACAGACCGCTTTCCCTAGTGGCCAAACCGAACATAATCATATCCGTGCCCACATTCTGAATAGTGCCCTCAGAGAGCTGCGTCCTTAAAACCAATTCCTGCACTGATAATTTGGTACCATGTTCAAGATGCTTGACGACCTTGTAAATGGAAGAAAAATCCGTGGAGGGGAGATATCTTAATGGGATTACAGGAACAGAACCCGTTAATACGTACTCCCGGAAAATATCCCAATAGACATTTAATCTATCGCCACTGCGTATGACTAATCGTCTATCAATTAAAGATTTTAGTGTTTCCGGTCCGGATAATTCTATAACCTCAAACCAGTCCACTGGTGCTCGCTGCGCCACTAACCTAAGACAACTTGATTCAGCAGCGCTCAGAGATTCCATGTCTTCTTTAAATAAGCTTGCCACGTCAAGCTTATTTTCCAACAAATCATCTTGGTTGACGCCGCTATCTATCTTTTCATACAAATGAATACATAGCTTTTTTAGCAGCCACGGGTAGCCTTGGCTACTCGCGACTAGGTTGTGACGTAGATCGTGATGCAGTTTTTGGTCAATTTCTTTTTCGAAAATATTAATAATGGCATTTGATTCATGGTCAGAAAATGGAGCCAACTTCCTTGTGATCCTATAGTCAGATAACTGGTGCCAGAAGAAATACGCTGGATGTTCACTGTGCGTGGTACTGTCTGTTTTCCAAGCAAAGCCTAAGCAAAGGTTCAGCTTTATCGCCGCCGCATTTAACAGCAACGACTTAGCTCTTTCGAAAACTTCGTACAGTTCTGGCTTTGAATACAATTCTTCAAATTGATCAAAAACTAATGCAATTAACTGATTTTTAGCTTCAAGCGATTCTAAATAAGTCTTGATGGTTTCCGAATTTAGTGGACTTCCGACATCTGAAAGAATTAGTTCGATATCCTGTTTTCCAAAGCCGTCTTTTTGAGCATTTCTCAGAGCCTGCAATAGTGAAGAGTAAATGTACTCAGGGCCCGCGGCTGCTCGTATATCGACCGGGAACACATAGTATTTATTCTTGTTTTGGTAGTTTTCGGCCTTGCTTTTTATCTTTGCAATCAGTGAGCTCTTTCCCATCCCAGAATTTCCGGTTATGGCAAATATTCTGGTACTTGTGCTCTTCTCTTTTACCTTCTTGAAGAAATCAAATATATAGTTAATTTCCTTAAGTCGGCCAACGAAATCCTCGGGCCTCGCAGGCCGATAATCACTCCAAGCGTCACCAGTTTGAACCTGGACAACACTAACTGTTTTATTAGAATCTATCTCTGTTATTTTTGTTTTTTGGCTTCTAGGTAGTTTGAAATTTAGATTATTTAAAGAGGTGTCAGTATCTGCCAGCTTGCTTAACAAGTCAGCATCTTCAACTAGCTCATTATTATTGGCATAGTAACAAATAACTCCTGTAGGAATACCACCTGTCAAAGTCGCAGCTGCCCAATAGGTTCCGTAGATTGTTATTAATAAAACCCACTCACCAATCAGATTTTCACTACCCATGTATCTAGCGGCAAGGTCTTCAGGCTGTTTTTTTATAACACCAGAACAAATAAGAGAGTCGATAACTTTATCTGGTTCGTAAAAGCTTAGTTTGATTGCTTGCTCCTTTGGCTTATCTTTCCATTCTTTAGCGAAGCCTTTAGCTTCCTTGCCGAACTCTCCTGTACTGATTAGCCACGCCTCAGAATAATCTTTAAAAACAAGAGTCCCTGCCAGATTTTTTAAAATATTTGCGTCGATATTTTTATCGCGATAGGCTTTGCACTCAACGTATATTTCTTTTCCGCTGATTTTGTGCCGACATAACAAGTCAAGCTCCACTGCAGTAAATCTTATCTCCTTTATGACCTCATATGATTGTGCCGAAAGCAATTTTTCAGCTATTGACTCAAGGAGGTCACCTCTTTCTTTTGTAGAGGATAACTTATTTAAAGCAACTTCAATTTTCATTAAAACTATCCATATCTAATTGTGAAAATCGACGAAAGTGATGTTAATAAATACGACATTCCGCCAAAAACCGGAAAACGACTATATGTTCCATGATAACCAGAAGCTAAGCAATAAATTCAGGAACTTTAGTGAGTTTCTTACAAGCTATTTTGCTATTAGTCTGTAATACGAAACATAGCAGCCAATCAAATCCACACACAATCAGGCGGCTCTGGGTCGAATACTGACGTAGCGCGGTAGCCCTCGCATTCTGCTATGCTCTGTAGAAGTACTAAGACTCCGCTTTTTGCTCCCTAGCCAGCAGGTTTTGTACAGCGGCTAGCGGCGCTAAGCCTTCATATAAAACCTTGTAGGTTTGTTCGGTGATGGGCATGTCTACGCCGTATTTTTTGGCTAATAAAAAGGTTTCTTTAGCGGCGGAAACGCCTTCTATTTCCTGGGCAATTTCTGCTGTCGCGATTATCGGGTCTTTGCCTTGTCCTAAGGCCAAACCGAAACGCCGGTTTCTGGACTGGTTGTCGGTACAGGTCAAAATAAGGTCGCCCAAACCGGCCAGTCCCATGAAGGTTTCCTGTTTGCCGCCCAGTTTGACGCCGAGACGAATCATTTCGTTTAGCCCACGGGTAATCAATGCGGCGCGGGTGTTTGCGCCAAAGCCAAGGCCGTCGGCAATACCGGCGGCTATCGCCATGACATTTTTGACGGCACCGCCGACTTCAACGCCAATCAGGTCGGGGTTGGTGTAAGTCCGAAAACGTGCGCTGTGCAGGATGTCGGCTAAGAGGTTGGCAAAATTCGGCTGGAATGAGGCGATGGTGATGGCGGTCGGCAGTTCTGCCGCGACTTCTCTGGCAAAGCTGGGCCCTGAAAGCAAGGCGGCCGGGGTTTCTGCGGAAAAAATATCGGCAACCACTTCATGCAGCAAGGAGCCGTTATCGGGATTAAAGCCTTTGGTTGCCCAAGCTATTTGTACGTCATCGGACAAATACGGTTTGAGTTGGAGCAAGGTGTCTTTAAATGCGTGGCTGGGTACGGAAACTAAGATCAGCTTACAAAAGCGGCCGATCTCGGTTAAGTCGGAAGTTACCGTCAGCAGTTCGGGGAAGGTGGGGCCGGGCAAATAGCGTTTGTTTTCCCGGTCTTGCGCCAGCGCGGCGATATGTTGCGGATTATGTCCCCATAACAGCGTTTGGCAGCCATTTCTGGCTGCCAAAATTGCCAGCGCTGTCCCCCAAGAACCTGCGCCCAGGACGGCAATTTTTTTATTCATCCATTGAATCCTTGGGCAAGCTCAGTACAGCTTAATTGATGGCATCGGAACCGGGTGCCTGTTGTACTTGTTGCAGGTGTTGCGCGTATAAGGCGTCAAAATTGACCGGGGCTAACAACATTTGCGGAAAGCCGCCTTTGGTGACGAGGTCGGAAATGGCTTCGCGCGCATAAGGGAACAAAATGTTGGGGCAAAAACTGCCGAGCATGGGGCCCATTTCGGCGTCGTTAAAGCCGCCCAGCAAGAAAATACCGGCTTGGTTGACTTCGACCAGATAGGCCGTTATATCGCCGTTTTTGACGGTGATGGTGACGGTCAGGGCGACCTCGAACATTGAGTTTTCCAGCGGCAACACATGGGTACCCAAGTTAAAGTCGACGCTAGGTTCCCATTTTTCGGTGAATACTTTGGGCGAGTTCGGGGTCTCGAAAGACATATCTTTCGTATAAATCTTTTGTATGGAAAATTGTTTTTCTACTGCGTTGATTTCTTCGCTCATGATGACTTTTTATATTTAAGGTTGAAGGAAAGTGAGGGTGTTGCTTTAGTGTTTTTGCTTGCCGGCTGATTTTATCGGCAATTTATAATCGGTTTCCCAGGCTTGCATACCACCGGTAATGACGAAAACTTGTTCAAATCCCGCTTTAGTTAATAGCTTGCCGGCTGATGCCGAACGGGTTCCGGTTTGGCAGGCAATCAGAATCGGCTTGTTTTTGTGTGCTTCAAGCTTGGGCAGGTGTGTGTTTAGGTTGCCCAACGGGGTATTGATTGCATTTTCAATATGGCCTTTAAGAAAATCGTCGGCTTCGCGCACATCAATCACGAGGGTATCGCTGTCGTTCATTTTGGCAACAGCCAGCAACGGCGAAATGGAGCCAAATTTTTTCGTGGCGGCATCGAATAATTCTTGAATTAATAGATAGGTAACGACGGCCAGGGCAAGAGATAAGATGTAGTGGTTTAAAATAAATTCTAGATAACGGTCCATGAGTAGATGTGTAAAATTAAGTGGAAAGATGAATTAATCGTTGGAGCAGAAGATGTCCCGCATCATTTCAATCAGTTGCAGCATACGGGCATCGTCGATAAAGTAATAAACACGGTTCGCCTGTTTTTTAGAGCCGAGAATATTTTTTTCTCTGAGAATGGCCAAATGCTGGGAAATGTTGCTTTGGCTGGTGCCAACCTGATCGACAATGTCTTGTACGCAGACTGAATCACTGCCGAGGATGCACAATATTTTTAATCGCAAGGGGTGTGACATGGCTTTCAAGCAATGCGCGGCCTTGGCTATATTGGCATCGTCGGTGTTTATGTGCGGCTCTTTAAGTTCCATAGGTCTGCTTAATGTTTCTAGTTGTTGAATTCGATTAGAAAGAACCTATGAATAATTATTTACACAACTTTTGTCAACGTGTATTAATATAATGATTACTTGATTAGCTAGTTTGGCGCAAGCCAGCCTACAAAAAACCAGTAAATCTGGCAAAATAATACATCACTACGACCATTTTGGGTAATGAAGAATAAAATGGTATGCCAAGTCATTTATTTTTCAGAAAAATCAGTGATGCAAAATTTTTTTAATAGCGGGAGATAATGATAAACATGTTGAATCGGCCAAAGCCTGTGGTATTACTGATCCTTGATGGATTCGGTTACACCTTGGACAAAGAATACAATGCCATTGCCATGGCGAATACGCCTTGTTGGGACACCTTGCAACAAGATTGCCCTATGACCTTGCTGAGCTGTTCTGGCGCTTCCGTCGGCTTGCCCGGCGGACAAATGGGCAACTCGGAAGTCGGCCATGTGCATATTGGCACCGGCCGTTACGTGCCACAGGATTTTTCTAAGGTTAATGATGCCATCGTTGACGGCAGTTTTTATACCAATCCAGTGTTATGCCGTGCCGTCGATTTAGCGAAGGAAAAAAATAAAGCGCTGCATATCATGGGTTTGCTGTCGCCTGGCGGTGTACATAGCCATGAAGAACAGATCATGGCGATGGTCGAGTTGGCGGCAAAACGTGGTCTCGACAAGATTTATCTGCATGCCTTTTTGGATGGCCGCGATGTGCCGCCCCAAAGCGCAAAAGCCTCGCTGGAGTTGCTGGATGCCAAATTTGCGGCTTTGGGTGTCGGCCGTATCGCTTCGATTGTCGGCCGTTTTTATGCGATGGATAGGGATAATCGCTGGGATAGGGTTAAGCAGGGCTATGACCTGATTACCAAAGGCGAGGCTGCATTTACTGTGGCTTCGGCGCTGGACGGTTTGGCGGCGGCTTATCAGCGTGGCGAAACCGATGAGTTTGTGTTGCCGACTGCGGTTTTGGATGCCGAACAGCGGGTGGCAATGCTTGATCCGGAAGATTCTGTCGTCTTTATGAATTTCCGTGCAGATCGCGCCCGCGAGATTTCGTTGGCCATCACTTCGCCCACGTTCGACGCTTTCGACAGGGACCGTGCGCCGCACAGCGGTTATTATTGTACGCTGACGGAGTACCAGCAGGATTTTGATTATGATGTGGCTTTTCCGCCGACTGATTTAAAAAACTGTCTGGGCGAGTATTTGTCAGCCTTGGGCATGACCCAATTGCGGCTGGCGGAAACCGAAAAATACGCCCATGTCACCTTTTTCCTGAATGGCGGCCAAGATACCGCTTTTCCTGGAGAAGACCGGATATTGGTGCCATCGCCCCAAGTCAGAACTTATGATTTGCAGCCGGAAATGAATGCGGCGGAAGTCACCGATCATCTGGTTGCGGCCATTACCGGCGGCAAATACGATGTCATCATTTGTAATTATGCAAATTGCGATATGGTTGGTCATACCGGCATCGTTGATGCGGCTATTTTGGCGGTAGAAGCCGTGGATGCGTCATTGCAACGTATTGTCGATGCCTTACATTCGGTTGGTGGACAAATGCTGATAACCGCCGATCACGGCAATATTGAGCAAATGGTTGATAAATCAACCGGACAGCCGCATACCGCACATACCACGAATCCTGTGCCTTTGGTTTATGTCGGTGGCGATAAGCCTTTAGACGACGGTGGCAGTTTGTCGGATTTGGCGCCAACCGTGCTGGCCATGTTGGGCGTTGAACAACCTGTTGAAATGACCGGGCGGTCACTGATTAAATTTGTCTGATTTGTGGATGAGAAAGCGGCTGGTTCTTGGTTTTTTATTGAGTGCATGTGTCTGTCAGGGGCGTGCAGAAATCTCGGAAAACAGCGAAGAGCTGACTAAGGTTCAATCGGGCCTTGAAGCGGCTAACCAAAATATGCAGCGACTTTTGCAGCAAAAAAATGCGTTACATGCCCAATTAAGTGAAGTTGAAAAACTTTATGGCAATGCCGCCGCTTTACTCAGGATGCTGAAAAATCAGGTTGAACAAAAACGTCAGAATTTGACCAAGATTCGTCAGGAAATGCGCGGTCTTGAGGATGAAATGGCTACGCAAAGTAAAGAAATAGCCGGTCAAATGAAATCAGCCTATATGATGGGGCAAAAGGAAAAGTTAAAACTTTTGCTCAATCAGCAAGATCCCGCCTTATCCAGCCGGATGCTGGTATATTACGATTACCTTAATAAGGCGCGTTTGGCGAAATTGGCCGGTATTTCTGAATCTATGCAGCATTTGGAGCGCTTGGACAGGCAGCAGCAGCAGGAAACCGAGCTGTTAGAGAAAAATCTTAAACAAAAGCAGGTCGAGCAAATGACTGCCGACGATGCCAGAAAGCGTAGGGCTAAATTGCTGGCGCAGTTAAAAAATGATTTTTCTTCAAATGAGCAACAAATAGCCCAGCTGAAAGAAAGTGAAAACAAACTGAAAAACTTGATGTCTTCATTGCAAAAATCAAGCGATGATGTGAGTTTTGAGGCTGAGGCTAAACAAGCGCAGGCGAAAAATTTACCCACGTCTGCTGAAGCTTTAGCCGAACCTGCGCCAGTCTCGGCCGATTCCGGTACTGATTTTTCTAAGCCTAAAGGTGATTTTTCCACCCTTAAAGGGCAGCTGTCCTGGCCGGTTAAAGGGCGGTTGAGTAACAAGTTCGGTAGCGCACGCACGGAGAGCGAGCAGCGTGTTTGGGATGGCGTGTTGATTGAGGCCAGCGAGGGCACCGAGATACGCGCGATTAGCCGAGGCAAAGTGGTTTATTCCGATTGGTTGCGCGGTTATGGCATGTTGACGATTGTTGATCATGGCGAGGGCTATATGTCCCTTTATGCGTTTAATCAAAGCTTATATCGGAAAGTGGGGGAATGGGTGGATGTTGGCGACGTCATTGCTTCTGTTGGGCAAAGTGGTGGACGCAGCCAGTCCGGGTTGTACTTTGGAATACGCAGTGAAGGCAAGTCGGTTGATCCGCTTGAATGGTGTCGGCAGTAACGGGGATTAAGCAGGGTAATTAGCCGGCCATTCGGCTTTGTTTGGCTATGTTTTGGAAAATTAAGTGTTTGGAGTTTTAAGCTACATGTTAAAAAAGAAAAATATTTTCATGCTGTCCTTAGGGATTATGTTGGGCGTTTTTATCGGCATTTGCGGCAGTGTTTGGGCCGAGCCGGATAATGCCGCGCCGCCATCGGCCGATTCCGATGTGCTGCCTTATGAGGACTTGCGCACCTTTACCGAGATTTTTGGCCGCATCAAACGGGATTATGTTGAGCCGGTTTCGGACAAAAAGTTACTGGAGGATGCCGTTCGCGGCATGTTGAGCGGACTTGATCCCCATTCCGCGTATTTGGCCGCCGATGAATATCAGGAGCTAAAGGAAGGCACTACCGGCCAGTTTGGCGGATTGGGTATTGAGGTGACGATGGAAAACGGCTTTATCAAAGTGGTTTCTCCTATCGATGACACGCCGGCTCAACGGGCAGGCATAAAGGCCGGTGATCTTATTATCAGGTTGGATGACGAGCCGGTAAAAGGTCTGAGTCTGGCTGATGCGGTGAAAAAGATGCGCGGCGAACCGGGCAGCAAGATTGTGCTCACCGTTGTCCGTGAGGGCATGGAAGCGCCTTTAAAGCTAACGCTGACGCGTGACATTATTAAAGTTAAAAGCGTAAAAAATCGCCTGCTGGAAAAAGGTTATGGTTATGTGCGTATTAGCAGCTTTCAATCGGGAACCGGTGAAGGTTTAAAAGAAGCCTTAGCGTCGTTGAAAAAAGAAAATGCGGGCAATTTAAAAGGCTTGGTGCTGGATTTAAGAAACAATCCGGGCGGCGTATTAAATGCGGCGGTTGAGGTCAGTGATGCATTCATTAAGAGCGGGCTGATTGTTTACACCGAGGGCCGTATTGAGAATTCGGAAATGCGCTTTCATGCAGCACCTGATGATCTGCTTGATGGTGCGCCTATCGTGGTGTTGATTAATGCCGGTTCGGCGTCGGCTTCGGAAATTGTTGCTGGAGCTTTGCAGGATCAAAAACGCGCGGTGATTATGGGCGAGAAATCGTTTGGTAAAGGCTCGGTGCAAACCATCTTGCCAACCAGCGGCGGGGCGGCGGTTAAGCTGACCACGGCCAGATACTACACGCCTTCGGGCCGTTCCATACAGGCAGAAGGCATTGAGCCGGACATCATGTTGGCGCGGGTTAAGCTGGAAGCGCTGGAGTCAACCGAATTCAAGCCGGTCAAGGAAGCTGATTTGTCGCATCATTTAGAAAACGGCAAAGGCAAAGAGAGCAAAAGTGAGGCCAAGGATAAAGAAGACAAGGATGCACTGGAAAAAGATTATCCTTTGCACCAAGCACTGACTTTGTTGAAAGGCATCGCTATTATCGGAAAATAAGCGGTAAGTTGTAGCGAAAATAAAAACCCCGGATTCCAGAGAACATCTTATGTTTGCTGGAATCCGGGGTTTTTTTATGTGCGGTTGTTTTTCAAGCTGAAAAAATAGAGTCCACGAAAATCACAAAAAGCACGAAAATTGTGCTTTTTCGTGTCTTTCGTGGACAATTATTTGGACTGCCTAACAGATGGATTTTTGATAATTAACGCTAAAGTCATTCAGCGTGGACAGTGCGGCGGGCAGGTCTTCGCTTTTCTCAAGGTTGAAGGCATTGACGCCGACGCGTGATAAATAATACACCTGGTCTGCCATGAGTTTGCCGGTTGCCCGGATTTCGCCTTGATAGTGATAACGGGCTCTGAGCAGCCAGGCATGGGAAAAAATGCGGCCGTCAGCAAAGGCTGGGAAATCCAGTTCAATTAAAGCAAGGTCTTTTAAATCGGCGGCAAGTTCGTCGACCGAATCGGCGGGGCCAATCCTCACGCCGACTTTGCCGTTAGCTTTAAGCAATTGTGCGCGGTCTTTTTTCCAACGGGCCAATGATATAGTGATGTTGCCGTTTTCCAGTTCGGCTTCGTCGGCAACATAATGCCAGCTGTCATCAACAATCTGTTTGTCCTTAATGATCTGCATAGACTTGCTCCTTGAAAGGGGTGATGCCAACGCGCTTGACCGTGTCCAAAAAGGACTCGTCATCCAGGCGTTGTTTGAGATAAACCGCCAGTATCGTGGTGATGGCTTGAGTGACTTGATCTTTGGCAATGGAAGGGCCGAGCCGCTCGCCGATAGCCGCTTCGTTTTCCGAAGAGCCGCCCAGCGTTAGCTGATACCATTCAGCGCCTTTTTTATCGACGCCCAGAACGCCGATATGACCGACACTCTGGTGCGCACAGCCGTTCATGCAGCCGGACATGTTGATTTTTACATCGCCAATGTCATGAAGATAGTCTAGGTCGTCAAGCGCGTCATTGATTTCCTTGCTGATGCCAATAGTGCCGGCATTGGCCAGCGAGCAAAAATCGAGTCCGGGACAGCAAATGATGTCGGTTGCGGTGCCGTTATTCGGCGTGGCTAACTTCAGTGCATCGAGTTGTTGCCACAACGGGAACAGGTCGGCCTGTTTGACATCGGCAAGAATCAGGTTCTGCCGATGCGTGCTCCTGATTTCGCCAAAGCTGTAGCGGTCGGCCAAGTCGGCAACGGCGTCGAGTTGGGTATCGGTCATGTCGCCCGGCGGCGAATCCGGCGCTTTTAACGAGACAAAGACGGCACGGTAACCGACGATTTTATGCTCGGCGGTGTTATATTTTATCCACGTAGCAAAGGCTTTATTGTCAGCCAAATGTTCCGTAAAGCTGGCATCTTGCGCGGCATTGGCTTCATAAGCCGGTGGTGCAAATTGGGCTTTGATGGCGTCAATGCGCCCGGCATCAAGTTCCAGATTATCGCGGATTAACAGCCATTCGTTTTCGACCAATTCGGCGAATTTTTCCAGGCCGGATTCTTTGACCAGAATTTTAATGCGCGCTTTGTATTTGTTGTCGCGGCGGCCAAACAGGTTGTAAATGCGCAGTATGGCTTCCAAATAAGACAGCAGGTGTTTCTTTTCTAAATATGGCCTGATGACTTGGCCGATAATCGGCGTGCGTCCTAAACCGCCGCCGACCAGCACTTTAAAGCCGATTTCGCCGGCATCGTTTGTCACCAGATGCAGGCCGATGTCGTGAAATTGGGTGGCGGCACGGTCGTGTTTGGCGCCGCTGACCGCAATCTTGAATTTACGCGGCAAGTAGGCGAATTCAGGATGCAAGGTCGTCCATTGGCGGATAATTTCGCAGTAAGGGCGCGGGTCTTCAATCTCGTCAACACAGATACCGGCCAGATGATCCGATGAGGTGTTCCTCAGGCAATTGCCGCTGGTTTGGATGGCGTGCATTTGTACGCTGGCGAGTTCTTCCAGAATGTCAGGCACTCTTTCCAGTTGCGGCCAGTTAAACTGGACATTTTGCCGAGTGGTAAAATGACAATAATTTTTGTCGTAAGTCCGGGCGATATGGGCGAGCTTTCGGAACTGTTTGGCGTTGAACAGGCCATAAGGACCGGCTATCCGCAACATCGGCGCGTGAGTCTGGATATAGAGACCATTCATCAAGCGCAAGGCACGGAATTGGTCGTCTGAAATGTCGCCTTTTAAATAGCTTTCGGTTTGCCGTCTAAATTGGGCTACCCGCTGTTCAATGAGGGTTTGGTCGTTGTCGTTATACTGATACATAAATGAGCACTTAGTACCTATTCAAGGCGGATAATTACGGCCAATAATCATATACTGTAGGCCATAAAATGACAAAGGTTATTGTATGATGCTAATATTACCGGTTAAATTTTTGGTATTTTTGGTGTTATAAAACAAGGGGGTTATTTTGGTGCGGTCACTGTTTGTTATCTTATTGATGTTGCTATTGCCTGAAGCGGCCATGGCGGGCGGTTTTGAAAGTTTAGGTCTGACGGGAACGGAGCGGGGTATTTATACCGTTCTGATTTTCCTTATCGCTTATGGCTTTGTTATGGCGGAAGAATTTACTCATTTGAGTAAGTCTAAGCCGGTTATTCTGGCGGCGGGTATTATCTGGGCTAATGCAGCTGTTTTGGCGGCGCAAGCCGGTGTTTCTGCTGATGATATGCATGAGGCTTTCGAATACAATTTGAAAGAATATGCCGAGTTGATGTTATTCCTGCTGGTTGCCATGACTTATATTAATTCAATGGCCGAACGTAATGTGTTTGAGGCCTTGCGTTCCTGGTTGGTGAGAAAGCAGTTTGGTTATCGTAAACTGTTTTTGATTACCGGCGTGATTACGTTTTTCTTGTCGGCAGTCGCGGATAACTTGACGGCGGCTTTATTGGTCGGCGCGGTGGTCATGGCTGTGGGTGCGGATAACCCGAAATTTGTCAGTATCGGCTTTGTCAACTTAGTGGTCGCTGCCAATGCCGGTGGTGCATTTTGTCCTTTTGGCGATATTACAACATTGATGGTTTGGCAAGCGGGTTATGCCGAATTCTTTGATTTCTTCAAGCTGTTTATTCCATCGGCAGTGAATTACGCAGTACCGGCCGCCGTGATGTATTTTGCCGTGCCTGATGAACAACCTAAAGCGTCTGATGAAGCGGCTGTGCAATTAAAACCGGGTGCGCTGGTGGTTTGCGGTTTATTTTTGCTGACTATCGTTACCGCAGTCAGTTTTAAGCAGATGCTGCATTTGCCGCCGTTTATGGGCATGATGGTCGGTCTTTCTGTGTTGATGCTGTATGGCTACCGTTTAAAAACAGTTTTTAGTGTTGAAGGCGATGACCATTTTGATATTTTCGACAAAGTGCGTCATGCCGAATGGGATACCTTGTTGTTTTTCTTCGGTGTGGTGTTTGCGGTCGGCGGTTTAGGTTATATCGGTTATCTGGAGTTGTTATCTGGTGCCATGTACGACGGTTTGGGCGCAACTACAGCGAATGTCTTGGTCGGTGTGATTTCGGCAATTGTCGATAACATTCCGGTGATGTTTGCGGTATTGAACATGAATCTGGATATGGATTTATATCAATGGTTATTGGTGACCTTGACTGCCGGTGTCGGCGGTTCGATGTTATCGGTCGGTTCGGCTGCCGGTGTGGCCTTGATGGGTCAATCAGATCATAAATATACATTTTTTAGTCACTTGAAATGGGCGCCTGCAATTGCCGGCGGTTATGTGGCGAGTATTGTTGTCCATTATCTGGTTAATGGTTGATAGGATTGAGGCGCCGCTGGTTTAATGCGGCGTTGTTGTTCTGAAAAGGCCGGGCTTTGTCCGGCCTTTTTTTTATTAGGTGCATGAGATGCTGCATCGTAGTGACTAAGGGGGTTGAGGATGAGCTGTGATGAATAATGGCCCTATCAGACAGGCGCTTTTTAATAAACGCATCTTTATTTGTATTTTCACCGGTTTCAGTTCCGGCTTGCCGCTGTATATTTTAATTTCATTGTTGCCGGCCTGGTTGCGCTCTGAAGGCGTGGATTTAAAGGCTATCGGCTTATTCGCATTGATTCAGTTGCCGTTTACCTGGAAGTTTCTGTGGGCGCCGTTGTTTGATCGCTACAGCCCGCCGTTGGGGCGAAGACGGGGCTGGCTGTTTATTTCGCAAGCAGCCTTATTGTTGTCGATTCCGGTATTTGGCTGGCTGCATCCTGAGTTGGATTTATGGACGATTGCTTATTTGGCGGTGGCGGTGGCGTTTTTTAGCGCGTCGCAAGATATTGTGCTGGATGCCTATCGACGCGAATTATTACTGGATAATGAGCTGGGTTTGGGTAACGTGGTGCATGTGAATGCCTATAAAATTGCCAGCTTGATACCGGGGTCTTTGTCGCTGATTTTGGCTGATTATTTGCCGTGGAGTAGCGTGTTTTTGATCACGGCTTTATTCATGTTGCTGGGCCTTGCGATGACGCTTTTTGTCAGTGAGCCTGCGCTTAAACAGGGTGCGCCAAAAACGCTCAGAGCCGCTGTGGTTGAGCCGTTTCAGGAATTTATCGGCCGTAATGGCGTGCAGTCGGCGCTATTGGTCTTGGGTTTTATCTTCTTTTATAAGCTGGGCGACAGCATGGCCACTGCGTTGGCGACGCCGTTTTATCTTGATATGGGCTTTAGCAAAACAGAAATTGGCCTAGTCGCTAAGAATGCCGGCTTGTGGCCTAGCGTCATCGGCGGTCTGCTCGGCGGCATTTGGATGATTAAGCTCGGCATTAACCGCGCTTTGTGGCTTTTTGGTTTGGTGCAGATGGTGGCTATTTTGGGCTTTGCCTGGCTCGCCAGCGTCGGTCACAGCTTGCTTTGGTTAGGCATCGTTATCAGTGTTGAGGCTTTGGGCGTGGGGTTGGGCACTGCCGCTTTCGTCGCTTTTATCGCTTACACCACGCATCCTTTATACACTGCGACACAATTTGCCTTATTTACCAGTCTGGCTGCGGTGCCGCGCACCTTTGCCAATGCCGCCACCGGTTATTTGGTGGAATGGTTCGGCTGGGAGCATTTTTTTCTATTTTGTTTTGTTATTGCGCTGCCGGGTATGTTGCTTTTATTCAAAGTGGCGCCGTGGAATGGTCAGCCGGCAATTGTCTCTTCGCGGGACATTCAATAAAGCGCCTTGTCGCTTTTTTCAGCCCAAGCCGTAAACGGCTGCAGCGCATTCGGCAGGTTCAAATGCAGCATGGCGATACGGCGCTGATGCGGCAACACTGAAATTTCATCGTAAATGAAGCTGTCGTCAAAATTAGCGGCCGCAGCATCGTGCCGGCTGCAGGCAAAATAAACTTTACTCAGTCTCGCCCAGTAAATGGCACCTAAGCACATTGGGCAAGGCTCGCAACTGGAATAAAGGATGCAGCCTTGCAACTGGAAATCGTTGAGTTGTTGGCAGGCCAAACGTATCGCCATGACTTCTGCATGGGCTGTCGGATCAAGGTTGCGGGTGACTTTGTTGCCGCTGGCGGCAATCAGCTGCTTATCTTTTACGATGACCGCGCCATAAGGGCCGCCTTGGCCGGATACGGCGTTTTCTACCGCCAGATCAATGGCTTGTTGCAAAAATTCTTCGTGCATTTACAAGCCTAATGGATTGTTAGGGTCGATGCCGTCCATAAACGGCAGACCGCGCTCTTGATGGGTCAGTTGGTATATTTTGCCCAGCCAGTTGTTGAATACCGCTTTGGCGGTGTCGCTCCAAGTGTTGTCGATATGTTCCAGAATCAGGCTTTCCGGGAATTCGGTTAGCCTCAAGCCATTTTTTCTGGCGGCTCTGACCTGCTGCTCATAGTCGGTCAAAATTTGCGCAACGACCTCATTGAAATAATGTTCCGGGAAAGGCGGGTAGTCGTTTATTTCGGCGCGATAAAAACGCAGGACTTCGCGTTTGTATTCTTTCAGTAGGCTGATGTCGTCATATTCGGGATGTCCCTGAAAAAACACGATACGAAAGCCATCAGGACTGACCGCCAGATGCACCCCGGCTTCTTGGCTGGAAGCCAATACTTTAACGCCGTGCAGCTCCATATCGCGTTGAAATATTTCATTAAAACGCGAATGCGGCACATCGAAACGGGTGTTGATTTCTGCCACCAGTGGATGGCTGCGGTCGGTCAATTTGTGCGAAAACACGCCCCAGCGTTTGGCGGGCAAGCGGGTGCGTTCAATGCCGTAGCAGTATTGAATCACCGCGTGAGTGGCGAGGCACGAGCATAATATCGAGGTGACATTTTCCTTGGCCCAGAAAAAAACTTCGGTCAATGGTTGCCAAAAATCTTCTTCCTGCAAATGCGGGCGGGTGACATTGGCGCCGCTAATAATCAATGCATCCAAACCGTCGCGTTTTATTTGCTCGAAGGGCTCGTAATATTTGGCGATATGGGCTTTTGCCTCGGGGCTTCTTTGTAAGCCGTCAATGGTAAAAGGGTGCACATGAAATTGGACAATCTGATTGCAGGCACCGACTAGGCGGAAAAACTGCCTTTCGGTCGCTTCCAATGCCGCATCGGGCATCATATTCAGCAGGCCGATATGCATTTCCCGTATATCCTGGTTACGCGCGCGTTCCGGGTCTAATATCTCTTCGCCCTCTTCGCGCAGGCGTTGAAAGGTGGGCAAATCAGTATGGGCAACTAAAGGCATAATCGGACTCCATTCAAATTAGTGCTGGCAAGCAAGCGCATCGGCGATGAGTCTGATAAAGTCATCCTCGTTTTTAACCGTGGCGGCATCATTGGCGTCAATAGTATAGCCGTACTGGTCGGCAATAGCCTGATAACGCGGCAAGCGGGATTTGAACAGTTCGGGGAAAACCCAAGACACAAAATCATCCGGCTGTATCGCTTCGGTATGGGAATAATTTTTAATCTGCATGAATTCAGCCAGTTTTTCATCAAGAAACGCTTCTCGGTAATACAGTGGCTTGGGGTCGGATTTGGCGCGTTCAACAATGGTTTGCTCCAGTGTCGGCGGTATTTTGATGTAAATAATCAGCGTGTGTTGCGCCAAGGTTTCCAATACCTCCGGACTGTCCAGTTCGCACACGCTGCCACCGGCGTCATTGACAAAATGTTCATAGCCATAGATGTCTTGGGCTTTGTCAATGAAATCAGGCACATCGTTCATGGCGGCAATTTCGGCTTGATGATGCAGATTTTGCCGGCGCTTGAATTCCTGTAACGACAGTCCGCCTAAATCGGGGCTGCCGAGTTTACCGAGAAAGCTGGAAACCGGCGCCAGATTATCAACGGTAATTTTATTGCTGATATGGATGGAATCGGACAGCAGCAGTTCACGCAAAAAAGGCACCAGCATGGCTTGACGTTTAATGTTGTCCAGAATCGGCTCTTCCAGATATTTGGTGCCTATCCGGTAATCGCCGGAATAATGGAACCATTTGGCTTTAGGCAGTTTGTTGGCCAGTGTAGTTTTGCCTGCGCCGGACATGGCCAATAGCGTAATGCGTTTGGTTTTCCAGTCCAGAAATTCCTGGGGACTCATTTTCATGGGGTGGTTTCCTAATCAATCCAGATAATCTTCGATGTCCATGTCTTCGGGATTGGGGCGGTGTTCGTCGGTGTCGGTATAACCCAAATCATCGGTTTCGACATCGTCAAAGGGCGCGCTCCAGTCTTCAGGATCTTCGATATAATCGAAAGTCGAGGTGTACCAGCTGTCATGGTCATATTCGCCAATATCGCCGTTAAGGTATTGGACTTCAATGGAATCGTCGACTTCATCAACGGCGACAATCTTAAATTTCAGGCTGTTTTCTACGTCTTTATACCAACTGCCGATGATAGGGTCTGCTACGGTGGTCATGATTATTCCTCAATGCTTAACTAGAATTCATATCTTACAAGGTAAGTGATATTACTAACAATGCGAAAGAAAATACAAAGGTATTTTGTAACGGCTCAGTCCTATGCCAAAAATAATTGAATAGAACACGGACAACACAGATGGGACGGATTTACACAGATTTTTTTAAAATATACTGTGTTTTATCAGTGATTATCCGTTTGATCAGTGCCATCCGTGTTCTATTTTCTTTGCGGCATTTTTATGCAGATTAGGGATGAATGGTGCATTTTCTTGCAACAGGAGGCTTATAAAACACTGGTCGCTTGGGTTTAGGAAAGGCTGTGTCGACGTTTTTCGGATAAGCTCCAACACGATAGCTTACTGCTGAAATGCGTATTTTCCGGTATAATCGGCCACATTTTTTAACTCAGGGTGTAGGCGTTATGTCGGAAATCAATAAAGTTGTTTTGGCTTATTCTGGAGGTTTGGATACCTCTGTTATTCTTAAGTGGTTGCAGGATGTGTATGACTGCGAAGTGGTGACTTTTACTGCCGATTTGGGGCAGGGCGAAGAAGTCGAGCCAGCGCGCGCCAAAGCGCAGGCGATGGGCATTAAGGATATTTACATCGAAGACTTGCGCGAAGATTTTGCCCGCGATTATGTGTTCCCGATGTTCCGTGCCAATACCATTTACGAAGGCGAATATTTGCTGGGCACCTCGATTGCGCGCCCGTTAATCGCCAAACGGCTGATTGAAATCGCCAATGAAACCGGCGCCAATGCCATTTCTCACGGCGCGACCGGCAAGGGTAATGACCAAGTGCGTTTTGAGTTGGGTGCTTACGCTTTGCGTCCCGATATTAAGGTTATTGCGCCTTGGCGGGAATGGGATTTGACCTCGCGCCAAACCTTGCTCGATTATGCCGAAAAACATAATATCCCGGTGGAAATGAAACAAGGCAAAACCTCGCCTTATTCGATGGATGCCAATTTGCTGCATATTTCTTACGAAGGCCGCGTGTTGGAAAATCCTTGGTCTGAGCCGGAAGAGGCCATGTGGCGCTGGACGGTTTCGCCGGAAGCGGCACCCGATCAAGCTACTTATATCGAACTGACTTACCGTCAGGGCGATATTGTCGCCATTGATGACGTGCCGTGTTCACCGGCAACTGTGATGGAACAGTTGAACAAAATAGCAGGCGCTAACGGCATCGGCCGTTTGGACATCGTGGAAAACCGTTATGTCGGCATGAAATCACGCGGCTGTTACGAAACACCGGCCGGTACGGTGATGCTGAAAGCGCATCGGGCGATTGAATCGTTGACGCTGGATCGCGAAGTGGCGCATTTAAAGGATGAATTGATGCCGCGTTATGCGTCTTTGGTTTACAACGGCTACTGGTGGAGTCCTGAGCGGGAAATGATGCAAACCATGATTGATGCGTCTCAGGTCAATGTTAACGGTAAAGTCAGACTGAAGCTTTATAAAGGCAATGTGATTGTGGTCGGGCGCGCGTCCGATACCGACAGTCTGTTTGATGAAAGCATTGCGACCTTTGAAGACGATGCAGGTGCCTATAACCAAAAAGATGCCGAGGGTTTTATCAAGCTGAATGCGCTGAGAATGCGTATTGCGGCGGCAAAAAAGCAAAGTCGTTAATGTTTGATGGCAGATAGTGTGCATGATTTAATCACGCTATCTGCCCGTTTAACAGGGCTTTTTTGGTTGCTGTATGGGTTCAAATAAAATGCAGGATTTAGCTGGTAAGCTTGTATAATCGCCAGCTAAATTTAAGAGTATCGAGAGAAAATAGCTTGTTACTTAAAAAATAATAATTCGGTCAGGATGGCTGGTTGCCATGGTTTTCTGATTTGAGAGGATATGATTAATGAGCGATAGAGATAAGACAAATTCAGTGGTGGAGCCTTTGCCGGTCAGCACCGTTACCGTGCTGCAAAACGTGTCGTCGCATCATGAATTAATGAAAGCTAACCGGCTATTGCTGGCTGTCGTCTGCTGCTTGATGGGAGTGGTTTTAGTAGCCGGCTTGTTATGGGCGCCCAGCGATAATTTTATCAGTCGTACTAACAAATCGACCGCGACACAAGCCTATGCCGCTCAAATGAACCCGGTGTTGTCGGCAGAAGTTAACGCCTTAAAAGGGCAGTTGGTCGGTTTGGTTAGCGGCTCAATTGAAAGCAAATTAAACGCACTGGAAGAAAGCATTCGGATAGGTACGATGTCCAGCTCTATCGGCACCATAGAAGACTTGAAAAATGACCTTAAAGCCTTGCGCGCTTATTCAGAGCCGGTTAAAAACGAAGCGCCGGTTATTTCCAATGAGCAGTTAATGCAGGAAATGTCGCAGTTAAAGCGGCTGATTTATGTCAGTTTGGCTTCTTGCGGATTGATGCTAGTGGCGGTGGCCGGTGTCTGGATTAAAAATCGCAACCGCTTGCCGTTTAAAGAAACTAAAGTCAGTTATTTGGGTAAAGATTAGTGGGTTTTATAGCCAGATAATCGGCCATAAAAAAAGCCGCCCCGCCGATCAGTCTCAGACCGATTAGCGGGGCGGCTTTTTTATGTTAGCTGATGTAGCTTAGCTGCCACCCAGATATTTGTACAAAGCGTCAACAGCTTGATCTTCGCCGTATCCTGCCTTAACAACCGCTGGGTTTTTCATGATTTCAGCGATGGCTTTTGGCATTCCGCCTTTGCCTTCTTTCAGAACATTTTCAAATTTACCACGGTCTAATTGACCCGCTTTAATTAAAGCCGTTAATTGTGGGTTTGAAGCGATGTCGTGGCAAGTGCCGCAACCGCGACCGAAAGCGCGTTCGTAAATCTTTTTACCGACATCACTTGCTTCGTCGGCAAACACTTGTCCACTTAAAGTAATTAAAGCAATACCTGCTAAGGTGGCTAATGTTTTTTTCATATTATTCTCTCCTCTGGTGATAAAAAAAGAACCGTTGTTTTTTCGTACATATTGAGAAACAACAGTTCGATTAAAAGTAAAACCCCGAAATCATAGGTAATTTGGCGCTAAAATTCAATTGTTTTATTAATTTATTTGCGACGGTGGTCATTATCAATAATCACCGTGAATAATAACTGAATCGTTTGCCGGTCAAAAACTAAGCTAATGGACTCGGCTGAAACCAGCTTAATTTGTCATGCAACGAGACTACGGTGCCGATAATGACCAGGGTAGGGGGCTTGATGTCTTGCTCGGCGACTTTGTTCGGTAAGGTTTCCAGGGTGCCGGTCACCACTTTTTGGTTCGATGTGGTGCCTTGTTGCACAATCGCGGCGGGCAAATCTTTGGGGCTGCCGTGGGCAATCAGCGCCTGGCAGATTTTTTCCAGTCCAACCAGACCCATATAAATGACGATGGTTTGATTAGGCGCGGCAAGCTGCGCCCAGTTCAGGTTGATGGAATCGTCTTTCAGATGGCCGGTAACAAAAGTGCAGGATTGGGCATGATCGCGATGCGTCAACGGGATACCCGCATAAGTGGCGCAGCCGGATGCCGCAGTAATGCCGGGCACGACTTGGAATGGAATACCTTGCTGCATCAGGGTTTCAATTTCTTCGCCGCCGCGCCCGAAGATGAACGGATCGCCGCCTTTCAAGCGCACTACCCGCTTGCCTGCTTTCGCCAAATCAGCGAGCAATAGGTTAATGGCTTCCTGTGGCAGCGCGTGGCATTGGCGCTGCTTGCCGACATAGATTTTTTCCGCATCCCGGCGCGCCAAATCCAAAATTTCCGCCGACACCAGTCGGTCGTAAACTACCACATCAGCCTGTTGCATTAAGCGCAAGGCGCGGAAAGTCAATAAATCCGGCGCGCCGGGGCCGGCGCCGATCAAATAAACCTCGCCAACATGGGAGCCCTGTTTTTGTTCCAGTAGGCTTTGTTCCAGCTGTAATTGGGCTTCTTGCTCGCGGCCGGAAAAAACCAGTTCGGCGACCGCGCCTTGGAACGCGTTTTCCCAAAAAATGCGGCGCTGGGCGGGTTCTGTAATATGTTGTTTCACCTTATCCCTGAAGCTGTCGGCCAGTCCTGCGAGGCGGCCGTACGCGGGAGAAATCACGGTCTCGATTTTTGCCCTGAGCAAACGTGCCAATACCGGCGCAGCGCCGCCTGAGGAGACTGCCGCAACAATCGGCGAACGGTCGATAATGGCCGGAAAAATGAAGCTGCACAGTTTGGGGTTATCCACCACATTAACCGGAATGTTGCGTTCCGTGGCGGTTTGGGCAACCAGCTGATTGGTTTCTTCGTTATCGGTCGCCGAAACCACCAACCTGAATTCGGTGAGATCGGCCGGATCGAAACGCTTTTCTAATAGCGTTAAGTTGTGTGTTGTTTGCAGGCTGGCTACAGCGTGGCCGATTTCGCTGGCAATCACGGTGATTTTTGCCCCGGCTCGCGCCAGCAAATCAATTTTTCGGGCGGCGATTTCGCCGGCGCCAACAACCAGGCAGGGCTGGTCTTTAAGTTTTAAAAAGACTGGGAAATAATCCATTACGTTACGGTGATTTTTGGATTTAAAAGAGGGTGGTATTATAAGCGTACCCCACATCGTTGAGAAAACTTAAAAGCCATGATTGAATTTAACTTAGAAGTCGATGCCAGCGGATTACATTGCCCCTTACCCTTGTTGCGCCTGAAAAAAGCCCTGATGGGCATGAGCAGCGGAGACATTGTTAAAGTGATTGCAACCGATCCTGCCGCACATTTGGATTTTGGCGTTTATGCCGACCAGACTGGACATCAAATTATTGAATTGATAAAAGAATCCGGTGCGCAGATTTTTTATTTTAAGAAGAAATAGTTACGTCTGGTTAATGATGAGTAATTAAAAAGCAAAGTCTACGAAAAGCACGAAAGGCACGAAAATTTCGTGTTTTTTCGTGCCTTCCGTGGACAATTTCTTGTGACTGCATCTCAATACCCCGTTTATTTAGTGCCCGAGCAGTTGTGATATTTATGGGTTAATGCCATAGAAAAGCCACAGCCAATAGATTAACAGATTGATAAATCCTAACGGAATGCCAATTCTGGCAAATTCAAAAAAACCGAGCGTGGCTTGATGCTTTTCGGCATGTTGAATAATGATTACATTACTGGCCGCGCCCAAAATTAGCAGGTTGCCGGCAATCGTGCTGCCCGCTGCCAGTGCCATTAACGCTTCGTTGCTGGGATTGGTCAGCATTGGCAAATACAGCGCGACCAGCGGCACATTGGAAATCAACTGACTGAGCGAGGCGCTAAGCAGCATGATGGCCGGGATGCTGGTCAGGTCTATCTGCCAAGTAGCGACCTGTTGCTGCATAAAGCCGGTTTGCCAGACGCTGGACATTAACACAAACATCGCTGCAAAAAACAGCAAGGTCGACCAGTCCAGGCTTTTTAATACGCGCAGCCGGGCCGAGCTGAACAAGATTGGCGGTAACGCGGCAATCAGGGCGATATGGCTTAATTCAAGTCGCAGTGGGCTGTGCAGTGCGGTTAAGGTAATCTTAACGGCGATTAGCCCGACCAGCAAAATCAAGGAAAGGCGCGCCAGTTTGGCCAGTTTTTTATCCAACAGCTCGACCGGGTTATGGGTCAGCGGCATCGCGGCGATAAATTGTTGCCGATAAACCAAGCGTAAAATCAGGTAAGTAACCACCAGATTAATCAGCGTGGGAATGGCGAGCGCCTTTAAAAACACGGCAAAAGGTTCGGCTAGGCCGCCTTGGCTGGCAATAAGGAAATTCTGGGGATTGCCGATAGGGCTCATTACACTGCCGATGGTAATGGCGTAAGCCAGCGTTAATAGCAGCAGCGTCGTATTAATGTTATGTTCGCGAGCCAAACGTAACACTAAAGGTGTGCCGATGATGGCGAGGGTGTCGTTCATCAGCAGCGCTGAACTTAACGCCGCGCCGAATAAAATGCCGCACATCAGTTGCGCTACTGAGGTCATCCGGTTAAATAAATGATAGGCGAGAGCGTACAGATAGCCGCTGGCAACCAGCGCTTGGCCGATGACAAACATGCCGAACAAAAACAGCATGACATTGATGTCGATGGCCTTGAGTGCATCAAGCGCGCTAATTTCCCCGCTAGCCAGCACGATCAGCGCGCCGCCGGTCATTGATTGCCAAATTTTGATATTAAAGCGGCCGATTTTACGGACGGCGATTAATATAAATACCGCAATCAGCGTGAGTATCGATAGGTTCATGGTGTTCCTGAGAAGGGATAGATAGGTGCTGTTTTTTAACTAATTGTCCAACAGTTCACACATTCAGCGGTAGAGTCGTGTGTTTGTCAGAAATAATTAAGAATAATTTAAGGTTAAATGGTGAGAATGCCGGTTCAGTATTTCTACGTACTTTAAGCATGAAGGCGAGCACAATCAATTATGAATGAAAATGGCATTATTTCATCACGACGCAATTTTCTAAAAAATATGGCTTACGGCTCCTTGTTGATGGTGGGAGGGCTTGACATTGCAAGCGCTAAAGCTAGAGCCAAACAGGTAGTTTCACATAAGGTTTCACACAAAAAAGTAGAAGTAGCACATACGCTGAGCCATCAGGCACGCGTCCATGACACGCTGCATAAGCATCTGGCGGCTTCATCACATAAAGCAGCCATTGCGCCTGTACACGCACGCGCACAGACCTCCTCACCTAAAATAATCCATAACGCGCTGTTTGATAATTCAGTCTCGCATAAAGTGCTGGCTCTGCATAATATGCATACGGGCGATCAGCTGAAGCTGACCTATTTTGAAGAAGGGCGTTATATCAAAGATGCGCTGCACGAAATTAATCATTTATTTCGCGATTACCATGACGGCAGCATTCACCCTATTGATCCGGCATTGCTAGATCAACTGCATGAACTAAAGCATGTGCTTGAAGTCAGAAAGCCTTTTAATATTGTCTCTGCTTATCGGTCACCGGCTACTAATGCCGATTTACGCAAACACAGCGATGGCGTCGCCAAAAACAGTCTGCACATGGAAGGTCGAGCGATTGATATACGTATTGAAGGTGTAGATACCCGAAGGATTAGAAACGCGGCACTGGCGATGCAGCGTGGCGGCGTCGGTTATTATGGCCGATCCAATTTTGTGCATTTGGATACCGGTAGCGTCAGAACCTGGGGCGGTTAAATCGTTAAGGCGGCGTATGAAAAGATCCTGCTATTTATAGTGCAGAATTGCCGGGTGACTTTTTCAGGGATCAGGCGGCGGAAAATTCAAAGCTTGAGCATCCAGTAAAAGAACGTAAGCGTCGCCCTAAATCATTGGGGACATCAAGAGTCATTTGAATGTCTGCATTTTTGTAACTACTCAGCACAACCAAAACAAAAATTGCCAAATTTTAAGGTTGCTGCTCACATCTAATAAAACTGTGTTATTTAACGCAGTTTTATTAAGTCATATCACACACATTTCAAAAAAACTGCCGCTGTTTTGCCGGAAGTCTAGTGTTGGCCGCATTTTTATTGTTGGCATGTTACATGCTTTAATTATTGGCTATGGGTCTCTCTTTTTTGAAACATCCATTAAGAAAATTAACTAATTACAATAATAAATGTCCTAAGGAGGACTGAATGTCACCATCAATTACTACTAAAAAATTGGCGCTATTTTCATTAACCGGCGTTGCGCTGGCTGTGGCCAGTCAAGGCGCTGTTGCGCATACTCGGTTTGAAACGAATACTGTTGTTGAGGGGACTAAGGTTCATAACCAAGTCAATGTCGGGCATGGTTGCCCCCCTGCTACTGCCAGAAAGAGCTCCATGGGCACTACGGTTATATTTCCAAATGCGGTTAGTTTTAGCCCTGTTATTGGTATAGATTCGGGTGCAGGTAAGGTTTATACGACGACTGCAGCGGCGGATTATTATTCACCATTGTTTGGTATCGGTACGTTGATGCGTGTAGGTGGACCGTGGGAGTTGACTGATAATAAGGTTGATGAAAAAGGTAATAAAGATGGTTTCTGGGCAGGCGGAAAAGCCTATGATCAAACTATTTCAACAGCCATTGGTGTTGAATTTTATTCGGCGGCTGTGACCATTAAGCCGGAATCATGCGCCCGTTCAGTCACATTTTATGCGGCAATCGCCGATTTTTGCTCGATTGACGTACCTGGCGCGACGGCTAAGGATGAGGAAGTTTTGTATTGGTCGCCAATTCCTAATTTTGAAGGTGTACCTGGACAGCCTTTTGGCGCGCCGACTGCCGATGAGGCTCGTAAAATCCCGGCAGGGCCTAGTTATTCCAATTATGATGGCTATGCTGACGCCGCTCACACCATTGCAGGCGATGGCTGGGGTTCACCGGCTACGTTGAAAGTGACTAGAAATTTGACAAAGAATCCACTACCGGCGGGTTGCACAGGCAATGGCGGTGCGGGTGATGATGTTCATGTTTATCCTTCGGCTGAACAAATTAACAAAGAAATACCTATTTGGTCGAATCCTAACCAAACCGGAAATGTTTATTGGCAGTAATGTTTTAGGGTAGCTGTTTGTCGCGAACAGGTTAGCCTTCAATGTCAGCTCCCGGCAATAGCGGGGCGCTGATGTTGTTTTTGGTTGATTAGCTTCACTTCCGGTTTGCCAGTCCAACAAATAAAAAGTACGATTGCCATTTTTCCATTATCCAAACAAGGCTAGCCGTTCAAAGAACGTGGCAGCACTGTTTGTCATTCATTTCCGCTAGCATTAGCGGCACGAGGAACATTATGAGCATTGCATCTTTAAAAAAAGCGTTTATAGCAGCATCTATTTTGGCCGCTGCAGTTCCGGGTATTGCACAGGCGCATGGCGGCGGCGGCGCGATTGATCCTAATGGCGATAACGCCAGCGCAACTATTCTTGCGGGAGTTAATTGCTCCGGTGGCACCGATTTTCTTGTCGCTCAGGTTAGAGACGATTCCGGCTTTGTTCCGGGCTTGTTGCTCAGTCTTCATCTTCAAAAAGGTCAACAAATGACCTCGGTAACGGATACCGTTTCCGGTGATAATTTTGCTAGTGCCGAAGCGCATTTAGCAGGCGGTGATGGGCATTATTATATGTCGCTGACTAAGACCGCTGCGGGTGCCCGAAATTTTGATGTAACTTGGCATTGCATGAATAACAATGGCGATCATACCGACACCGAGATCGGTGTTTATCAAGTTCAGTAATTATCGCCGGTGGCTACGCTAGTAGCCGATGCGGTTTATCCAAACAAAGCGCTATCAATGAATCAACGACTCTTAGTTCTACTTTGCGCCGCTCTGGCGCTTATTCCTCTGCATACGGCTGTTGCCGCCGAAATAGGCAGCCAAGCGCCGGATTGCGCACTCACTTCAATTAGCGATGCCCAGCACCATGATTTGCAACAATTTCGCGGCAAAGTGGTTTATGTTGATTTTTGGGCGTCCTGGTGTCCGCCCTGTGCAAAATCTTTTCCGTTTTTGAATAAGCTGGAACGCGATTTTAAGGCGGATGGCTTGCAAGTGATCGGCGTTAATTTGGATCAGACCCCCGAAGATGCCACGGTTTTTTTAACGGAATATCCGGCTGATTTTACCGTGACAGCCGATGCCGATCAGCAGTGTGCAACGAAATTTGAGGTCAAGGCAATGCCTTCTTCTTATTTGATTGATCGTAAAGGCGTCATTCGTCATATCCATTTGGGTTTTCGCGATGGTGCCGCCGAGGAGCTTCGGCTTGCTGTCGAGCAGTTATTGGCAGAAGCGCCCGAACTTGCAAGCAGCGGTGAGTCGGTTACGCAGCCTTGATGATGTCTTTACACTCCTTCGCTCTAGCTTCATCTTTATACATAAGTTATGGGAGCGGCCACCCGGTCGCGAACAGCGCACGATTGTTCGCGGCCGGTGACCGCTCCCACAACTTTTATCGATGTCATCGTCCCACGCTGGAACCTGGGAACGATTTAAAAACCTGAAAGTTCTAACTAACTGGCAACACTTTGAACAGGTGGGCTGTTGTAGAGCGTCCATAATGATCAGCGCCGAAATGTGCGAACAATATATGAAAGCAACTTTAATGAGAACCCGCCAATGAAGGCAATACAACACGGGCTGTTACTGGCTTTGTGCGTTTGTGTGTCGGCTTGTTCGCCGGTCGCGCCGTGGCAGCGGGGGAAATTGGCCAAGCCGCAGATGGCTTTAGACGCTTACCCGTTACAAAGCACTTTTAAGGGACATATTTACGGTAGCCGGGAAGCGGCAGCCGGTGGTGGTGCCGCTGGCGGGGGTGGTTGTGGCTGTTATTAAACGTTTATTGACTCGCACCGCCAAGTCGAAACCGGCGGCGAGTGCCTCGTTGCAGGCGCTGACAGCGGCGGCCTTGTTGTTGCCCGGACTGATGCCTGCATCGGCCCAGGCTGCGGCCTCAGATGAAGAAGTCAGTTTTTTATACGGCTATTATGAAGAGGGCGAGCGTGATCTGTTCGGCGTTAACAGCCGCTTTGACCCGATTGCGGTCAATAGTTTGCTCGGCAGTTCTAAGGTCCGGTTGTCCGACCGCTTGAAAGCGGCTTTTAATTACACTCAGGATAGCTGGAGCGGAGCGACGCCGATTGCCACCGCGCCGCTGTCTTTTGGCGGCAATAAAGAAGGTGGCGTGCTGTCAGGGGCGACACCTTATTTGCAAAATAATAATGTGCTGTTTGACAAGCAGTTGAATCCGGTAAAACGCGATGCTAGCGGCGCTTATAACCAGGATACGCAACTGGTGCATACGCTGTCTTCCGCCTCGCCGGAAATTCGCAAACAAGGCGATTTCAAGTTGAGTTACGAATGGGATGAGGCGACGCTGGATGCCGGCGGCGGCATTTCGATAGAAAATGATTACGAATCGCGCTTTGGCAATATCGGCGGGCGTTGGGATTTTAACCAGAAATTAACCAGTTTAAATCTGGGCTTGAGCTACACCAACAGCGATACCAACGCGCTACTCGATCACGATGCTACGCCGTATATCTATGACGCCGGTCGCGGTATCGATTCTTATAATGCGACTTCCTCAAGCGGCAATGTCCAAAAACAGAACCGGAACACGCTGCTCAGCGGCAATCGCCAGGATTGGGGCACGGCGCTGGGTTTGACTCAGGTGTTGAATGAAAGCGCGTTGCTGGAAGCAGGCGTAGGTTATACCCGCAGTACCGGCTACATGGCCAATCCTTACAAGGTGGTGCAAACTGCGTTCATTGATCCTGCGCAAACCGGTGAGTTATTAAATGGCGTGTCTATCGGCTTGCTGGAAAAACGCCCTGATGAGCGTAATCAATGGACTGAAAATTTGCGTTATGTGCAATATATCAACGGCCTGGATGCAGCCTTGCATTTTGATTACCGTTTTTCCCATGATGATTGGGGCATTAACGCCCATACTTTTGAAGCCGATTGGGTGCAGCCGCTGGGCCAGGGCTGGACGGTCACGCCGAAAGTACGCTATTACTCGCAGGATGCCGCCGATTTTTACACGCCCTATCTCACTTCCAATCAAGCGCTGAGTAAAACCGCTGTTGATGAAAATGGCCGGACTATTTATGTGGATGCCGGTGATCCTAATAATGGCAATGTCTATTACCGTGATGACAATTTCAATCTGGTCGACAGCAGCGGCAATCCGGTCGATGAAACGACGGTGAATCCTATCCGTAAAACCATCCCGTTTGACCGCAGCAAATTGCCGAGCGATTATTCCAGCGATCATCGGCTGTCGGGATTTGGCGCATTAAGCGGCGGCGTTACTTTCAGCAAACAATTTGCTAAAGGTGTCAGCTTTGAAGCCAGCGCCGAATATTACACCCATGCAGGCGCCATGCAATTGGGCGGTAGCGGGGAGGGCGCTTATGCCGATTATGACTTTTACACAGTCAATGGGGTGTTGAAAGTCGACTTATCGGCGCTGTCTTTTTCCGGCGGCGGTCACAGCGCCCATGCCGGTCACGGCGGGCATAGCCATCATGGCGGCCATGCGCCGGCCGGGGTGATGTTCGACCACATGATGGACAAGGCCGGTGACCTGATGTTTGGCGCGCGTTATATGCGCAGCACTCAGGACGGCACTATGTTGCAGGGTTCCAATAAAGTCAGCGATCAGGCCATTGTGCGACAGGGTTGTAACGGCGATCCGTGCTTCACCACGCCGGATTCGATGAACATGAATATGATCATGCTCGATCTGATGTACGCGCCGACTGACTGGTTAACGCTGATGCTGATGCCGCAGTTTATGGACATGGATATGTCGACTCGCACACTCAGCGGTGCGCCCGCGCCAACTTTCGCGCAGCAATCGTTAATCAATCACCATACCTTGCACGAACACACCACAAGCGGCATCGGCGATACCGGCGTTTATGGCATGGTCAAGCTGTTCGACAAAGCCGGCCATCGCGTGCATGGCACCTTGGGTATCAGCGCGCCGACCGGCGATGTCGATATTAAATTTAGGGATACCCATCGCCTCGATGCCGGTTATCAGCATTACGGGATGCAGTTGGGCAGCGGCACTTGGGATTTCAAGCCGAGCGTCACTTATAGCGGCAAGCTGGATAAATACAGCTGGGGCGCGCAGCTTAACGGCACCGTGCGCCTTGATCACAACAACGAAACCGGCTTTGCTTTTGGCGACATATTCCAATCTACCGCCTGGGGCAGTTACAACTTGCTAAATTGGCTGTCAACCTCGGTGCGCGGCGTTTATACCGTGCAAGGTTCGCTTAGAAACCAGTACAACGGCACTTTTCATCAGCTGGGCCCGATGGATTACCCCGGCAGTTACGGCGGGCGTTATTGGGATGTCGGTTTCGGCATCAACGCTTTTGTGCCCAGCGGCAGTTTGCAAGGCAACAATCTCAGTTTTGAATGGTTGCAGCCGGTCAGCGACGATGTCAACGGCTACCAGTTGCCGCGTGATGGCGCGCTGTCAGCTACTTGGAGTTATGCGTTCTGAGGCGTTTGCATTATTACCGTTATGCGTTCAAGGCAATGGGTTCGCCTTGCGAGATACAGCTTTATGCTGATAGCCAAGCCGAAGCCAAACAGGTTGCCGATGCCGCTATTGCTGATGTGCAGCGGCTTGAAATGCGGTATTCGCGTTATCGTAGCGATAGTTTTTTGTCGGCGATTAATCGCGTTGCGGTCACCGGCGGTAGTATTCGTGTTGATGATGAAACTGCAGGCTTATTGACTTATGCGGCAACTTGCTACGAACAAAGTGATGGCTTGTTCGACATCACTTCCGGCATCTTGCGCCGCGCCTGGCGTTTTGATTTGGGCAAATTGCCGGAACAACAGCAAATCGAGGCTTTGCTCGACCACGTTGGCTGGCACAAACTGCATTGGTCAGCACCAGAACTAACCTTCCCCAAGCCCGGCATGGAAATCGACTTTGGCGGCATCGTCAAGGAATACGCCGCCGACCGCGCCGCCGCCTTATGTTTATCGGCTGGCGTCAAATGCGGCGTGATTAATTTGGGTGGCGACATCAAAGTGATTGGCCCGCGTAACGATGGCGAACCGTGGCACATCGGCATCCGCGATCCGCGCAACAAAACGGCGGTATTGCAAACCGTGTTATTGCGTGAAGGCGCACTGGCCAGCAGCGGCGATTATGAGCGCTGCATTATTGTTGATGGCCTGCGTTACGGTCATTTGCTCAACCCCAAAACCGGCTGGCCGGTACGGCATTTGGCGGCGGTCAGCGTGGTTGCCGATTTCTGCGTGGTTGCCGGTAGCGCGTCCACCATTGCCATGCTTAAAGAAGAGGAGGGTGCGGCCTGGTTGGAAAGTTTAGGCTTGCCGCATCTTTGGGTTGATGTGCAAGGCGCAATCGGCGGTACGTTGGCCTGAGCATTTGATTGGGCTTGGGAAAAATTAATTTTCTGACCGGCAATAAAAAAGGCCTGAACAATACTGTTCAGGCCTTTTTTATTGCGCTTCAGGTATGCAGGCCTTCCAGATTTTTAAAACCTAGAAGGTCTAACTAGCCTATAAGTTCTGCAGCGGATTACAGTTTATCCGCGTTTTTATCCAGATAGGCAGCAACACCGGCAGGGCTGGCGTTCATGCCGGCATCGCCTTTATGCCAGCCTGCTGGGCACACTTCACCGTTTTCTTCGAAAAATTGCAGCGCGTCAATCATACGCAGCAATTCGTCCATGTTACGGCCTAATGGTAGGTCATTAACAACTTGATGACGTACCAGACCGGTGCGGTCAATCAGGAAAGTGCCACGGTAAGCAACAGCGGGCGCGCAGGCTTCAACATCGTAATCTTTGCAGATTGAGTGCGACAAATCGGCCGCCATTGTATAACGCACAGGGCCAATACCGCCTTGGTTTATCGGCGTGTTGCGCCATGCATTATGAGTAAAATGAGAGTCGATAGACACGGCAATCACTTCAACATTGCGGCTTTTGAATTCATCAATACGATGATCCAATGCAATCAATTCGCTAGGACAAACGAAAGTGAAATCTAAGGGGTAGAAAAATACGACCGCGTATTTTCCGCGAGTGGCATCAGAAAAACTGAATGAATCAACTATTTGACCATCACCTAAAACAGCAGGGACTGTAAAATCAGGTGCTTGTTTACCGACTAATACGCTCATTGATTATCTCCAAATATAGTGAAAAAAACATAAAAACTGCTTAAGTTTAGTGTCAGCCACTGAGGCAGTGGATTGTTGAAATTGTACACTAGATTAGTAGGTAATTGTCGAAATTGTTGCTATTTTTAGCTTGCTTTAATTTTAATTTTAGCCATAATTTGTCATTAATAGCTTACAATGATGTCAGAGAATTACTCTAGCAAGGTTTTTTTAAGAACGTCTGTCGACCTAACTTAGCTGTTACATTCATTTCGTTCATTTGTTTGATGGAATTAAATCATGGCAAAAAATAAACATATTACAGAGCCCGATGTCTTCGGTTATCAGGTACGCATCGTAAGACGCGGTAAAGAGAGTAGTCGTTACTTCTCCCATAAATTATGGGGCAATAAAGGCAAATCGTTGAAAGCCGCCATTACTTGGCGCGATCAAATGCTGACCGTATTAAAAGGCAGTAAAACGCGCTTTCTTAAGCCGCCTAAAAATAAAACGACTACCGGCGTTACCGGCGTGTCCCGAACCATTAAATACGACCACCGCAAAGATAAAAGTTATCTTTGCTATACCGTGTTTTGGGTCAGCAATTGCAAATCAAAGAATAAAACCTTTCAAGTCGGCAACGTCGATAAAGTCACCGCAGATGATGAGTTGCACGCGTTTCGCACGGCAAAAGTATTCAGAAGCTGTTATGAATATTCGATTGATAATGATCTTGAATTTTATGACAATAAATTCGTCGGCTGGAAAAAGTTACGTTTATATGAAGACGAGAATTTGAACGCTGTTGCCGAGGAAGAATAAGGCTTTCTGTTTGGCAGGATTAAGCGCCACCGATGCACAGCTCAAGTCTGTGCATCGGTGGTGTTTTAGTTTGCGCGGCCGAAAATTATTTGGCCAGTTTGAACTGTAAGGTCTGTACCGCTCGCTGAGTCACCGCAGCACCATCGACTATTTTTCCTTTAAATTTCCATTTGCTGATAGCTTGTAGCGCAGCTTCGTCAAAAATCTCGGCAGGCTCAGCCTCAACCACCACGGCATCGGTGACTTCGCCATCCTTAGTAATAGTGAATTCTATTTTCACCCAGCCTTCAATATGGCGCTTGGCTGCGCGCATCGGGTACTTGGGCGGGAACCGTTCTAGCGGAATTACGCCGGTACTGATACTGCTGGAAGCCGCACTTTTAGTGCTCTTGGTGGTCTCTGCGGACGCTTTAGCTGGAGCGCTTGCGACTGGGGCAGCAACCACCGGCGCACTCGATTGCATCGGCAGTTCAGGTATATCCAGCTTGGGTGCGTTGACCATCGGCGTATTTTGCTTGACCACTGCCTTTTGTATAACAGGCTGCTTTTTAGGCGGTGTCTTGGGCTGCTGTGGTTTTTCCTGTACCTTCTCCACCTTTTTTTCCGGCGGCTTTTTAGGTTTAGGTTTCTCCGGCGGCTCGCGTTTTAGCCGGATAAAATCCATCATGCTCACCGGCTCGGCTTTTTTAATGTCTTTATGGCTGCTCATCAGCATGATTTGCATCAACCAGAACAGCCCCAGCGAAACAACAATACCGGTCAACAAAGCGACAAAAAATGACTTCACGGTGTCTCCGCTTCTTCGGTGGCAATTGAGGCATTACTGATACCGGCCAGACGAACCTGATCCATCACGCTAACCAAGACATGGGTTTTTGTTTCCCGGTCGGCAGTAATTACCACGGCGCCTAATGGATTTTCCGCATGCAAACGGGCGACATTCGCCCTGACTGCGCGGATGTCGACCACATGCTTATCTATCCAGATTTCGCCGGCCGGGCTAATCGCCACAATGATATGCGCATGTTCTTTTTTTTCAGCGGTTTGGGCTTGGGGACGGTTAACATCAAGGCCGGATTCTTTAACCGATGAGCTGGTGACGATAAAAAAAATCAACATAATAAAAACGATGTCGAGCATCGGCGTCATGTCAATTTCTGCATTTTGGTCGGCTGACGACCGGCTGCTTTTACGGCGCATAGTGGTTCCTAATCATATTTTAATAAATCGGTCAGGCGATGGGTCTCGTCACTGACGCGCTCTTCAATGCGTTTGCTGAAATAAAGCCCGCCTATTGCAATGAGCATACCGGCCATCGTGGGAATAGTGGCTTGCGATACGCCCGATGCCATCGCTTTGGCGTTACTGGTGCCGGTCACTGACATTACGTCAAACACATGAATCATGCCGGTGACCGTGCCCAATAAACCCAATAACGGGCACAACCCAACCAGCATGTTGATCACCGGCAGCGTCCGGCTCATGTTGATTTTAGCCTCGGAAATAATGCACTCTCTGATAGACAAAGCGTAGGCTGTATGGCGTTCTTCGCGGCTGTCCCATTGTGTCAACCAATCCGCTTTAAGTTCGGGATAGGTCTGCTTGAAAAAAAGGAAGCGTTCGGCGATCAGCGCCCACAAACAAATAGATGCGAACAAAATGAGCCACAGCACATTGCCGCCGGCATCCAAAAAATTGCCTAGCGACTCCAGCAGCGCTAATAACGACGACATTATTTGCCTGCCCGGCGGCTGATTAAACCGGCCGTTTGTTCGTCAAGAATCTGCACCAATACGCGGCTTCTTGACGCGACAATGCTGTGCAAAAACAATAAGGGAATCGCCACGCATAAGCCCAGCACGGTGGTCACCAGCGCTTGGGAAATACCTTCCGCCATCAGCTTAGGGTCGCCGGTGCCGAACAGACTGATTGATTGAAAGGTTACAATCATGCCGGTTACCGTACCTAATAAGCCCAATAAGGGCGCTACCGCAGCCACCAATTTAAGGATAGACAGACCTTTTTCCAAAATAGGCACTTCGCGGGTAATCGCCTCATCCAGCAATAACTCCAGATTATCGGTATCTTCAGCATTGCCTTTTTCGACCACAGCGAAAATACGGCCCAACGGATTATCCTCGTTAGCCACAGAACGGCTCATTTGCAGTGTCATTTTTTGGCCAACTGACCACAATTGAACCAAGCGGAACACGCCGTAAATAAACCCGACCACGCCTAACATCATGGTGATGTAACCAATCAATCCGCCCTGCTGCAAACGTTCAGTCAAGTCAGGCGCTTGAATCAGCATACCTAGAATCACACCACGGGTAGGATCGACCGCAACATCGGCCTGCCCAGATGGGGTGTCGATGAAGTCTTCTGCCAAACTAAGATACTTGCTTTGTGGTTGACGGGGCAGGTCAGCTAGTTTTCCGGTTTCCGGCAAATAGCGTAAATATTGACCATCGGCCAGCGCATTAAACGCACCGATACGCACGACTTTTGCCTGGCGCGGTTCACCCGCTGCCGATAAAATTTCGCTGTCGTAATAAACCACTTTTCCGGTTTCGGTCATTTCCTGCAGCAGACTAAACCATAACTGCTCCAGCTGCGCCATCGACGGCAGTGCTTTATTGTCGGCAATTGCTGATAACACACGCGTTCTATCAGGGAACTGGGCAGAAATAATGGAATTATTCAGATTCGCCTTTAAATCGCCGGCAACTTGCCTAGCTACACCGAACAGTTCACCTAATGGCCCACTACGCTCGCTTAACTGGTTTTCCAGCTGGTTCAATTGCTGCCTATTGGCTTCCAGTTGCGCTTTCAGTTGGTTGCCGAGACCTTCCTGTTTACTCAGTTCGGCGCGCGCCGCCTCTAACAATTGTTGCTGTTTGCCGGGGTCAGCCATAAATTCGGCTTCGCGGGCGGTGTTGATTTTGCCTTCTTCGCCCTGTGCTTGCTTAACCTCCTGCAGCAACTTATCCAAATCCAAATGTTCCGCTGTTGCCGTATTAGAGAACAACAGCATCGAAAAAATAAATATCAGTGTTTTCATTTAGCAGCCTCTGCAGCAGGAACGGGAACAATCAGCATGTCGGGCGCGGTTTCCTTGCGCGCAATACGCAGGCCATCGCGAATGGCGTTGCTGTAACCGGAAGCAAGGGCTTGCCAGCGATTTTCTTCTTTATTCCAAAAACCGCTTTCACTGCGATCCAAACGCTGGTAATACAGCGCCACCCGACCCAGCCGCAAAAAATCGACCGAGCTGGTCACCTCATTTAACACAATATTGCCCTTGTAGGCCTCGATGGTGTTGCCGTATTCATTCTCAACCTGAAATGCTTCCATGATGCGGCGGAATTTTTCTGCATGATTGACATCGGCTTTAGCGACCAATTCTTTCAATTGATTCAAACGCTGTTTGCGTTCTTCCGGCAAAAAGGGCAGGTCCAGCTGAATAAATTTATCCAGACTATCCAGCGCATGGACAATCAACGGCACAATTTCCTGTTTGGTTACTTCAATATCTTTTAATTGCTGTTCCAGCGATTTTTTTTCTTCGGCTTGCGAGGCCAGCAAATCTTGCAGATGCCGGTTGTAAGTTTGCAAAACATCGGCTTGCCGGGTCACCGCACGGTATTGTTCCTGCAAGGTGGTTTTTTGCTCGCCGACTGCAGCGGATGGATGATCAGGCGTTGCGGCCTGTAACGGCAAGGCACAAATACCCAGGAAAGCGGCGGCCAGACAGCTGTGGTGTCGGCTAGAATTAAACATAGTCATACAAATAGTCATAATGTGAAGTTAAATTGTTGGCTATTATAAAGCCTGATGGCGGCTAATTATAAGAGCCAATAAAAGTAAGCGCGATTACTCGCCAAGAGGCCTTAATTGATAAGCCTGCTGCCGTGATTTCCAGGACAGATAAAATTGCTGTCCGTCACTCAGTAAAAACGGCTGATCGGCGGCTTGCGGAGTTTGCGCTACCGTTTCAGGCGTTGACCACGTCTTGCCGTTGTCATTAGATTTCATCCGCTGAATAGTATTGTGGCTGCCGTCGAATTCTTGCCAAACCACGCTGACCTTTGCGCCCCGCGCCAACACATGCGGATGACTGGCGCCGGCCTTGCCAAAATTAAGCGGCTCGGAAAAATGCCGACCGGCGTCATTTGAATGGGCATAAAACAAACCCTGATGGCTCGGCGAACCGCTAAACCATACCGCATGATAAATGCCGGAATCGGCAATCGACAGACCGGGGCCGTGATGCGGGCAGGCATCGATTTTCCAGTTATCGCTACCTAAACGATGGGTATCGCCGGGCGTATCCCAATCATTGAACTTAACCAGTGCATGATCGCGGATACCGCCGTCGAAAATATGCCGCCAGACCACTACCGGCGTATTGTCTGGCGCGATTGCCGTATCCAGTCGGCAGCATTCGCAGGTATGGGTGGCGATTCTCTTGTTGGGGTAAAAATGCCGGCCGCCGTCATCAGACCAGGCGTAATACAAGGACAGTCCACTAAAATCCTGCCCTGCCTTTTTAGCCGCCTCGGTATCGCGGGCATCCAGCCAGGCGATAAATATCTCGCCGTTTTTACCGATTGCCAGACTGTCAAAACGGTGCCGGATGATTGCTACATTATCGTTGACAATGACCGGTTCGGAAAAGTGTTGGCCGCCGTCGACAGAGCGGCTAAAACGCACATAAGTGCTGCGTTTTTTATCCAAAGTCAGCACCCAGGTTAAATAAATGTTGCCTTGCGCATCGAGCTTGATTTTCGGGCGGCTTTCGTCTTTGGCGGCCACGTCTTCGGCAATGGCATTCACCTTGACCGGCGCGTTAAACGTCACGCCTTTATCGGTCGATGATTGCACATAAACATGACCGTCATTAACCCAGGCAATCCACAACTTACCTTGTGCATCGAACGCGGCGCTAACCGTTTCGGCGCATGTATTGGATGGTGCTGTTTGGGTGTCGGCGCAAGCGGCATTATTTTCGCCGGCGTGTTGATGCATAGGTTGTTGTTTAACATCGCCGTTAGTCGCGCAGCCGGAAACAGCCAGCGTTAGCAGGCATAAAAAAGGAGCAAGGGATTTCATTGATTGGACCGAATAATAAAAGAGGTAAAAATATAATTTTTCTTCATGGGATGGGATATGGACAACAAGGCTATCAGCAGTAGCAACTGCAATAGCTCCCTGGCAGTCGTTATGCAACATCTTTCCAGACTTTACGCAATAAAGCCAGACTCATAAAGAAGTCTGGCTTTTCATGGCTTTTATTATTATCGTTGTGGATGAACAAGCAACGAAGGCACATTTTATGCCATAGCTATTAAAGCCATGATTTAGCGCCGACTAGCGCTGTTTGAGCGAAAAGCTATTTTGGTGAAAATACGGGATATGACGCAATTTAATGCGTTAAATAACACAGTGTAAAAAAACAATCGCCGATAAAGTATTGGCTAAATTATTTAACCATGTTGCCAAGCTTGGCTTCGTAATCTTCTGCTGACAAGGCGCCGCTGACTCCGGTGCGCTGGTGTGCCTTATTAAAGAAATAGGTTCTAGGCAATTCGCCATACCAATGAGGGTCAATTTCAAATTGTAAGCGCTGTACGTTTTCATCGGCATACGCCCAGTTTTCAACGCCGGATAATTGATTTTTCGCCAGTCTGTGTTGGATTTGTTCGGCTTCGGATGCTTCATCGGCGGCCAGCAGTATTATTTTAAGGTCTGGCTTGTCTTTGTGTAGCTGGTTTAACCAGGCCATTTCTTTCAAGCAGGAAGAACAATTGACCGACCAAATGACCAGCACAAACGGCTGATTGGCATTATTCGCGAGTATTTGCTGGTAACTTCCGGCAACAAATGGCGATACATCGGCCTGTGCTGAACTTGTAAAAATATTTAAAAAAACAAAAAGTAAGCTGGCTAGAATTGTGTTTAAGGTTGTCATTTTTTAGTGAGTGTATTCAATATTTGCTTATGATTTTCGTGGCCTATAGAGAAATAAAAGCCAGGAAAATCACCAAAAAAGCGCATCGCCCGCGCCTTGTAACACTAGCACGGGATACTGCTTGGACTTTGCACAGGCTAAAAATATCGGCCATTAATCAGAAAGTGGACGGCGATGCTGGCGAAATAGCCTAGCATGATAACCGGTGCCCATTTCAAATGGCTGGTGAAGGTATAAACACCTTTTGCCTGCCCCATTAAGCCGACGCCTGCGGCGGAACCGACGGCTAACATGCTGCCGCCGACACCGGCAGTCAAGGTAACTAACAACCATTGGCCTTGAGAAATGTCAGGCGACATTGTCAGCACAGATAACATGATAGTGCCGTTGTCGACAAAAGCTGAGGCGATGCCGACCAGAATATTGGCGACAGTGGGTTCAATGCTGCCGTAGAGATGGTGGGAAACTAGCTCCATATAACCGATGAAGCTTAAGCCGCCGACAGCTACCATGACACCGTAAAAAAACAACAGTGTGTCCCATTCCAAGTTGGCGACTTTCTGGAAAATATCAAAAGGCAGTTCTTTAGCCAGCCGTTTATTGACCTCTGCCTGAGGATTGTTCATGTATTTCATCGGGCCAAAATGGTCGATTTTGACATCAATCAAATCCACGGGAATCAATACCGAATGGGACTCGCGGGTTTTTTGCAAATAAAAACTGAAAAATTTCAAATAGGTCAAACCCATCATCATTCCGGCTGCGGGTGGCAGGTTCAGGAAGTTTTCAAAGCAGGCCGAGGTGATAATGGTCAATACGAATAAAAAGATGATAATCCAGCCACCCCGTTTCATGTCTTGGGCTTCCATGACCGCAGCCGGTCTTTCTTGCGGGATGAAAAAATGCATGATGGCTGCAGGTATGGTGAAGTTGACGATAGCCGGAATCAAGAGGGAAAAGAAATCGGTAAACGGCACCACGCCTTTTTGCCAGACCAATAAGGTAGTGATGTCGCCAAAAGGACTGAACGAGCCGCCTGCATTGGAGGCGACCACGACATTGATGCAGGATAAGGTAACAAAACGTGGGCAATCCTTACCCATAGCCAGAATAACCGAACCCATGAGCAAGGCGGTCGTGAGATTATTGCAACCGGCTGAAATGAAGAACGACTGAAAGCCGGTAATCCAGAATAATTGGCGATAAGTGAAATTCTTGCTCAACAGCCAGACCCGCAAGCTGTCGAACACGCCTCTATCTTCCATCGCGTTCAAGTAAGTCATCGACACCATGATGAACAAAAACAGTTCGCCATAACCTTCAAGGGCAGAGCGGAAAGCAACGCCCGCCTGTTCGCTCATGCCGCCGTCGATATAAACAGCGGCGATAAATATCCAGATAAGGCTGGCCGCAAATACCATCGGTTTGGATTTTTTTAATTCGGTCACTTCCTCGGTCATGGCCAGGACATAGGCCAATGCAAAAACAACGAGTGCCAAATAGCCTGCCCAATGCCGCGTTAAATCCAAGGTTTGCGTTTGACTGACAGCGCCTGTTTCCTCAGCGGCCGTTGCTAGGGAAGGGAAAAGCAAGACCAGCAACAGCAGGCTATAGTGTGAGCAAAGTACCTTTGTCACGTCAGATTTCATATAGGGCTCATAAAAACAGGAAAGATGAAAATTTTAAACTTATTCGAAACTTTATTATAGCTATAAGTTTGAGCGTTCAACTTTACTGCACAGCGCTTACTTTGCGCTGGCTTGAGCGGCTATAAGCGCTTGAATATAGCGTCGGCAGTGGCTAAGGTAAGGTCCAAATCTTCATCGCTGTGCGCGGCCGATACAAAACCGGCTTCAAACGCGGAGGGTGCCAAATAAACGCCCTGTTCCAGCATCGCATGAAAAAAGCGCTTGAACAGGTCTTGATCGCAGCGCATGACTTGGGCAAAGCGGCTCACTTGGAGTTCGTCGCTAAAAAACAGACCGAACATGCCGCCGACACTGTTAGTGGTTAGCGCGATACCGGCCTGATGGGCGCGTTCTTTCAGGCCCGAAGTCAGCTTTTCGGTTTTAGCGGTTAAGGTATCGTAAAAACCGGGCTGGGCTATCAGTTCCAGGGTTTTTAAACCGGCGGCCATCGCGACCGGATTGCCGGACAGCGTACCGGCTTGATACACCGGGCCTAGCGGCGCCAAATGTTCCATAATTTTGCGTAAACCGCCAAATGCGCCGACCGGCATACCGCCGCCGATGATTTTGCCCAGCGTGGTCAAATCGGGAGTAATGTTGTAAACCCCCTGCGCACCGCCTAAGCCCACTCTAAAACCGGTCATCACTTCGTCAAAAATCAGCACGCTATGATAGCGGTCGCAAACCTGGCGCAAACATTCCAGAAAACCCGGTTCCGGTGGGATGCAGTTCATGTTACCGGCAACCGGTTCGACAATAATGCAGGCGATTTGTTCGCCCATCTCGGCAAACAGCGCGTTGACCGAATCGCTGTCATTGTAGGTCAGGGTGATAGTATTTTCAGCGACCGAGGCGGGTACGCCGGGCGAACTGGGCACGCCAAAAGTCAACGCGCCGGAACCGGCCTTGACCAACAAGGCATCGGAATGGCCGTGGTAACAGCCTTCGAATTTAACGATTTTGTCGCGGCCGGTGTAGCCACGGGCCAAACGTATCGCGCTCATGGTCGCTTCGGTGCCGGAGCTGACCATTCTGACCATGTCAATCGACGGCATCAGCTCGCAAACCCGTTCGGCCATCAGTGTTTCAATTTCGGTCGGTGCGCCAAAACTCAAGCCTTTGTCTGCCGCCAGCTTGACCGCCGCGATGACTTCGGGGTGGGCGTGGCCTAAAATCATCGGTCCCCAGGAGCCGACATAATCGATATAGCTGTTGCCGGAACTGTCGTAAATATAAGCGCCCAAGGCATGGTCGATAAAAACCGGGGTGCCGCCGACGCCGCTAAAAGAGCGTACCGGCGAGTTGACGCCGCCTGGAATGACGCGTTTGGCATCGGTAAATAAGGTGTTTGCTTCAGTCATGGTTGTTTCTTTATCGCCAAAGGGTGAGGAATACCGTAAACCTGCCGGGAGCAGGTGCGGCGTGGGCGTAAAGGATAGGATAACTTGGCTGTGATTGGAAGTTTATCGTGTGTTTTTGGCGATGGACTAAGCCAATATTTTCAACCCGTGTTTTTGCACCACGGCCAAGAGCTTAAGAGCCATGCCACTAGGACGCTTTGCCCCTGATTCCCATTTTTGTATGGTTGATTCACTGGTGTTGAGGTAACGGGCAAAAATAGGCTGACTGACGTGGTTGTTTTCACGGATGCGCTTTATTTGTTGAGGTTCGATTTCTGTAGGAACAACAAGACAAGATTCGTCAAATTCACGCATTGTGGTTTTATCAATTGCCTCCGCACGGTATAGCCCTTGGGCTGCGCCGTGTATGGCGGCAAATGCATCACTTTTGAATTTAGGTTTTTTGGGCATGGCAAATCTCCACTAAATCATCGTTTTTTATTTGGGTGTTGATTGTTTCATCGGTCTGACGACCATAAAGAGCCGCTAACTTCTTAAATTCGGCAAGCTCGTTTGTATCAATATTGCTTCGGTCTTTTTTGGCAAACAGATAGGTATAAATCCAGTATTGTCCGCCTTTGGCAATGATGATTGAGCGGTGTCTATTGTCGTTAAGACGTTTTTTGAACACGCCGCCACCTAAATCATCCGCCTGACCCTGCATGACTTGACGCAGTGCCGCACAAAGCTCTTCGTCACGGATACGCGCTTTTTGGGCTGCTTTTGCAAACCAAGCGGTTTTAAAAATTCGGGAAGTTGTATGGGTGTCAGTCATGGTTAATGTATAGCATAGTGGTAGCACTGGGTGCAACGAAAATCAAAACCATTTCAGACTATTGGCTTTCCATTCAGCCGCGCTGCATGGCCCTTGTTTATAACAATTTTCCAATCGGTTTTAAACGAATATCGGACGTAGTGAGTCATTTGCAACGTGAACCGCTGACATACTCGCCTTGAGCATTTTACTTGGCGATAAAATCCAGGTTTTATTCGGCTATATTCTTTTCAAAAAATCACCTAAGATAGCGCCATTCTTATTTTTAATTGAGTCACTTTATGCGCCGTTTTATTTTGTTAAGTTTACTGGCATTTCCTGTCTATGCTGTCGATGAGCGGCCGCCTGCGCTTGAAGGTTTGCCTGAGGTGCCCGAGCCGCCTTTACCGGTGCAAAACGGCGAAACTATGGAACCGGACATTACCATTATCCGTAAAGGCAAAGATACTATTCAGGAATTTCGCCGTGGCGGACGGCTTTATATGATAAAAGTCATCCCGGCCATTGGCCCGCCTTATTACTTTATCGACAGCAATGGCGACGGCAAAATGGATGTGCGCCGCAATGATCTCGATAAAGGCTCCGAAGTGCAAATGTGGCGCTTGCTGGAATGGTAACCGCTTAAATTTGTGTCGGTTTTTACCTGCATCAGCCACTCGCAACTCGATCAATTCTTTAGCGCTTATAATCTTGGCGCTGTCGTCAGTTTTGAGGGGATAAGCGACGGCATAGACAATACTAATTATTGGGTGAACACCACGCAAGGCCGCTTTGTCTTGACGCTGTTTGAGTCGCTCAGCGCCGATGAATTGCCTGATTTTTTAAACCTGCTGTCGCATCTGCACCAAAATAATCTGCCCTGTCCCCGTGCTGAAATTGACCTGCTGGGCAATGCTTTGCGCCATTTGAACGGCAAGCCAGCGGTGCTGTTCAATGCATTGTCCGGCGCTGCAATTGCCTCGCCAACAACGGCGCAGTGCCGGGAAATCGGTTTGCAACTGGCGCGTTTACATCACTGTACCCAGGACTATGTTTTTCCGGTGAACAGCAGTAATGGTTTGATCAGGTACAAAATGCTGCGGGATAAAATTGACGCGCATCTGTCGAAAGAAGACCGCCAGTTGCTTGACGACGAATTGGCTTTTCAAGCAAACAACAGCCCGGAAAATTTGCCGCAAGGCGTGATTCATGCTGATTTATTCAGGGACAATGTGTTGTTTGACGGCGACAAACTGAGCGGTTTGCTGGATTTTTACAGTGCCTGCACCGATGCCTTGCTGTTTGATGTGGCTGTTACAGTTAACGATTGGTGTTGTGATGAGGGCGTGGTTAATGTCGAAAAAGTCACCGCATTGTTATCGGCTTATGACAGCCTGAGGCCGTTCACTGATCAGGAAAAACAACAGACGCCAACGCTATTGCGGGCGGCGGCGTTGCGCTTTTGGTTATCGCGTCTGGAACATCGCTATTTCCCCCGAACGGGCGAACTGACTCAGCAAAAAGATCCACTGACTTTCCGGCGCATCTTGCTGCAACACCGGCAAGCGCCTGCTTCGATTTTTTAACCTCAGGAGTACAACATGATTAAAATGCTTCACATGATTTTCATTTTATTATCCATTTCCAGCTTTGTCGGCCGGGTGTATCTGGCAGAAAAACAGCCTGACATGCTCGAACAAAAATGGATAAAAATCGGCCCGCATATCATTAACAGTCTGTTATTGATTACCGGTTTTACCCTGATGTTTCAGGGTTCGTGGTTGTCAGGCGAATACGGCTGGATTGTCGCTAAAATAATCGCGCTGTTGGGCTATATCGGTTTGGGTTTGGTTGCCATCAAAAGCCAGGGCGATTTGCGTTGGAAAGCTTTTGCCGGTGCGCTGGTCTGCTTTGTTTACATCGGTATCGTCGCGGTCAGCAAGAACCCCTTGTTGTTTTTTTAACGGCTTTTTACAAATAAAATTCAAGCTGGCTGATATGCCGATCCAGCCAGACTAAAACATCTTTGCCCTTATGGAATTGCAGCTGATTCCACGCAAGTTCAGGGCTGTCACTTAACAATTCCCAGCGGGACAGCTGGTTTTTTAGCTGTCCCTGTTCACTGACCGTAAAATGATAGCGCCGTGTCAGCGCGTCAAACTGTGCCGGTTCCGGTGCGCTAATCAATTTCGCCAGCGCGCTTAATTTGCTCAGCAGCATTTCAATCGTCGCAAGCTGTGCGGCGATTAAGGCTTCAACCTGTTTGGGTTGGATGTTTTCTGCCGGCGATAAGGCATTATCCGAAATAACTTTCAGGCACTGGACTAATTCGCCTGAGGTAAAGCGCACGGCGGTTTCATAAAAGGCCGAGGCTTCCATATCGCACAGCGCTTCACTGTGATAACTAAGCTGCGGTCTTGATGCGGTTTCGATAGCGGCAGTGGGGCAGTGCGGGGTAAAAACCAGCGGCGGATAATGGCTTTTTTGGCTGTCAAGGTCGGTGATTTTGTCGATTAAAAACAGCGCGCCTAGCGCATGGTGCTGATGTCCGGCAATGCCGATATTAAGCAGCACCGGTGACTCACTCCCGGCAAACAAGGCTTGGGTGTAAGCAATGCCCGCCGCCATTGCGCTTTTGCCCAGCCCGGTTACGGTCAGGCAAAGATCGCTATTAAGATAAACCGCAAACGGCTGTACAGTGGTGTCTTTTTTTAACTTGAAATGCGCAACCAGCGGCTTGGCTTCGCAGGGCAGGGCGGAGTAGATAAAAAGGCGGGGCGGATGTTGTCGGGGCATTGGTTCCAGTAGGCAATTCGTTTGATAGGCTTGATGTTGCCTGCAGGTAATGAGGCGTTACCTTAGACCTTCCAGGTTTTTAAAACCTGGAAGGTCTGTAGTTCGGCCTATTTCTCGCCTGCGATAAGCCGAAAACTTGAGCATTTAAAGTATAAAAGGCGGATTGTTACTTTCCTTGTATCACATGAAAAGCATCGGCATAAATGTCGCTCATGGATGCGCCTTTCATAAACGCCATGCGCTTGGTCTGATTGACCATGTCCGGATGCCCGCACAGAAAAACCCGCCATCCGCTTAAGGATTCGGTAGACGATAGCGCGATGTCATGGGCGCGGCCACGGGCATGAGTTGAATCGCCGTTTGCGCCTGAAACACAGGGCGTGTAGTGAACGTTAGCGAATTTTTCCGCCAGTTCGCGCATTTCATCGATGAAATACAGGCCGTTAAGATCGCGGCTGCCATGAAATAAATGAATGGGGCCGGTATGCCCTTGCGCCAAGGCGTCGGCCAGAATGCCGTAAAGCGGCGCCAAACCGCTGCCGGTCCCGACCAGCATGAGCGGCTGTTCCGCACGACCGGGCAAATAATGGCAGGCGCCTTGCGCTTCCGACAGAATGACGCGGTCGCCTAGGGCTAATTCGTCATGCACCCAGCTGCTAAATTGGCCATTCGGCAAGCGCCGAATATGAAATTCGAGGCTGTTTTTAGGGTGCGGGATATTCGCAATCGAATAACTGCGGGTTAGGCCATCAAGCCGTTTTAGATTGACAAACTGACCGGCAAAAAAATTAAACGGGGTTTGGTATTCGACCACCAGACGCATGATGTCCGGTGTCAGCCGCTGTTTTTGTACGATGACCGCTTCAATCGTAGCGTCTTGCTGATTAGGAAGTGCAACCGTCATATCCTGTTCGGGATGGCAAATGCACGCCAAAAAATAGTTCTGCTTTTGCAGGGTATCTTTCAGCCCGGTTTGGGCCGAAACAGGTGGAGGGTTATCAAGACTGCGCATCATGCAGGCTTGGCAAAGACCTTGGCGGCAACCGTTTGGCACTTGCACGTTTTCCCTTAATAGGGTTTCCAGTACGGTTTCATCCGGTTGGCAGGAAAATGTTGATTCGCCAATAGTTATGCTTTGCATGGTCTCCACCTGGTAGTTCAGTTATTTGCCTAAAATGTCTTTGCGTGTGCTTTCGGCAATGGCGGCTGCTTCAGCAATCAAGTCTGCCGGTACATTCAGCTCGGTTAAGGTAGCGCCAAGATGCTCCATAACCGCATCAAAATGGCTGTCATTTAAGCCCATTTTGACCAGATGCGCGTGAGCTGTACGCATATCTGTGCCGGTATAATTATTAGGGCCGCCAAATGCCATGGTAAAAAAAGCTTTTTGCTTGGCTACTTGTTTTTCCATGTCCGCATTGTCAAAAAACCGGTTAATGCGGTAATCGGCTAGAACTTTGCGGTAAAAAATATCGACAGCCGCATTAACAGCTGCTTCGCCGCCGATTCTTTCATACAGTGTTTGGCTTTTTTCTTGTGATTCGCTCATTATTGTCTCCAGTAGAGTGGTGGATCATTATTGTTATTTAAGCAAATATGCTCGAACGAAAGTTTATAACAACAGCGCAATTTATGCTATATAAAACTTTTACAAGTTATATGTGTCATAATTGAGCATTATCGAACCAAGCCTAACAGACGCCATAACGAAAATGCTGAATCCAGACATACCGCAACGAATAAGTTCCCGTCAATATCAAATACTTGAGCACCTGCTGGCAAGCAGTGAGGGTTTGAGCGTTGATGAACTGGCGAAGGTTTTGGACATTTCAAGAACGGGCGTGCAGCAGCATTTTGTCGTGCTCGAACGCGATGGCTACATCAAAAAAAGTACGCTCAACAAAACAGCCGGACGACCGGTGACGATTTATGCCATCACTGACAAAGGCAACAACTATTTTCCAAAACAATATGCCTGGTTTTCGGCGTTGGTTCTGAGTGATTTGCAACAGGAAATGGGCGATGAACGCTTTGTCGCTTACATGCAAAAACTGGCGCGCAATTTAGCCAATACGCTGCGAGACCGGTTTGACGGGAAAGATTTGAATGAACGTGTTGATGCCTTGCTTGCGATCATGGCGGATTTGGGTTTTCAAGTGAAAGCCGGAATGGAAGCCGAGACTTTGTATATTCAGGCGTCCAATTGCATTTATCACGATTTAGCGCAGCAGCATCATGAACTTTGCGAGTTCGATCTGGCGCTGATGTCATCCTTGCTGGATAAAAACGTCGAGCAATTAAGCTGTATGGCAAAAGGGGATTGTCATTGTCGATTTAAAATAGGTAAAAGATGAGGTTAATTTCGCTCTGGGTTAATCGAGGGCGGATTCAACTCCGAAGTGCAATCCTAGTACTCATGCGGCTTCTTGCTCAGATTCAGTAAAAAAGATGGCGTGAGGTGTTTTGTAGTTGGGTGTTTTTCGTGAACAATTACGTCATTTTTAACAACCGCTGAGCAGTTACAAATTGTGACTGAGTGCAACACAAGTCACTGCTTTTGTTACGCCCGCCATGATTGACAATAGTCGGATCAAACTGCATTATCACTGACCCCATTAGCTGCCGACTATTTTCATCTATGAGCAATGACAATCTGCAAATTCGCCGTATCGCTATTGATACCTATCATGAAAATGTTGCCTATCTGAACCGTGAGTGCGGCGTTTACCGTGCGGAGGGCTTTCAGGCGCTGTCCAAAATCGAAGTCAGCACCAACGGTTCCAAGGTGCTGGCGGTGCTTAATGTGGTTGATGACAATTCCATTGTACAACCCGGAGAATTGGGCTTGTCCGAGCAGGCCTTTAAACAGCTCAATGTGGCCGAGGGCTGTCTGGTGACGGTCAACCATGCGGAAGCGCCCAAGTCGATGGATGCGGTGCGCCGCAAAATCAACGGCGAGCGCCTCAGTCAGGAGGATTTTAGCAATATCACCCATGACATTGCCGAAGCCCGTTATTCAAAAATGGAAATGGCGGCTTTTTTGGTGGCCACCGGGCAAAACAGTCTCGATCGGGACGAGCTGTTTTTTTTGACCCGCGCCATGCTGCAATCGGGCGACACCATGAATTGGCATGAATCGCTGGTCGCCGATAAACATTGCATCGGCGGCATTCCCGGCAACCGCACGTCTATGCTGGTGGTGCCTATCGTTGCCGCGCACGGCATGTTGATACCGAAAACTTCCAGCCGCGCCATCACTTCGCCAGCCGGGACTGCTGATACCATGGAAATGCTGGCTGAAGTCAATCTGACGCCGGAGCAATTGCACGCCATTGTGCGTCAGGAACGCGGCTGTTTGGCCTGGGGCGGCACGGCCAAACTGGCGCCGGTCGATGATATGCTGATTTCTGTTGAACGCCCGTTGGGTATTGATTCGCAGGGGCAAATGGTGGCGTCGATTTTGTCAAAAAAACTGGCTGCAGGTTCCACCCATTTGATTATCGATATCCCGGTTGGGCCTACCGCTAAAGTAAGGCACATGCGTCAGGCGCTGGCTTTACGTAAGCTGTTTGAATTTGTCGGCGATCGGCTCAATATTCATTTGGAAGTGATGATTACCGATGGCCGCCAACCGATAGGCCGAGGCATTGGGCCGGCGCTTGAAGCGCGGGATGTGATGCAGGTGCTGCAAAACGATCCGGATGCACCCGCTGATTTACGGCAAAAATCGTTGCAACTGGCGGGCAGAATTATTGAATTCGATCCCGATGTGCGTGGCGGCCAAGGCTATGCGATTGCCCGTGACATACTGGAGTCGGGCAGGGCAGGGGCAAAAATGAATGCCTTGATTCAGGCGCAGGGGGCAAAGTCGATTGACCTACATCCGGGTAAGCTGTGTCATGAAATAGTCTCCGAGGGTGAGGGCGTTGTCACCAGTATCGACAATTTTCAAATGGCTAAAATTGCAAGGCTTGCCGGTGCGCCGATGATGAAAAAAGCGGGCGTCGATTTGTTAAAAAAATTGGGCAATTCGGTAAAAAAAGGCGATATTTTGTACCGCATTTATGCCGAATTTCCTGCTGATTTTAAATTCGCGAAGGAAGCCGCCGCTCAAAATAATGGCTATACTTTGGGCAGTGAGGAGCAAATTATTAAATCGTTGATTGCTTTTTAAGCAGGGATAGTAACTGCTCAGCCCTATATTAAAAAATGATTGAATAGAACACGGATAACACGGATGGGACGGATTTACACAGATTTTTTAAAAATATACTGTGCTTTATCCGTGATTATCCGTCCATCCGTCGACTGCAGGGATGCAGGAGGTAGAGCACCAAAATTAGGCGCTTTAGGCGATGCAGGAGCAATTGCCGAGTTCTATTTCCTTTTTTGCTGAGTAGTTATCAGGAATAATTCAGCCATGATGATACTTGCCTTCCCCGATTATCTAGCTCAGGCGCAACGATTGGCTATGCGGCTTGATGTGCCGCTGTCCGAAGTCGTCGTGCATCATTTTCCCGATGGCGAAAGTCTGATTCGTCTGCCGCCGTCGCTGCCGGAACACCTGATTATTTGCCGCAGCCTTAATCAGCCCAACGACAAGTTAATCGAGTTGTTGTTGTGTGCCACGACCGCACGCGAATTGGGTGCTAAGCGTCTGACTTTGGTCGCGCCGTATTTAAGTTATATGCGCCAGGACATTGCCAATCAGCCCGGTGAGGCGGTCAGTCAGCGTATTGTCGGCAAACTGCTGGCCGAGCTGTTTGACGATGTGCTCACCGTCGATCCGCATTTACACCGTATTTCGTCGTTGACGCAGGCGATTCCGATAAAAAACGCCATCAGCCTGACTGCCGCTGATGAGATCGGCTTGTTTTTGCAGCAACAATTTAGCCATGCGCTGCTGTTGGGGCCGGACAGCGAATCGCAACAATGGGTGGGCGCTATCGCGGACAATATCGGTTTCGATTACGCGATTGCCGATAAAATTCGCCTCGGCGATAAGCAGGTTGGCATGGTGTTGCCGGATAAAAATTTCGCCGGTATTCCCGTGGTGATTATTGACGACATGGCCAGTACCGGCAGAACCTTGGCCAAAGCCGCCGGCTTGTTGCAAGCTGCAGGTTGTGATGAATTTTACGCGGTGGTTACTCATGCTTTGTTTTGCGGCGATGCTTACGCGCATATTGTTAATTCCGGGATTAAAACCATTTGGAGCACCGACAGCATAGCCCATCCGAGCGCTTGCATCCGGCTCGATAGCCTGTTGGCCGCTGCAATTAAAGCGATTGCCTGATAAAGCGTTGACAGCACTCAGGCCAGTTAATAGACTGGCAGTTTTTTATAACCGCGATAGACAGCATGTCGCTGGCTATTGTTTGCCGACCAACAACTTTAATAGGATTTATTTATGCGTATTAAAAATCAATTGATTGCCGCTTTATGCTTGGTATCGCCTTCGCTTTATGCGCATACCGGCGGCCACATCGACCACAGTTTGTTCAGCGGCTTGTTGCATCCTTTAACCGGCATTGATCATTTGCTGGTGTTGCTGGCGGTTGGCCTGCTTGCCGCTAAGCAGGGTGGTAAGGCCTTGTGGGCATTTCCGGCGGTGTTTTTTGCCTTGATGGTGGCCGGCGCTTTACTTAACACGGTCGCGGTGGCTATCCCGTTTGTCGAGTCCTTGATTGCGCTATCATTGGTGGCGTTTGGTTTGCTGGTCGCTTTTCATCAGACACAACGTGCTAAGCTGTTGTTTTTGGGTGCATCATTTTTCGCCCTGTTTCATGGCTATGTTCATGCCGCAGAAATTCCGGCTGACACCAGCGCTACGGTGTATTTTACGTCCTTAATGCTGATGAGTCTGACTATCTGTGTGGCTGGCGCTATCTTGGGATTGAACACAGGAAAACGCATCAACTATTTGTTTTCATTGATCTGCTTAAGCAGCGGCTTATATTATTTGAGCGCCGTTTAGTCGATTTGAGAGGTTGGATAAGATGAGTATACTGGACGAGTTGCGGCAAAAAGCCGATCAAAAAAGAGCGGAAGAGCTGCAACAAAAATCTATCCAGCAGAATTTAGAAGGCGTTTATAAAACAGCGCTGTTGCCGAAAATGCAATATTTTTTCGACTGCCTGAATGAGACGGTCAAGCATCTTAACTTTCTCGAAGAGCCGATTCTGATCAGCGATTACAGCACCCGTTATCCGCAATTCGGCAGGCTTTCGCAAAATAATTACAAGATCAATACCGACGGTTATAGCGGTCTTGCCGACTATGATCGCTTAATGCAAATTAACATCAACTTTGTTTGCGAGGCGGACGGTAGTTTTAGCTATGCGCTGGAATCACGTTCGCTGATTGAAGCGGAGATTGCTTTTCTTCATGCCAGAAGGCTGCTGTTTTCCTGGAAAAATCAAAGCGCGGTCACCGGTGTTGACAGCGCGGGCTTTACCTTGCAGAGAAAAATTCCGGTCAGTTTCAAAATTGAAGTCGACTATAAACAGTCAATGTTGAAACTGACCATTAATAACCATGAAAATCTGGAATTTTTTAGCAAAAATTTCACGCCAGAGCAGCTTGACGACGATTTTCTGGATGCGCTGATCAGTTATTTAATGCGCCGTGATAACCGTTTAGTCAGGCTGGATATTTCCGAGGCGCACAAGGTTGCGATCAAGAATCAGTTGGCCCATCACCAACAAGAGCAGGCCGCGCTGTTAGCCAGCATCAGGTATGAAGAAGAGAACCCACAGCTGGATAAAGAGTCGTTTAAATTGGGCAATCCGGTAAAAGCGATTTTTTCCAAATACGGCCGGAAAGATTAATCTGCTGATGCAAGATGAAACAACTCTCGCGCCGCGCCTGTTGTTGCGCCCGCTAACCGGCGACGACCGCAAAGTTTACGTCTCAATGCTGCACCGTTCTTTTAATACCTGGTATGGCGCGCACGGTTGGCCGTCCGATTATTTCGGTTGCACAGCCGAGCAGACCGGTATTTTCCTCGATATTTATAACGACATTAGTCCCGGCAGCAGCATTGCGGCTTTTGACGCGTACAGCGGCAAGCTTATGGGCGCCTGTTTTTTTCATCCGCGTGAACATCATGTCAGTCTCGGCATCATGTCGGTGCATCCCGATTATTTCCGGCAAGGGGTAGGGCGGGCGCTGGTCGATCATATTGTCGGCTTTACCGAGGCCAATCGCTATGCCGCGCTACGCCTGGTCAGCAGCGCGATGAACATGGATTCGTTTTCGTTGTATAACCGCTCCGGTTTTGTTCCCCGTGTTAGTTATCATGATATGGTGCTGCCGGTGCCGCTGGCCGGGTTGCAAGTCGGTTACCCGCTACGCGATCAGGTGCGCGCTGCCAAGTTGTCGGATATTGAGGCGATGGCGGCGCTGGAAATGGAGGTCAGCAGTATCAGCCGGGTGGGCGATTATCGTTATGCCATCGAAAACCCGCGCGCTGTGTTGCAGGCGCTGGTATTCGAGAACGGTGGCGGGGCGGTTGACGGCTTTATGATTTCAATCAAACATCCGGCGCTGAATATGTTGGGCCCTTGCGTGGCGAGCAACGAGCAGGCCGCATTGGCTTTATTGTTGCAAGCGACGGAGCGTTTTCGCGGCGCGGTGCCGCTGTTTGTGGTGCCGATGGACAAGCGTGAGATGGTGGAAACGCTTTACCAATGGGGCGCGCGCAATGTGGAAACGCATTTGTTTCAGGTGCGCGGCGCGTTTCAGGCCTTTAATGGCGTCAGTCTGCCCAGTTTTTTGCCGGAAACCGGCTGAGTTTCAGCGAAGAATTGGCTTCAGCCAAGAATGTTAAAATAGCTGTAATTACTCAGTCCCAGCTAAAAATAATTAAATGGAACTCGGCAATTGCTCCTGCATTGCTCTACCTCCTGCATCCCTGCAGTCGACGGATTACACTGATAAGACAGATTTTTAAATAGGTTTTTAATCAGTCATTATCCGTCTAATCAGTGGCATCCGTGTTCTATTGCTTTTTCGCTGAGTAGTTACAAATAGTCAAGAATTTTTACTAACAAAAATAATATTTTATGAGCATAAAAACACGTTTTGCCCCGAGTCCTACGGGTTATCTGCATGTCGGCGGCGCCCGCACCGCTTTGTTTTCCTGGTTGTATGCGCGCAAACACGGCGGCAAGTTTATTTTACGCATTGAAGATACCGATTTAGAGCGCTCCACGCAGGCATCGGTCGACGCCATTTTGGAAGGCATGACTTGGTTGGGTCTGGAATATGACGAAGGGCCTTTTTACCAAACCCATCATTTCGACCGCTACAAAGCGGTGATCCAGCAGTTGCTCGACCAGGGCGATGCTTATCATTGTTATTGCAGCAAGGACGAGTTGGAACAGTTGCGCACCGAGCAAATGGCTAATAAGGAAAAGCCGCGTTATAACGGCAAATGCCGCGATTTGACCGAGGCAAAAGGCGACCGTGAAGCGGTGATCCGCTTTAAAAATCCGGTCGATGGCGCGGTCACTATTCCCGATTTGATTAAGGGCGATATTGTTGTTGCCAATAAAGAGCTGGATGATTTGATTATCGCGCGCGGCGACGGCACGCCGACTTACAATTTGACCGTGGTGGTTGACGATATGGATATGGAAGTCACGCATGTTATTCGTGGTGATGACCATATTAACAACACGCCTAGGCAGATGAATATCCTCAAAGCCTTGGGTGCAAAATTGCCGAAATACGCGCATTTGCCGATGATTTTGGGGCCTGATGGCGCTCGATTATCCAAGCGCCACGGTGCGGTCAGCGTGATGCAGTTCCGCGATGACGGCTATTTGCCGGAAGCTTTGCTGAATTATCTGGTGCGGCTCGGTTGGTCGCATGGCGATCAGGAAGTGTTTTCCATTGATGAAATGGTTGAGCATTTTGCCTTGGAAAATGTCAATGTGTCGGCATCGGCGTTCAACACCGAAAAACTGCTCTGGCTGAATCATCATTACATCATGAACAGCGATCCCGCTCACGTAGCGCGCCATTTAAGTTGGCACATGGGCGAGTTGGGCATTGATCCTAGCGACGGCCCGAGTCTGGTCGATATGGTCAAGGCGCAACGCGAACGCTGCAAGACGCTGGTCGAAATCGCGGCTGCCAGTGTGTATTTCTACAAAGATTTTGATGCTTATGATGAAAAAGCGGCAAAAAAGAATTTCACGCCTGCCGCCGCCGATGTGTTGGCGCGGCTGCATGATGAATTTGCCGAGATTAGTGACTGGAATGGCGAGGCCTTGCATCAGCTTGTGCTGGATTTGGCCGAAACTTTGGAGCTGGGCTTGGGCAAAGTGGCGCAGCCCTTGCGTGTTGCGGTTTGCGGCTCAGCAGTGTCGCCTGCGATTGACATTACTTTGTCGTTGCTGGGCAAGGAAAAAACCCTGGCCAGAATAAAGCGCGCCATACTGCATATAAAAAATATAAATTAGTGCTGGACTCAATTCATATTTGCTGTAGAATGCCCGTTCTCAACTTCGGGGCCATCGCTCAATTGGGAGAGCGCTTGCATGGCATGCAAGAGGTCAGCGGTTCGATCCCGCTTGGCTCCACCAAAAAGTTTGTTTGAGACAGTTTTAGTCCCCATCGTCTAGTGGCCTAGGACACCGCCCTTTCACGGCGGTAACGGGGGTTCGAACCCCCCTGGGGACGCCATTATATTAAGGCCTATTTTTATAGGCCTTTTTTATTATTTTGTTTGATTGTGAAGTACAGGCCGGACTAAGCCAGTTTTAGTCCCCATCGTCTAGTGGCCTAGGACACCGCCCTTTCACGGCGGTAACGGGGGTTCGAACCCCCCTGGGGACGCCATTAAATAAAAGGGTTATCAGCGATGATAACCCTTTTTTTATGCCCGGCGCTTTTTCAGCAACAGACAATCCTTACCAAAAACAGTCGTTTTCTATATTATAAGCGCGCATATAGATGATTTTAACGAAGCAAAATAGGTTCGGAATGCACACGCACACACTCAGCCTTCTAAAACACGAGCACAATTTTTCAGCTATCAATAAAAAAGGCGAGCGGCGAACTAAGCTGGTTCTGGTGCTCACTTTTTTCACTATGCTGTTGGAAATAGCCGCCGGCACCGTATTTGGCTCAATGGCGCTGCTGGCTGACGGCTGGCACATGGGCACGCATGTTGCCGCCTTCATCATTACGCTGATTGCCTACCGTTATTCCCGCGTTCATGCGCATGATCAGACTTTTGCCTTTAGCCCGGCCAAAGTCGGCGTATTGGGCGGTTATACCAGCTCCATCGTGCTGGGCGTGGTCGCGTTGATCATGTTGGTTGAGTCGGGGCAGCGCATTTTGCATCCGCACATTATTCATTTTGATGAAGCCATTGCCATTGCCGCTTTCGGCTTGTTCATTAACTTGATTTGTGCGCTATTGCTCAAGGGGCATCACGGCCACGATCACGCCGGACATCATCACCATGACCACAACCTTAAAGCGGCTTATTTGCATGTGCTTGCCGATGCGCTGACCTCGGTGCTGGCGATTGTGGCGTTGGGGTTAGGTAAATATTACGGCTGGCACTGGATGGACCCCGTCATGGGCATGGTCGGTGCGTTGATTATCACGCAATGGTCGTATGCTTTGCTGAAAGAGACCAGTCCGGTTCTGCTGGATGAAAGCATCGCGTTGAAATACAAATTGGCGATTAAAGAAAAAATCGAAAGCGATGCCGATAACCGCATTTCCGACCTGCATATTTGGCGGGTGGGGCCGGGGCATTTTGCGCTGATTGTCGCCGTGGTGTCGCATCATCCTAAAGCACCAGACTATTACAAAGAATTGTTAAAAGAACTCGATGGCTTTGGTTGTGTGAATAAGCTATCGCATATTACCGTTGAGGTTAATCAATGTGACGGTGATTTATGCCTCAAATCTAACTGAGGCTGTTTGTCATGGAAATGTCATTATAGCGTCATCATATTTTAACGGAGTAGGCTCAGAATCAAGTCCTAATAGTTAATCGAGGGCTAGCTGTCATGAATAAATTCGCATCGCATAATCTCAACATAATATCGGTATCATTAGCCTTATTTGTTTCTGCATTATTGGTGACTTACGGCGTTGAGCTATTAGTCAGTACTTTGCTTGGGTTGGGCTAGGTGATGTAATTGAATAAGGTAACCCCTCGGCTGGGCCGTGGGATCACAGAAACGAATTATCTTTCAGACTATTGCACGTTAGACCTTCCAGGTTTTTAAAACCTGGAAGGTCTGCATATCGGCATGTTCCGTAAGGCATCTTAAGCTATTTCACTATCGGTCAAATAGCAGCCTGGGTCTTCTGCCCAAAAATTACCGGTGGTTTGCGCCGCACGGACGCGGGTGTTGCCGTTGCAAATGGCTTGATAATGGCAACTTGCACAGCGCCCTTCGAGCGGTCTGGGCTGTTGCTTAAGTCCCGCCATTAAGGGGTCACTCACATCTAACCATATCTCTGAAAATGGCCGTTCTTTGACATTGCCCAGCTCATAATGCCACCAGAACGTATCAGGATGGACATTGCCCAGATTGTCGATATTGGCGACATTGACGCCGGAGGCATTGCCGCCCCATTGTTCCAATTTGGCTTGAATATGCTCGACTTTATCGGGGAAATGTTTAGCGACCCAATGTAAAAAATAAACCGCATCGGCATCGTTATTGCCGGTGACAAATTCCCGGTCTTTGCCCGCTTTGAGCCAGTCATAGCTGGTTTCAAACAGCAAATCCATCGCCTCACGGGTCATCGCAAAATGGGCATCGTCTTTGCGGTTTTTATTGCCGCGACCGCCGTAATTCAAATGCGACAAATAGAATTTATCAATGCCGTGCTGATCCATTAACTGCAACAGCGCCGGAAAATCCTGCGCGTTATCTTGCGTCAAGGTAAAACGCAAGCCGACTTTGATGCCTTTTTCCAGACACAAATGAATGCCGTGCAAGGCTTGGTCGAAAGAGCCTTTAACCCGCCGAAATTGGTCGTGGGTGTCCTTGATGCCGTCCAGGCTGACGCCGATATATTGATAATCGATAGCGGCAATTTCATCGATATTGGCCGCCGAAATCTTGGTGCCGTTGGTCGACAGCGCGACATAAAAACCCATGTCCTTAGCGCGGCGCGAAATGGCGAAGATGTCGGGATGCAGCAACGGTTCGCCGCCGGATAAAATCAGCACCGGCACTTTAAACGCTTTCAGGTCATTCATGACCTTATAAATGTCCGGCGTACTCAATTCATTAGGAAAATTGATGTCGGTGGACGTTGTGTAGCAATGCTTGCAGGTCAGATTGCAGCGGCGGATCAGATTCCAGATGACCACCGGCGCTGCCGGTTTGCGTGTGGGTTTTAACGGTGTCGGGTCTATCAGTTCCCGCATATAATGGCTGAGTCTAAACATAGTCAGTTTCCTAGTCAGTAACGGGACGGCAGTCCTTGAATTTTTTGCTGCTCTGAAAGCCGGTTTTTTTGAGGATTTTGCTGCTGTATAACACATCGCAACCCAGATTATAGTCACCCAGCAATTCAGCAATCTGCTGGATTTGTGCATCGACGGCTTGCTGGCTTTTGCCATGCACCATCGCAAACAGGTTGTACAACCATTCGGGCGGATGCCTTGGGCGATGGTAGCAATGGCTGACAAAGTCCAGTTGCCCGACTTTTTGTCCCAGCTCGTCGATGAATTCATCGGGAATGTTCCACACCGTCATGCCGTTAAAGCGGTAGCCCAGTTTGTAATGGTTGGGCACGGCGCCGATGCGGCGAATGATGCCGTCGTTTTGCATGGCTGTTAATCGGGCCATAACCTCATTGGCGGTCAGTCCCAATGGTTCGGCAATGGTTTGATAAGGCTGCGGCGTCAGCGGTAAGCCGGTTTGGGTGGCTTGGATGATTTGGCGGTCGATGTCATCAAGCATGGTCAGGCTTCCAGTTTCAGGTTGACAAAATACTCTTTATTTTTCGGCATGTTGTAAACGGTCAAGCCGGTTTGTTGCTCTATCGCGCTGATGGTTTGCTGGATTTGTCCAGGCGTTTCGGTGGCCAGCACAAACCACATGTTTAATTCATGGTTGCGTGCGTAATTATGCGCCACTTCGGGGAAGGCGTTGATGATGTCGGTGATTTCATCGTAGCGTTCTTTCGGCGCTTTAACGGCTGCCAGGGTCAAGGCGCCGCCCATTTGTTCAGCATTATATAAAGGGCCGAAGCGGGTGAGGGTGCCGTTATCCAGTAATGCTTTGAGCCGGTTTAGCAGTTCTTGTTCGCTTAACCCTAATTGCTCGGCGACTTGCCGATAAGGCGCGTCGCAGATGGGGAAGCCGTCTTGCAGAGTGTTGATGATAAGCTTGTCCAGTTCATTCATGTGTTAAAACCTTGGCTGTATAAATTGCGCCGCGTTGTTTAAAACAGCGGGTGCTGAATAGGATTTCTTTGTCAAAACTGCTTAAACCGCAGGCATCAACCAGCTGTTCGAGTTGCTGTAACACCGTGGCTCGGTCTTTGCCGTGTATCATGCAATACAGGTTATACGGCCATTCGGGCTGCCGGGGGCGTTGGTAGCACAAGGTTACAAAGGCAAAGCGGCTGATGTGTCCGCCGAGTTGTTTAACCAAATGATCCGGCACATTCCACACGGTCATGGCGTTGGCGCGGTAGCCCAGTTGCCGGTGTTTGACGATAACGCCTAGGCGCTTGATTAGGCCTTGCTGTTTCAGTCGGCCTAGGCGCTCTATCACTTCGGTTTCGGCCATGTCGCACAGCCGCCCGATTTCGGCATAAGGCTGTGGGCAAATCGGCAGGCCCAATTGAATGTGTTCAAGCAACTGGCGGTCTTGTGCATCAAGCATGGTTCAGCTCCAGTTTAAAGCCTAAATCGATGAAAAAATCATCCAGCATCGGCAGCAGCATGGCGGGATAGCCGGTGTCTTGTTCAATCGATTTGATGACGGCGTGTAAGTGTTCGGTATCGTTGGCGATAACGACAAACCAAAGGTTGAGCCGGTGTTCGCGCTCGTAATTATGATTGACTTCCGGGTAAGCGCTGATTTTGTCGGCAACCGCTTGCAATTGCGTTTCGGGCACGGCCATCGCGACCAGGGCGCTGATGCCGATATGGTTAGGCGGGATCACCGGGCCGATGCGGCTGATAAAACCGTTGTCATTCAGTTCGTTAAATGCGGTTAAAACGGCGGCTTCGCTCACGCCCAGCTGCTCGGCAATGTCCTGGTAAGGCCGTGCCGATAGCGGGAAATCGTGCTGATAGTCGTTGAGCAGCTGTTTGTGTAGAGGGCTTAGCATAGTCTTCGATATTAAAAAGTGGCACACGGATGGCGCGGATTAGACGGATAATCACCGATAAAACACGGTATATACTTTGATTGCCGAGTCCTATTAGATTTTGCTGTCATAAACCGGTTTTATGCGCGCGCGAGCTAAAGAAAATGCCGTTAGGTTGGTGGGCGGGCAGGCGGGTGATTTCCTGCAAGGTTTCGGTGTCGTAAACCACCAGTTGATTGTCGTCCCTGACCGCCAGCCAGACTTGTTCGCCGCGAGGGGTAAATTCCAGATGCAAAACGGCTTTGCCGGGCGACAGGGTTTTCAACAGCGATAAGTCTTTGACATCGATAATCTGTACTTGATTGTTATCGGGGAAGGCGAAATTGACCCAGACTTGCCGTCCGTCGGGCCGCGCCATGACAAAAACCGGTTGTCCAGCGACCGCGATGGTGTCGCGGAGTTCCCAAGTGTTTTTGTCGATAACCAACACTTTGTGCTGGCCTATCGCCGGTGCAAACAGGTAATCGCCAGCCATTGCCCAGCCTTCAAGATGCGGCATTTTATAAACCGGCAGTTTTTCGTCGTCTTTGCCGTAGTCGGGCAAAATGCGTTTAACGCCCACTTCAGTGTTCCATAAATCAAGCAGCGCCATGCCGGATTCGCCAAACAAACCGGCGATGTAATAGCGCCCATCCGAGGAAACTAGCGCGTCGTAAGGCTGCTTGCCGATGTTAGAGAATTTTTTAATCACCGGCGCTTTTGGGTTTTTAAAATCGGCCAGCCAGATTTCACCGGCATCGAACAGACTAAAAACAAAGCGCTGTCCAGGCGCGTCAACCAAACCAACCACTTTAGAACGCAAGCCATCGCCATAGTCGGATGGAATATCGGCAACCAGTTCCAGCGTGTCTGCCGAGAAAACTTTAATGCCGCCGGGCGTGTAGTTGGATACCGCGATGAGTTTGCCATCTTGCGAAATCGCCCCGCCAATGCTGTTGCCCGCCTGAATGATGCGTTTATCAATCGCATCCTTGAGCATATCGATTTTAGTCAAACCGCCGTCCCGACCGAAAACGTAGGCGTAACGCTGATCGCGGGAAAAAACCACCGAAGCATGGGACAAATCGCCCAGCTTTTCGATTTTGGCTAAGCGTTTATGTTCGGTGGTGTTGATAATCAGCGCATTGCCGTCTTCGCGTTCGATGACGATGCCCAGGTCGCCGGTGGCGCGTAGGTCTGCGCTGGCATTGAAAGAGAATAATAAAGCGGCAAGGGCAATTAGTTTTTTCATAGAGGTGAGTCCGTTAAATAGTCAGCGAAATGATAGACTGCAATTTTAGATTTGACCTTGGCAGCGCATAGCAATCGGTTCGGCAATTATACCTATTGCTTCAAAGAACAGGGCACGACTTTAACGCCTTTATTCAGAACATGTGTATAAATCATCGGGCAGACAGCCGGGAAAGACGGGGGCAGGTCTTGCATTGTGCATTTATCTCGTTCCCAAGTTCCAACTTGGGAACGCATACCTTCAAGCTCTGCTTGATGTTATCTACCCAGCAAGCAGAGCTTGAGGGTAGTCACTTCCAAGCTAGAGAGGCTGTGAAAGTATTATCAAAATCACTAGAAAATAGCAGAAAATGCGCTGTAAGCTATTGATTATTGGTTGTCGAAATTGGCAATTCCGCCTAATAACACTCACCAAGCTGGGGCTTGGTGTTCCCTGCTACTCGCTTAAAACTGTTCCGGTTTAAGTGATTAGCCCATTTTCCGGCCAGTTGCCTTGCACTATTTTGCCCGGTTAACTGTGCCGATAAATTATTTTCGCACTATTTTGGCGCGCAAAAAATTTAAGCGCAGGCAGGCATAAATGTGAACCCTTCGGCTTGCCTGTCGTGGACAGTTTTCAACTATTGGTTAAAATAGGCATGTAGCTTGCTTATGAATTGCAATCAGCCTGATTTGAGGGCATTCAATCATAAGGAATACTGATGAAACAACGCTTGGTCGTGGTCGGCAACGGCATGGCGGGTATGCGTACCGTCGAAGAATTGCTATCCGCCGCGCCGGACAAATACGATATTACCGTATTCGGTGCCGAACCTTACGGCAACTACAACCGTATCATGTTGTCCTCGGTGCTGTGCGGCGAGAAAACCATCGAGGATATTGTGATCAATGACCGCCAATGGTACATCGACAACGGTATAAAACTGTATGCGGGCGAAGGCAAAACCGTGGTGTACATCGACAGGAAAAATCGCGATGTCTATGCCCAAGACGGCACGGTTGCAGGCTATGACCGCCTGCTGATCGCAACCGGTTCCAAAGCCGTAATACCCGAAGTTCCGGGGAATGACTTGGCTGGCGTCATCAGCTTTCGGGACATAGTTGATGTCAATAAAATGCTGAGCTACAGCCGTAGCCATAACAAAGCCGTGGTGTTGGGCGGCGGCTTGCTCGGTTTGGAAGCCGCTAACGGGCTGGTGTTAAGAGGCATGGCGGTGACCGTGATTCATAACCATGAAGTCTTACTGAACCGGCAGCTGGATAGGCCGGCAGCAAAAATGCTGCAAACAGAGCTGGAACAGCGCGGCCTGAAATTTAAAATGGGCGCCAAACTCAAGCAATTATTGGGCGATGAAAACGGCCATATCACGGCGGTCAATTTAGCTGACGGCAGCCAGCTGGAATGTGACCTGTTCATTACCGCCATCGGCGTGCGCCCCAATATGGAACTGGCTCAACAAGCGGGGATTTATTGCCAGCGCGGCATCGTGGTCAATGACACTTTGCAAAGCTACGACCCCTGCATTTACGCGGTCGGCGAATGTATTCAGCATCGCGGCGCCACTTTTGGCTTGGTCGCGCCGCTGTTTGAACAGGCCAAAGTTTGCGCCAACCATCTGAGTGCGCATGGCGCGGCGGAATATGTCACTTTACCGACAGCGACCAAGCTCAAAGTAACCGGCATCAACCTGTTTTCGGTCGGCGATTTTCAGGGCGATGAACATAGCGAAAGCATCTGTTTTAGTGATCCGGCTTTGGGCATTTATAAGAAGCTGGTGATTAAAGCCGATAAGCTGATTGGCGCGGTGCTGTACGGCGACACCGCGGCTGGCAGCTGGTATCAGCAATTACTAGAGCAAGGAGAAAACATTTCCGGGATAAGGGATAGTCTGGTTTTTGTTGACATCCTCCCCCAGCTAAAGCAAGGGGATTCCTTAGTGTAGCCCTTCATGCCCGAAGGGGACGACTCTGAAAATCGTCTTACTTCACACCATCTCAGTGTGAACCTGATGGCAGGAGATACGCAGCAACAGCGTACCCAACGGAGAGAACAATAGGTGAACAAACAAAATAAATCAAGAGCATCCTTACATCCCCCACCTGAAGGAAGGGGCTTTACGGACTTTTTTGGTAAAGCTTATGTGCAAAATGCCTGTAATACGTGATTTCAACATTGAACATGTATCGTTCCCACGCTCCGGCGTGGGAATGCATCCGGCAACGCTCCAGCGTTGCGAAAGAAGGCTACCAACTTAAGCCGGGACAGTTTTAAATGGGTGGCCGGGAACGCCAAGCCCCAGTTTGGCGCGAACACTCGCCAAGCTGGGGCTTGGCGTTCCCAGTTTGTCCCGGCTTAAGTTGGTAGCCCGAAAGAAGGAATTATTTTGGACGGAAATAGTCACTGCAGTGATAAGGGACGCGGAGCGTCCATGGCTGCATTCCCACGCTGGAGCATGGGAACGATGTGTCATCCGTGTTCCCTATCCCTAACGGCCTATTTCTAATGACTAAAACGATACAAACCACTTGCCCCTACTGCGGCGTAGGCTGCGGCATTAGCGTTAAAGCCGATGAAGCACAGCATCATCTTAAAGTCAGCGGCGACACCGCACATCCGGCCAATTTCGGGCGGCTTTGCTCGAAAGGTTCGGCGCTCGGCGAAACCATAGAACTCAAAGGCCGATTGTTACAGCCGAAAGTTTACGGGCGTGAAACCAATTGGGCGGAAGCACTCGATCTGGTAGCCGATTCTTTCACCAGCACCCTCAAAAAATACGGCCCGGATGCGGTGGCAATTTACGGCTCGGGGCAATTGCTGACCGAAGATTATTATGTCGCCAACAAGCTGATGAAAGGCTTTATCGGCAGCGGCAATATGGATACCAACAGCCGGCTGTGCATGTCGTCGTCGGTCGCCGGGCATAAACGTGCGTTCGGCTCGGACACCGTGCCGGGTTGCTATGCCGATTTTGAACAGGCCGAGATGATCGTATTAATAGGCTCGAATGCCGCATGGTGCCATCCGGTCAGTTTTCAGCGCATACGCGCCGCGAAGGAAGCCAATCCTTCGTTAAAAATCGTGGTGATAGACCCGCGCCGCACCGTCAGTTGCGACATTGCTGATTTGCATTTACCGTTGGCAAGCGGCAGCGACGCGGTCTTGTTTAACGGCCTGTTGCATTTTTTAAGCGAGAAAAACGCGCTGGATTCGGCTTATATCTTAGCCCATACCGAAGGGTTTGAGGCTGCCCTGAGCACCGCCAATATTGATAGCGAACAGGTTGCAGCGCTTTGCGGCCTGAACAAAGACGACGTACAACGCTTCTATCAATGGTTCGCCAGTCATGACAAAGTCGTTAGCCTGTACAGCCAAGGCATCAACCAATCGTCGTCCGGCACCGACAAGGTTAATGCGATTATCAACTGCCATTTGGCGACCGGAAGGATCGGCAAGCCGGGAATGGGGCCGTTCTCACTGACCGGCCAACCCAATGCAATGGGCGGGCGCGAAGTCGGCGGCTTGTCGCACCAATTAGCTGCACACATGGATTTTTCCAATGCCGACGATATAGACCGGGTCGCCCGCTTTTGGGGCGCGCAAAACATTGCCCAAAAGCCGGGTTATCCCGCCGTGGAATTATTCGACGCGATTTACGACGGCAAAATCAAAGCGGTGTGGATTATGGGTACCAATCCCGTGGTCAGTTTGCCTAATGCCGACAAAGTCAAACACGCCTTGCAGCGCTGCGAGTTTGTCGTGGTGTCTGACTGCATAGAAAACACCGATACCACCGCGCTGGCGCATGTGCTGTTACCCGCGCAAGGCTGGAGCGAAAAAGACGGCACGGTGACCAATTCCGAACGGCGCATTTCGCGGCAACGGGCGTTATTTCAACCGGCAGGCAGCGCCAAACCGGACTGGTGGATTATCACCCAAGTGGCGCGGCGTATGGGGTTTGAACAGGCCTTTCATTATCAAAGCCCGGTGGAGATTTTTCGCGAACATGCCGCACTGTCCGGTTTTGAAAATGACGGGACACGCGATTTTGATCTATCGGCGTTTGCGGACATCACCCAACAAGATTACGAGCAACTGCAGCCGACCCAGTGGCCGGTCAATCAGGCCTATCCGCAAGGCCGGGCCAGGCTGTTCGATGACGGACGATTTTTTACCCAATCCGGCAAAGCGCAATTTATTGCAGTTACGCCGCGCCCGCCGGTCAACCGGCCAGACCAAGATTATCCGCTGATTTTAAATACAGGCCGTTTGCGCGACCAGTGGCACACCATGACGCGCACCGCGATTGCGGCGAAATTAAACCAGCATAAGCCCGAGCCGTTTGTTGAGTTGCATCCGCTTGATGCTCAAAGTTACGGCTTGGTTGCAAACAGTCTGGCAATGATTGAAAGCCGGTTAGGATCAATGCTTGCGCGGGTGCAGATTACCGACAGCCAGCTTCCGGGCAATCTCTTCGTGCCGATGCACTGGACTGGACAATACGCCAGCCGGGGACGCATGGGCGCGTTGGTCAACCCGATAGTCGATCCGATTTCCAAACAGCCGGAAAGCAAGCACACACCGGCGCGCATCAAAGCCTATCAACCTAGCTGGCAGGGTTTTATCCTGTCCTGCCGCGAATTGACCATCAACGAGCCGGAGTATTGGGTAAAAATCAAAGGCGAACATTTTTACCGTTATGAAGTGGCTGGGCTTAGTTTGCCTGACAACTGGCAGGATTGGGCGAAAAAAAGTCTTTGCGACAATGAGAGCGCAACGCCGCAGTGGCAGGAATATCAAGACCCCGGCTTAGGCAATTACCGGGCGGCGCGGTTCATGGGCAATCGACTGGAAAGCGTAGTGTTTATCGCCAAAGAATCCATGTTGCCGGAGCGCAACTGGCTCAGTGGCCTGTTTACAAAAGCGGAATTGGACAAAGCCGAACGCATGGCGCTATTGACCGGCAGGCCGCCCGTAGGCATTGCCGATGTCGGCATCCTCGTTTGCGCCTGTTTTAATGTCGGCGAAAAAACGATTCAGGCCGCGATCAGGGAAAAAGGCCTAAAAACCCATCAGGAAGTCGGCCTTTGCCTAAAAGCCGGAACCAACTGCGGCTCTTGTGTGCCGGAAATTAAGGCGTTGTTGTATAAGGGGTGACATTTGTTAAAACAGTATCGATTTAGCAGTACAATTGCACCCTGCCGCCCCATTAACACACAGGATAAAAATGACCGAAAACTTACCCGCAACAAACAAACTGACCTACTGGCAACCGTCAGCAGGCGAAACCATCGCAGGCGTCATCCAAAACAGCGGCACTTTTAACAACCCAGTCTATGACGAACAGAAAACCATGCTTTTACAGGATGATGACCGCTCGGTTGTGGGTGTTGTCCTCAACCGTTATTTGATACACAGCCTGAAACAAAATAACGCCACGCCGGGGGATTTGGTGACCGTGACGTTTCACGGCAAAGAGCAGAAAAACAACGGGCGTTCTTTCAATCGATACACGCTGCTGGTTGATAAGCTTGCTTAATAAATGCAAGCCCCTGTTACACATCTCTTTGTTCCGGGACAACTTGCCGGATGGGGCATGTTGCCCCGTCCGAAACGTTTTAAATTGGGGAAAAACAGCAGGGTAAATAAAGCCGAAATTTATCCGCGAGTAGCGTAAAAGTCCGGCGTTCAGGGCGGGGATGTAAGCGGCTCAGTTTCGTATTTTTCATAATGTTAAATTGTTCCGCCGTATTAAAATCAACTGCTTAGCGGTATCGATACGCACTCACTCTTGATTAATCCCCTTGCTTTACAGAATAATCTGTACCTGACTCCAGTTCTCACCAGTTATCATTTGTCCGTTACCTGCCAGAATTTCTGGCCATTCGTGCCCGTCATCCCGAACCGTAAGCATTACTCATGTTAAACCTACAACTGCTGTCAGCTATTACCCATGCCCAATCCCTGTTCATTGCCGATGCCGATAACCGGTCAGTCTTTGAACAATTATTGCAGGATTTGCTGTCGTTAACCGACAGCGAATATGGCTTCATTGCTGAAGTGCTCTATCAAAACGACGGCACGCCGTATTTAAAAACCCATGCCATTACCAATATAGCTTGGGATGAAGAAACCCGGGGCTTTTATCAACAATACTCGCCCAGCGGCATGGAATTTTACAATTTGGATACCTTGTTTGGCGCGGCGATTACCAGCGCCCAGCCGGTCATCGCCAACCAACCGGATACCGACCCAAGACGGGGCGGTTTGCCGCCAGGGCACCCGGCGCTCAATGCTTTTTTAGGTATTCCCATTCACTACAATGGCCAGCTTAACGCCATGGTTGGCATGGCCAATCGCCCGGAAGGTTATGACCAAGCCTTGATTGATTTCCTCGCGCCCTTAACCACCACCATCGGCCAATTATTGGCCGCCTTGCAAAATACCCGGGCACGCCGCCAAACAGAACACGCATTGGCACAGGCCAATAACCTGCTGAACAATGTCTTAAGCGCCGCGACGGAAATAGCCATCATCGCTACCGATCCGGCGGGGCTCATTACCTTGTTCAACACAGGGGCGGAGCAATTGCTGGGCTATCCTGCCGCTGAAATAGTAGGCCAAGCGACACCGGCGGTGTTTCACGATCAGGATGAAGTCCGCACACGGGCAAGCGAACTGAGCGCGGAACTCGGCTATGCCGTTGACGGCTTTCAAACATTTACTGCAAAGCCTTTATTATACGGATCGGAACACCGCGAGTGGACGTATATTCGTGCGGATGGCCAACGGATACCGGTCAGCTTAACCGTCACTGCCATTAAAGACCAAGACCGCGTTACCGGCTACCTGGGTATTGCGCACAACATCAGCAAACGCAAAGCGATAGAGCAGTCCTTGCAGCAAACCAATCAGCGCTTTTCTTTAGCGACGGATGCCGCTGGCATTGGCATTTGGGAATATGACCTGACCACCCAGGCGTTAGTTTGGGATGACTGGATGCTCCGCTTGTACCAGATAGAACCTAGCCAGTTTGCCAATCGTTATCAGGATTGGGCCCGCTTCGTACACCCTGAAGACCGTGCCGAGGTGGAAGCCAGCTTGTTACAGGCACAAATGACCAACAGCACCTGGGATAGCAGTTTTAGAATTGTGCTCGATAGCGGCGAGCTTCGCTACATACAAGCCTTTGCTCGCATGACCAGCGCGACAGCAGGCAAAAATGCCCGCATCATCGGGGTTAATTACGATGTCACGGAGCGGAAACAAAATGAACAAAAACTGATAGAAAGTGAAATTCGTTTTAGAGTAATGGCAGATTCTGCGCCTGTACTCATTTGGGTGTCAGAACTTGATAAATTGTGTTCTTGGTTTAACCAAGTCTGGCTAGATTTTTCCAGTCGCACAATGGAGCAGTTGGTGGGCAACGGTTGGGCAGAAGATGTTCATCCTGACGATTTTGAGCGTTGTTTGGATATTTATAGCAGTCATTTTGATGCACGACAATCGTTTACAATGGAATACCGCCTAAAACGCCATGATGGAGAATACCGTTGGATATTGGATTCCGGTGTGCCGCGTTTTGATAACAAAGGCAACTTTGCAGGTTATATTGGCTCGTGCATTGATATTACCGAGCGCAAACAAGCTGAATCCCGCTTGCGCGGCTTGTTTGATTTATCGCCGATGGGTATTGCCCTAAACGATTACCAAACCGGCCAATTTTTAGAGATCAACGATGCCTTGCTGGCACCGACCGGTTATTCACGCGAAGAATTTTTAGCCTTGAGTTATTTTGAAATCACGCCGATAGAATACGCACAACAGGAACAGCAGCAAAGCGAAAGCATGGTCGCAACCGGGCGCTATGGCCCCTTTGAGAAAGAATATATCCGTAAGGATGGTAGCCGCTATCCCGTGTTATTGCAGGGCATGGTGATAGAAGAACTCTCCGGGCGCAAACTGATTTGGTCGATTATCGAAAATATTTCCGAACGTAAAGCGGCTGAACACGCCTTGCGGGCCAGTGAAACGCGCTTCCGCGATGTGCTGGATGCGGCTGGGGAATATATTTGGGAACTCGACACCCAAGGACTGTACACCTTCGTCTCCCCCCGTATTAGTGAATTATTGGGCGATGCGCCGGACGCAATCATCGGCCATTCGCCTTTTGAATGGATGCCGACAGAAGAGGCCGAACGGGTTAAAGCCTATTTTTTTACCATCCAGGCGCAACAACTCCCTTTTCATGACTTAGAGCATTGTTCCATCCATCGGGACGGGCACTTGGTTTGGCAGCGGGTGGCGGGCTTGCCCATGTTCGATGAGCACGGCCAGCTCATCGGTTATCGCGGCGCCGGTTTGGATATTTCCGAGCGTAAAGATGCAGAAATGCAACTACAAGAGCAAGCCCAACATACACAAACCATTTTGGATAATATCTTCGACGGCATTATCACCATTAACCATCATGGCCTCATCACCAGTTTTAACCACAGTGCCGAGCGGATCTTCGGTTATCAGGCCGATATGGTCATTGGCCGTAATGTCAATATGCTCATGCCAGAGCCTTATCACAGTGCGCATGACCAATATTTGCTTAACTATTTAAGAACTGGCGTACCTCGGGTGATTGGTAATGGCTGCGAAGTTGAAGGCCTACGTCAGAATGGCTCGGTATTTCCATTGGATTTGGCGGTGTCGGAAATTTTTCATCATGGTGAACCGGTATTCATCGGCGTCGTGCGGGATATTACCGAACAAAAACGCGCTGAACGCATGAAAAATGAGTTTGTTTCTACGGTCAGCCATGAATTACGCACCCCCCTGACCGCCATTAACGGTACGCTCGGCTTATTACAAGGTGGAGTATTAGGGGAGCTGCCTGAGCTGGCATTGAAAATGATTACCATGGCGTTTGAAAACAGCCAGCGTTTAGCGCATCTGATTAATGATTTACTCGACATGGAAAAAATTGCCGCCGGCAAATTGGAATTTAATATGGAAACGCTGGCGTTGATGCCGCTCATTGAGCAAACCCTGGCCAGCACGCAAGCCTATGCCGACCAATTCCAAGTACGTTTTGTCTTGGTCGGGCGCGTGGATGATGCCAAAGTACAGGTGGATAGCCAGCGGTTATCGCAAGTCTTGGCTAATTACTTGTCTAATGCGGCCAAATTCTCGCCGACGGGGGGAACAGTAGAAGTGAGCGTGATCCGTATCGAGGATAACTGGTTGCGAATCGCCGTCCAAGATCACGGGCCTGGCATCGACAATGCGTTTCGTGAACGCATTTTCCAGAAATTTTCCCAAGCCGATTCGTCAGATACCCGGCAAAAAGGCGGTACGGGGTTAGGTCTGGCGATTACCAAAGAATTGGTTGAACGCATGGGTGGGCGCGTTGGCTTTGACTCAACGCCCGGCCAAGGCGCAAGCTTTTATGCCGATTTGCCACCGATTTCTGAGCCAGAACAATAGAGGCATGACAACGGATAACAATGTCTCGCTCCCAAGCTCTAGAGACTGTGAAAGTATTCTGAAATTAGGCAGAGTTGCCAGTTTTAGCAGGCAATAATCAATAACTTATAGTGTGTTTTCTACTATCTTTTAATGATTTTGATAATACTTTCACAGCCTCTCTAGCTTGGGAGTGACTACCCTCAAGCTCTGCTTACCGGTTAGGTAACATCAAGCAGAGCTTGAAGGTATGTGTTCCCAAGTTGGAACTTGGGAACAAGATAATAGATTGGGCTGAAAAAGCATATTTTGAGATATAATTTGACAATATGGTTGTTTGATTATATCTCAAAAAAGTGAATAATGCCTCACTCCCAAGCTCTGCTTGCCGGGTAACATCAAGCAGAGCTTGAGGGTATGCGGTTCCCAAGTTAGAACTTGGGAACGAGACATATTAGCAGTGTCATCGTTCCACGTGGGCAAAAAAGCGTTGCCCACTCTGGCTTCTCTATGTAATGCACGATGCAAGACTTGACCCCGTATTTCCCGTTTCCCTAATCAGGCATATACCATGCGCGTAACAAGCAATGCAAGAAAAATATTTCTCTGAATTCAAGCCGTTCTCGGGTTTTCTTCAAGCAGATGGCCGCACCGTTCCAGTGACTTTTCGCGCTCGCATTAATTCTTCTTCAGGGGAGGTAGAGTTTGAATTTGACGAAATTGCCTTAACGAAAGAAACCTATTTCATAAGGGAGTACTGGCGCCCTGAGGGGGAAATGGTCAATTATTTTTCTTTGTCTGGTAAATTCGAAGAAGGCAGTGCCGAATTAACAACGGAGACGCTTTGCTTTTCCAGCTTGGGAAGTGACCATATAAATCCTCGCGGTGGTTGCTGTTCGCAAGTTACGTTCCATCACAAATTTGCCGATGCAATATCGAAACCATGGATGCGCATGTCATTGAAAGGATTTCGGAGTTCTCATCCCTTAAAATCGGAGTGTCGCCTTGGAACTATCGCTATGGTCGAAAAAAGCCCTTCTGATGTTGAGTCTGATGCTATAACAGGTTTTATTATAGTAAAATCCGACAACGAGTATGTTAATTCGTCCGTGTGGCAGGAGGAAGTCAATAAATTGATTGATCATGTTCGACGGGTAATGTCATTTGCTTCAGGGGTTAGGCTTCAAGCGCCGGTTGTTGAATTTTATACTGGCGATAAATCGGAAATAATAGTTTACTCGCAGCTTCGACAGGCATCATCGGCATCGAACCCCGTATTTTCGTCTGGTGATCAGCAATCTATTTTCGAAGCAGCGGTGGCTTCGTTCATAAGTCCTCCATCTGAGGTGAAGAATCTTTTTATCGCTCTAGAGTGGTATGTCATGGACTCCACGTGTAGTGAGGTTCGTTTGGTTAATGCTATGACTGTACTTGAAAACCTTATTTCTTCTAATCTTGATGAAAACGACACATTGATACGACCATCCAAGGAATTCGAAAATCATAGACGAACCTTGCGTAGGGTGCTTAAACAATGCATCGATAAATGGTCAATAGATGAAACGAAAAAGCCGGAAGATATTTTGTCGGATATTAACGAACGTCTTGCGGATTTAAACCGTCGATCACTCAAGCAAAAGCTTGATATTTTGGTTGAACGTTGGTCGGTTCCTCTTGATGGAATTGGTGAGGATAAGATCAAAGCTGCCAAAAAAGCCCGAGACTTGATTGTGCATCAAGGTCACTACCACAAGAATGATCTATGGGAGCACGGCACAGTTATACGAGAAATAGTTGTTCGTTTTATATTGACGGCAATTGGCTATCAAGGTCGATATATTTCCTACCTTGGCGGATATCACTTTGCACAGTTCCCACCAAAAATAAGTGGTGACTAGTGTAGCCCTGTAGGTCAGGGTAATTCACCTGATAGCCTATCGCACTTTCAAAAAACACCTTGCTGAGAATATGAATATCCCGACCGTTCAAGCCCTGTAGGTCGGGTTAGCGTAGCGTAACCCGACATTTTTGCGTGAATAAGTCGGGTTACGGCTAGCGCCTGACCTACCTGGCTTGGGAACGAGATATAGATAGCGTTGTTTCATACAATCGCCCTTATAGTTCAGGAATAGTCATAACCCCTTCCGCCACCATAACCGCCGCGCCGCCAACCCGAATGGTTAAGGTATTTCCACCCTTATGATCCATTTCCAGATTCAGCACGCTGCGGCGGTTATATTCATCGCCGCGATCCACGGTAAAGGTATAAGTGCCTTTTTGCATGAATTCAAATGAGCACAAATACGAGGCAAATGCAGGCATTGCGCTGCCGACCGGCGGGTCTTCGTGCATGGCAATTCTCGGCCCGAGCAGGCGGGCGTTAAAATCGGCATCCGCATACGGCGTTTTTGGGGAAAACAGCAGGATTTCCTGGGCGGCGGTTTGCGGGGCGGTCGATTGGCTCCAGGCCGCGTAATTGAATTTTGCATTCCTCACGCTTTCGTAACGCCAAACCGGGATGATCAGATAAGGAACGCCGCAGGACACCAAACGCGTGGCATATTTTTTATGGTCGAATTCCGACGGCTGGAGCGACAGGAAGCTTGCCAACTCGTCATCACTGGGTGTGAAGCGGTCGATGATGGAATTCACTTTGCGGGTGAACTGCACAAAACTGGGCAGGCCGTTTTCGGCGGTAATGTTGACGTTGACTGGGCCGGTGTTTTGCTCGAAAACCATCGGCGTAATCGTCTCGGTCAGTTGAATATCACCGCAATGCGCTAACACGAAAGCGGTGGCGATTATCGGATGCCCAGCAAAATCGATTTCGTCTAGCGGCGAAAATATCCGCATCACGCGGCTGGTGTTTTGTTTGTCGGGATGAAATATAAATACCGTTTCCGATAGATTCAATTCCCTGGCGACCAATTGCATTTGCTGTTGACTTAAGCCCTCGGCATTGGGGAAAACGGCTATTTGCGCGCCGTTGAAAATCTGTTTGGTGAAGACATCGGCGATGTAATAGTTGTATTTCATAACGCGGGCTCTTGGTGATGCGACAATGAGGAAAGGTCGAGTTGAACGCTGCCGTTTTCTATACGAATCGCATAAACGGGTATTTTCACGCTTTCATCTTCCAGGCAAACGCCGGTTTGCAGGTTGTAATGTTGTTTGTACAGCGGCGATGAGACCACCGGCTGGCCGCCAATGTCGCCGATTATACCGCGTGACAACACATTGGCCTTGCCGAACGGGTCATAATTGCCGACTGCATACACTTTTACATCGGCTTCCGGCATCCAGAAAATCGCCACCTGCTCGCCTTCGAACAAGGCGCAAACGCCGGAATCAGGCTGCAAATCGTCAACGCTGCAAACGTCTATCCACTTAGCCATTTACGCAATCTCCATCAATTTAAAATGTTTCCGCTCGTCACTATCAGCCGGGCGAATTTGGCCGCGCTCTTCGACAAAAACAATATTGTCATCGGGCTGGTCGCTGTTAATAAAATGCCGGAAACGTTTGAGCTTGGCTTCATCTTCAATCGCGGTCTTCCATTCGCATTGATAGGTGTCGATTACATACTGCATTTGTTGCTCCAGTTGCTCGCACAAGCCCAGTTTGTCATCAACGATGACCGATTTCAGGTAATCCAAGCCGCCTTCCATGTTTTCCATCCAAACCGAGGTGCGTTGCAAACGGTCTGCGGTGCGCACATAAAAGCTCAAAAAACGGTCGATGGTTTTAATCAAAGTAGGTTTGTCCAAACCGGTGGCGAATAAATCGGCATGGCGCGGTTTCATGCCGCCGTTGCCGCAGACATATAAATTCCAGCCGTTTTCGGTGGCGATAATGCCAACATCTTTGCTTTGCGCTTCGGCGCATTCGCGGGTACAACCGGACACCGCGAATTTGATTTTATGCGGGGAGCGCAGGCCTTTGTAGCGGTTTTCCAGTTCTATCGCGAGACCGACGCTGTCATCGACGCCGTAACGGCACCAAGTGCTGCCGACGCAGGATTTAACCGTGCGCAGCGATTTACCGTAAGCGTGGCCCGATTCAAAACCGGCGTCTATCAGCTCTTTCCAGATGTGTGGTAATTGATCGACCCGCGCACCAAATAAGTCCACGCGCTGGCCGCCGGTGATTTTGGTGTAAAGTTTGTATTTTTTGCCGACCTGGCCTAAAGCAATCAACATATCGGGGCTGATTTCGCCGCCGGTGATGCGCGGCACGACCGAATAAGTGCCATCCTTTTGCATGTTGGCTAAATAGGTGTCGTTGGTGTCTTGTAGACCCAAATGGTCTGTTTCCAGGATATGTTCGTTCCATTGTGAAGCGAGGATATTGCCAACGGCGGGTTTGCAGATTTCGCAACCCAAGCCCTTGCCGTGTGTATGTAGCAAGTCGGCAAAAGTTTTGATCTCTTCAACCCGAACCAGATTAAACAAATCCTGCCGGGTGTAGGCAAAATGTTCGCAAATGTCGGTATTGACTGCAAAACCCTGTTTCGACAGCTCTGAGTCCAACACCGATTTAAGCAGCGCGGAACAACCGCCGCAACCGGTCGCGGCTTTAGTTTCGGCTTTTAACTCGCCCATGGTCATGCAGCCGTTTTCAATCGCCGAGCAAATCGCACCTTTGGTCACATCGAAGCAGGAGCAAATTTGCGCCGAAGCTGACAAGGCATCAGGGCCTAAGCCAACCGATTCGTCGGAACGGTGCGGCAAAATCAGTGCATCGGGATTTTCGGGCAGTTCGATGTAGTTTAGGCAATATTGCAATAATGTGCCGTAACCCGAGGCGTCGCCGACCAGCACCGCGCCGAGTAAAAACTTTTTATCTTCGCTGACCACCAGCCGTTTATACACTTCGCTGTCGCCGTTTTGGTAGCTGTAAACCATCGCGCCCTGGGTTTTGGCATGAGCATCGCCGATGCTGGCAACATCGACGCCCATCAATTTCAGCTTGGTGCTCATGTCCGCACCGGTAAAGTTCGCATAACCGCCTTTTAAATCGGCCACAACGGTGCGCGCCATCGTATAGCCGGGCGCGACCAAGCCGTAAATCATGCCGTTCCACAAGGCGCATTCGCCGATGGCATAAATGCTGGGATCGGAAGTGCGGCACTGGTTATCGATGACAATACCGCCGCGCTGTCCGACTTCCAGCCCGCACGTTCTGGCTAGTTCGTCGCGTGGACGAATCCCCGCCGAAAACAGCACGATGTCGGTTTCCAATTCTTCGCCGTCGGCAAAACACATCTTGTTCACGCAGTGCTCGCCGTCGGTAATGATGCTGGTATTTTTGCCGGTATGCACGGTGACGCCCAAGTTCTCAATCTTGCGCCGCAACATCTCGCCGCCTGCGTCATCGAGCTGCACCGCCATTAAGCGCGGCGCAAATTCGACCACATGAGTTTTTAAGCCTAAATCCATTAACGCTTTGGCCGCTTCAAGCCCCAATAAACCGCCGCCGACCACGGTGCCGACCTTGCCGGTTTTGGCCGCAGCGGCCATAGCTTCGAGATCCTCAATGGTGCGGTAAACCAGACATTGAGGCCTATCATGTCCAGGAACGGGCGGCACGAATGGATAAGAACCGGTCGCCAACACCAGCTTGTCGTAAGCAATGCTGACACCTTTTGCCGAGGTCACGGTTTTAGCCGTCCGGTCGATACTGGCGGCCTTGTCGCCCAAATGAAGCGTGATGCCGTGCCGCTCAAAAAAACCGTCTTCAACTAATGACAATTCCTGTGCTGTGGTGCCGGTGAAAAAAGACGACAAATGCACCCGGTCATAGGCGGCTCTGGGCTCTTCGCAAAAAGTGATGATTTCGTACTGCTCTTTAAGGGGGCTGTCGACCAAGTTAGCCAGAAAATGCTGTCCAACCATGCCGTTGCCAATGACAACCAATGTTTGTTTTTCGCTCATGTAAAACCCCGATAGCGTTGTTTGTTGTTTGGAGTTGTAGAGCAATGGCTATGCCAGAACAGATAAAGCTTTGGATTTAAAGGCTTGATGCCTTATCCGCTTGAGTCATTCAGTTTGCTGCCGGGCTAGAATGGTGCGCAATGAAAAATAATGCTCGATAATTGTGCGTGACTGATTGTATTTTTTATCGTGGTCGGCTTAGATGTCTCTGTTGTAATAAATGGCGCAGTTTGTGCTGTTATATTTGAAATGAACGCACTCAATATATTACTTATCGAAGATGAAGCGACTAAGCCGTTATTAGCAAAACAATTGCTCAGTAACGGCTATGCAGTCGTCTGTGCGGCAACGCCTGAAGTTGATATTTACACATTAATAACCAAGCACAACCCAAACCTGATTATTTATCAGATCGACAGTCCGCAAAAATATTTACACCAGCTTCATTTTATTAAACAGAACCATCCGCTACCCATTATTATTTTTGCCGCCGACGATAGCCTAGATAGCATTAATCAGGTTATTGACGCCGACGTTAGCGCCTATCTTATTAACGGCCTGGAAATCAGTCGTATTGACAGCATTATTAAGGTCGCCGTGGCCAGATTTAACCGGCAACAGCAACTTAACAACGAATTGGAAAAAACCAAAGCCCGGTTGGAAGAACGCAAACTCATCGACCGGGCAAAAGGCATCTTAATCAAAACCCGAGGCTTTAGCGAAGACGATGCTTATCACACCCTGAGAAAATTGGCGATGGATCGCACGATTACCATCGGCGAAATGGCGAAAAACGTTATCGCCATGGCCGAGCTGCTTAGGTAATTTCTAATAAAAAATGTCCCCGATAATTGAAAACTGTAGAAAAAAAGAGTCCATGCTTATCACGAAAGCCACGAAAAAAAGAAGTAAAAGTAATAGCTTTGATTAGGCCATTTCCGAGAAATAACATCCTTTGATGATCATGACCTGTAAAAAATAAAGTCCACGAAAAACACGAAAGACACGAAATTTTCGTGCTTTTCGTGGACAATTATTTGGGACTGTTTTTTTCAGGAAAGCGTCTTAAACAAAACGGCAGCGGCGCGCTAAAATAAAAAAGCAACAACCGCTTTTAACGTCCCGCTTTCTATAACGGGCAGGGCAAGCATGGAATTGACCCCGCCTGCCGCTAGAACCGTTTTTGCGTTATTCCTGATAAGCGGAACGCCGGTCAACCAGACTCGGCCCAATAGCCCTTCACCTTTACGTACTGACATCGTTTCAAAGATTTCCGCCAATTCATCATTTTGTTTGCTATATCCTGATCGGCATACCAAATTCTGACCGCTGGCATCCGGCGCCCATATCTGTATGCGCCGGGCAATGGGCGTGGCTTTAGCCGACAGGAAAGTCATAATATAAACCTGCTGTGTCGCAACCGAAATCGGGATGCCCAGCGCCGTCGTGATTCCGGCCTTTTTGGCCTCTGCGCTACGGATGAATGTCGGCGACACGCCCAGGTCTTCTATCAGCATCGGCATACCTTGTTGCCATACTTGCCCCGGCAAACCGGCGCCTTTGCAGAAGGTCATGTTTCTGGATAGGCTGGCAAAATCATCCAGCGTGCCGTAATAGCCGTCAACAACCGCCAAGTCGGCATTGTTCCCCGAACTATGACTCCACACTTCTATGGCGCCTGCATGATGCTGGTCGTCTCCGCACAAAAAAACCACCACGGCCATTAAAAACTCGCCGGAAAAAATCGGCATGGCAATCGCGCAAGTTAAACCGGCTTTTTTAGCCGATGTTGTCCGCTTGAAATAAGACTGATCGAATTCGGTCAATACCACAGGATGGCCTGCGGCCCATGCTTTGCCGGGCAAACCTTCATCATAAGCGAAAGATTCCTTTTCGCTGGCGACGCGAAATTCATGCAAAGAGCCATACAGCCCGGCGCTAAACTCCAAACGGGTGCGGTCTTTTGTTGGTATCCATATTTCCGTGACTTTAATAAATGTTTTCATCAAATTGTTTGTTTTAGTGGCGTTGTTCAAGCAACAGCAGGTTTTATGCCGAATGCCAGTAACGCTCAGGACGGCGGTTGCGTCCTCATGGTGCCGGTCAGAAGAACTTAATTGGTGCAATTTGCAGAAAACGCGCACTCATTCGATGCATAGTTTTCAGTTGCTCGCTCTTATTGTGCCTCAAGAGCATGATTTTAAGTTGCTGTATTTATTAGATAATTTACATAAAAAAGCCAGAAGGAAATTTTGGCATAACGATTGCTTTTAATCCAACAGAGGCTCCAATGGCGGAGCGCTAAAAAATCTTGGTTCAATGCTGAACCAAAACAGACAAAGGCGTCTACCCGGCTGAGTACAGTGTGTATTCCGTAGGGTGGCGCTTTTTTTTTTACTGATTTTTCAAACTTGTTGAGGTCGATATGAAACAAACCGGACGATTTACTATCAAAAAAGGGGTTGCGGCACTGGTTGTAGCGGCGTCGCTGTTAACTTTTTCAATCACCGTTTATTCCGCTGAAAAGCTGGAAAAAGAAAGCCTTAAACTCGGCTTCATTAAACTAACCGATATGGCGCCGTTGGCGGTTGCTTTGGAAAAAGGTTATTTCGAAGACGAAGGCCTTTCCGTACAAGTCGAGGCGCAAGCCAACTGGAAAGTGTTATTAGACCGTGTGGTCAGCGGCGAACTGGACGGCGCGCACATGCTGGCAACGCTGCCTTTTGGTGCGGCCATCGGTTACGGCACCAAAGCCGATATTGTCAGCGCATTCACTATGACCTTAAACGGCGATGCGATAACGGTATCCAACGATGTCTGGAATCAAATGAAGCCGCAGATTCCGGTCAAAGACGGCAAGCCGGTGCATCCGATCAGCGCCGATACCTTAAAACCGGTGCTGGAAAAATACAAAGCGGCAGGCAAGCCGTTCAACATGGCGATGACCTTCCCGGTCGGCACCCACAATATGAAATTGCGTTACTGGCTGGCGGCTGGCGGCATTAAGCCCGGCTTTTATGCGCCGCCTGAAGATACCTCCGGCAATATTGATGCCGAAGCCATTTTGTCAGTCACGCCGCCGCCGCAAATGCCCTCGACTATGGATTCGGGCACGATAGTCGGCTACTGCGTCGGCGAACCGTGGAACCAGCAAGCGGTGATTAAAGGCATCGGCGTACCGGTCATCAGCGATTATGAATTGATGAAAAACAGCGCGGAAAAAATCTTCGGCGTGAACAAAGAATGGGCGGAGAAAAATCCCAATACCCACAAAGCGGTCATCAAAGCCTTGATCCGCGCCTCAATGTGGCTGGATGCGGAAAATAACAAGAACCGCAACGAAGGCGTGGAAATGCTGTCGCAAAAACAATATGTCGGCGCTGATTACGAAGTTATCGCCAACAGCATGAACGGCACCTTTGAATATGAAAAAGGCGACAAGCGCGACTTGCCCGATTTCAACGTATTTTTCCGTCATAACGGTTCTTACCCTTATTACAGCGATGCAGTCTGGAGCCTGACCCAAATGCGCCGCTGGGGACAAATTAACGAATTCAAACCCGATTCATGGTATCTGGAAACCGCTAAAAAAGTGTATCGCCCCGATGTTTATAGGGCGGCGGCTAAAGCACTGATTGCCGAAGGTAAAGCGAAAGCCAGCGATTTTCCGGCCGACAGCGAAACCGGCATCAAACCGCCTAGTGCTGACTTTATTGATGGCGTTAGTTTTGACGCGAGCAAGCCTAATGATTATCTGAGCAAGTTTGCTATCGGGCTTAAAGGAAAGCAAAAAGTAGTCGGCGGCAAGGTGGTTGACGGATAGTCATGCCATTGTTCCCAAGTTCCAGCGCTCATCGTTACACATAAGTTGTGGGAGCGGCCACCCGGCCGCGAACAGCGCACGATTGTTCGCGGCCGGTGACCGCTCCCACAACTTTTCACCTTTCACCTGCTCTCAAAGGTACCGACCATGCATAAGCAACTGATAAAGTTTTTAAACATCACCGGACTGACTTGGTTTGTCCCGCTGGTAAAAATAGCTGCCGGTGAAAATGCCACGCTGCAAATCCGTCAATTGTGGCTGATTATGGGCGTGCCTATTCTCGCCTTCATGGTCTTTCTGGGGCTTTGGAGTTTTTCCGCATCGAAGGTCAACACCAGTCTGGGCACTATTCCCGGCCCGGTTGCGGTCTGGCACGAGGCGGGCGGGTTGCTGCACGACCATTACGCCGAACGCGCCAAAGAGGCCGAGTATTACCAACGCCAGCAAGCGCGTAATGAGCAAAAGCTTGCGGAAGACCCGGCGGCTGAAATCAAAATCCGCCCCTATAACGGCCAAGCCACCTACCTGGATAAGATTTACACCAGTCTGTACACGGTGTTTGCAGGCTTTGTCATTGCGACCTTGATCGCCGTGCCGCTGGGTTTATTCTGCGGCATGAATCCGGTGTTCAACACCGCGATCAACCCGCTGGTGCAGATTTTCAAGCCTGTATCGCCGTTGGCATGGCTACCCATCGTCACGTTGGTGGTCAGTGCGGTGTATGTGAGCGGCGACGATGCCTGGTTTGAAAAATCGTTCCTGACTTCAGCGGTGACCGTCACCTTGTGTTCGCTGTGGCCGACGTTAATTAATACCGCCATCGGCGTATCCTCGATAGACAAAGATTTGATCAATGTCGGCAAGGTGTTGCGGCTTAGCTGGAGCACACAAATCAAGAAAATCGTGTTGCCGTCTGCCTTGCCGTATATCTTCACCGGAATGCGTTTGTCGCTGGGCGTGGGCTGGATGGTGCTGATTGCGGCGGAAATGCTGGCGCAAAATCCGGGGCTGGGTAAATTCGTTTGGGATGAATTCCAGAACGGCAGTTCCAATTCCTTGGGTCGGATCATGGTCGCGGTGTTTACCATCGGACTGATCGGCTTTGCCCTGGACCGGATCATGCACTCTTTACAGAACCTGTTCTCTTTCGGTAGGGCACTTTAAATATTTATACACGTCCTACCGAATAATTATGTTTAACCGGGAGCCGAAGATGTCAGTCGTAAACCTTAACATTGTCAATAAACGTATGCCCAACAACCCAACAGAGCCCTCGAATGACGCCTATCAGCCTTTACTGGAATTAAAAGCGGTCTGCAAAAGCTATGGCGCGAATTCGATTCTGAGCAACATCAACCTGAGCATAAAAGAAGGCGAGTTTGTTGCCATCGTCGGTTTTTCCGGCAGCGGCAAAACCACGCTGATTTCAACCATTGCCGGTTTGATACAGGCCGATAGCGGCGAAGTGCTGAAACAAGGATCGCCGATTACCGAACCGGGACCGGATCGCGGCGTGGTGTTCCAGAACTATTCGCTGATGCCGTGGCTAACCGTGTTTGAAAACGTGGCGTTGGCGGTTGACCAGATTTTCAAACACTGGCCAGCCGAACAGCGTCGGGCGCATACCGAAAAATACGTCAGGATGGTGAACCTTGGTGCGGCGATGGACAAAAAACCGGCTGAACTGTCCGGCGGCATGAGGCAACGGGTCAATGTCGCGCGCGCCTTGGCTGCCAGCCCCGATATTTTATTGCTAGACGAACCGCTTAGCGCGCTGGATGCGTTGACGCGCGGCAATTTGCAGGACGAGATTTTGCAAATCTGGGCGCAGGAAAAGAAAACCGTCATCCTGATTACTAATGATGTCGATGAAGCCATCTACATGGCAGACCGGGTCATCCCGCTGAATCCCGGCCCCGATGCGACTTTCGGCCCGGATTTTGCCGTCAATATCGAGCGCCCACGGGACCGCACCGCGTTAAACCACAACCCTGAATTTAAACGCTTGCGCGCCGAAATCACCCGTTATTTGATGGATATTGGCATTGAGAAAAATACAGGGACGGCGAGCAATAAAATCATTTTGCCTAAAGTAAAGCCGAACACTGACGTGGATTGGAATCGTACTTATTCGGTTATCGCCGCGCCTGTTCCCGACAGGCTTGCGGCATACACACCATCCCTGGCGATTGCCGCGCCTGTTCCCGACAGGCTAGCGGCATACACACCATCCCTGGCGATAAAACCCACGACGGAGGGTTTAGCCCGTCCGCGTTACCTGGAGTTTTCAAAATTATGCAAAACCTACCCGACACCCGACGGCAATAGCTCGGTCAAGGTCGTGGACGGTTTCGACCTGAAAATGAAAAAAGGCGAATTCATCTCAATCATCGGCCATTCCGGCTGCGGCAAGTCCACCGTGTTGTCGATGACCGCAGGCCTGAACAGCATATCCGAAGGCGTCATTATCCTGGACAACAAGGAAATCGACAGCGCCGGGCCTGATCGCGGCGTGGTGTTCCAATCACCCAGCCTGTTTCCTTGGCTGACCGCGTTTGAAAACGTGATGCTGGGCGTCGATAAGGTCTATCCCCATGCGTCCAAATCGGAGCGCGATGATATTGTTGAATATTATTTGACCCGCGTCGGCTTGGGCGACTCGTTGCGCAAAAAAGCCGCCGACCTGTCTAACGGCATGAAGCAACGGGTCGGTATCGCCCGCGCCTTTGCCTTGTCACCCAAGTTACTGTTATTGGATGAGCCGTTCGGGATGCTGGATTCGTTGACCCGCTGGGAATTGCAGGAAGTGTTGATGGAAGTCTGGGAGCGGACACAGGTCACCGCGATTGTGGTTACCCATGATGTCGATGAGGCCATATTGCTGGCCGACCGGGTAGTGATGATGACCAACGGCCCGCATGCCAAAATCGGTAAAATCCAAGAGATTGATCTGCCAAGGCCGCGCAGCCGCAAAGCCTTGCTGGAACATCCCGATTACTACAAATACCGGGAAAGCATCTTGAGCTTCCTGACCGAATGCGACCATACGCATTAATAACTTTTTAAAATCAATACATCAGGAGGCTTTATGCCGCAGAAAAAATTATCTTCAATATCACTGCTGGCGCTCTCTGTGATCAGCGGCTCGGCGATGGCCGACTTGACCAAGCAAGTTGAAGACGCGCTCAATTTTTATCATTACGGTAAAAACGGCGCAGTCAAAATCGACCTGAATTACCGTTACGAAAACGTCGACCAGGATCGGGGTCCGCAGAAAACCGCCAATGCCAACACCGCACGTCTGCGGGCAGGTTTGCTGTCGCCGACCTTCTACGGCTTTCAAGGTTATGCCGAATACGAAGGCAACCTAGCGATGCAGGAAGATTTCAACAGCACGCGCAACGGCAATACCGCTTATTCGACGGTGGCCGATCCCGAAAAAAGCGAACTCAACCAACTGTGGATCAGCTATGACGGCATCCCCGATACCGTAATTAAAGGCGGACGGCAACGCATTAAATTGGATGACGACCGTTTTATCGGCAACGTCGGCTGGCGGCAAATGGAAACCACTTTCGATTCGGTGCTGGTCACCCACAACAACCAGCAGCTGTTCGGCCTGACCATCAATGCAGGCTACATCGGCAACGTACAAACCTTTACCGCCACCAATGAGCACATCGAAGCCCCGATTTTGAACATCAGTTATAAGGTCGGCGATTACGGCAATCTGATTGCTTACGGCTACTGGCTGGATTACACCGAGCGGGAAAATTACGAAAAATCCAGCCAAACCTACGGCTTGCGCATGAGCAATTTTAAAAAACCGGGGGATTCGTTAAAGCTGAGTGACAACTACGGCCTGGTCTATACCGCCGAATGGGCCTATCAGGAAGATTACGGGCACGGCGCGACCCGTTATGACACGAGCCGCATCAACCTAATGGGCGGTATTACCGCCTACAACTTCACTTTCCAAGGGGCGGTTGAACAGCTTGACGGCAAAGGAGCCAATAAAACCTTTGATACGCCGCTAGGCACCAACCATGCGTTCCAGGGCTGGGCGGACTTATTTTTGATTACACCAAGAGACGGCATCCGCGATGTATCCGGCGCAGTACATACCGTACTGGATAGAGGTGATGTTGTATTGACCGGTGTTTACCATGATTTTACCGATGACAGCGGCAGCCTCCATTACGGTAAGGAATGGGATTTTCAGGCCACCAAAAAATTCGGCAAGCATTATTCGCTGCTGGCCAAATACGCGTATTACGATGCCGACCAATTTGGCACCGACACCCAAAAAATCTGGGTGCAGGGGAATATCAGTTTTTAAGCCCTTAGGCAGCACCGTAATGACGCAACCGGCATTAGGGTGCTTCTTATTTCATCAATACAGAAATCGGCGTGACTGCTCAGCGCAGTAGATTTAGTTTGAAAGTTGACCAGAAAAATTTGAACAATAAAAAAGGCCTTAGATTTGTACCTAAGGCCTTGATATTCTTGGAGCTGGCGATGGGAATCGAACCCGCGACCGGCTGATTACAAATCAGCTGCTCTACCGACTGAGCTACACCAGCGAAGAAGCGGGTATTATATACAACATAATTTTCTTGGCAAGCCCTTTTATAAATTATTTGGGCTTTCTTTTTGTTTTGCTCTTATTAATCGGATGCGGTTTGCTTTTTTCGGAGCGGATGTTGTCCGACCCGGTATATTTGGTTTTAAATCGCTGGATTTTATCGGGCGTTTCTACTGTACCTTTGGGCTGGAAACTGGGGATCAAATGCTGTTTGCCGTTTCCGATTAAATCGCTGCGACCCATGTCTGTTAAGGCTTCGCGTAATAACGGCCAGTTTTTGGGGTCGTGATAACGCAGGAAGGCTTTGTGCAGGCGGCGCTGCTTGACGCTTTTAGGTATTGGGATGTTAGCTACGTTGCGGCTGACTTTGTGCAGGGTGTCTTTGCCGGAATGGTACATGGCGGTGGCGATTGACATTGGCGACGGCAGGAAGGCCTGCACTTGGTCTGCCCTGAAACCGTTGCGTTTTAGCCATAAGGCTAGGTTGAGCATGTCGGTGTCGGTGGTGCCGGGATGCGCGGCGATAAAGTACGGGATCAAATATTGCTCTTTTCCCGCCTCTTTGGAAAATTGGTCGAACATCTCCTTGAAGCGGTCGTATGTGCCCATGCCCGGCTTCATCATTTTGGATAATACGCTTTGCTCGGTGTGTTCTGGGGCGATTTTAAGGTAGCCGCCGACGTGATGGGTGACCAGTTCTTTGACGTATTCGGGGGATTCTACGGCCAAGTCATAACGTAGGCCTGAGGCGATAAATATTTTCTTGATGCCGGGCAAGGCACGAGCCCGGCGGTAGAGTTTAATCAGCGGGGTGTGGTCGGTGTTCAGGTTGGGGCAAATGCCGGGATAAACGCAAGACGGTTTGCGACAGGCGGCTTCGATTGCCGGGTCTTTGCAGGCCAGCCGGTACATGTTGGCGGTGGGTCCCCCTAAGTCGGATATATGGCCGGTAAACGCGGGTGAGGTGTCGCGGATGGCTTCGATTTCTTTGATGATCGAATCTTCCGAGCGGCTTTGTATGATGCGGCCTTCGTGTTCGGTAATCGAGCAGAAGGTGCAGCCGCCAAAACAGCCGCGCATGATGTTGACCGAATGCTGGATCATTTCAAACGCGGGCACGTTGGCGCTGCCGTATGCTTTGTGCGGCACGCGGGAGTAAGGTAGGTCGAATACGCCGTCCATTTCTTTGGTGGTTAGTGGAATGGGCGGCGGATTAATCCACACTTGCCGGTTGCCGTGCAGTTGAATCAATGCGCGCGCATTGCCGGGGTTGGTTTCGCCGTGCATGACGCGTGAGGCGTGGGCGTAGAGTATCGGGTCATCTTTGACCGCTTCGTAGGCCGGCAGGCGGATGACGGTTTGTGAACGCTGGTTTCGGATTAGTAATTTATCAAACTGAATGACTTTTTCATCAGTATCACTCGATTCCGGTTTCTTATCGCAAGCAGGCTGTTCTTGATATGGGTCGATAGGCAGCATGGCTGCGCCGGGTTTATCAATGTCGGTAGAATCTTTAACCGCCCAGCCTTCGGGAATTTGTTTAACGAAATGCACGGTGCCGCGTATGCCTTTCAGCTCTGAGATGGCTTCGCCGTTGGCCAGTCGATGGGCGATTTCGACGACTTGGCGCTCGGCATTGCCATAAACCAGCAGGTCGGCTTTGGAATCCAGTAACACCGATTTTCTGACTTTGTCCGACCAGTAATCATAATGCGCGATGCGCCGCAAACTGGCTTCAATACCGCCAATGATAATCGGCACGTCTTTGAATGCTTCGCGGCAGCGGTGCGAGTAGACATTGACTGCACGATCAGGGCGTTTTCCCGCCGCGCCGTCTGGGGTGTAGGCATCGTTGGAGCGGATTTTTTTGTCCGAGGTGTAGCGATTGACCATTGAATCCATGTTGCCGCCGGTCACCCCGAAAAACAGGTTCGGGCGGCCGAGTTTGCCGAAGTCTTTGGCGCTAGTCCAATCGGGTTGCGAGATGATGCCGACCCGGAATCCTTGCGCTTCAAGCAGTCGTCCAATCAGTGCCATGCCAAAGCTCGGATGGTCGATGTAGGCGTCGCCGGTCACCAGGATCACGTCGCAGGCGTCCCAGCCGAGTTCATCCATTTCGGCCTTGCTCATCGGCAAAACGGGGGCAATGCCGAAGCGTTGCGCCCAGTATTTGCGGTAGCTGAACAGGTTGGGTTCGGTGTGTAAGGCAGTAGACATTATTTTTTAATCGAGTTGTTGATGACGCTGGAATTGTGTTTGATGAGCTCTTTTAAATAAGCGATAAATTCGATCTGGTAAAGCTGCTCAAGAATGATGGCGCGGGTTCTTAAATCTTTCATGTCATGTAGCGGGGTCTGTTCGTTAAAGGCCAGACCGATGATATTGCCCCGGTCTTTTACCGGCAAAAATAAAATTTTCCAGTCAAACGATTGTCCCAGCCACAGCGCGATTTGCTGGAATTGGGGTTTATTGACGCCGCCCCACAGATTAATGACTAACATGCCGTCTTTTTTCAGCAAGGCTTTGCAGGCATCAAAAAAGGCATGATTACAAATGGATGGCGCCATGCCTTCGTGATCGAAGGCATCAACGAACATTAGGCTGTATTGCTCACTTTGGCTTTCGGTACGCTGACGCACATATTTCGCGCCGTCATCGATAATCACTTTTAGTCGCGGGTCGAGCGGCAGGCCAAAATGGCTGCGCGCTATTTTGACTACGCTTTCCCGGTATTCCACGACTTTTAGGCGACAATCGGGGAAGTGATGCAACAAATGCTTGGCTAAGGAGCCGCCGCCCAAGCCGATAATTAAGGCTTGGTCATCAAGCGTCGGTTTGAATAACAGCCAGCTGGTCATGGCGCGCACGTATTCCAAATGTAGCTTGTCCGGCTCGGCCAGCAACATGCTGCTTTGTCTGGGAAAAGAGCCAAAATGTAGCGACCTGACGCCATCTTGCTCAATGACTTCTAAAATGCCGTCATCATCGTGGCTTTCGTGGATGATCCGGCCTTGATATCTATACATAATCGAGGTCAGTGTTAAAAGGTTGATAAAACATTATACAGGACTGATGGCTGCTGATGGCCTTTGTCGTAACGGCAGCAGAGGATTTTTTAAGGGTGTTTTAGCGTGTTGGTGTAAAATCGAAAATCGCTTAATAGGGGAGGGCGGCTATATGACGACGCCTTTTTTACCATTTATCCGAACCAACGAATAGCGCCAAATCGACAGGGGATATACCGAATGAAAATATATAGTTATGCGTTAGCAGCCTTATTTTGTCTATCGGCATCGGCCGCCGAGCTTGACCGGTCTGCCGTGCAGCAGTTACTGGCTACGGCTGATAACAGCCATCCGGCGCAGTTGCGGCGCCTGGATTTAACCGGGCTGGATCTGTCCGGCCTGAATTTTAAACAGGCCGACTTGTGGGGCGCGGATTTACGTAATGCCAATTTAAGCAACAGCGATTTGTCCGGTTTGAATTTGGATTTAACGGTGATGTCGAAAATCAATCTTGCCGGCGCCAATTTGTCCAATACCAGTATTTTCGGCGTCCACATGGGCGGTGCCGATTTGAGCAACGCTAATCTGAGCGGCAGCCGGTTTATTGCCAATCTGGATCGTGCCAATCTCAGTCACGCCGATTTGTCCCATGCCAATTGGGGCGTGGATATGAAAAATCAGCCGATGGGTTTAATGCGGGTCAGTTTGAATAATGTCAATTTGACCGGCGCTAATTTGACTGATGCCAACCTCAATAGGGCGCTGCTGCGTCATGCTAATTTATCCGGCAGTGTGCTGAGAAACACCGTGTTATTTGGCGCTGATTTGTCCGGGGCAAAGTTGACCGGTGCTGATCTGTCGGGGGCGGATTTATCCGAGAGCAAGTTGGAAGAAACCGATTTTACCGGTGCTAATCTTACCGGCACGCGGTTTGGCGCGGTCAGCAATAAAGCTGTTTTGAAGGGCTTAAATGCGGCTAAAAATCTTGATGCGGCGATTTTTGAGTGATGGGCTAAGGCTTACAAAAACCAGTCAGCATCAAACTGGTTTTGACAGTACAGCATAAATTATGCCCATAGCCATAAAGATATGGGCATGTTTGAACGGGGTGTTAGCTAGCGCGGCCCGCTGCTGTTGCCGCAGGTACTTCAATTAACCGGCCTGAAGCGCAGTCGTAGATATAGCCGTAAACAGGAATATCGGAAGGCACCAGCGGATGACCTTTGATGCGGGTGACATCTTCCAAAACACTTTCTTGCTGATCTTTAATCGTCAACCAATCGATATATTTACCTTCGGCAGAGCCAGGGCCTTGGCCGCCGTCATGCCAACCGTCGGCATCAACCGAGGCGGTTTTTAAGCTGCTGCTTAACAGATCGCGCATGATGTCGTCGGTAAATGTTTCCATGCCGCAGTTAGTGTGATGAATGACGAACCATTCACGGGTGCCCAATAATTTATAGGAGATGACCAAGGAACGAATGGCATCATCACTGGCACGGCCGCCCGCATTGCGGATGACATGCGCGTCGCCTTCGGATAAGCCTGCGTATTTGGCAGGATCCAGACGGGCATCCATACAGGTCAGAATAGCAAAATGGCGTCCTGGCGGCATAGGCAATGCACCTTTATCACCAAAATCATTCACATAATCCCTGTTTGCCGCTAAAACTTCATTAACAATTTTACTCATAAACCACCTCTTATTATTGTTGGGCAAAAAAAACCGCTTGGTTTTTATCACTAAGGGGGAATGAAAAAGACCAAGCGGCAGTTAGACTACTATCTCCGAGCGAAAGTGTACCGCAATAAATCAAGGTTTCAAATAGCGATATAAGTTATACAATATAAACTTTAAGTTTATAAACTAAGCAATATGGCCAAATTAACTAATATGCAGGTATTCTGCCGCATTGTTGAACTGGGCACTTTTGCGGCCGTTGCCCGCGAAATGAACCTTTCAGCGATGATGATCAGCAAATACATGGCTCAACTGGAAGAATCGCTAGGTGTAGCCTTATTAAACCGCACCACCCGGCAACTGAGCATGACAGAAGCGGGAAAAATCTACTATTACCGCAGTAAACAATTGCTGGATGATTTCGCGGAACTGGAAGAATACACCTCACAGCTTGGCCGTCAAGTCAAAGGCACCTTAAAAATCAGCGCCCCGATTGATTTTGGTGGGCTTTATATGGTGCCTGCGATTGACGCTTACCAGCGCGCCTATCCCAAGGTTAAAATTTTAATGACCCTGCACAACAGTAAGGTTAATTTAAGCGAAGGTCATTTTGATCTGTCTATTTTAGTGACCAACGACCTCGATTTAGGCGTAGTCGCCCGAAAAATCGCCCAAACCCGCTTGTGTACTTACGCCTCGCCCTGCTATATCGCCGAACATGGCGAACCGAAAACCATCGACGAATTAAGTTTGCATCGCTGCCTGCATTATATGGATACCCCGCATAAAGATTATTGGCTGTTTAATGTCGCCGGTGAAGAAGTTAAAATCAAGACCAGCTGGCACTTTGCTTCAAACAATGGCCGGGCATTGTGTCAGGCGGCCACCTTGGGCATGGGCATCACTCAGGCGCCGGATTTATCGGTGATGAATTATTTGGAACAGGGGAAATTGGTAGAAATTTTGCCTGACTTTCGCATTCCCTCTCTGGACATTTACGCTATTTATCTGCAAAGACGCTTTTTACCCGCCAAGTTAGCAACATTCGTCGATTTTTTAATCCACTATTTTGGCGAAAACAATAAGCTCGGTAAATAAGGCTGTCGCCATGCGGTAGAATAAATCCCCCTATACTTAATTCGTTGTGTGGGAACGATAATAAATAAACGGTTAAATTTTTTGTAAAGGCTATTGATTATGTTGAAACTATTAAGATTTAATTCGAGAATCTGGTTTTTTTTGGGCTTTCTCGGTTGTGTTTTTTTGCTGGCGATGGGCGCTTATTTTCAGTTTGTCGGTGGCCTTGATCCGTGTCCGTTGTGTATTTCCCAGCGTATTGCCATTTTATTGACCGGTCTGGTTTTCTTGGCGGCTGCTATCCATAATCCGGGGCAAATGGGCGTTACTGCTTATGCTATTGCCGGCGCGGTGACGGCTTTGTGTGGCGGCGCGATTTCCACCCGCCATGTCTGGATACAGCACTTGCCGCCTGATAAAGTGCCTGAATGCGGCCCCGGATTAGATTATGTGCTGCAAAACTTTCCTCTGCTGGAAACGGTCAAACTGATGCTCAGCGGCACCGGCGATTGCGCCAAGGTGGATTGGACGCTGCTTGGTTTCAGTATGCCGGCCTGGACGCTGTTGGCCTTTTTGATGCTGGCGACGCTAAGTTTGTTGCAAATATGGAATTATAAACCGGTGGATTAAGGGCGTTGCGGCGGCGGTCGGATTCGCTTTTAGGCCTTGTCGTCAAACAGTTTTTTTCCGCTTAATGGATGAGGCGGTGGCGTTTTTTGGCTGCCGTCATGGGCGTCCATGTGTCCTATCGTTAAGCCGGCGGTCTCGAGTTGATTTTTCAAATAATCCAGGTTGTGTTTGATCAGTTCAGTCGTTTGGCTGTTTTGGCTTTTGAAAAAAGTATTGATGGTAGCGTTCCAATAGGACACGGCGCAATGAATGGTGCCCAGTTCGGGCGGGGTAATGGTGATATTAACCGACCAGTCGCCGTTATCGGCCTGCTGTTCGTTGTCTTTGTCCCGCTGTATTTCAATTTTCACCGTTTCCGCCTGTTGTCGGTCAATGAAAGGGATGTCGATAACCCATAATTGTTTGGGATTGTCTTCTTTGGGCAGCGACATCAACTGATCCAGCACCACTTTGGCTACGGTGTTTTCGCTTTTATTTTGCAGGTTTTTGAGCAGTTCGACATCCGCTTGATTGGCTTTTTGTTCGCTTTGCTGTGTCAGTTCCTGCTTTAGCGCATGAATAAATTTAAGCAAACTGGCTTTAAAATCTTCGCTGATGGCCGCTGGTGTTGCAGTTTTAGTGTCTCCTGTTGTTTCACTTAAAACCGCCGGTTTGAGTGTTTTCGCTAGCGTTTGTTCTAGCTCTTGGGCGTCCGGCGTTAATGAAGTGGGCGCCGCTGCTGGATTTTTTTGCGTCAGGTTCTGCAATATTTCGGCGGCAATGCGTTGCAGTGATTGGGGCACGCTCTCATTTTTTATCAGTTCGGGCAACGCATTAATTAACTCGCTTTGATTCATCATCGACGGCAACTTGGCTTCAAGAAACAGCCCGGAATTGGCAATGGATTGTTTAAGACCTTGGCTGGTAATCAATTGCTCTTTGGGCGGCAAATTCTGGATTATTTTTGCGGCAATATCTTTTAGAGTTTGAGAAACGCTTTGATTTTCCAGGAGTTGCGGTAAATCTTTTATTAGTTGATTGAGCAAGATAGGCGACGCCTCATGCCGTGGCAGAAACTGCGTGATAAATTCCGCGACTTTGGCTTCTGGAATGTGCGCCGAGGATGCAATTATTTTAAATTCGGGTGTGCCGCCGGTTTTAGCGACTTCCAGGTTCAGGCTTTGCCCGATTTTTAACGTTGAGGGCGCATTAACGAGCTGGCTGCGTTCAATGTTGAGTAAGGTGGGTTGTTTTGAGCCGGGTTCTGTCACCAGCTGTAACTGGATTTTGTTGCCGGCGATAGCGATTATTTTTGCATCTATGGCTTGTTTTTCGACTAAGGAGAGGGGCTTTTCATTCACCGTTAAGTTGCCGTTTGCAGCATTTACGCTGAGGTTCAGGTTTTGCCCGATTTTTAATATTGAGGGCGCATTAATCAGTTGGCTGCGTTCAATGTTGAGTAAGGTGGGTTGTTTTGAGTTGGGTTCTGTCATGAGCTGTAACTGGATTTTGTTACCGGCGATGGCGATTATTTTTGTGTCTATGGGCTGTTTTGCGAGTAACGAGAGCGTCGCGCTGTCGGTTTTTTCATTCAGTGTTAAGTTACCCATTGCGACACTTCCACCATCCTTGGCGGTCGGTCGCATGGGTTCCGTACCCATTGCGACACTTCCATCATCCTTGGCGGTCGAGTTTAAGGTTAGGCGTACTTCGGTTAACGGGTTTTTGGGTATTTGAGCGGCCGCAGTTTGGCTCTTTAGCTCAGGCTCGATAATTTTAAATTCTATGCTGGGCGCAATTTGGGTGACTTGAATTTTTAACGGCTGTCCGGAGGTGAGCGCTATCGGCTGGCTGCTTTCTACGCTGATGTTTTTATTACCTATGGATAAGGTAATGGCATTTTTTGCGGCCTGAATATCGGCTTTTATCACTTTAACATCAAGCTGTTGTCCGACTTTCAGGCTTAACGTTTTGGTCGGCATTAACTGGGTCTTAGGGCTTATTAACGCGTTAATATCCATTGGTGAATTTACGACAGCAGTTGCCGGATATGTTCGATTTCATCTTTGGCGGTATCCAAAATATTAATGCTGTCATTGGCATCTAAATGTACGGCCAGTTTTTTATAAGCGGGCAGGGCGTCTATTTTAGGTATTTTTTTAATGTCCACTTTACCGATAAAGCTGTGCAATTGCGAAATCATCACAATATCCGAGTAACTCGATGGATTGTCGTCGTTACGAAACCAATTTTCGGCATGAGTGACCACATCTTCAAAATCTTCGGGAAAATCCCAGCGGCGGATAATTTGTACGCCAATATCGGCGCGTAATTGTCTGACGGTTTGTACCAAATCTTTAGGATTGGCAATGATGTCAGGATGGTTGTCGGCGTAGGTTAAAATCGGCACGATGCCAATGTCATGTATCAGCCCGGCCAGCATGGCTCTATCCGGATCGAATCCCGGAATTTTATGGGCGAAGACGGCGCTGATCGAGGCAATATAACTGCTGTGAGCCCAAAGTTCGGCCATTTTTTGCCTAATAAGCGGCGATTTGGCGTTAAATACCGATTTCATCGATACCGCAGTAATAATATCCTGAGCGGCTTTTAAACCCAGTCGAGTCAAAGCTTCCGGGCAGCTTTCAATTTTTTTTCGCCCCGCATACAAAGGGCTATTGGAAATTTGTATCAGTCTGGCGGTAATCGACGGATCGATTTGCACGACCCGCGCTATTGAGGTGATGCTGGAGTTTTCGTCATTAATGGCGCGGCGAATTTTAAACGACACATCGGGAATAGTAGGCAATGCCAGATCATCGGACTGCATGTGTCGATAGCAGTCCATTAAGAGTTTATTTTTAGCCAAACTTGCGGCGGCATCGGTGTTAGTCGTGGTTTGGCTCATGTTATGTGGGTTTAATATTCAAACAAGCTCATAAAGTTTAGTTTAAAATCTACAGTTTAGTCGAACCAAATTGCCCTATCTTACTTTTCCTGCAATGAAAACAACACCTTCTGAAGTTTTAACGACGTTATCAACTATTCGCGATTATATCCGCTGGGCCGCCAGCCGTTTTACCGAGGCTGAACTGTGTTTTGGTCATGGCTCGGCAACGGCACTGGATGAAGCGGCAGCGCTGGTTTTACATACACTGCGCCAGCCTTACAATTTGGCCGATGCCTATCTGCAAAGCGTGTTGACCCTGACTGAGCGTCAGGCGGTGGTTGATATGATAGACCGGCGCATTAACGAGCGCATTCCGGCCGCTTATCTAACCCATGAAGCCATTTTTGCCGGGTTATCGTTTTATGTTGACGAACGGGTGCTGGTGCCGAGATCGCCGATTGCCGAACTGATCGAACAGCGTTTTGCGCCGTGGGTGGAGGAAGAACAGGTCGAGCGGATTTTGGATTTATGCACCGGCAGCGCCTGCATTGCCATTGCCTGTGCTTATGCCTTTGCTGACGCCGATGTTGATGCGGTGGACTTGTCGGCCGATGCGCTGACCGTCGCCGAGCTGAATGTCGCCAAACATCAGCTGGACGATGTGGTGACGCTGTACCAGTCTGATTTGTTTAACGAATTACCCGTTGCGCGCTATGACATTATTGTCAGTAATCCGCCTTATGTGAGCCTTGAAGAATGGGGGCAGTTGCCTGCAGAATTTCGCGCCGAGCCGGATATGGGGTTTAAGGGTGGGCACACGGGACTGGATTTGGTGTTGCGTATTTTGGTTGATGCCAATCAGTATTTGACCGAGCAGGGTATTTTGGTGGTGGAAGTCGGCAGCAGCGCGGAAACTTTGCAAAACGCCTTCCCCGACGTACCTTTTTTCTGGCTGGCCTTTGAGCGCGGCGGCGATGGCGTATTTTTGCTGACGGCTGAGCAGCTCAGTCAATATCATGAACACTTTTTAGCGGCTTTATAACCATGTCTGGAAACTCAATAGGAAAATTATTTACCGTCACTTCATTTGGCGAAAGCCACGGCCCGGCGATTGGCTGTATCGTCGATGGCTGCCCTCCGGGTATGGCCTTGAGCGAAGCTGATTTGCAGGAAGATTTGGATCGTCGCAAACCCGGCACGTCGCGCTACACCACGCAGCGGCGTGAGGCTGATGAAGTCAGGATTTTGTCCGGCGTGTTCGAGGGCCTTACCACCGGCACGCCGATTGGGCTGTTGATTGAAAATACCGACCAGCGTTCCAAGGATTATTCCAATATCGTCGACACTTTCAGACCCGGCCATGCCGATTACACTTATCAGCACAAATACGGCATCCGCGATTATCGCGGCGGCGGGCGTTCATCGGCGCGTGAAACCGCGATGCGCGTGGCGGCGGGCGGCATTGCCAAAAAATACTTGAAAGAACACGCGGGCATAGGAATACGCGGTTATCTGTCGCAGTTGGGGCCGATAAAAATCGACAAAGTCGACTGGGCTATTATCGACAGCAACCCTTTTTTCTGCCCTGATGCCGATAAAGTTGCTGAAATGGAAGCCTATATGGATGCTTTGCGCAAAGAAGGCGAATCGATCGGCGCGAGGATTGAAGTGGTCGCAAACAACGTGCCGCCGGGTTTGGGCGAGCCGATTTTCGACCGGCTCGACGCCGATTTGGCTCATGCGCTGATGAGCATTAATGCAGTTAAAGGCGTGGAAATCGGCGACGGTTTCGCCTGTATCGATAGCAAAGGCACACGGTTCCGCGATGAAATCACCCCGGACGGTTTTTTAAGCAATCATGCCGGCGGTATTTTGGGCGGCATTTCCAGCGGCCAGCAGGTGACTGCCAGCATTGCCTTAAAACCGACTTCGAGCCTGCATTTGCCGGGTAGAAGCATCAACCTGCAAGGCGAAGCGATTGAGGTGGTCACCAAAGGCCGCCACGATCCTTGCGTCGGCATCCGTGCCACGCCGATTGCCGAGGCGATGATGGCGATAGTGATCATGGATCATTTGTTGCGCCATCGCGGGCAAAATGCGGGTGTTGATTCGGGGTTGCCGGTTTTAAGATGAGTTTTATTGGAACAACAAAAGGGGAGGGAATATGGCACATTTAATTAAAATTGGGCATTCCCAATGTATCAGGGTTCCTCAAGCGTTGATTAAACAAGCTAATCTTCAAGATAAGGAGTTTGACATTCAGGTTGTCGATAATGGTTTGTTGATAACCCCGCTAAAACAGGTAAGAAAAGGCTGGGAAGAGCAGTTTAAATGTATTCCGGCGGCCGAAATTGAGCAAGATTTTAATCTAAGGCATAGTCCTCTTGATCATAGTGCAGAGCTTGCCACAGGCGAGGCTTGGGAGTGGTAGTAAAGCGGTTTGATGTTTATCTGGTCGAACTTGACCCTAGCATTGGCAGTGAAATCAAAAAAACAAGGCCCTGCATTATTGTTTCGCCCAATGAGATGAATGCTCTAAGAACTGTTTTAATTGCCCCCATGACAACTAAAGGATTTTATGCGCCATCAAGAGTTGAGCTTCAGTTTCAGGGCAAGACTGGCCTTGTTTTACTGGACCAATTGCGATCGGTCGACAAATCTAGGTTAGTTAAAAAACTAGGGGCTATAGACAGAAACACACAAAGATTGATTTCATCAATTTTGGTTGAGATGTTTGAGATGTAAGTTCATAAAATCCAATCGATACGGCAACTTGTTAATTTAAATGTCTATTCCCTACTGGCGCCTTTCAGGCTTTTACTTCTTTTATTTTGCCACAGTAGGGACTTTTATCCCTTACTGGAGCCTTTATCTAAAAGAAAGCGGATTTAATCCTGTTCAAATCGGTGAACTTTTTGCCCTGCTGGGCGGCACACGAATTATTGCGCCGATGCTATGCGGCTGGATTGCCGATCATACCGGGAAAAATTTACGCATCATCCGCATAACGTCTTTTCTAACGGCTTTGTTCTTTGCCGGTTTTATTTTCATTCAGGGTTATTCGGGGTTTGCTTGGTTAACGCTTGCTTTTGGCATTTTTTGGAACTCCACGTTGCCGCAATTTGAAGCGGTCACTTTATACCATTTAAAGCATCAGGCACATCGCTACAGCCAGATACGGATGTGGGGATCTATCGGTTTTATTGTTGCGGTGCTGGGTGTAGGCGGGTTATTGGACGTCCTGTCGACCGATATGATTCCGGCCATGGTGACCTCATGGATGACGTTGATATGGCTGGTCAGTCTGATAACACCCGCGACCAAGACAAGCCATCACGAGACGGACGGCGTCGGCATAAGGCAAATTATCAAAAGACCGGAGGTGCTGGCGTTTTTGCTGGTTAGTCTGTTGTTGCAGTTCGCCCATGCCCCGTATTACGTTTTTTATTCTATCTATCTGAAACATTATCAGTACTCGGCAAGCCTGACCGGATTGCTTTGGGCGCTGGGTGTTTTTGCCGAAATCGTTTTATTTATTTACATGCGCCGTGTGCTGAAACGCTTTTCCTTACGCTCTATTTTATTGGTCAGCAGCCTGTTGTCGGTTATTCGCTGGTTGATGATTGGCTGGTGCATCGACTATTTTTGGGTCTTGGTCTTTGCCCAACTATTACATGCGGCAACCTTTGCCGGTGTGCATGTCGCTGCTATTCATTTAGTCCATCAGTATTTTGGCGACCGGCATCAGGGTAAAGGCCAAGCGCTCTATGCCAGTTTAGGTTTTGGCTTAGGTGGAATGCTCGGTAGCTATTACAGTGGTTATTATTGGGAGACCTTGGGCTCGGCTATTGTCTATTCCATAGCGGCACTTTGTTGTGGTTTTGCTTTTGTTATCGCTTATGCTTGGGTGGGGCGGGAAAAAACCGTTTCTAGTGCGGCGTAAAGGTACGGGTTAAAATAATGCCGGGGTTATCGGTTTTGTCATTCTTTTAGGAAATCATGTGTTTGAAATTATAAAAAGCGGCGGCTGGCTGATGCTGCCCATCATATTGTGTTCTATCGGTGCCATGGGCATCATCGCGGAACGTTTTTGGTCGTTACGCAGAAAGAAAATTTTACCGCCGGAGTTGGTGCCGCAAGTATGGAAATTATCCCGCGAAAAAAAGCTGGACGATGTCACGCTACGGCATTTGAAAAACAGCTCGCCGTTGGGCTGTATTTTGGCTGCAGGGCTTGCCAATAGCCATCACGGCAGGCGATTTATGAAAGAGTGCGTTGAAGAATCGGGGCGGATGGTGGTACATGATTTGGAACGCTTCCTGAACACCCTGGGTACTATCGCCCTGATTACGCCATTGTTGGGTTTGTTGGGCACGGTATTTGGCATGATTCAGGTTTTTTCCTCGCTGATGGAGCACGGTATCGGCAATCCCGGCGTCTTGGCGGGCGGCATTTCGGTAGCACTGATTACCACGGCGGCGGGGCTGACGGTGGCCATCCCCAGCCTGATTTTTCATCGCTATTTTGAACGCTTGGTCGATGAATATGTGGTCAGCATGGAAGAGGAGGCGGTCAAGTTGATTGATATGCTTCATGGGGATCGCGGGGAATCTTGATGAAATTTCAACGCAAAAAAAAGGAAAAAATCGATATATCGATGACGCCGATGATTGATGTGGTGTTCTTGTTGTTGATTTTTTTCATGGTGACGACAACCTTCGACCGGCCGACAGAAATCAACATCAAACTGCCCGAAGCAGAAGGGACGCCGGCCCAGCAAGATGCCAAAACAGTGTCCCTGGTGATTGATGCCAACGGCATTTATTCGCTGATTGGCGATGATGGTTTGCTGCACCCATTAAGCGATCAAACCCGAGCCGGCTTAAAACAGGAATTGAGCCGACTTGCGCAGCAGTCAAAAGAGCTGCCGTTTGTCATTAATGCCGATGACAAAACCCCTAACAAAGCGGTGATGACGGCGCTCGATATTGCAGGTCAAGTGGGTTTTAGCCATATCACCTTTGCGACCGTGCAACCCGCCGAATAATCATGAAAAAGACCTTATCGCGCTGGTTACAGGACATTTGGTATAAAGACCCGTTTATCGGCGTCTGGCTGTCACCGTTCAGTTTTTTCTTCATTGATTTTGTTAAATTCAGGAAATTCTTGTACCGCATCGGCGTGTTTAAATCATACCGCCTGCCGGTTCCGGTGATTATTGTCGGCAACATCACCGTCGGCGGCACCGGAAAAACGCCGTTGCTGATCTGGCTGGCCGAACGGCTTAAAGCCGAGGGCTATACACCCGGCATTATCAGCCGGGGCTACGGCGGGCAAGCTAAAGATTGGCCGCAATGGGTCGATGCAAATAGCCGCGCTGAACAGGTAGGCGATGAAGCGGTGTTGATCGCCCGGCAAACTGGCTGCCCGATGGCGGTGGGGGCGTTACGGGTTGATGCCGGCAAATTATTGCTTGAACGCGCTGCTTGTAATGTCATTTTATCCGACGACGGCCTGCAACATTACGCGCTGAAACGGGATATTGAAATTGCCGTGATTGATGGCGAAAGGCGCTTTGGTAACAGCTTTTGTCTACCCGCCGGGCCGTTGCGCGAACCGATAGAGCGTTTACAGAGCGTTGATTTTATTGTCGTTAATGGCGAAAAATACGAAGATAACGAGCTTTCCATGCATATCGCCGGCAATACGGCGATTAATTTAGTTACCGGTGAACAAAAGCCATTGCAAGAATTTAGCGCAACGGCTTGTCATGCGCTGGCCGGCATAGGCAATCCCGAGCGATTTTTTAAGCTGCTGGCCGCTGCCGGTTTGACCTGTGAAACGCACAGCTTTCCAGATCATCATCAGTTTCAAGTTGACGATATTTCCTTTTCTGTTGTGACAACTGATGCACAATCGCCAATGCCGGTATTAATGACCGAGAAAGATGCGGTAAAATGCTTGGATTTTGCAGGCATTGAACACTGGTACGTGCCGGTAAAAGCGGTTCCAGAGGCGGGTTTTTCCGCACAATTATTAAGCCTGTTAAGTGAAAAGATAGGACACTTGAACCACAGTCATTCATCTTTAAAAAAGAAATCTCATGAAAATTAACATGCCGATCACTAATGTTGAACATGCTCTAAGTGAGACTGATTCGATTGTGACCAAGACCGACCTGAAAGGGATGATTACTTATGCGAATGAGGATTTCATTCAAATTTGCGGGTTTAGCAAAGAAGAGCTGATGGGGGCATCGCACAATATCATTCGCCATCCGGATATGCCGGCAGAGGCTTTTGAGGATTTGTGGAGGTCAATGAAGGCAGGACGCCCGTGGACTGGCGTGGTCAAGAACCGCTGCAAAAACGGTGATTTTTATTGGGTGCTGGCTAATGTGACGCCTTATTATGAAAATAATAAGTTGGTCGGCTATATGTCGGTACGTAGCAAACCCAGCCAACAGCAGGTTGCCGAAGCCGCCAAGGCTTATCGGAAATTTCGTGAAGGCAATGCGGATGATTTAAAAATACAGTATGGAAAAGTTGTCAAAAAAACCTTGTTAGGGCGCTTTCCAAACTTAGAAAATGTCAGTATCAAAGCCCGTTTGTTGATGGTGATTGCTATCATGTCCAGTCTGCTGCTCATTATTGGCGGCATGGGCCTGTTCGGTATGAGTAAGGCTAGCGAGGGCTTGCGCACAGTCCATGATGATCGCATGTTGCCGTCAAATTATATTTTTCAAGTTCAGAAACTGCTGCTGACTAATCGCTTGCATATTGGTGCCGGTTTGGTTCACGCTAATTCTGAGTTGATTCAGAAAAAGCTCATCGAAGTGGAGCAAAATATTGCAGACAGTAACCGAATTTGGGCGGCGTATATTGGCAGTGGCCTGGATTCAAGCGAAAAAAAGCTGGCCGAGCGGGTCGAAAGTGACATAAACCGCTTTGTTAACGAAGGCTTGCGGCCGGTTATTTTAGCCTTACGTAATAGCGATATTGCACTGGCCAGTCAACTTATTGATAACAAAGTCAATCCTCTTTACGAACCGCTCAGCGAAGGCATTCAAAACTTATTGCAGCTACAGGTCAGTATAGCCAAACAAGAATCCGAAGCCAGTCAGTCGCGCTATTACAATACCCGCGAGCTTGCTGGCATTTTAATGCTATCGGGCGTGGTGCTGGTCTTGTGGTTGAGTTTTTCTTTGTTGCGCTCGATTGCGCGCCCACTGAATGCCGCTATCAGTCATTTTGGTCAAATTGCCCAAGGCAATTACAATAATGATATTGAGATTAAGTGCATGGATGAAGTCGGCAAGGTCTTGGCGGCGCTTAAAGCCATGCAAATCAAGCTCGGTTTTGATGTTGCCGAAGCTAAACGTATTGCCGATGAGCATGTGCGGATAAAAATTGCGCTGGATAATGTCAGTACCGGGGTGATGATTGCTGATAACGACCGCAACATCATTTATGCCAATAAATCAGTGGAGCGCATATTTAGTAATGCGGAGGCGGAAATTCGCAAACTGATGCCAGGATTTTCTATTGCTAATCTGGTGGGTATGAATATGGATGCTTTTCATAAGAATCCATCACATCAGGCGCAGCTACTCGCTAACGCTACCGAATCCAACACGGTCAGCGTTAATTTAGGCGAACGATTCTTAGTTGTAACGGCCAGTCCGGTCATTAATGAGCAAGGTAAGCGTACGGGCTCGGTAGCCGAATGGTTGGATCGTACCGCTGAAGTGATGGTAGAAAAAGAAGTGGCGGTTATTTTGGTGGCGGCGGTTATGGGCGACTTTAGCCAACGTATAGCGATGCAGGGTAAGAGCGGCTTTTATCGGGAGTTGAGCGAATCCATTAATCAGCTGATGCAAACCAGTGACAGCGGTCTCAATGAAACCGTGCGGGTATTCAATGCCTTATCTCGTGGCGATTTGACTGAGAAAATAACCAATCATTATTCAGGCACTTTCGGCCAACTTAAGGAAGATGCCAATTCCACCGTCGATGAACTGACTTATGTTATCCGCCAAATCAAGGATGTCGCTGAGTCTATTCATGCGGCGGCCAAAGATATTGCTCACGGCAACACCTCGTTATCGCATCGTACCGAAGAACAGGCGACCAGTTTGCAGCAAACTGCCGCCAGTATGCAAAAGCTGACGGCAACCGTGCAGCAAAACACCGATAACGCGACTCATGCCAGTGAGTTGGCGGTAAGTGCATCGAATACGGCGGGCAAGGGCGTCACCGTCATTGGTCAGGTGGTCAGGATGATGGAAGGCATTAATGAATCCTCACGCAAGATTGTCGAGATTATTACGGTGATAGACAGCATTGCGTTTCAAACCAATATATTAGCGCTTAATGCGGCGGTAGAAGCCGCAAGAGCCGGCGAACAAGGCCGTGGTTTTGCGGTGGTGGCAGGTGAAGTCCGTAGCTTGGCGCAGCGTGCGGCATCGGCAGCTGGAGAAATCAAAAAACTGATTGGCGATTCGGTGGAGAAAGTTGAAGACGGCAGCAAATTGGTCAGTCAAGCCGGAAAAACCATGGAAGACATTGTTAATTCCATTCATGGCGTCACCGCGATCATGACCAACATTAGTGCCGCGTCGGTGCAGCAATCCTCGGGCATCGAGCAAGTGAACATGGCCATTTGCCAGATGGACGATGTCACTCAGCAAAATGCCGCCTTGGTAGAGCAGGCGACCGCCGCCGCAGAATCGCTGGAAGAACAAACGCAACAACTGGCCGTCTCAGTGACGCACTTTAAAATGGAAGGTGATACGCGGGCGGCAGACGATTTCGTTGATGCCGAACCGGTCATCAAGGAAACTAAAGGCTCCTCTGCCCCCATCGGCCATGTGGTCAAACTAGACCCGCAATCTTCCAATAGCGGCGGTTGGGAAGAGTTTTAACGGATTGAGGACGCGCCTTTAGCTTAGTGCCCTTTGCCTTGTTTTAGTTAAAAAATATTCAAAAATAAAATCCACTTTTTAATGACGAGAAAACCATGATAGATAAAAAACTGCTTGATATTTTGGCCTGTCCTTTATGCAAGAGCCCGTTGATTTATGACAAGTCCAAGCAGGAATTGATCTGCAAAGCTGACCGTATTGCATTTCCTATCCGCGACGACATCCCTGTCATGTTGGAAGATGAAGCCCGTGAGTTATCTCTCGATGAAGTCGATGCATTCAGAAAATGAGCGTGAATTTCAAGGTGGTTATTCCGGCACGCTACGGCTCGACACGCCTGCCGGGTAAACCGCTATTAAACATCGCCGGCAAACCGATGATAGCCCATGTCTGCGAGCGTGCAGCTGAAGCCGGTGCTGACGAAATTATTGTCGCGACCGACGATGAACGGATTGTTCAGGCAGTCGGCGACTTAGGTTTTAAAGCGCTGATGACCCGTAGCGATCACCAAAGCGGCACCGAAAGGATTGCCGAAGTTGCACGATGCTGCGGTTGGGCGGATGAGCAAATTATCGTTAATCTGCAAGGCGATGAACCATTGATTCCACCGGTTTATATTCGTGATGTTGCCGAGGCTTTGGCGAGTCAGCAGCAGGCGGGTATTGCGACGCTGGCCGCTCAAATCAACGATACTGAAGAAATTTTTAACCCCAATGCGGTCAAAGTGGTATTGAACAAAAACGGCTACGCGCTTTATTTTAGCCGTGCGCCGATTCCTTGGGAAAGGGATGCATTCACCCGCTCAGGCGGCATGCCAACGGGTAAATTGCCCTATCTTCGGCATATCGGCATGTATGCTTACACGGTGGATTTTTTAAACCGCTACTGCACTTGGGACGCGTCATTGCTGGAATCGGTCGAAGCGCTGGAGCAGTTGAGGATATTGTGGCAGGGTGAGGCTATTCGGGTAACAATCGTAGCTAAAACACCGGCTGCCGGTGTTGATACCCAGGAAGATTTATTACGCGTAGAGCAGGTGTTACGGCAAGTTCATTCATTTTAAAGCGGCCAGTAGGCCAAAGTTGTTTTTCAATCGCTTTAAACAAAACAGGGGCGGAATAATAATTCCGCCCCTGTTTTTCCATCAGCTTCAATAATGACTATTACTGACCGGCTTTAATGTGTTCCACAGCGGTCTCTGCATGAGTTGTTGCTACATCGGTATGGCCCAAGTTGCCATGATCAATGGCTTCTTGCAGTTCTTTAGCGCCTTCATCCAGATGGTTTTTGGGGACGCCTTTGGCGACGATAGAGGCTGCGAGTGCATGTTCTAATGCCAATTTTGCGTGCTCAACTAAAACCGGCGCGTGGCCGGCTTTGCCATGCGTTACTGCATCAGTGGCGTGTTTTAATGCGGCGACGGCATGTTCTTCAGCGAAAACAGAAGTACTTAAAAGAAGTAGTAAAGTTGCACATAGCGATGCTAATTTTTTCATCATTCTTTCCTCATAGTTATGTTTTTGTTTGATTGATTGTCAATGTTGTCTTTTAAATAACGGCTAAAACTGCCATTAATTGACGGGCGTATTTTTACCATTATGCGATTTATTTTGCAATCCTTTAACGTCACTTAAATGCGTAAGCGGGCTCCGCTAAATTAGCGGAGCGGTGTGTCAACGTCTAAATATCTTTGGCCAGTTTTTCTGCATAACCGGTGTAATTACGCGGTGTCAGCTCCAGTAAAATCGCCTTAGCCTCGCTCGGAATTTCCAGTTTCTCAATAAACGCCTGCAGCTGATCCGGGGTAATGCGCTGACCCCGGGTCAATTCCTTGAGTTTTTCATAGGGTTTTTCAATGCCGTAACGGCGCATGACCGTTTGTATCGGTTCAGCTAATACCTCCCAGTTGGCGTTAAGATCGGCTTCAATGGCTTCGGCATTGATCTGTAATTTAGAGATGCCTTTCAAGCTGGCCTGAATCGCAATAGACGTATGCGCAATGCCGACGCCGATATTTCTTAGCACGGTCGAGTCGGTCAAATCACGTTGCCAGCGCGATACCGGTAGTTTGTCGGCCAGGAAGCCGAATATCGCATTAGCCAAGCCTAAATTGCCTTCCGAGTTTTCAAAATCAATCGGGTTGACTTTGTGCGGCATCGTCGAAGAGCCGATTTCACCGGCGATAGTTTTTTGTTTGAAATAGCCCAGTGAAATATAGCCCCAAATATCGCGGTCGAAATCCAATAAAATGGTGTTGAAACGGGATAGTGCGTGGAAATATTCGGCAATATAATCGTGCGGTTCTATTTGTATGGTGTAAGGATTAAATTGCAAACCCAATGATTCGACAAAGTTTTTGCAAAATTCCGCCCAATCCACATCGGGATAGGCCACGCAATGCGCATTGTAATTGCCCACTGCGCCGTTTATTTTGCCTAATAGCGCGACGGCTTGCAGTTGCTCTTGCTGACGTTGCATACGAGCGGCGACATTGGCGAATTCCTTGCCGGTGGTGGTGGGGGTCGCGGATTGACCGTGGGTGCGCGACAGCATCGGCTGGTCGGCGGTGTCTACGGCAATGGTTTTTAGCGCCATTATACAGTCGCCGATTTGTGCCAGGATCACTTCACGGCCTTCTTTAAGCATTAACGCGTAAGACAGGTTATTGATGTCTTCCGAAGTGCAGGCGAAATGGATGAATTCGCTGACTTTTTCCAGTTCGGCGCAACCGGTTATTTTTTCTTTCAACAAATATTCAACGGCTTTGACATCGTGATTGGTAGTAAGTTCGATGTCCTTGACGCGCTGCGCATCGGCCTCTGAAAAATCGCTGACGATGTTGTTTAACAGCTGCGTTGCCGTGTCACTGAACGGGGCGACTTCGACAATCAGCGGATGATTAGCCAAGGCTTGCAGCCAACGAACTTCAACCAGCACGCGAAAACGGATCAGGCCGTATTCGCTGAAAATAGGTCGGAGTTTTTCGACTTTGTCGGCATAGCGGCCGTCGATAGGGGAAATAGCGGTGAGGGCGAAATTGGTCATGGGTATGTCCTGAAATTTTTGTGATGTGTCATGATATTTTTGAGGGTTATATTTTGCCGTCAGCTCGCTGTACGGGTTGAGTATCCTGATCGAAACATGCAGTGCAAGTACCTTGAAATGCGTCAATTAAACGATGTCGCATATCGGTATAGTCTTGAAAAACCGTCATCCAGACTGACCAAAAGCCGGTGCTGGTGGCTGTATCTATGATTTGATTGCGCATTAATTCCGTAGATTGTTGTTCAAGATTAGCTTTCGCTGTTTCTGCTTTACCCCATGCCTCTTTGCGTTTTATCCAGCGTCTATCTTTACCCGTTAGTCGAGGGTGTGCGGGCTCTCTATCCAATCCTGTCAATTCAAGTGTGTTATGCGCAACCTGTTGCTTGAGGGGATTTAAAGAAGTATCGATTTGCGGTGCCCGGTCTTTTTCATAAATAAAAGCGCGAAAAGTATTATCGGTATCGGCCCAGAAAAAATCGTTCAGATTGCCTGCATCAACTGTTCTCTCTCCTTTGATGCTATTGCAATAAGTGCAGGCCAATAGAAAGTTGCTCCATGTTTTTTCTACAGCAGGCTCTTTACTTTTGGGTTGAATATGCTCAACGGCAGGCGCAAGCAAAGGGGCTTCGCAATAAGAACAATAATCGCCTATTCGTTTGATCAAGTCGTCACGGGCACCGCCGTATTCCTTGAAATCAACAGGATCGCCATTACTATCTGTCGGCTTATCGCCGCGATTAACCGGCCTCATTCTTCCGCGTTTCCTTCCACGGCTTGACGCTCCATCTTTAAAAAAGCTTGAAAAGCCGGGTCATCGCTATAAGGCAGCAATAATTCATCGAGTCGTTGCCGCAAGCGATGTTTTTCGTCTTCACCGGCGGGAGGAATTTGTTTTAATACGGCGTAATAGTCTTCAGCGGCTTCTTCCATATCCAAAAAGCGCTGGCTTTGTTGGGGAATTTCTACGCCTTGTTGGTTTTCGGCAATATCTTCGATACTTTTGCTGTCAACTTCAACGGGCGCATTTTTCTCTAAATCCCACAACAAACAATCGTCACGACGATACAGTGACTGGATAATAAACGGGGAATGGCTGCTGGCGACAAATTGTACTTTAGGAAAAGTATCTAATAAGCGTTCGACGACCTGCTTCTGCCATTTAGGATGCAGATGCAAATCGATTTCGTCGATTAATACGATGCCTTCGGTTTGCTTGATGACGTCCGCTTCCAGTTGCGGGTTTAACGTCGCCATCCGGTAAGCAATATCGGCAACCATGCCTATCATGTTTCTGTAGCCGTCGCTTAGTAGGTGAAAAGGGATGGTTTGTGACTTTCCTTGAATAGCCGTTTCAATGAGAATTTCGTTCCAATCTACATCCCACCATACTTTTTGCGCTCCAGGAATCATGCTGACGATAGCCTCACGAACAGCCTCTAAAACATGGCGACGTTCTTTTTTCTGTAGAGCGCCCCATTCTTGGGTTTTAAACCAGCTGAATAATTGTTCTAAATTAGAGGCAGGATTTAAACAATCTCGGTAACCCAATAACCTGGAATCAGGACTTAAGAATTCAATTTCTTCATTATCTATTTTTTTCCATAATCGGCCTGTGCCGTAATAAGCAAGCAAGGGCAATAAAGTATCATTTTGAATTATTTTTTCAGCTATTTTAGAAGTGATAGCTGCAATTTCCTTATCTGAATCGTACCCAGGCGCATCCAATATATCCCAATCAAAAGGCTCCTTACTAATGATACCCTGTGCAGAAATCATTAAAAAAAAATTACCTGTTTCTTTAATGACGGTTTGACCCATTTTTTTTGTTACATAGCGAATATCATCTGGACAAACGAGACGTAAATCGGTTGTTTTTATAATTCTTGGGAATCCTTTTAAAAATCCGCTAACAGCCAATGCAAGTGCATCCAAAACAGCGGTTTTACCGCTAGCGTTATCGCCAATCAGTAATGTAAAGCGATCAGAAAAATCCAACTTGTATTCCTCAAAACAACGGAACTCTTGAAGTTTTAAAGTATTTATCTTCATAGATTTTTTCTACATTTATCCATTCGATTTTGACTCAATAATCCCGCCGCCCAAGCATATTTCCCCATTGTAAAAAACGACGGATTGTCCTGGTGTAATAGCGCGTTGCGGCTGGTCAAATGTGGCTTTGCATCTGTCGTTACCTAGCGGTTCCAAATAACAGGCTTGATCGGCTTGGCGATAGCGAGTTTTTGCGCTGCAACGTATCGCTTCTGTCAACGGCCTATTGCTGCACCAATCAAGCTGGCTGGCTTCCAGCGTGTTATGCAGCATCAACGGGTGATCGTGGCCTTGGCCGACAATCAGTACATTGTTTTCCAAATCTTTTTCCAGTACATACCACGGCTCATCCGGCGCATCTTTAACGCCGCCTATGCCTAAACCTTGGCGTTGGCCGAAGGTGTAATACATCAGGCCGTGATGCTGGCCGATGTACTGGCCTTCCGGGGTGCGCATTTCGCCGGGTTGAGTTGGCAAATAACGCTGCAAAAATTCGGTGAATTTGCGTTCACCGATAAAACAAATGCCGGTGCTGTCTTTTTTGCGGCTGTTGGCGAAACCAGCTTTATCCGCCATGGCACGGATTTCGGGTTTATGCAGATGGCCTATCGGAAACAGGGTGCGCGCCAGCTGTTTTTGCCCCAGCGTGTACAGAAAATAGCTTTGCTCTTTATTGGGGTCTAAGCCCTTGAGCAAAAAGTATTCGTCATTTCTTTCAGCAACTTGCGCATAGTGGCCGGTGGCGATATATTCCGCGCCTAAATCTTCTATCGCATAATTTAAAAAGGCTTTAAATTTAACGTGTTTGTTGCACAAAATATCGGGGTTAGGCGTGCGTCCAGCTTTAAATTCGGACAAAAAAACTTCAAACACCTCGTCCCAATATTCGGCGGCAAAATTGACGGTTCTCAGTTCAATGCCCAATTTATCGCAAACTTGTTGCGCATCGGCTAAATCTTCCATTGCGGTGCAGTATTCGGTGCCATCGTCTTCTTCCCAGTTTTTCATAAACAAACCTGTGACTTGATGGCCTTGTTTTTGCAGCAATAATGCGGTTACCGAAGAATCGACACCGCCGGACATGCCGACGATTATTTTTTTACTCATGGTCAATATCGATAAAAGATTTAAGCAAAGATAAGGGGTGGCGTTGCCCGCTGAGATATTCGTCTATACTAATCATCACCAAGGGACTGCGCAAACGCTGTTGTTCGGCTTTGAGCTCATCGCGTGTCAGCCAGTGCGTGGCGACGATGCCCTCATCCAGCGGTTGCGCGGGGTTATGTGAATGGCAACGGCCGGAAAAACACACGCGGACAAAGCTCGGGGCATCAGGTTTTTTCCGCCAGAGCTGTATGGAAATAATGTGCTCGGGTTCAAATTCCCAGCCGGTTTCTTCCTGCACTTCGCGCTTGACGGCGGCAATCAGATCTTCGCCTGCTTCAAGATGGCCGGCGGGCTGGTTAAATTGTAAACCGCTGGTAGTCTCTTCTTCTACGAACAAAAAGTGTTGGTCTCGCTCAATAACGGCGGCAACGGTAACGTGCGGTTTCCAAACCATGATGCTAAATTCCAACTGCAAAAAGCTGATATTTTACTGGATTTAAAGATATTATGCTGGCAAAAAAAAACCGCCACCAGACGTAAAGGCGGCGCTTATTTGGCCTTGACTGGAGTCTGGTTTATTTTGTTGTCATATTAGAGTTGAAATTCGTAGGGATTGGCACTATGTTAGTGCTCAACGTATTTTTATTATTACTATTATGTCCGATTTTGAACCATTTAAAGATAGAGACGGTGGCTTGGCGCTGCAGGAAGCTAAGCCTAAGTTAAAAAAACCGCCTTTATATAAAGTGATCCTGTTAAATGATGATTTTACGCCGATGGATTTTGTCATTGAGATTTTGATGAATTTTTTTGCCATGTCTGAAGAAAAGGCGACGCAGGTGATGTTGCAAGTCCATACGCAAGGGGTTGGTGTGTGCGGTCTGTATTCCAAAGATGTTGCCGAAACCAAGGTTTATATAGTTAACGATTATTCACGAGAGCATCACCATCCGTTGATGTGCTCGATGGAAGAAGTGTAGGTGGAGAACTTATGTTAAGCAAAGAACTTGAAATTACGTTAAATAACGCTTTTAAAAATGCGCATGACAAACGCCATGAATTCATCACGGTTGAACATTTGCTGTTGGCATTGCTCGAAAACGTGTCGGCGCAACCGATTCTGATTGCCTGCGGTTGCGATATTAAGGTGCTGCGCGGCCAGTTGACGCAATTTATCGATGAAACTACTTCGCTGATTCCGATGGGTATACAACGGGAAACACAGCCGACCTTGGGTTTTCAGCGGGTGCTGCAGCGTGCTGTCTTTCATGTGCAAGCCTCTGATAAAAAAGAAGTGTCCGGCGCCAATTTGTTTGTCGCTTTATTCAGTGAGCAGGATTCTCATGCGGTTTACTTACTGAATAAACAGGATATTTCAAGGCTGGATGTAGTCAATTATCTGGCTCACGGCATTTCAAAAATCGATCCCGATAGTGATTCGTTAAATAACGCGTCGCCGGAATCCGGCAATGCCGAAGCGGAAGCATCTGGCAGTCCGCTGGATAAGTACGCGACTAATCTTAATGAGCAAGCCTTGAAAGGCCGGATTGACCCGTTAATTGGTCGGGATGCGGAAGTTGACCGTACTATTCAAACACTGTGCCGTCGCCGCAAAAATAATCCTTTGTTGGTTGGCGAGGCGGGCGTGGGCAAGACGGCTATTGCCGAAGGTTTGGCTAAGCGAATTGTCGAGGAGCAAGTGCCCGAAGTGCTGATGCACAGCGTGATTTATTCGCTGGATTTGGGCGCGCTGGTTGCCGGCACTAAATACCGGGGTGACTTTGAAAAGCGGCTGAAAGCCTTATTGAATCAACTGAACAAGGAACCGGATTCGATTTTATTCATTGATGAAATTCATACTATTATCGGCGCGGGTTCCGCTTCCGGCGGGGTGATGGATGCGTCTAATTTAATCAAACCGGCGTTGGCTTCCGGCCAGTTACGTTGCATCGGTTCGACCACATATCAGGAGTTTCGCGGGGTTTTTGAAAAAGATCATGCACTGGCGCGCAGATTCCAAAAAATCGATGTGCTGGAACCTTCGGTTGAAGATACGATTCTGATTCTGAAAGGGCTTAAATCGCGTTTTGAAGAACATCATGACGTTAAATATTCTTCCGAGGCTCTGCGCGTGGCGGCGGAATTGTCGGATCGCTATATCACCGACCGACATTTGCCCGATAAAGCCATTGATGTGATCGACGAGGCGGGCGCGAAACAGCGGATGACGGCCGAGGCTGAGCGCAAACAGCTGATTGATGTGGCTGAAATAGAGGACATCGTGTCCAAAATCGCCAGAGTGCCAGCAAAATCGGTGTCGTCCAATGACATAGACAAGTTGGGCAATTTGGAAAAAAACCTGAAAATGCTGGTGTTTGGTCAGGACGAGGCGATTTCTGCGTTGGCATCGGCGATAAAATTATCGCGCGCCGGTCTGAGAGACAGCCAAAAAACGATAGGTTCATTTTTGTTTGCAGGACCCACAGGCGTCGGCAAAACCGAAGTGACGCGGCAGTTAGCCAAAGTACTTGGCGTCGAGCTGATTCGTTTTGATATGTCCGAGTACATGGAACGGCATACGGTGTCGCGGTTAATTGGTGCGCCTCCAGGTTATGTCGGATTTGACCAGGGCGGCTTGTTGACCGAACAAGTGACTAAACATCCTCATGCGGTGTTGCTGCTGGACGAATTGGAAAAAGCCCATCCTGACGTATTCAATTTGTTATTGCAGGTGATGGATCACGGCTCATTGACCGATAATAATGGCCGCAAGGCGGATTTTCGTAATATTATTTTGGTGATGACCACTAATGCCGGGGCAGAGGAGGGTAGTCGCGCTTCTATCGGTTTTACTCAACAGGATCATGCCACCGACAGCTTGAAGGTTATCGAAAAAGGCTTTTCGCCGGAATTTCGCAACCGTCTGGATGCCATTATTCAATTTAAGCCGTTGGATATTTCAATTGTCGGGCATGTGGTTGATAAATTTATCTTTGAATTGGAAGCTTTGTTGACAGACAAGCACGTCACGCTGGCATTAGATCCCGATGCCCGCTTATGGTTGGCGGAAAACGGTTGCGATCCCAAAATGGGCGCTAGACCGATGGCGCGACTCATTCAAGAGAAAATCAAAAAACCACTGGCTAATGACTTGCTATTTGGCGATTTGGCGCACGGTGGCCATGTACGGATTTACGTGAAGGATAATGAGCTGAGTTTCGCTATAGAAAGTGCTGAGGCGATTGTTCCTGAAGCCAATTTTTAAGACAACGGCAAATCGGTTATTCAAGAAACTGGCGTTACAAATTTGTCTGGAACAGATTTGTATTTACCCGAAGGGCGTCAGGCAGTAGAGCCTGACGTTAATCCTGTTAACAACAGGATTAACGCATACGGAAAGTGATGCGGCCTTTGGTTAAATCGTAAGGCGTCATTTCAACCTTAACGCTGTCGCCGGTCAGGATGCGGATGTAATGCTTGCGCATTTTGCCGGAGATATGTGCAGTCACGATGTGACCATTTTCCAGTTCGACGCGGAACATGGTATTAGGAAGTGTGTCAATCACTTTTCCTTCCATTTCAATCTGATCTTCTTTAGCCATTTATAGTGTCCTAGTAATTAAAACCGCCAATCATAACATAAGCCCGTTTTTAACAACAGAAGTCTGTTTATTTGTTGTTAATAAACCATCGTTCCCTGTAACTTTTCATTACCTGCAGGAGCATTGGAGCAGGCTCCAAACAGGCTATTAACGTTTCACTTAATAACCGTGTTTGTAGAATATAAGATGCCGATATTCCAGTCTATTAGTAAGGTTACCTATGAGTGGCTTTATGGCACTTCAGTGGCAGCAATCAGTTTAAAAAACTCGCTTTCCGCAATAATATCCACATTATCCTGAACCCTGTCCAGATAGGTTTTTCCTTGCAGATGGTCGAATTCGTGCTGAAAAATTCTTGCCACAAATCCATTTAGTTGCGTTTCCACTAAAGCGCCGCACTGATCGGTATAGCTGATTGCGATGTTTCTATGCCTTGGTACCAATGCGCGTATGCCCGGAATGCTCAAACAGCCTTCCCAATCTTTTTCCTGTACATTTGTTAGCGCTTGAAAAGCGGGATTTATCATCACCGTCGGTGCTATCAAGGGTGCCGACGGATAACGCGGCGTAGGCCGTGAGGCGATAATGATAATTTGTTTTGATTCGCTGATTTGCGGCGCGGCAATGCCAACGCCCGACGTTGCGGCGAGGGTGCTTTGCATCGTTTCGATAATATGCCGGATTTCACTCGATTGCGTATCAACGACGGCTTCGGCGTGTTGCCGGAGTATCGGATTACCCAATTGCACAATGTCGTGTGCCGCCATCATTGTAATTCCTGCATCAGCACCGATTGCGCGTGAATCGGTTCTTCAGTTTCGGCTTTTTGCAAACGCTGATAGCTGCCGTCAGGCTGTAACAACCAGGCTTGGCTATTGTCGTTTAAATACAAATTCAAATTCTGCAAAATACGGCTTTGCAATTTCTTATTTTCAATCGGAAAGCAGACTTCAACCCGCCGGAACATATTGCGGTTCATTAAATCGGCGCTGGATGCGTAAACTTCGCTGTCGCCGTCATTGGCAAAGGCATACACGCGGGCATGTTCTAGAAATCTCCCGATGATGGAGCGCACTTCTATATTTTCAGACACGCCCGGAACGCCGGGTCTTAAGCAGCACACACCTCGGACAATTAATTTGACCTCAACCCCAGCCTGCGATGCACGGTAAAGAGCCTGGATAGATTGCTCCTCAACCACGGCATTCACTTGAATAATAATTTTTGCCGGTTTGCCGTTTTTGGCATGGCGTATTTCCCGTTCAATCTTCTCCATCAAACCGCGATGCAAGGTGAACGGCGATTGCAGCAATTTATTCAATTTGGTCACTTTGCCTAAACTGGTCAGCTGGGCAAAGACGCGGCGCACATCTTCGCCTAATTCCTTGTCACAGGAAAACAAACCGTAATCGGTGTAAATCTGCGCCGTTTTCGGGTGATAGTTGCCGGTGCCTAGATGCACATAATTGCGCAATTCTTTGCCTTCCCGCCGTAAGACCAGGCACATTTTGGCATGGGTTTTATAGCCGACTACGCCATAAACCACATGCACCGCAGCTTCCTGCAATTTTGCCGCTAGGTCGATATTGGCTTTTTCGTCAAACCGCGCCCTTAATTCTATAACGACGGTCACCACTTTGCCGGCTCTGGCTGCCTTGATTAAGGCGCTGACGATAGGCGAATCGGCGCCGGTGCGGTACAGCGTTTGTTTAATTGCCAGCACATCGGGTGAAACCGCCGCCTGACGGATAAATTCAACGACCGGGGAAAAAGACTCAAACGGGTGATGCAGTAAAATATCGTGGCGTTTAATGGCCGCAAATATATCTTTGCTCCGTTCCAGTTGCTGCGGAACCACCGGCTTGAACGGGGTGAATTTAAGATCGGGTCGGCCAATCAGGTTGTTGATTTCCTGAATTCGGTTGAGATTGACTGGCCCATTAACCAAAAATAAACGGTCGCGGTTCATTTCAAAGCGATCTAGTAAAAAGGTCACTGTTTCATCCGGGCACTTAGCGTCAATCTCCAAACGCACTTCATCGCCGTAATTACGCATGGCCAGCTCGCCTTCGACGGCCAGCAGTAAGTCGTCAATGGCATCGTCGTCGACAAAAAAATCGCTATTTCGGGTGACCCGGAATTGATAGCAGCCTTTGACATTCATGCCGTTAAACAACTGACCGACAAAGGCGTGAATAATCGATGACAAAAAGACAAAATCTGCCGCTCCGCTAGCTGTATCTTCGGCATGTAGTTGAATGATGCGCGGTAAGGCGCGGGGCGCTTGTAAAATAGCCCGACCGCTGTTTCGGCCGAAGGCGTCTTTTCCGGTTAGGGAAATAATAAAATTCAGACTTTTGTTGAGTATGCGCGGAAAAGGATGGGCAGAATCCAGGCCGACCGGCGTTAAAATCGGCAACAATTCATTGTTAAAATAAGCCTCCAGCCATTTGTGTTGCGCTTCAGACCATTCCTTTCGGCGAATAAAACGGATATTTTCTTCGGCCAGTTTGGGGATTAGTATTTCGTTAAGCACTTGGTATTGTTCATCAACCAATTGATGCGCATGAACCGAAATCAGTTCCAGTTGCTCGGCTGGCGTCAGTCCATCAGGGCCGATGGCTTTAGGGTCCATCGCCGCCATTTGTATGACACTGGCGACACGCACCTCAAAAAACTCATCAAGATTGGAGCAGGAAATGCACAAATAATTAAGTCGTTCCAGTAGCGGCACTTTTTCATCTTTCGCTTGGGCTAAAACGCGCTTGTTAAATTCCAGCAGGCTCAATTCGCGGTTAAGATAAAGTTCCGGTTTTTGCAGGTCGATGACTTGTTCGGTTTCGGTTGGGTTTTCGTTTATGTCCATGTTGCGCTCAGATTTAAAATCGGTTTAATGAGTGTCTTTTTCCCTGCAAACCGCCGGTATGTAACGCGATAATACGTGTGCCGGGTTTGAAGTAGTGTTTTTTAATTAGATCGTAGATGGCGTACATCATTTTTCCGGTATAAACTGGCTCAAGAGGGATTGTAGTTTTTAATTCAAAGTCTTCAATAAATGCGTTTAATTCGGCATTGGTTTTGGCAAAGCCGCCAAAAGAGTAATCCAAGTTTATCTGCCAGTTATTACGGGATCGTGACAGCAGTGCTGCAACGTCTGCGGTTAAGAAGCTGGCATTTTTTAAGGCAGCAAAGCCTAGTACCGAGACGGGTTCCGGTGCCTCCTCAGCAATACCCGCTAACGTTGTTCCGGTGCCGCAAGGCAGGCACAGAGTGTCGTAGTGTATGTCTATTTCGGCGACCAGTTCCGCTACGCCGTTCAAGGCCAAGACCTGCGCGCCACCTTCCGGCAGCCAGAATTGTCCTTGTTTCAAGTCAGGCAAATCATGCCAGCCTTTATGCTGTCTGAGCAAGCGGTAATCGCTGCGGGAGACAAATTTCAAGACCATGCCCCAGGTTTTCATGTCTCGTAACGCTGGGGTTAAAACGGGCGGTTGCTCGCCGCGAACCAAGCCGATCGTTTTTAATCCTAACACCTTGCCTACATAAGCCAAAGCATGTAGATGGTTGGAATAAGCGCCGCCCATGCTGATTAGTGTGTCAGCGTTTAGCGATAGGGCGTGGTCGATAATATATTTAAGCTTGCGCCATTTGTTGCCGGAAATGACAGGATGCAATAAATCATCGCGCTTCATCCATAATTCGATGTGCTGCGGCGCAAGCAGCGGATCATCAATTTTTGTTAGAATCGACGGCGAGAAGGTTTTTTCCAGTTTTATCAGTTTGGGGTGCATGTATGTGTGGACGTTATAACTTGATCGCAACCTGGCAGCAGCTCATGGAGCATTTTAGATTGCTGAGTTTACCTGTACACCGGCCCGACTACAACATTCCGCCGGGACAACAGATTATTGCTATTGTGCAACTGGACGACGGCAGTAATAGAGCGGTTAATCTGCATTGGGGCTTGATTCCGTCGTGGGCAAAAGCTTCCGCTCCTGCTCACGCCCCTTACTTACGTCCTGTAGGCAAAGATCGCGTCATGTCCAGCCATTTGATCAATGCCCGGGCGGAAACGCTGGCTGAAAAGCCGTCGTTTAAATCGGCTTACCGGCAGCGGCGCTGTTTGATTCCTGCTACTGGCTTCTTTGAATGGCAAAGCACTGAGTCCGGCAAAAAGCCTTATCACATACACTTGCCTAATCAGGCGCTATTTGCTTTTGCCGGCTTGTGGGAGCACTGGCAGCATGATCAGGAAACAGTGTATTCGTGCGCGATTATCACTACCGCTGCCAACGCCACGATCGCGCCTATCCATGAGCGGATGCCGGTCATTATTGTGCCTAGTGATTACAAGCGTTGGCTGAACAAAAACACCGCTGTTGAGATAGCCGATTTTTTAGGCGCCGATGCGGGAAGCCCCCTGCAAGTTAACACTATCAGTACCCGCGTCAACAACCCGCTGCATAACGACGTAGCGTGTTTAAGGTGACGTTTGCCCGGCAATTATCATACGCATTACTACGCATGCCTTGTGGAGCTATCCTTATGATAAGGTTAGGGGGCAAATATAAAGCCTGCTATTGACGAGGAATGCTATGAGTGCAAATTTTCGGATTATTCTGATCAGTGACGACCCTTATCATCTGGGTTTGTTAAAGGGCTATTGCCATGCGCAGGGTTATCAAATGCTTGAAGCGGCAAGCGATGCAAGATCGTTTAATAGCATGTTGCAGATGCAACCGAATCTGGTCATTTTCGTTGAAAGCCAGACCTCTAAAACTAATTTTGAGTGGGTGCATAACATCAGCATTAATCATCAAATTCCGGTCTGTTATTTGCGTGATGGCAATAACGTGTCCAATTTGGATGAAGTCTTAATTTGTCGGTTTGATACCATTTTAAATATCCCGCTTGATGTTAGCCAGTTGGACGCGTATTTGTGCGATAAATTTAAACATCACCAACATTTTCTTCCAGAGCATAGGAATCGGGCAAGGCGGACAGTTAATGACCGGCGGCTGTTAATGATGGCGCAAGATAATGGCGTCGGTAACCATCAGGCTCAGCATAGTATTGATGCTGGTTCGATTGCTCCTTTTCAGATTGATCATCGTTCCAAATGTGTGCTGTTTAATGGGGAGTCGTTGCATTTGACGCGCAAGGAATTTGAGCTTTTTGAATTGCTGGCGAATGATCCTGACCGGGTGTTTTTAACCGATGAAATTATCTGCCATCTGTGGCCTAAAAATAATCGGGCCAGCAAGTCTGATCTCTATCAATACATGCACTTGCTCAGAAAAAAGATTGAAAGTGACGCGAATACCCCTCACTGGCTGTTGACGGTTAAAGGTTTTGGCTACAAGTTGAATGTGGCTGACATGTTGTCCTGACGCTAAATACCCCCTTCGCTGTCAAGGTAAATAATCCCAACGAGACGCCTTTGTCCTTCCGGTTTTTGGCAGGGGCCAGCTTGTTGTAAAAGAGTAATTATGGTATAAAGGGAAGTTCGTTTTTGAACTAATACTCACGCCTATCGTCACACTTGGAAGGGTGCCGGTCTACACTTTGTAGACGGTTTCCAAGCGGGATAGGTGGAGGCGTAACCCAACTTCGGAACAGATGTTTCGAATTTTTTATCTTAGGAGAACACATGTCAGCAGTATCAATGCGTCAAATGCTTGAAGCGGGTGTCCATTTTGGTCACCAAACCCGTTATTGGAACCCGAAAATGGCAACCTACCTGTTCGGTGCCCGTAACAAAATCCATATCATCGATTTGGAAAAAACGCTTCCGATGTTTAATGACGCAATGAATTATCTGGGTCAGATGTCAGCAAACAAAGGCACTGTCTTGTTTGTCGGCACCAAGAAAGCAGCGCGTAAAGTGGTTGCTGAAGAAGCCGCGCGTTGCGGTATGCCTTATGTCAATCATCGCTGGTTAGGCGGTATGCTGACAAATTTCAAGACCATCAAAAAATCTATCAATCGCCTTAAAGAATTGGAAGCGATGAAAGCGGACGGTACTTTGTATCAACGTTTTGCCAAGAAAGAAGCACTGGGCATGGAGCGCGAACTGGAAAAGTTGGAGCGCAGCCTGGGCGGGATTAAAGACATGAAAGGTGTGCCTGACGTGATTTTTATTCTGGACGTCGGCTATGAAAAAAATGCCATCAGTGAAGCTAAAAAATTAGGCATTCCAGTGGTTGGTATTGTTGATTCCAACAACTCACCGGAACAAATCGATTACATTATTCCTGGTAATGATGATTCTATTCGCGCGGTTAAGCTGTATTGCGAAAGCGTTTCTGCAGCGGTAATGGAAGCGAAGACAGCAAGCTTGGGCTTGTCAGCAAAAGTTGATGATTTTGTTGAAGAAGCTGCAGCAGAATAAATTTTTTACCGGCGTTCTTTGAACGCTTGATGTTAGGCAAAAAACGCCTCCTCACGGGGGCGTTTTTACAGTGATGAATAAATGAGGAAAGATAAAGAATGAGTAATACTATTAGTGCAGCAATGGTTAAGGAATTGCGCGAAAGAACGGCCTCCGGCATGATGGAATGCAAAAAAGCCTTGGTTGAAGCCAATGGTGATATGGAATTGGCTATTGAAAATATGCGCAAATCTGGTCTGGCTAAAGCCGATAAAAAATCCGACCGTATTGCTGCTGAAGGCATCATCGGCGCTAAAGTCAGTGATGACGGAAAAACAGTGGTGATTGTCGATATTAATTGCGAGACTGATTTTGTTGCGAAAGCGGATGATTTTGTCAATTTCGTTAATAACGTTACTGCGGCTTTGTTGACGTCTGCTGTTGAAACCGATGAACAATTATTAGCAATGACTTTGGCTGACGGCACGGTTGTCGATGAAGTCCGTCGTGGTTTGATTGCCAAGTTGGGCGAAAACATTACTGTTAGACGCTTTCAAAAATACCATACCGCTACCGGCGGCACCGCGTGCTATTTACATGGCAAGAAAATCGGCGTAATCGTTGAATTGGCTAAGGCCGATGATGAATTAGGCAAAGATATTGCCATGCATATTGCGGCCAGCAAGCCGAGCTGTATTTCTGATGATCAAGTTTCTGCCGAGTTGATTGAAAAAGAAAAGGAAATTTTCACAGCTAAAGCGGCTGAAAGCGGAAAGCCTGCTGATATTATTGAGAAAATGATCGGCGGTCAGATTACTAAATTTTTGGCTGAAATCACCTTGTTAGGCCAGCCTTTCATTAAGGACGATAAATTGACTGTCGGCAAATTGCTGGCGGCAAAAGGCAACAATGTTCTTCGTTTTTCTCGCCTAGAAGTTGGTGAAGGCATTGAGAAAAAAGAAGAAAACTTTGCCGAAGAAGTAATGGCGCAAGTTAGAGGCAGTTAATTTAGGCGGAAGACCCAAAAGGTTCAAGGCAAAAAGCCTTGAACCTTTTATCTTTTTAATCCATCGACAACAAATACTAACTCCCGGTAATTAAAATGACAGCCATTTCCAATACTAAACCCATTTGCCAAAGAATTTTACTTAAACTCAGTGGTGAAGCTTTAATGAGTGAGGCGGGTGGCAGTATTGACTCAGATATTGTTAATCGCCTTGCGGCTGAAATTAAAGAGTTATGCGATGTGGGCATTGAGGTCGGTTTGGTTATAGGTGGCGGTAATATATTGCGTGGTGCCGAAAAAGCATCGGAAGGTTTGGATAGGGTGACTAGCGATCAGATGGGTATGCTGGCTACGGTGATCAATGCTTTGGCTATGCAGGATGCGCTCGAGACGCACGGACAGCAGGTTAGAGTAATGTCCGCACTGAAAATCAATCAGGTTTGTGAGGATTATATTCGTCGCAGGGCGGTCAGACATTTGGAAAAAGGCCGCGTGGTTATTTTTGCAGCGGGTACCGGCAACCCTTTTTTTACCACCGATTCGGCTGCGAGCCTGCGCGCGATCGAAATTAACGCCGAACTGATGATCAAGGCGACCAAGGTTGAAGGCGTGTATTCGGCCGATCCCCAAAAAGACCCCAATGCTAAATTTTATCCGCACTTAACTTACGATGAAGCGCTGGATCAGCGTCTCAATGTGATGGACACCACCGCACTGGTATTATGCCGCGATAATAATGTGCCGATGCGGGTGATGAATATTTTTGAAAAAGGCGCGGTCATGAGACTGATGATGGGCGAAGAAATAGGCTCACTTATTGAACGAGGAACAGATAATGATTAGTGATATTCAACAAGATGCTTCAACACGTATGGGCAAAAGTATTGACGCCTTAAAACATGAATTCTCAAAAATAAGAACAGGCCGGGCTCACCCTAGCTTGTTGGATCAAATTAACGTTTCATACTACGGTACCGAGTCATCGTTATCGCAAGTCGCCAATATTGCCGTTGAAGATGCGCGCACTTTGACCATTACGCCTTGGGAAAAGGGTATGGTGCAGGCTATCGAAAAAGCGATTATGAAATCGGATTTGGGTTTAAATCCGGCGACCAACGGCATGGTCATTCGTATTCCCTTACCGCCGTTGACTGAAGAACGTCGTCGTACCTTGGTCAAGGTCGTTAAAAATGAAGCGGAAAATGGCCGCGTGGCGATCAGAAATATTCGCCGTGATGCCAATTCAGCGATCAAAGACGCGTTAAAAGAGAAAATGATTTCCGAAGATGACGCGCGTACAGCCGAAGAAAAAATCCAAAAATTGACCGATCAATATGTCAAAGACGTTGAGAAATTGCTGGAAGCGAAAGAAGCCGATTTGCTGTCCATGTAATCGGGATTGAAATGATGTCTACGGATGACAGTAACCGCTTGGTATCGGCTAAGGCCCTTATCGGCACACATTCCTATCCCCGCCATGTCGCCATTATCATGGATGGTAATGGTCGTTGGGCACAAAAAAGATTCATGCCGCGCGCTTTCGGTCATCAGGCTGGTGTCAAAGCGGTTCGAAAAATTGTAGAGTACTGCGCTAAACATGAGGTAGAGGTTTTGACTTTATTCGCGTTTAGCAGTGAAAACTGGCGGCGGCCTAAAGATGAAGTGTCGTTGTTGATGGCGTTGTTTATGGCGACGCTGCAACGGGAAGTCGATAAGCTGGAACGCAATAATATTCGCTTGCGCTTTATTGGCGATAGGGCCGCATTCTCTGATAAATTGCAGGCCAAAATGGCTGAAGCAGAGCTGCAAACCCAACATAACACGGCCTTAACGCTGGTGATTGCTGCCAATTACGGCGGGCGTTGGGACTTGAGCCAAGCTTTTCGCACGGTGGCCGAGAAAATAGCAGACGGAACGTTGAGGCATCAGGACGTCAGCGAACAGCTGATTAATCAGTATTTATCCACCGCAGACCTGCCGGAACCCGATTTGTTCATCAGGACCGGCGGCGAGCAGCGGGTCAGTAATTTTTTGCTGTGGCAACTGGCCTATACTGAGATGTATTTTACGCCGACGTTGTGGCCTGATTTTGACCAAAAATTGCTGGAAGAGGCCATTAACAGCTTTAAAACCCGGCAAAGGCGATTCGGCCATACCGGCGAGCAATTGCTCGAACAATCACTATAACCTGTCGATTACCGCAATAACCTACTTAATTTTAACTACCTATAATAATTATTAAAATGTTACTACAGCGAATTATTACCGCATTAATTCTGGTTCCTCTGGTTGTGTTGGCTGTTTTTCAACTGCCTTTGGAGTATTTTTCCTTGCTGATGGGGCTGATTACTCTATTGGCGGCATGGGAATGGACTCGTCTTGTCGGCATTGATTCGCCGCTTAAACGTGGATTATTTTTGTTGGCGCTGATTCTGCCTATGTTGTGGCTGCAGTTTTGGACTCAGTTTTTGGAATTGGCGGCCCAAGTATTGGATTGGCCCGATATCAGGAGCTATTCAGGCGCCTTGGAATGGCTGGTGATACTGCCGGTGTTATTCTGGATTTTGGTGATGATACTAATCAGAAAAGCGCCGGAAGGTGTGCTCAAACTGGAGTTAAAACTCCGTTATAAAGCATTGATTGGTTGGTTTATATTGCTGGCTTGTTGGATGTTTTTGACCCGGCTAAAGGCTTTTCACGGTCCTGAAATGACTTTGTATTTCTTGGTGTTGGTTTGGGTTGCCGATATTGCCGCGTATTTTGCCGGCAAAAAATACGGCACAATCAAATTGTCGCCTGAAATCAGCCCCGGTAAGACAGTCCAAGGCATGTACGGCGCCTTGGTCGCCGGTGCTGTTTGGGCGGCGATGTTCATTGGCTATTATGGTTATCAAGACGGTTTTATCTGGATGCGGCTGGTGGATTTTGTGTTGCTATCGGTATTGACCGTGCTGATTTCCATCTATGGCGACTTGTTTTTTAGCGTGGTCAAGCGTCAGGGCGGCATGAAAGACAGCGGTTCGATACTGCCCGGTCATGGCGGCATTTTGGACAGAATTGACAGCTTGATTGCTGCGATACCCTTCTTTTATGCGGGCATCTTAATGATTGGGCTGATGGCATGAAAGGTATCTGCATACTCGGAGCGACAGGCTCAATCGGCGTCAGCACTTTAGATGTGGTGGCCAGACATTCCAATCTGTACAAGGTTATCGCATTAACAGCTAATACCAATATTGATGTCCTGTATCAGCAATGCCTCGAACATCATCCCGAAGTGGTCGTTGTCGTCGATGAACAAAAAGCACAATTGTTTGAAGAAAAACTCAAAAACTCGCCGATTGCGGACATAAACGTATTGTCCGGCGCGAAGGCGCTGGAGCAGGTCGCGACGCTGGATAATGTCGATTCGGTGATGGCAGCCATTGTCGGCGCAGCCGGTTTATTGCCCAGTTTGGCGGCGGCCAAAGCCGGCAAAACGGTATTGTTGGCCAACAAAGAAGCGCTGGTGATGTCGGGTTCTATTTTTATGCAGGCCGTTGCCGATTCCGGAGCGCAATTACTGCCGATAGATAGTGAACATAATGCGATATTCCAGTGTATGCCTGCCGGTTATAAAACCGGTATGCAGGCCAAACAGGCGCGGCGTATTCTATTGACCGCTTCAGGCGGCCCTTTTCGGGACATGCCGGTCGATCAACTGAGTAGCGTCACGCCTGAGCAAGCCGTGGCCCACCCTAACTGGGATATGGGCAGGAAAATTTCGGTGGATTCGGCGACCATGATGAATAAAGGCCTGGAAATGATCGAGGCCTGTATTTTATTCGACATGACCCCGGATCAAATACAGGTGGTGATTCATCCGCAAAGCGTCATCCATTCGATGGTCGATTATGTCGATGGCACGGTGTTGGCGCAAATGGGCAATCCCGATATGCGCATCCCGATTGCCTATTCTATGGCTTGGCCGGAGCGCTTCGATTCAGGCGTTGAGCCGCTGAACATTTTTGAGGTCGGGCGCATGGATTTTTACGAGCCTAATCTGCAACGCTTCCCTTGTTTGCGTTTGGCTTACGAGGCTATCGCGACCGGCGGCACCATGCCAACGATATTAAATGCAGCCAATGAAATTGCGGTTGAGGCTTTTTTAAACGAACAGGTCAAGTTCACCGATATTCCGCTTATTATTGAGCGTTGCATGAAACAAATCGAGGCCCGGGTTGCTGATACCCTGGATATTATTTTAGACACGGATCGGCAAGCCCGGATCGTGTCGACACAGATTATTGAAGAGCTTAATCGTTAATGGATTTGCTGCATACCCTGTTTTATTTCATCGTTGCCATTAGTGTTCTGGTTTCAATTCATGAATTCGGCCACTTTTGGGTTGCCCGCAAAGTCGGGGTAAAAGTTCTGCGCTTTTCGGTCGGTTTCGGCAAGGTTTTGTGGTCTTACCAAAAAGATCCGGATACGACAGAATATGTAGTCTCGGCCATTCCTCTGGGCGGCTATGTCAAAATGGTCGACGAGCGGGAAGGTGAAGTTAAGGAAGCGGATTTGCCATACGCCTTTAACCGGCAGTCGGTCTGGGCCAGAATCGCAATCGTCGCTGCCGGCCCGGTGTTTAACTTGATACTCGCGGTGGTGCTGTTCTGGAGTGTGCTGGTAATTGGCGAAACCGGCATAAAACCCATTGTCGGCGCAGTAGAGCAGGGCACCTTAGCGGCCAGTGCAGGTTTTGCCGATGGCGATGAGATTATTTCGGTTAACGACAAAGTGACGCCAACCTGGACTGAAGCCATGGGTACATTGGTTTCTCTGGCACTGGATGGTGAGCAGAGTATAGCGGTTACCGTCAAAAATACCGATGAGCAGCAACAGATTAGAACGCTGCATATCGCTGAGGATGACAGTAAAAGTCCAGATGAATTGTACCGGCGCTTAGGCTTTAAGCCCTGGTCGCCGAAGCTGCAGCCCATCATAGGGCAAGTGCTGCCCGATAGCGCCGCTTTGGCCGCCGGTTTGAAGACAGGCGACTTGATTGTCAGCGCCGATGACGCTGTTATGAATGATTGGATGCAATGGGTCGGCATAGTCAAAAGCCAGCCGGGTACACCGATAAAATTGGTGGTTGAGCGCGATGGTGTGCAATTGCCGCTAACCATAACGCCGAAAAGCGTGGTTGTGGGCGAGAATACCGAAGGTAAAGTAGGCGCTTCGGTGTACATTCCTGAACAACTGATGCAGTCAGTCACGGTTGAATACGCGTTATCGCCGCTGGCGGCAATCCCCGTAGCTTTTGAAACCACCTATTTTTATTCCGTCACCACGTTAAAAATGATGGGAAAAATGCTGATTGGTAAAGCCTCAGTGGAAAATCTAAGCGGCCCCATTAGTATTGCGCAATATGCCGGGCAATCGGCAACGATGGGCTTGGTGCCGTTTATAAAATATCTGGCCTTGATCAGCATCAGTTTAGGTATATTAAATTTATTGCCGATACCGGTGCTGGATGGCGGACATTTATTATTTTTCGCTATAGAAGGCCTTAAAGGCAGTCCCGTTTCGGAAAAGGCGCAAATTTTCTTTCAGCAAATCGGCATTGCATTGCTGGTGTCATTGATGGCATTGGCGATGTTTTTGGATATTGGACGTCTATTCAATTAATCAAACCCACACAGGAATAATATGAAAAAAATTATCAAGATCGCCGCATTATCATGGCTTGGCCTAACTTTATCGGTAGCCCAGGCCGATGAAGATGCGGTCAGGCAGGCACTGACCAAATCCATGCCTACGGTCAAAATAGGCTCGATTAAACCGTCTGAAATCAGCGGCCTTTATGAAGTGACCGTGGGCGGCAACATATTTTATGTGTCCAACGATGGCAAATATCTGGTTCAAGGGCATTTGGTCGATATTGCCGCGCGCACCGATTTAACTGAAGCAAAGCTTGGCGGCGCGCGCAAGCAAGCTTTAGAGAAACTCGGTCAGGATAAAATGATCGTATTCAAAGCGAAAATCAACAAATATACCGTCAGCATTTTTACCGACATCGATTGCGGTTATTGCCGAAAATTGCATTCGGAAATCGACCAGTACCTAGCGGAAGGCATCACTATCCAGTATTTGTTTTTCCCTAGAGCCGGTAAAGGTTCCGATTCATACAGCAAAGCGGTATCGGTGTGGTGCGCTGATGACCGTAAAGCGGCGTTAACCGCTGCGAAAAAAGGCGATACGCCGCCGGCTAAAACGTGCGACAACCCGGTCGACCAGCACATGGAGTTAGCTGAAGAATTTGAAGTAAAAGGAACGCCGATGATTGTTAGCGCGAAAGGCACTATCTTTCCCGGTTATTTGCCTGCAAAACAGCTAGCCGAAGCGCTGGCAGATGAAAACGGTCAAAAGTAGTTCATCTTTATTTAGGCGATTCCCAGTAACGTCTATCACCACGAAGTCCGAGAGCACGAAGAATGAAGCTTTGTGTCGTTTAAAGCGCCTGCTTTTGGTCTTCGTGGTGAATCTGCCTAGTCGTATTCCTACTCTAACCTATGCTTAAAAAATCGCTGACAGCTTAGCTTTGTTTGCCAATTTCGCTTGCTCGCTACAACCTGTTTCTGGGTATTTTTTTGTTAATTTGTGATACATCCCGCATAAAAAACGCTAAAAAAAAATCTTTTGCTATACTTTTAAACGCGAACGCACTTTATTAACTTTAGTTTAAGGAATTATGAATGTTTAAAGAATCCAGATTTAAAATGGCAATTTTTGGCGGTGTATTGCTTGCAGTTTCATGTTCTGTCAGCGCAGACGGGGCTGATAATCAAAAAAGCTATGGCGCTCAGGTTGCCGATAAAGCGGGTCATGCGTTGGCGAATATCACCACCGCCTGGATAGAAGTGCCGAAAAATATTTATATTATGACGCGTGAAACTAATATCATTTATGGTTTTATTGGCGGTACCGGCATGGGTATTTTTAATCTGGCTGGGCGTGTTGGCACGGGGGTGTTTGATTTGGTCACTCTGCCGATTCCTACTGATCAGTTGATTCATCCTGGTTATGTTTGGGACGATTTTGGCACCAAAACGACTTATGGCGTTCAGTTCTATTTAGAAGAGCCGGTTACTCAAACTGCACCGCAATAAAAAATAGAATAAGCAGTCGGGCGCTGATTTTCTGCTTCTACGAGCGACACCTTCTTATTGGCACACATCCTTGTGTTCATCAGGTTTTTTTATGAAACGATTTCTTTGTTGTCTAGGTATTTTGTTAGTAGGTGTTGCTCAGGCGCAACCCGTGGCCCGTATTATTAATGGTGTTCCTGCGAGTACGGGAACCTATCCGTGGATAGGTGATTTAGATGGTTGTGCGGGCACTTTAATTGCCCCGCAATGGGTGCTGACGGCTGCGCATTGTTTTAATAATGCCAGTGATACGGCGGTTGACTTGTCGGTTGATCACCGCTTGCCGGTGCAGTTTTTGTCTGACAATATTTTGCATGTGAGTGCTCAAGTGGTCGAAGTTAAGGCGATTGAATTAATTCCGCACCCCGACTACAACCCGAAACGGGGTTTTAACAATGACATTGCCTTGTTAAAACTGGCTACGCCAATTACCCATATTCCTGTTGCTACTTTAATGTCGGCGTCGTCGATTGCGGTGAATACGCCGATGGTTGCGATAGGTCGTGGTGCAACCGAGGTCAATGAGGCTAACGAAGCAATTAAGCCTTCTGAAATCTTGCTTAAAGCTGATTTATTTACGGTGAGTAATGCGGCTTGCAAACAGGCTTATCTGGCGGAAAATGAAACAATTACCGATAATATGCTGTGTTTAAGCGGTTTTAGTAGCGATGATCGTTCCGATACCTGTAGCGGCGACAGCGGCGGCCCGGTGTTTATTGAAGCGGATAATCAGGCAACCGTACAGACCGGTATTGTCAGCTTCGGTGGTTCGACTGAAACCGGCATTTGCAGTAACCCTGATTTACCGAGCGTTTACACCCGTGTTTCTAACTATCAAGACTGGATTAAGCAACATGTGCCGGAGGCGAAGTTTAGCCGGGGTGTCAGTGCAAAATTTCCAGCCTCCTGCAAAAGTCAATTAGACCCTAACTTGAATATTGCCATGCCGTGTTTGGTTTTTGAAAATCAGGTTTATAGCACGCATTTATGGCTGGTCGATGCCAACTTAAATTGGTTGTGGAGTGAGCAACTCGCCGCTTCGGCTTGTCCGGCTAATCTCCAATATTGCGTCAGTGTTGGTAACGATTTAAGCCTTAATTTGCGTAACTTGACGCTTGATGGCGGTCAATATAAAGCGACCTTAAGCTATAACCCGATTGCTGAAGGCCCCGCTTGGCGTTATTTGAGCCATGAGCTTGAGTGAATAATGACTGGCAAAAAGATTATCACCACGAAAAGCACGAAGTTTCACACTTCGTGCTCTTTGTGTACTGCGTCGTGATAAGATTTTAATCCTTGTCTTCGCCGGCAGCCTGCTTAGGCAGCGCCAGCAAGGGAATGTTGTAACCGGACATGATGTTATCAATTTCGGTTTTTTTGCGGGCTATCAACTTGTTAAGCAGTTCTTTTCGGGCTTTGTCGCCATTGCGTACACCCATCGCCATCGCAAATTCAAACTTCATCTCCGGGGTTGATTTCATCGGAATCATGGCGTAGCTGTTTTTTGGGCTTTGCGAAATGATGTAGCCGGCCATCGGTCCCCACAGAATAACCATATCGATTTTCTTCGCTTTAAGATCCTTTTCTATCTGCATCGCTACATTATTGTCGCCATCACCTGACATGGATTGGTAGGGTATGCCGACATCAAGCAGACCATTTTTTTGCATCCAGGTCGTGCCGGGGCCACGGTCAAACATGGCGATTTTTAAGCTCTCTTGTTTTTGCAATGGCAGATTGGCTAATTGGGCCGGATCGCTAATAGCGTCCCAGCCACGGCCTTTGGCGATTAACAGCACATAAGTGGACTGGTAATACGGTGCCGTTGTCAGGGTGAGGTCGTAGCCGGCAGGAACGCCCATAATGACGTCACATTTATAGACGTTACTTTCCACATCAGTGTCGTTTAACGGTGCATTCAAGGTGTTGCGGATAAAGCCAAGCCGTTGGGGAAGCCAGGTGTATTCAATGTCTTGGTCAAGTTCTTTGGCAAATAATTCGGCGATTTTGTTTTCAAAGCCGTCGCCGTTTTTGCTTGAATAGGGCGGATTTAATGGGTCGGCACAGACCTTGAGTTTTTCTCCGGATGAGGCATTAAAGCTGAAAGCAGCTAGGAATAGGATGGTGAGCGTGGTGTTAAGGTGAGGCAAAGTCCTCATTAATATCTCCTTGTGTGTATTGAACAATTAAGATCTGTAACTGCTCAGCGGCAGTTGAAAATAATTAATTAGAACACGGATAGCACTGATAAAATGGATAATCACTGATTAATTAAAAAATCCGCGTAAATCCGTCTGATCTGTGTTTTCCGCGTTCTATTTCTTTTTTTGCTGAGTAGTTACTAAGATGTAGTTTACTGCATAAACAGGCAAAAAAAAGCCCCGGTTGAACAATCAACCGGGGCTTTTATACCATTTAAAAAATCAAAATGGTTTAGTTGCTAGGCAATGCAAACACAGTCAAAGTACCGCCCAGTTTGGTGTAAGAGCTTAGGCTTCTGTACGCGCCCACGGCTCCTAAGCCTTCTGAGTTTGAACCTGCTTCACCGCTGTCAAGGCCGGCAGCGATACCGATACCCGCCCAGCCGCCGATACCTGAAAGAACGCCAACATATTGTTTGCCGTTATATTCCCAAGTATTAACGTTACCGATGATGCCTGAAGGTGTTTTGAACCGATACAGTTCTTTACCTGTCTTAGCGTCAACCGCTTTCAGATAGCCTTCCAGCGTGCCGTAGAATACGATGCCGCCAGCCGTTGCTACTGAACCTGACCAAACAGAGAATTGCTCTTTGTTAGACCAAGCAATTTTGCCGGTTTTAGCGTCGAATGCGGTGAATTGACCCAGGTTAGTTGAATTGTCTGGTTTGCCAGTCAATACATCAGCGCCAGCTGGCATCATAGTCAAGGTCGCGCCAACGTAAGGTTGACCTGCTGTGTAGGAAACTTCGAAAGGTTCGTAGTCCATACACAAATGGTTGCCTGAGATATAGAACAGGCCGGTGTCTGGCGAGTAAGAAACCGGTTGTTGGTTTTTACTGCCTAACGCAGCAGGACAGATGCCTGTTGAGTTAACGTCTTCGCCGTTTTGCTCAGTAGAGTATTTAGATACAACTTGTGGGCGACCGGTGTTCATGTCGACGTGAGTTGCCCAGTTAACTGATTTGTCGAATTTTTCAGCAACCAGCAGTTCGCCTGTTTCGCGATCTAAAGTATAGCCAAAACCGTTACGGTCGAAATGCACGATAGTTTTGTGCATTTTGCCTTTCACTTCTTGGTCAACCAGAACGGTTTCGTTGATACCGTCAAAATCCCACTCATCGTGTGGTGTCATTTGGTAAACCCATTTAACCGCACCGGTGTCAGCGTCGCGAGCCCACAATGACATAGACCATTTGTTGTCGCCTGGACGTTGTACAGGGTTCCATGTAGATGGGTTGCCTGATCCGTAATAAATCAAGTTCAATTTAGGATCGTAGCTAGTCCAGCCCCAAGTAGTGCCGCCGCCGATTTTCCATTGGTCGCCTTGCCAAGTGCTTAAGCTGGAGTCTTCGCCCACTGGAGTGACTTTGCCGTCTTTCCAGGTAGTCGTTTTCTTGGCATCAATCAAAGTGTCTTTATCAGGGCCCATGCTGTAGCCTTTCCAAGCCAACTCGCCGGTGTTGATGTCATAAGCTGCTAAGAAACCGCGAACACCAAATTCACCACCGGAAATACCGGTCAGAACTTTGTCTTTAACAACTAATGGCGCCGCCGTGTTGGTCATGCCCAATTTAGGGTCGCCGTTTTGCACGCTCCATACGCGTTTACCGGTTTTAGCATCTAATGCAGTTAACACGGTATCCGATTGTTGCAAGAAGATTTTGCCGTCGCCGTAAGCTAAACCACGGTTAACCGTGTCGCAGCACATAACCGGAATAGTGACGTCAGCGTCTTGTGTTGGCGTAAATTCCCAGATAACTGATTGGGTTTTTTGGTCAATTGCGAAAACAGTATTAGGAAAAGGAGTGTGGATGTATAGAACATCGTTGACGACTAAAGGGCCGCCTTCATGTCCACGTAAGACACCGGTAGAAAAAGACCAGGCTGGTTGCAAGTTCTTCACGTTAGTCGCGTTGATTTCACTGAGTTTGCTGTAACGAGTACCGGCATAATCACCGCCCCAAGTTGCCCAGTTAGCAGGGTTTTGGGTTAGTTTTTCAACATCGCTGTTAGCCGTTGAAACCGCAGGTGCAGCTAAAATAGCAGCTACACTGGAAGCAAGCAGCCAACTTTTTAAAGGCTTCTTCATATTATAGTTCTCCTGGTATTCCGTTAATTTGACAGAATAGTGGTTATGTTTTTTAGGACTAATATTAGTTTTAGGGTGGTTTTCGTGTTCCATGGAGACAGGAAATTTTCACTCTAGGCGCCTAAATTTAATGATTTTGCCCCAAAAGTCAACTTTTATAGGCTTGATAGCCGAGGGGATTCTGTAACGTTTTGATAAAACACAGGGTGTTTTAACGAAAGGGCAAAGGCGAAAGGCGAGCGCTATAAATGAAAAAGCACCAATATGGGGCGTTTTCGTGTTAAAGCGTTTCGATCTGATAACCGTTGCTGTTCCAGCATAATACTTCGCCTCTCTGTTTATTCCATGCGGCCAGCACAAAGCGCTGGGCGATTTGATGGTCTATTGCAAACTCATGGATAGCGGGGCGGTGCGTATGCCCATGAATCAGGCGCAGGCACTGGCGTTCGCGCATGACTTTAATGACGGTGTCTTGATTGACATCCATAATGTCTTGAGTTTTATTGCGTTTATGAAAATAACTGCGGATACGATACCAGCGCGCCGCCAGCAGACGTAAAAATAGTGGTTTGGACAGCACAGATTGCTGCCATTCGGGGCTGTGTGATTTGGCGCGAAAAGCTTGGTAGGGCAGGTCGTCGGTACATAATAAATCGCCGTGGGTCAGCAGCGTTGGTGTACCGTGCAGATCAATGACGGCGTATTCATCAAGCAGGATAACGCCGGTATCCTCGGCAAATTTTGTGCCGAGCAGAAAATCGCGATTGCCTTGCTGCAAATAAACCGCCGTGCCTGAGTCGGTCAGTTGTTTCAGTTGTTTGCGGATTTTATTGTTAGGCGGGGTAAAGTCGTCGTCTCCTATCCAGGCATCGAACAGATCGCCGAGTATGTAAACGGCTTTGGCTTTAGGCGCTCTATCGCTTAAAAATGCAAGAAACCGGCGAGTGATTTCAGGCTTTTCCAGGGAAATATGCAGGTCGGAGAGGAATAGGATTTCGAGGTTCAAGGTAAAATGTCCAAGGTTCAAGAGACAGGGTTCAAGGTTCAAATTGCGACTTATTCGCCTTGCACCTTGAACCTTTTGTCTTACACCTATTTCAAAATTTCAGCTTTTTCGATAATGATGTCGGTTTTAGGCACATCCTGATGGCCGCCACGGTTGCCGGTTGTTTCTTTTGCCATTGCATCGACAACATCCATGCCTTCAATCACTTCGGCAAATACCGCGTAGCCCCAGCCGCTTGCAGTTGGGCTGGTGTGGTTTAAAAATGCGTTGTCTTTATAGTTGATAAAAAATTGCGCGGTGGCCGAGTCGGGGGCATTAGTGCGCGCCATCGCTAAAGTGCCGCGCTTGTTAGGTAGGCCGTTGTCGGCTTCGTTTTTGATCGGGTCATGCACGGCTTTTTGGTTGAAATCGGTGTCGAAACCGCCGCCTTGCGCCATAAATCCGGGGATAATGCGATGGAAAATAGTGCCGTTGTAAAAGCCTTCGTTAACGTAAGTGAGAAAATTGGCCGATGAAATGGGTGCTTTTTCAGTATTCAGTTGAATAATAACGTCACCTAGCGAGGTGGTTAATTTAACTTTTGATGCTGTGTCAGACATGGGTTTTTCCGTTGCAAATGAGAGTGTTGTGGTTAAAATGAGCATCATGGAGAAAATAAAAGTACGCATGGTTTTCCTAGTAGAGTGATGCAAACGGCAAATTCTAAGTGTTTTTGTCTTGAAAGAGAAGCGCGCGCTTGGTAGATTGTGCGGTTTTGTTTCATCGGGCTCGACTTATTTGCGGTAGATGTTATCGCCTCACTGAATAATTTAATGACATGTTGAAAATATATAACACTTTGACCCGGAAAAAAGAACCGTTCCAGCCGCGTGTAGCGGGTAAAGTCGGCCTTTATGTTTGCGGCATGACGGTTTACGATTACTGTCATATCGGTCATGCACGGGTCATGGTGGTATTCGATACGGTGGCGCGTTATTTGCGTTATCAGGGTTATCAGCTGACTTATGTGCGCAATATCACCGATATTGACGACAAGATTATTCAGCGCGCCATCGAAAACGGCGAGGACTACCATCAGCTGACCGAGCGCTTTATTGATGCGATGCACGAGGACGAACGGGCGCTGGCGGTGTTGCCGCCTGATCTGGAGCCCAAAGCCACGCAATCTATCGATGCGATTACCGCTATGGTTCAAACTTTGATCGATAAAGACTTGGCTTATGTCGGAACGAACGGCGATGTGTTTTATGCAGTGAGCAAATTTAAGGATTACGGCCGTTTATCGGGCAAGAATCTGGATGATTTGCAAGCTGGCGAGCGGGTCGATGTCGATCTGGCTAAACGCAACCCGATGGATTTTGTATTGTGGAAAATGGCTAAGGCCAATGAGCCTTTTTGGGAATCGCCCTGGGGTAATGGTCGTCCCGGCTGGCATATCGAGTGTTCGGCGATGTCCACCTGTTGTTTGGGCAATCATTTCGACATACATGGCGGCGGCATGGATTTGCAATTTCCGCATCATGAAAATGAGATTGCCCAATCGGAAGGCGCAACCGGCGAGAAATTTGTCAATGTGTGGATGCACAACGGCTTTGTCCGTGTCGATGATGAAAAAATGTCCAAGTCGTTGGGCAATTTTTTTACCGTGCGCGAGGTGCTGAAAAAATACCGGCCTGAAATCATCCGTTTTTTTATTCTGACCAGCCATTACCGCAGTCCGCTGAATTATTCGGACGAATCGCTTAATGATGCAAAAGCCGGCTTGGATCGCTTGTACACCGCTTTACGCGGTGTGGATGTTGCAGCCGATACCGCGATTGATGAGGCTTATAAAATACGCTTTGAGCAGGCGATGGACGATGATTTTAATACCCCGGTTGCGTTGGCGGTATTGTTTGATTTGGCGCGGGAGCTGAATAAAACTAAGGAAGTTAATCCTCAACAAGCCGGTATTTTGGCGGCTACGTTAAATCAACTCAGCGGCTTGTTGGGGATATTGCAGGATGCCCCCGATGCTTTTCTTAAAGGCTATGTCGATACTGAGTCCGGTGCCGAACAGATTGAAGAGCAAATCCAAAATCGCATAGCCGCCAAAAAAGCCAAAGACTGGGCTTTAGCCGATAAAATTCGTAATGATTTGAAAGACCAAGGCGTGATTTTGGAAGATTCGCCTGATGGTACAACTCAATGGCGTCGAGAATAAGGTTTAAAAATATAGATTGATTCCATGTCAGAGCGTTTATCCAGCCTCCTAATGTGGCTGGAGTATGATGAAAACACTTGTGTATGACAATGAGCGCCGACGCGTGGAAACTATTAAAAATGCAATGCAAGCAAATACTTTAAGGTTCTATGGCCGATCATAACAAACCGCCGTCAAACGCTTTGGCAAAGAAATCGTTAAACTTTATCAGCGGTTTTCTCTCTAAAAAAATGCGTAGCGTTTATTACAGCGCAAGGGAATCTATTGGCGAACATAAACGCGATATTGTGGTTGTTCATGTCGAGCAGGCTTGTGTGGGCTTGCAGGAAACCCGGAATGAGTTTGAAGATGCGCTGGAGCGCTTTAAGACGCTGGTTTGTGTCAATGAAACCACGTTGGATCACAAATATAATCTGCTGAACCGGCAGTATCAGTTTTGTTGTGCTAAATCCGAATCTGTCAGTTACAGAATTCGCGCGATTGAAGGGGTTAGCGAAGCGCTGTTTGCCGAGTGGGAAGGCGAACTCAAGGAATATACTAACCGTAATTTGCGCGCCCACAGCAAGCAGCAACTTAAACTGGCGCGGCAAAATTATGTCCGGCTGATTAAATCTATGCAACGGGCAGAGGCTAAAATACAGCCGGTATTGGCGGCATTCAAGGATCAGGTGTTGTATTTGAAGCATAACCTTAATGCCCAGGCTATCGCGGCATTAAGGCATGAGTTTATTGAAATTAGCATTGATATTTCACAGCTTATCAATGCCATGGAGCAGACCATCGCCGAGGCAAGTCAGTTTGTCGCCGTATTGACTGAGCAAAAAGCCTTGCCGGGTCGGTAATTTAGAGCTTGTAGAGTACGTCGTTAGCTTTATCTTTAGGGTCGGCTTTGGCTTTATGGTTATCCTGATCAAGCCTTTCCTTGCCGAATTCGGAAATCATTTCGTCCCAATTGGCGTATTTTTCATAGCCGGGAAACCCTGAGTTTTTCCGTTGTTGAAAAAGCTCTTTGCCTATTACGATCAGCTCTTCAGGTTTTTGGCCGTCAACCGTGTTAAGAAATTCTTTTTCATCTTTAATCGAATCACGCAGCATCCAGAAGGAAACTTCAAACTCAATGCGCGTTTCGGGCGGCAGGCGATTTTTTAATGCACTGACCGAACGGTATGCGGTGCGTGTGGTATGGCCGTTGATTTGTGAACCCTTGCTGCATGCGATTAACGATGTGCAGCAGAGAATGAGCAGAAGAATGGGTGTTTTCTTCATAAAGATAACCTCGAATTTAAGTGGGGATGCATGTCATGCTATTTACAGGGGTTGCGCCCGTTATTATATAACGGCAGAACGCTAAACAAAGTAAAATAGTCGGTCATTATAATCCTGAGCCTGCTTTTTATGCTGGAATTTATCCAATTATTAAAACAACGTTATCAGGCGGTTTTAGGCGACCTGCCTACGCGTTCCTACGTTAATGACGCGGTTAAAACAAGCTATCAGCGGCGGATCGATCAGTTGCTTTTGGTTGAAGCCTTCATCCGCAAAGGGCAGTTGATTGCGGCATCGGAGCAGCCGGTGTTGCATATCGCGGTGGTGGGGCCAACCCAGGCCGGTAAAAGTTCGCTGAGTAACCTGTTATTAAACAGCCATGTAGCCGGCGTCAGTCCGCTGGCGGGTTATACCGTCCATGCGCAGGGTTTTTGCAATGGCATCAGTATTGACGACTGCAACGGCCTGCAACGCTATTTTGGCCGTTTTCAGCAGTTGCCGCAAAACCAGCTCAGCAAAGACCGCCACGATTGCTATGCGCTCACCGAAAACACCACGGATTCGGCCTTGTTGCCGTCTTGCGTTTTGTGGGACACGCCTGATTTCGATTCGATAGATTCAACCACTTACCGCGAAGGTGTGATCAGGGCGATGGCCTTGGCGGATGTGATTATTCTGGTGGTCAGCAAGGAAAAGTACGCCGATCAGTCGGTGTGGGACATCATGGCGGCTCTTGAGCAACTGCAGCAACCGACGCTTATTTGCCTGAATAAAGTGGTTGAAGGTTCCGAGACCATCCTGCTCAAATCGTTACAAGATAAATGGCGGCAAGCCAGAGCCGACAGCTTCCCCGAAGTGGTGCCGCTGTATTATCAAAAGCCGGGCGGACAGCCGGAGTGGCCGGAAGCTAAGCGCCAGCTGCTGAAAGCGGTGGCCCATAAAGTAAACCTGAATCAACATGCAGTCCTTGAACAAGCGCTATTGAAAAAACACTGGCAAAGTTGGCTGGAGCCGGTGCTTGCCGAGCATCAAATGCTTAATGATTGGCTTGAATTGGTTGATTTAATGATGCAGCAGGCGATGGAAAATTATCGGCGCGATTATTTGAACCATCCGCATCATTATGAAACCTTTCAACTGGCGATGACCGAATTGCTCAATCTGATGGAAATACCCGGTTTGGCGCGCATCCTGAGCGGTGCCCGTAAAATGCTGACCTGGCCGGTTCGGCAGGTGATGAAATTGGGGCGGAAAAGGCTGCATATTTCAAGCAGCAGCTACGAACTCGCGCTGTTAAACCAAATAGCCGAACATACGCTGATTCAGCTGACCGACAAACTGCTGGATAAGGCCGAGCAAAGTCAGTACAGCCAGTGGTGGCGGCAAGTCAATAGCGGTTTGCGCGCTCAGCGACAGGCGCTGTTGCAGGATTTCGATGCGGCGGCAAAACACTATCATTTGTCGTTTCAGCAGGATGTGGAAAGCGCCGCGCATCGTTTGTATCACAAACTGCAGGAACAACCGATGGTGTTGAACAGCTTGAGGGCGACCCGTGCGACCGCCGATGCCGCCGTGATTGCCCTGACCTTGCAAATGGGCGGCATCGGCCTGCATGATTTGGTCATCGCCCCTGCAATGCTGAGCGTGACGTCGCTGTTGGCGGAAAGCGCGGTGGGCAGCTACATGCACAAGGTGGAAGCCGAGCTGAAACAAAACCAATTCAACACCGTTAAACAGGCGTTATTTGTCGAAATCCTGCGTGAAAAACTCTTATTAGTGCCCGGACAATTATCGATGAACGGCCATTTTAATATCTCTCCTGACCAGCTCCGTGCGGCCGAGCTACAACTGACAGAAAAGCGCCATGGTTTACGATTACTCTAATTTGCTGGCAACCGCAAAACACTGGGCAGAACAGGCGCAGGCAGCGGGCTGGATTAATGCTGATGCGGCGCAGCCATTAAATGCTATTGATGCCAGAACACCGGATACCTTGTTTAACCATAACGGTTCCAGGCCGCTGATTGTCGCCTTCATGGGTGGCACCGGCGTGGGTAAAAGCACCTTGCTGAACCGGTTGGCAGGCAAGGCCATCGCCAGAGCCGGCGTCGAGCGGCCCACGTCGCGCGAAGTCACCTTATTTCATCATGTGAGCGTGGCGATAAAGCATTTGCCGGAACAACTGCCGCTGGCGCAAATTAAAATCGTTGAACATGACAACGCGGCGCGGAAAAATGTGATCTGGATTGACATGCCCGATTTTGACAGCACCGAGCAAAGCAACAAACACCAGGTGTTGGAATGGTTGCCGCATATCGATGTGCTGATTTATGTGGTCAGTCCCGAACGCTACCGGGATGAAAAAGCCTGGCGCTTGTTGCTGGCGGAAGGCGGCAAACATGCCTGGTTGTTTGTGCTGAATCAGTGGGATAGAGGGCAGGGCGAGCAATATGAAGATTTCAGGCGGCAACTGCATAAAGCCGATTTTGCCGATCCGGTGATCTTCAAGACCGCTTGCGTCGAAGGTCTGCAAAGCGATGAATTTGCCGCATTGGAATCGACCATTAGCGCGTTGGCAACCGAGCAACTTATTGGCCAACTGGAGCAACGCAGCAGCCAGATCAAAAAAGACGAACTCAAACAAAGTCTGCACACTATTGGCGAATCATTGGGTTCCGCCTCAGTTTTTCAACAATTGCCGACCTTGTGGCAAGAGCAATGGCAGCGTACTGCCGACGTGCTGCAACAGGGTTTTGCCTGGCCTATCCAGCAATTGGCGCGCCACTATGCCGATCATGCCGCCGATTTATTGCATAACCCGGCCGCCAAATACGCAGCAACCGGCGTTAAATCTAGCTTATGGGACGATTGGGCCGAAGCCCGCTTTGACGATGCGCTGGATGAATTTGTTAGCAATGTCGACCAGTTGGGGCTTCCCGTTCATCCGCTTAAAAATCAACTGTCCGCGTTACGCGAAAAAGCCCCCAAAATCATCCAGGCACAAAGCGAATTAGCCGCCAGACAAGCCTTGGCGAATCCCGGCAACGCCTTGCAACGCGGTTTTTTAAAGTTTATGCGTCTTTGTGAAATCATCCTCCCGCTTGCCGCCATTTGCTGGGTCGGCTATCAGGTTTTCATGGGCTATTACACAAGCAGCACATCTAACGTAAATTATTTGGGCGTCGATTTTGCGGTACACAGCAGCCTGTTAATCGCCATCACCTGGCTGACGCCGTTTTTCATCCTGAAAAAATTAAAGCCATCGTTGGAAAAAAGCGCGCTAAAAGGCTTAAACAAAGGCTTAAATAGCGCTATCAACAGCATAAATGACGACATGTTGCAGATTATTGAAAACGTTGGCAATCAGCATGCCGAGCAGATCAAACAACTAGGCGGAATTATTGAACATTGCGGCGTTATCGACCGGCAAACATCAATAGACAGCGACAGCCCACTGACCCGGATGCTGATTGATTAATCAAAGGTCGGCGCTCAATATCTGCCTATAGATCAATCGGGAAGAGCCGTTTTTTTGGCGTCTTTTATCGACAATTGCAGCTCTAAACGCTGTTTTTCAAGCTCCAGCAATTCAATTTCACGGCGCAGATAAACATCGGCTTCCTTTCTGTTGTCATAGCTTTCCCTTTGCATGTCCAGCCGTTGCTGTTCCTGGCGCTTTTTGTTCTCGACATCGGCGTCGAATTCCAGTTGTTTTTGCCGCTGTTCGTAGGCGACTTGTTCGGCATGGAGCTTGTCTCTGGATTCCCGCCAGCGCGCCTGCTGGAGTTCATGTTTGGCAATATCCGCCTCCAGTTCTTTTTCTTTTAATTTAGCCTGATGCGCCAATAATTCCGCGTGAGTTTGTTGTTCTGCAAGCCGCTGGCGAGTTTCTTGTTTTTGCTGTTCTTCAAGCTCCACTTCCAGGCTGATGGCTTTTAGGCGGTTTTCGTGTTTGACCTTTTCGGCATGGAGGCGCTGTTCAATGTCAAATTGTGCCAACTGCTGCTGTTCCTGTTCCTCAAGCAAGCGCTGTTTGTTTTCGGCATCCTGGGCTTGCCTTAAACGTTCGAGTTCGGCCTCGTGATTGAAGTGTTCCAGTTGCTGTTGTTTATGTTCGAGTGCTTGTTTTTCAAACTCTTGTTGCTGATGGAATAATTCCTCTCTTTTGGCTTCATTAAACTCAAAACTTCTTTTCAGTACGCATAAATAAACCCGTTCCTGCGCCAACTGCACCTCGGGGAATTCTGCAAATACCGGCTTTAAGGTGCAGAGTGTTTGCGATTGTATATTTTGCAAGATCAGTGTCTCACTGACCTCCAGCGCGATTTTCTGTTCAATCTCGCTGACGCCTTTTAGTACCCAGCTACCGTCGGCCAATTTAAGCAACTCCTTGTCGATTAAACTGATCAGTACATCGTGATAGGTGCTTTTTATATGCGCGTTCAGTTCTGTCAGGATGTCCATATTGCTCAGCGCATATTTCAAACTGGCCTGAAAACGGATTTCCAGGTTCACGTCAATGCTGCAAAAACCATCATAAAGGCTGATTTTTTGAGCCAGCTGCCAGCTTTCAATCGGCAACGGATAAACTTTGTGATAAAAGCGTTTAACAAAACCTTCGGGGCGTAAAAACAAACGCCAGTAAGGGCCGATTTTGGTATAGACGAGGTGGCGGTCGGCGTCAAAAACCGGCTCCCACACCTGCGGGAACGCGGCATCATCGCGCGCCAAGCCACCGTCAATAAACCAGTTATCAATGTCGGTTCTGGCGCTATTCATGGCTGTCGGCCTGTTTGGCAAGGCTTGCTTCGGCTTTTAATAGGTTAATTCTGTCGCCCATTTTTTCGGCAATCAAGGGGTAAAGATTGGGCGCAAATTCCACCGTTCTGTCATCTATTTTTCTTAAAAAACCCCGGCTTAACAATAAGCCAACCGCAAACATTCTCGACCAGTCGGAATAGCGTTTGGCGCGCTCAATTTCGGTCTTTTCGATGACCATTTCCAGCTCGTTGTTTTTATTGATACGAAACTCGGTGAACTGCCTTAAACATTCAAAAACCAGATTTTCTTCTTCGCTGGTCAACGGGCCGGGCGCGGTAAATTCAAGGCGATAGGACAGCAACACGGTAAAAAAATCAACCATCGCGGCACAGACAAAGGCGAACAGGGAAAAATCCGACCACATTGCGGCCGAAGGCTGCACATCGGCGGTAAATTGTTTGTAGGTCATTAATAATGGTGCTTCCGGCAACGAACGCCCAATAGGGCCGGATAGCAAATTTATCTTCAATTGCACAGCCTGGAAGTTTTCCAGCATTGCCGCATAGGCGGCTTCAATATTGACCGCGACATCGAGATCATTGATGCTGGCTTGCAGCTTTTGCACATCCTTGTCCAGCTCGGCAAAGTCATGATCGAATTGCGTTTGCTGCTGTTTTTTCTCCTGATACATCTGGTTGTAATGTTTCCAGAACGGCCCTTCGCCGACTTGGTGTTTGTAGCCTTCAATGATTTGCGCATGGGTGCCGAAATAGGCCTGCGACACTTCCAGCGCTGCTTTTTCCAACTCGGCATGTTGTTGTTTTAAAACTTCGCTTTTAATCGCCAAGACCTGGTCTACATAAGACTTTACCTCGGTTCTGATTTGGTTCAGTCGGTTGATGTGCAGCGTGTCCTGCTCGGAAATTTCATAAAACTTGAAATAAGAAAATGACACCGATGCCATCAGCGCAATGAACAGCGAACAGACCACGGAAAAATAGCGTAGGCGGTTGGCGCGCCAATGCATACCGGCGATTTCCAGCGAACAAATGACCACAATCGACTGAATGGCAACAGTGATGACCAGTGCAATCCACGGTGTGATGAAATGGGATAAGCCGTAATAGGTGGTGAAACCTGATGCGACGCTCAACATCAACACAATCGGTATCGTCCATATTCTTAACAAGCCGACAAACAAGGTTTGTATGCTATTAATCAAATAGCCCACGCCGGAAGCTCTTATTTTGGAGAATTCGGAAGTTTTCATTTGACGCCAGGTTCAGGATTGAAGGGTTTTTTGGTAAATAAGCCTATTAAGAATAATTGTCCACGAAAGGCACGAAAAGCACGAAAAATAAAAATGTCGTGCTTTTCGTGGACTACCTTTTTAGTTCGACTAATAAATAATCTTTTGCTCTTTCAACGTGTTGTAAATGCTGTCAACATCGACGGCATCGGTATCGAAACTAATATCCGCCAAGTTAGCGCTGTAATTGACGCATAAACAAATCAATCCGGCATTTTTGACCGCGACAATCAGCGAGGTGTTTTGGGTTTCCAACACGGTCACGGCATGACCGTTATCAAACAGTTTTCGTTCCAGTTGATAAGCAACGTCTTTACTGTCTGGGCCGGTCAGGGCAATCGCTGTCGGGTGTTGGCTAAAGCGCGCGGCGCGCTCTTCAGGGCTGACCGGTTGCAGGCTTTCTTCTGTTTCGGTGCTGCCGGTAATCATGCCCGCGCCAACGGTGCTGTTGCTCAAGCGGTCGATGATAATGAAAGAACCGGTGCCTTTGTGGCTCAGATAGGCATCGAAAACCACCGGCGCGTTGACTGAAACCGTACAGGCGCCAATTTCATTCAAATGCAATTCGGTGGCGTCATGGTGTTCCAGGGTGTTGACATCGATCCTATGGTGAATCATAGAGATAGAACCCGGCACACTGCGCGTCGCCAGTTTGATGATGTATTGCTTGCCCGGAGTCAGCGCATTTTCGGCCATCCAGACGATGGTGGCTTTGAATTTGTCTGAAACGGTGGGCGCGGTTTGTTCGCTGCCGATAAGGGTATCGCCACGGCTGATGTCGATTTCGTCTTCCAGCGTCAAGGTGACTGCCATCGGCGGGAAAGCCTGTTCCAGTTCGCCGTCGTAAGTCACGATAGCTTTGATCTTGCTGCTTTTACCGGAGGGCAGCGCGGTGATCTTGTCGCCTTTTTTGAAAATGCCGGATGCCACCGTGCCGCAAAAGCCGCGAAAATCGAGGTTGGGGCGGTTAACGTATTGCACCGGAAAACGCGCATCGTCAAAATTGCGGTCATTGGCGATTTCTATGCTGTTTAGCGCTTCCATTAATGGCTGGCCGCTAAACCAAGGCATGTGCTCGCTGGGATTAACCACGTTGTCGCCGTCCAGCGCCGACATCGGGATAAAGGTGATGTCCTGTAACGCCAGCGACTGGGTAAAATCTAGGTAATCCTGTTTGATTTTTTCAAAGGTGGCTTCGCTGTACTCAACCAAATCCATCTTATTGATCGCAACAATAATATGATGAATGCCCAGCAACGAGGCGATAAAACTGTGCCTTTTGGTTTGGGTCTGCACGCCGTAACGCGCGTCGATCAGGATAATCGCCAAATCGCAGGTTGACGCCCCCGTAGCCATGTTGCGGGTGTATTGTTCGTGCCCTGGGGTGTCGGCAATAATGAACTTGCGCGTCGAGGTCGAAAAATAACGATACGCCACGTCAATGGTGATGCCCTGTTCGCGCTCGGCTTGCAGGCCGTCGACCAGCAACGCCAAGTCGATTTTGCCGGCGCCGGTGGTGCCGGATTTGACGCTGTCAGCCTGCACGGCAGCCAATTGATCTTCATAGATCATTTTGGAGTCGTGCAAAAGGCGGCCGATCAAGGTGCTTTTGCCGTCATCGACATTGCCGCAGGTTAAAAAGCGCAATAATTCCTTGCGTTCGTGTTGCGCCAAATAGGCGTCAATATCGGTGCTGATTAAATCGGATTGGTGGGACATGGGGTTTCCTGAACTGTAAAAAACTGAACGTATATTAATCAGAGCGATTAACGGGATAAAGTAAGAAATTTTGCTGGGTCGTTAAGAACCTCGACTAGCTTTTTAGCGTAAGTGCTGTTTGCAATAACTTTATGAGCATCTATTTTTCCCAGAATTTCAAAAGAATGTCCGCCTTTGTCATATTTGCCCTTAGTGGTATCACAAGTAGCCTTTTTCAAAGTATCTTCTAATATTTTTTTAGAAATATCTTCTGGATTCAAGTTGCCTGATAAAGCATTTTTCTTAAACCCTTGACCATAATAATGAGTAAGCGATTCTTTATCAGCCATAAACCAAGCTTCCATACATTCGACCATAAAATGTAAATGTTTTTCAGTCGCTTTATCTGGTTTTGACCACTTATCCCCTTCACGTAAAAAGACGTGTTGCCAAACACTCGGACTATTAACAGGGGCTTCGCTATCAACCAATAACAAGCAATATTCATTGTTCCTGGTATTTTTCAAGCCAATACAAAAACTATCGTAGGCATTTTGACGGCTTCCGCAAGCAATAATTTTGGGTTTAAAGTTTAACTTTTTAAAAAACTCGCTAAACCCTTGCCGACATTTCGTTCTTAAAGTATTGGTATCACCGCCGCCCTCAACATAGATTGTAATTTTTACCATCTATTACCGCCGAGCTCGCCTCTACGCCATAACTGCCCTAATCTATAATCTTTTAACCAATCGCTCAATTCAGCCCTATCCAAGCGATTAACGGTCGTTGAGCCTTGGGCTTTATCAAATACCAATACCGCTTCCGGCATATCGGTTAAATCATCAATTAAATCAGCCGAATGCGTGGTAATAATGATTTGGGTTTTTTGTGCGGCTTTTTTCAATAAATCGATTAAGGTCGGCAACACATCAGGATGCAAACCTAATTCTGGTTCTTCTATACAAATTAAGGGGGGTGGATTTGGGTGTAATAAAATTGCTAATAACGAAAGATAACGTAATGTGCCGTCTGATAATCGGGAAGCAGGAATACTAAAACTATTTTCTTCAAAAAAGACTTGTATATATCCACCTTGAATAATGACATCAAAATCATAAATACTTTCATTAAATAGTTTTAATGCGTCTAATAGTTTTCTTTTTACTTCACTATTGCGGCGAAAACTATTTAGAATTAACCCTAAATTACTGGTATTTTCTTCTAAAAAATCATTAGGTAAATCGGCTCGTTGTAAATTTCTTGGTGCTGCACTACGCCCAAATTGCCATTCCCGATAAAGCCGTATTTTTTCATAATAATTACTCAAATAAGCCATCTCTGGATAAGCATCACGGTCTTGGCGTTGCGCCAGAATTGATTGATTAGTTTCAATATTTTCCCAATCTAATTCCCTTCGATTATCTACTCCTTGATTAATAACTGCGTCCCGTGCATTATTCTTTAATCGGTAATAATAATTGAAAAATTTTTTGTTAGTTCCGTATTCTGTTCCTACAATCTCCCTAATATATTCTCTGATAACTTCTATGCGATAATCCATCGCACGAAATTCTAAGGTATGCTCAATTGGCTCTCTAATGCTGTACACAATTGAGTTTTCAATATATTCAGGTTCGTGACAATCATAGGGATTTTCGATAATCGCTTCTATTCTAACAGAATGATTCTTTTCACCTTTCCATAACCATTCTTCAATACCGCCGCCATCACGTATTACTTTACCTAAATCCTTAGGCATAGCCTGCAATAAACTAATCGCTTCAATTAAATTAGATTTACCAGAACCATTTGCACCAATCAGTACATTTAAACCCTTATTAAAGCTAATCTCAGTTGTCGCACCAAAGGACAATAAGTTAGTTAGTTTGATCGTTTTTAACATGGTGTTAAAAATAACCTTCGCGTTTTTTCTGTTCCATAGAACCGGATTGGTCATGGTCTATCAGTCGCCCCTGCCGCTCAGATGTCGTAGTCAACAGCATTTCTTGGATAATTTCCGGCAGCGTGGTGGCGGTTGATTCAACCGCGCCGGTCAGCGGATAACAACCCAAGGTGCGGAATCGCACCATTTTCATTTCCACTTTTTCGTCGGGACCAATCGGCATACGCTCGTCGTCAACCATGATTAACATGCCGTCGCGTTCAACTACCGGGCGTTCTTTGGCGAAATACAGCGGCACGATGGGGATGTTTTCCAGATGGATGTATTGCCAGATGTCCAGCTCAGTCCAGTTCGACAGCGGGAACACGCGGATGCTTTCGCCTTTGTCGATTTTGCCGTTGTAGATGTTCCATAATTCCGGGCGCTGGTTTTTGGGGTCCCAGCGATGGTTCTTGTCGCGGAATGAATACACCCGTTCTTTGGCGCGCGATTTTTCTTCATCGCGCCGTGCGCCACCGAAGGCGGCATCGAATTGGTGTTTATCCAGCGCTTGTTTCAGGCCGTCGGTTTTCATCACGTCGGTGTGTTTTTTGCTGCCGTGGGTAAACGGGCCAATGCCTTGGGCGACGCCGTCCTGGTTGATATGCACCAGCAACTCAAGCCCCAATTGCTTGACCAGTTGGTCGCGAAATTGGATCATTTCTTTGAATTTCCAGGTGGTGTCGACATGCAGCAGCGGAAATGGCGGCTTGCCGGGATAAAAGGCTTTCATGGTCAAATGCAGCATCACGGCGGAGTCTTTGCCGACGGAATACAACATCACCGGGCGTTCAAATTCGGCGGCAACTTCGCGGATAATATGAATGCTTTCAGCTTCCAGTTGTTTGAGGTGGGTCAGTTTATAATCAGTCATTAAAAGTCCGTCAGGGTTGGGGCAGGCCAAGTCTATTGAATACGCTCAACAAATAAAGCCGGTCATTTTAATTTGAACAGGCGTTTAATGCCAGATTTGCTTGGGATTTATTCAGCATTGAGCTGATCAGGCGAATTTTTGCAACGAATCGGCCCAAACGATTGCCCGCGAAACACACCAAGCGCTGCAAATCATTTTGCAGCTAAGCGGTTACCTCATATCATGGGCGTTTTTTAAACCCACACAGGTAGATAAAATGAAAATTAATTCTTGTTCACACCGCGTTGCCGGACGGCTGCGAGTTACTTTAGGCTGTTGGGCGATGCTGATATTTCTGCTGACTTCAGGATGCGCTACGGTCGGTCATGAATTCCCGGCAGGCCAGGTATCAACCATTAAGATAGGTGAAACTACGCAGAACGATATTTACACGACGTTTGGCTCGCCTTGGCGAACCGGCCTTGATAATGGCATGAAAACATGGACTTACGGCAATTATTATTACAGCCTGTTTAGCGATGGCAGCACCGAAGATTTGGTGATTAAATTTGATCATCGCGGTGTTGTGGCCTCTTTCGTCTTCAATACCACCAAGCGCTCTAAATGACCTGTAGCTTAGCCCGCGCTGCTATTTTGATTTGCCACCTTCATTCGCAATAGTATCCATCGCCAGCAAAATCATTTTTGGTTCGCCGATTTTGCCGACGATGCGGCGGGCGTTGAGTAGTATTTTGTGCTGACCGATGTGCGGAAAATAATGTTCCACTAAATAATTATCAAAAGCCTGGTTATGTAAGAGCACCGATTCGAGCAATTCGCGCAAGGTGGGTATGTTCCATTGTCCATCGCCAAGATCATAAATAAGCCGCCCTACGGTCTCTTCTGCGTTGACTTGAAAGCTGTGGTAAAACGAGCGACTGGCGGTGACAACAGCCATGCGCTCATCGAGCACAATCAGCGGTTCGCGCACGGTATTGACGATGCCTTCGGCGAGTAATTTTGCGTCCTCTGTCGCAATGGCCTTGGTGCGTTCAGTGATGTTGGTGAAGGTCAACACGATGCCGTCTATCATGTTTTCCAGCGTCCGGTAGGCTTGTATGCGCGCCAGATACCAGTCACCTTTTGTCGTTTTGACTTCGCGTTCTATCGGTATCAGATTCTCCAGTACGCTATGGGCGTCGTTGAGCAAATCTTCGCCTTCCAATTCTGATTTGATGTCGCTCAGTGAGCGGCCTATGTCCGATGCAACCAGTCGATACATTTGCGTTGCATCGCGGGTGAAACGGCGGATGATCAAGTTTTTGTCGAGAAAAATGGTGCCGACCTGCATGTTGTCGAGCAGGTTTTTCATGTCGTTTTGCATGTCGGCCAGTTGGGTAATTTTGGCCTGCAGTTCCGAATTGACCGTAACCAGTTCTTCATTGATCGATTGCAGCTCCTCTTTCGAGGTTTCCAGTTCTTCGTTAGTGGATTGCAGTTCCTCGTTGGTGGATTGCATTTCTTCGTTGGTGCATTTTAGTTCCTCGTTGGAGGCGTACTGTTCCTCAATAGTGGCTTGGAGGTTTTCGCGGGTATAAGCCAGCTCGCGTTCCAGCTCTTCGATATGGTGCTGGTTATTGGGTTTGGGTAAGCGTTTGCTGCGTGGCGGTTTTGGGGCGGTTGGCGTGCTGATGTCCTGAAAGCTGAACAGCAGCAGGTTTTGACTGTCATTTGGATTGGCCAGCGGCCTTGCGTGGAGCATGACGGGGTGAAAATCGCCGTTGGTCTTGACTGACAGTTCCTGGCTTAGCGTTGTGCCGCCTTGGTTGGCGGCTTGGATGGCGGCGCGCAGAGCCAGTTGCAGGCCTTCCCGTGCCATCTCGTTGATATTGAGTGAGGCATGTCCGGGGGCAGGGCGCAGGTATTTGCCGGTCTCGCCGTAGATATAGAGAATATTGCCTTTAAGATCGGTTACTGCCGAGGCGGGCGCGTAGAATTGCAGCAGCATGCGCCGGGTTAGATCGGCCAGGTTGATTTCCCGCGCGGCTTTGATGATCTCTTCCGGCGTCTTGCGTACCGGTTCTGCCGTCCAGTTCAGGTTGCTGATCAGCAGGGTGCGGATAGAGGCGGGCGTGGGAATGGCTCTGTAAAACTTCCATTTGCGGTTCAGCGGCGTAAACAGCTCGGTATGGTTGCCGATGCCTTCTGAGGGCGATAGAAATAACACGCCGTCCGGTTTGAGCGCGTAGTGAAAAGTCGGGATTAGCCGGTTTTGCAGTTCCGGCTCTAAATAAATCATCAGGTTACGGCAGCTGAGTAGGTCGAGTTTGGTAAACGGCGGATCTTTGATCACATTCTGCACGGCGAAGACCACCATTTCGCGGATTTCCTTTTTCACTCGATAGCCGCCGTCCTCTTTGATGAAGAAGCGGCGCAAGCGCTCGGGGGTGACGTCTTGGGCGATATTGGGCGGATAGAAACCGGCGCGTGCGCGGCTGATGATGTCTTCGGCAAGGTCGGTGCTGTACAGCTGCACTTTCAATTCACAGTGGCTTTCATCCATGACTTCGCGCAATATCATGGCGATCGAATAGGCTTCTTCGCCGGTCGCACACCCCGCCACCCAGGCACGAAAAATGTAATCACTCGGTTTATCTTTGAGCAGCACCGGCAGAATATCCTGTTTTAGCGCCACGAATGCATCCGGGTCGCGGAAGAAGTTGGTGACATTGATCAGCAGTTCTTTAAACAGCGCGGATAGCTCGGGCGGGTGTTCCAGCAGGAAGCGGGCATAGTTTTCCGGGTCGTCAATGTTGTTTTGCGACATCCGGCGCTGAATGCGGCGGGTGATGGTGCTTTTTTTATACAGCGAAAAATCGTGGCCGGTGCTGCTGCGCAATTGCATCAGCACTCGGTTAATGCCGCTTAAGGCAATGGCTGGCGGCTGTTTTTTTTGCAGCAGATCCAGTGTCTGTATGCCGGACAGCAGCGCTTCCGGCATGGCTTCCACCGGTAAAATATAGGTGGCATAGCCGGACTGTATGGCGCTGACCGGCATACCGTTGAAGCGCGCGGTGGACGGTTCCTGTGCCAAGGTGATGCCGCCGACACCGAGGATGGCACGCAAGCCTAAGGTGCCGTCGGTGCCGGTTCCGGACAGAATAATGCCGATGGCTTTTTCGGCTTGATCTTCCGCCAGCGAGCGCAGAAAGCCGTCAATCGGCATACGCAGGCCGTGGGCTAGGGTCGGTACGCTCAATTGTAAAGTGGAATCGAAAATGGTCATGTCCCGGTTGGGTGGAATCACGTAGACGTGGTTGGGTATAACCGGTATTTGGTCTTCCGCCTCAACCACCGGCATGGACGTAGTGCGTTGCACAATTTCGGTGAGGATGCTGGCATGGCTGGGGTCAAGATGCGAGACCAGCACGAAAGCCATGCCGCTATCGGCAGGCGTATGGCGAAAAAACTGCTCGAAGGCTTCAAGCCCGCCGGCAGAAGCGCCCAGGCCGACAATGGGGAAGCCCTTGTCTTGTTGAGGATGACTGGATTCGGTTTTATGCGGGGTCATTGGCGGCTCTGTGTGTGGGGGAACGGCTGTGTTGTGGAGAGTTTGCCATGTGCTTTAGTCGGTGAATGACAAAACCGAAAACTTAACTATTCAACGTATATTACCTTTACATTGCGCAGTAATAATAAAGATATTCGCGCAATTTCAGCAAGAGACATACATAAATAAATAAAGAGCGTTTTATTTATCCACGAGTAGCGTAAAACCTCGCCGTTCAGGGCGGGGATGTAAGCGGCTCAATTCGCAAAACAATCTATTTTGGCGTTCTTTGTTGTTCGATGTATTGCCGAATAATGGCTATAGGCGCACCGCCGCAACTCCCGGCAAAGTAACTGGGCGACCATAATGCGCCGCCCCACAATTTCTTTTTAATTTCAGGGTAATCCTTCTTGCGGATCATTCGGCTTGAGACGCCCTTAAGACTGTTCACCAGCGACGATATTGAAATCTTTGGCGGGTAGTTCACCAACAGATGGACATGGTCGTCCTCGCCGTCAAATTCAATTAATTCCGCTTCAAAGTCGGCACAAACCTGGGTGAAGATGCCACGCAGGTCATCAATCACGCTTTGGGTGAAGACGCCACGGCGGTATTTGGTGACAAAGACCAAGTGAACATGAAGATTAAAAACACAGTGTCTACCGTGCCGAATGTCTTGATTATTTTCCATAGACCAATTAAAAATTATGCTAGTATAGCACCATGAACAAGACCATTCGCAAAGCCTTTAAATTTAAGCTCAAAGTGACACCCGAAGTTAGCCAACAACTCGCTAACTTTGCCGGTGGAAGCCGCTTTGTCTGGAATAAAACGCTGGCGTTAAATCTTGACCGGCTGGAGCAAAAAGCGCCGTTAATGTGGTATCAGGAGCTGAACTTCTGGTCGACTTTGTGGAAACAATCCGACGAATACGGTTTTTTAAAGGAACTGCCGGCGCAAGTCATACAGCAAAAACTCAGTGACCTTGAAAAAGCCTTTAAAGATGCGTTCGACAAGAACCAACCGTTAAAGCGCATCCCGAAGTTTAAGAAAAAAGGCCAGCGCGATAGCTTCCGTTATCCGCAAGGATTCAAAATAAACCAGCAGAAAAATAAAGTGTTTCTGCCCAAAATAGGCTGGGTCAGTTACCGCAACAGCCGCAAGATTGTCGGTGAAGCCAAGAACATCACCGTCAGTCGCAAAGGCAAATATTGGTACGTTGCCATTCAAACCGAGTACGAAGCCGAACTGTTGCCGCATCAATCAACGTCCATCGTCGGCATCGATATGGGCATTAAGCAATTTGCCACGTTATCGGATGGCACTGTCTATGCCCCATTAAACAGCTTCAAATCCAAGGCCGATAAATTAGCAAAATTACAGCGCCAACTTAAACACAAAAAGAAGTTCTCGGCGAACTGGAAAAAAGTAAAAGCAAAGATTACCCAATGCCATGAGGATATTGGCAATGCGCGTAAAGATTACCTGCACAAAGTCTCAACTGAAATCAGCGAAAGCCAAGCGATTATCGTCATTGAGGATTTACGGGTAAAGAATATGAGCAAATCCGCTAAAGGAAATAGCGAAAAGCACGGCAAGAACGTAGCGCAAAAGTCAGGCTTGAATAAGTCCATCTTAGACCAAGGCTGGAGCATGTTTGCAACGATGCTGGACTACAAGCAAAACTGGAACAATGGCATTGTGCTGAGAGTACCGGCACACCATACCAGTCAGACCTGTCCGAGCTGTCGCCATGTAGCGAAAGAAAACCGACTGACGCAAGCTGAATTTGTTTGTGTCGAATGCGGCTTTAGTGAAAACGCCGACCTGGTTGGCGCAATCAATGTGCTGGCTAAAGGCCATGTGCTTTTAGCAGGAAACCAACCGTCGGACAGACGGGGCTAGTCTGTGAAGTGAGCGATGCAACAATGTCGCCAGCAGCAGAAACTAGTGGGCAGTAGCGATACAATCCCACTCCTGAGCAATCAGGAATCCCCTTGCTTTAGCTGGGGGAGGATGTCAAGAGCAAGCCACTTAAAACTATTCTACATTTTTCTCTTGTTCCCATGCGTCGGGTGGAAACGAAGAAAACTTGAAAGTATTCACTAAAACGCATAGGAGCTTTGCCATGTCAACTGCAATACCCGCACCTACTTTAGGCGACATTTTGCGCTTGTTTCAAGAAAAAGACCGTAAATTTCAGGAAACAGATTCGTATTGTTAAGGAATTATAAAGAAACCGACCTCGCTATCAAGGTAGTCAGCACCAATTTGAGTAAGTTGGGTAACCGTCTGATCGATTTCGTTGAAGAAGCGGTGCGTCCTGCTGCGGTACGCTTATTCCGCGAGTGCGGCATTGATGTGCATGAGGTGCAGCAAAATATTATCGTAACGCGCGGGGGCGAAAGTTTAGAGCTGGATTTGTTGGTGGTGAATGATAAGGACGTCGTGGCGATTGAGTGCAAAAGCAATTTGAGCGTCGATGATGTCAATGAGCATGAGGCCCGGTTGGCAAAGATGAAGCGGGTGTTGCCGCGCTACAAGGATAGCCGGATTTTGGGTGCGGTTGCCGGCATGGTTATTCCTGAACATGTGGCGCTGTATGCGATACGTCGTGGTTTGTATGTTATTGGTCAGAACGGCGATCATTTGGAATTGCGTAATCAGCAGCCGTTCCGCGCTAAAGAGTGGTGATTTTCTGTCGGCCTTGCCGATGTTGAGAACGGCCTGTTTTTGTGGTTTAATGCCGCTGTTTTACGTCTTAATGTGCCTCTTGTTTTATTTACATTTGAAATGAAAGGATAGTTCCGCCGCAACTTGATTTGGAGAGCAGGCCCACACTATGCAATTTTTTATAAAAAAAGGTTTGGATCTACCGATTACCGGAGAGCCCGAACAGGTTATTGAGGATGGCAACAAGGTTAAATCCGTTGCTATTCTGGGAATGGATTATGTAGGCATGAAGCCTACGATGATGGTCGCGGAAGGTGATACGGTCAAATTGGGCCAAGTGCTTTTTGCCGATAAGAAAAATCCTGGCGTTGTCTTTACTTCACCCGGCGCGGGTGTGGTTAAGTCGGTTAATCGTGGTGCCAAGCGTGCTTTGCAGTCTGTTGTGGTCGAGCTGAAAGGCGCGGCGCAGGAGTCTTTTGCAAAATACAGTGTGGCCGGATTAAGCGATGTATCGGCTGAGCAAGTCAAGGAAAATCTGCTGGCGTCCGGTTTATGGACGACGCTGCGCACGCGCCCTTACGGCAAAATTCCTAGCGTAGACAGCAAGCCTCATTCTATTTTTGTCACTGCCATCGATACCAGTCCGTTAGCGGCTAATCCTGCGGTTATTATCAAAGAACGCAGCGAAGATTTTGTTAATGGTTTGACTGTCATTGCCAAACTGACCGACGGCCTTACCTATGTCTGTAAGGCGTCAGGTGCGGATATTGCAATCGGTAATGCGCCGGTTAAAGTCGCTGAATTTGCCGGCCCGCATCCTGCCGGTTTGCCCAGCACTCACATTCATCTGCTTGATCCGGTCAATATCGATAAATTCGTTTGGCATCTGGATTATCAGGCGGTGATCGCCATTGGCGCGTTGTTTACCACCGGCAAACTTAATGTCGAGCGCGTGGTGTCTTTGGCTGGGCCTACGGTTAATAAACCGCGTCTGGTGCGCACTCGTGTTGGCGCTAATACTGATGATTTGGTCGCCGGTGAATTGGCCGAGGTCGAAAATCGGGTGGTTGCAGGATCGGTGCTGTATGGCCATTTGGCGGCAGATTGGGCGGCCTTTTTGGGCTGTTACAATACACAAATTTCAGTCTTGCAAGAAGGCCGGGCGCGTGAATTGTTCGGCTGGATTGTGCCGGGTAAAAACAAATATTCGGCGCTGAATGTCTATACATCTAGCGTTGACCGCAAACTAGACCGCAAATTCCCCTTAACCACTGATAAAAACGGCAGCAACCGGGCGATTGTGCCGGTGGGTATTTATGAAGCCGTGATGCCGTTGGATATTTTGGCGACACCTTTGTTGAAAGCGCTGGTGGTCGGTGATTCGGATCAGGCTCAATTATTAGGCTGTTTGGAATTGGATGAGGAAGATGTGTCCTTGTTTACCTTTGTCGATCCCGGCAAACACGATTTCGCGCCTGTTTTAAGAGCGAATTTAACTAAAATTGAGAAGGAAGGATAATGTCGCCTAGAGATATTTTAGACAGCATAGAACCGAATTTCACCAAAGGTGGGCGGTTCGAAAAGTATTACGGTCTCTATGAGATGGTCGATACTTTTATTTATACCCCGGCTGACGTCACGCGTGGCACCACACATGTTCGCGACGGCAATGATTTGAAGCGCACCATGACTTTTGTGGTGATCGCGACGTTTTTTTGCATTTTGATGGCTTGGTATAACACCGGCTATCAAGCCAATTTAGCCTTGGAAGCGATGGGGCTGGACAAAGCCCAGAACTGGCGCAGTATCCCGATGATGATTTTCGGCTACAGCACGATGAACCCGTTTTCTAATCTGGTTCATGGTGCTCTGTATTTCCTGCCCATTTATATTGTCACGCTGGCTGTCGGCGGCGTGTGGGAAGTGTTGTTCGCAACCGTTCGCGGCCATGAAGTCAATGAAGGCTTTTTGGTGTCGTCAATGTTGTACACATTGATTATGCCGCCCGATATGCCTTTATGGCAGGTGGCTTTGGGTATTTCTTTCGGTATCGTTATCGGCAAAGAAGTGTTCGGCGGCACCGGTAAAAACTTCTTGAACCCTGCATTGACTGGACGGGCGTTTTTATATTTCGCTTATCCTGCATCCATTTCCGGCGATTCGGTTTGGGTTGCGGTTGATGGTTATACCGCAGCGACGCCGTTAGGTTTGGCGGCAGCGGGCGGTCTTGAGGCGGTTTATTCAGCCAATTACAGCTGGATGCAAAGCTTTTTCGGTTTTGAGCCGGGCTGTTTGGGCGAAACTTCGACGCTGGCGATTTTAATCGGCGCGGCTTTTCTGCTCTATACCAAGGTGGCGTCTTACCGCGTCATGGGCGGCGTATTTGCCGGTATGGTATTGACTTCATTGCTGTTTAATGTAATCGGCAGCGACACTAACCACATGTTTGCATTGCCGTGGTACTGGCATTTGACTATGGGCGGTTTTGCTTTCGGTATGGTTTATATGGCCACCGACCCCGTCAGTGCGGCGATGACCGATACCGGTCGCTGGGTGTTCGGCGCTTTAGTCGGCGGTATGACCGTGTTAATCAGGGTTGTGAATCCGGCATTCCCCGAGGGTATTATGCTGGCCATTCTGTTTTCCAACATGTTCGCGCCTACGATTGATTATTTTGTCATTCAGGCCAATATCAGAAGAAGGATGAAACGTCATGCTTAAATGCGAACAATTCAATAAAATTTGCGTCGCCTTGGATAAGTGCGAGCGTTACCAAAAGTTTAAAGTTTACCGGGATAAAATCCTGGCTTTGACTAATGATAGCTTAGAAAAAACCATCGCCATTGCGGTTGCTCTGTGTTTGGTGTGTGCAGTTCTGGTTTCATTTTCTGCGGTGGCGTTAAAGCCGTTTCAGGTTCATAACAAAGAACTGGACATGAAGCAGAATATTCTTGATGTGGCCGGTTTGCTCGAAGCAGGCAGCAATATTGACCAAGCTTTTAGCGAAAAGATTGAAGCCAAAATCGTCAATCTGGAAACCGGCGATTATGTTGAAGATATGAATGCTGATGAATATGATCAACGTAAAGCGGCGAAAGATCCGGCTTTAAGTGTGACTATCCCAAAAGATAAGGATATTGCTCATATTCGCTTTAAGGCTAAATACGCCAAAGTCTTTTTGGTTAAAGAAGACGGTGTGATTAAGTCGATTATTCTGCCGGTCAATGGTTACGGTTTATGGTCAACGTTGTACGGCTTTTTGTCGGTCGATCCAGACGGGCAAACCGTACAAAGCATCAACTTTTATGATCAAGCGGAAACACCGGGGTTAGGCGGTGAAGTGGTTAATCCTACTTGGCGCGCGTTATGGAAAGGCAAGAAAATCTATACCGAAACTGAGCAGGCTGCATTGAGCGAAGAACCGGCATTGAGTTTGATTAAAGGCGTGGTTGATAGTGCCAAGCCGGGTTCTCAGTATCAAGTCGACGGTCTTGCCGGCGCTACCTTAACCAGTACCGGTGTGACCAATCTGGTCAGATATTGGATGAGTAAGGAAGGTTTCGCCCCGTATTTAGCTAAAGTCAGAACGGTTAAAGGAGCTCAGTCATGAGTGACATTTTAAATGATGAAACAAAAAAGGTATTAACGGCGCCGCTGGTCAATGACAATCCCATTACGTTGCAAGTTTTGGGTATTTGTTCGGCATTGGCGGTCACTTCGCAAATGTCGACCTCGCTGATTATGGCGCTGGCGTTGACCTTGGTAACGGCATTTTCCAGTGCCGCCATCAGCGCGATCCGCAACCATATTCCCAGCAGTATTCGGATTATCGTGCAGATGACCATTATTGCGTCGCTGGTTATTGTGGTCGATCAGTTGTTGAAAGCTTTTGCTTATGATGTCAGTAAGCAATTGTCGGTTTTCGTCGGTTTGATCATTACCAACTGTATCGTAATGGGCCGTGCTGAAGGCTATGCGATGAAAAATCCGCCTTTAGAAAGTTTCATGGACGGTATCGGTAATGGTTTGGGCTACAGCTTGATCTTGATTATCGTGGCGTTTTTTAGAGAGACGTTGGGTTCAGGTAAATTATTGGGCATTGAAGTCTTCAAACTGACCAAAGATGGCGGCTGGTATGATCCTAATGGCTTAATGTTATTGCCGCCAAGTGCGTTCTTTATTATCGGTTTGATTATCTGGTCTGTGCGTCAGTGGAAGCCTAATCAAGTTGAAAAAGTAGAGTTCAAAATTATGTCGATTGCTCATGGTGAAGGAGGGCATCACTAATGGAAGCTTATATCAGTTTATTTGTTAAGGCCGTTTTTATTGAAAATCTGGCGCTGTCCTTCTTTTTGGGCATGTGTACGTTCATCGCGGTTTCCAAGAAAATCTCGACTGCGATGGGTTTAGGTGTTGCGGTGATGGTGGTGCAGGCGATTACCGTGCCGGCCAATAATCTTGTTTACCATGCCTTGTTAAAAGAAGATGCGTTATCCTGGATGGGCATCACCGGTGTCGATTTAAGCTTTTTAGCGTTGTTAAGCTGTATCGGCATGATTGCCGCGTTGGTGCAAATTCTGGAAATGATTTTAGATAAATTCTTTCCGGCCTTGTATCACGCCTTAGGCGTGTTTTTGCCGTTGATTACGGTGAACTGCGCGATTCTTGGCGGCAGTTTGTTCATGATTGAGCGTGACTATAATTTTGGCGAAAGCGTCACTTACGGTGTCGGCAGCGGTCTGGGTTGGGCATTGGCGATTACGGTCATGGCGGGTGTGCGCGAAAAACTTAAATACAGTGATATTCCCGCCGGTTTGCAAGGTCTGGGCATTACTTTTATTACTGCGGGTCTGATGTCGCTTGGCTTCATGGCTTTCTCTGGAATCCAACTTTAAGAAGGGTGTGTAATGCTGGAAATTCTATTAGGGATTATTATTTTTACGGCTTTTGTCATTGCGCTGGTGTTTGTGATTATTGGTGCAAAAAGCAAATTGGTCGCGGAAGGCGATGTTGAAATCCTGATCAATGATGAAAAGAAAATTCATGTGCCTGCGGGTTCTAAGCTATTAACGGCGCTGGCTGATAACGGCTTGTTCGTTTCCTCGGCTTGCGGCGGCGGCGGTACTTGCGGTCAATGCAAGGTGAAGGTGCATTCAGGCGGCGGCGAAATTTTACCGACTGAGTTGAGCCATATCACCAAACGTGAAGCGGCTGAAGGCGAGCGCCTTTCTTGCCAGGTTTCGGTTAAACATAACATGAGCATTGAAGTTGAAGACGATGTCTTCGGCGTTAAAAAATGGGAATGTACGGTTAAATCGAATCACAACGTGGCGACCTTTATTAAGGAGCTGGTGCTGCAATTGCCTGAAGGCGAAGAAATTAACTATCGCGCCGGCGGCTACATTCAGATTGAATGCCCTGCCTACGTCGCTGAATACAGTGATTTCAATGTCGAAGAACGTTTCCGCGATGATTGGGATAAGTTCAATTTGTGGCGTTTTGTGTCTGATGTCAAAGAGCCTACCTTACGCGCTTATTCGATGGCAAGTTATCCTGAAGAAAAAGAAATCATGTTGAACGTGCGTATTGCGACGCCGCCTCCGGGCGCGCCGGATAGCGTACCGCCCGGCATTATGTCTTCTTTTATCTTTAACCTGAAACCCGGCGATAAATGTATTGTTTCCGGGCCTTATGGTGAATTTTTCGCCAAAGACACGCAAAATGAAATGGTCTTTGTCGGCGGCGGTGCGGGTATGGCGCCGATGCGTTCACATATCTTCGATCAATTACGCAGGCTGAAATCCAAGCGTAAAATGAGCTTTTGGTATGGTGCGCGTAGCAAACGCGAAATGTTCTATGTGGAAGATTTCGATATGCTGGCTAAAGAAAATGACAATTTTGAATGGCATGTGGCATTGTCAGATCCGTTACCGGAAGATAATTGGACAGGCTATACCGGCTTTATTCACAATGTATTATTTGAAGAATACATTAAGAATCATCCGGCTCCTGAAGATTGTGAATTCTACATGTGCGGGCCGCCAATGATGAACTCGGCGGTGATTAAAATGTTGCTGGATAACGGCGTCGAGCCGGAAAATATCTTCCTGGATGATTTTGGCGGATAAGTAATGTTGCTGTTTTATCCTTTTTTTAGAAGAATAAAAGAGCAAGCAGCAACGATAACGAGGAGCGCGGTTAAACCCGGTTCCTCGTTTTTTTATTGTCAGTTTTAACAATAGAGGGTGAGGCTATGGTTTATTTTCTAGTGACCTTTGTGTTTATGGCTTTTGTCATTGCCATTATGGCCGTAGGTGTTATTTTTGGCAGACGCGCCATTAAGGGATCATGTGGCGGTGCCGCGAATAACGCGGATTGTGTTTGTGTGGAAAAATGTGATAAAAGAAAGAAGTTGGAAGCTGAAGCTCGCTTGCATCAAGGATCGTAGCTTAGGATTATTACAATAATAAATAACGCAGGAGTTCATTATGTTAGCGAAAATTGCTATCGCAGATTACATGTCGAAAAGATTGGTGCTGTTAACCGAGGATACCAATGTGGTCGACGCTGTCAAACAATTGCTGGATCATAAAATCACCGGTGCGCCTGTTGTCGATCAGCGCGGCCACTTATTGGGTATGTTTTCCGAAAAAGATGTGATGCGGATTGTGCTGGAAACAGTTTACAACCAGAGCATGAGTGGCAAAGTCGGCGATTATATGAGTACAGATATTATTAGTGTTGACGCTGAATCCAGTATTGTCGATTTGGCAGAAAAGTTTGAGCAGACTACGGTCAGGAGTTTTCCTGTATTTCAGGATAATGAATTGGTCGGGATTGTGAGCCGCACCGATGTATTAAGAGCTTTGGCTGTACATAATTGAGCAGTGTAGGCGTCTAATGGCCTAAATATATGCAAACCTTTTATTGGCACGATTACGAAACCTTCGGCATTGATCCTCAACGAGATCGGCCGGTGCAGTTTGCCGGTCTGCGCACTGATGTTGATTTTAATATTGTAGATGAGCCGCTGGTTATTTATTGCAAGCCGGCTTTGGATTGCTTGCCTCATCCGGATGCGTGTTTAATCACCGGCATTACGCCGCAACTGGCTGAGCAAAAAGGTGTTTGTGAGGCGGAGTTTATTCGTCAGATTCACGCTCAATTAGCCCAGCCGAATACCTGTACGCTGGGTTATAACAGTCTTCGTTTTGATGATGAAGTGACCCGCAATTGTTTGTACCGCAATTTTTACGATCCTTATGCGAGGGAGTGGCAGAACGGCAATTCGCGCTGGGACTTGATTGATGTGGTTAGAGCGGCTAGAGCCTTGCGCCCGGAAGGCATTGTTTGGCCGGTCAGTGATGAAGGTAAGCCCAGTTTTAGATTGGATCAGCTCACGGTGGCGAATAATATAAGCCACGATGCGGCGCATGATGCGCTGTCCGATGTTTATGCCACGTTGGCAATTGCCAAGTTGGTTAAGCAAGCCCAACCCAAACTCTATCAATTTTTGTTGCAGCATCGTGTCAAAGCTGAGGCGCTTAAACTGCTGCAGCTGGGTAGTTTTAAACCGGTGGTGCATATTTCGGGCAAATACCTGGCGGCTAAAAACTGTCTTGCGGTAGTGTTGCCTGTGTGTAAACATCCAACTAATACCAACGGCGTGGTTGTTTATGATCTGTCGGTTGATCCCGAGCCTATGCTTAATTTATCGGTCGAAGACATTCGTCAACGGATTTTTACCGCGACTGCCGACCTGCCGGAAGGCATGGCAAGAATCCCATTAAAAACTGTGCATATCAATAAATGTCCAGTTTTAGCGCCCATTTCTGTGATTAGGCCGGAAGATGCGCAGCGCCTGGAAATAGATTTGGCGCTCTGTTTGGTCAACATCAATAAAATTAAAGCGGCCAAAGGTTTGGCTGAAAAATTGGCGGAGGTGTTTAGCGCTCAGTTCTGCGGCGAACAAGAGTGCGATCCTGATTTGGCTATTTATAGCGGCGGATTTTTTTCGGACAGCGACAAAAAACAGATGAATAAGATACAGGCTATGCCGCCTGAGCAATTAGCCGCATCTTCCATTAAATTTTCCGATAGCCGTCTGCCGGACATGCTGTTTAGATACCGCGCCCGAAATTATCCGGAAACATTGGCTGCCGAGGAGTTGTTAAAATGGTACGGATTTTGCCGAAATCGATTGCTGGGTCGTCAGGCGGGAGGCGGCATTGTGCTGGATGATTATTTTGGTCGCTTGGTAAAAATGCGTGCCGATGCCACTGTCGATACACCGCTTATTGACGCCTTGGAAGCTTATGGGCATGAGAAAATGACTGTGTTGGGCATGGATATTGAAATAGAGCTTGCCAAATAAAGGGAATGCTCTATAATAGCCCAAATCAATCGCGGGGTGGAGCAGCTTGGTAGCTCGTCGGGCTCATAACCCGAAGGTCGTAGGTTCAAATCCTGCCCCCGCTACCATATATAAAACTGCATGGATGCAGGAGTTAGTGCAACGTAAGGATTGGTTGTAGAGAACCCCGTTTTGGGGTTTTTTATTTTCTGGGCTTTGGTTATTTAAAAGCTCTTAGTTGGTTATTAATGGAAGAGCCGTCGGCTCTTTTTTTTTGTGCGAAAGTAAGTGAGGATAAAATGAAACAGGCTCCTGAGCATTTGGTTAATCTGATTGAGCCAATTGTTGAAGGTTTAGGTTATGAATGCGTCGGCATTGAATATAATCCACATCCTAAACATGGTCTGTTAAGAATCTATATCGATAGTGATAATGGAATCCTGGTTGAGGACTGCTCTAAAGTCAGTCATCAAATCAGTGGCGTTCTGGATGTCGAAGACCCGATTCAAGGTAACTATCAGTTAGAAGTGTCTTCGCCGGGCGAAGATAGGCCCTTTTTTAAAGTGAGCCAGTTTGAGCGTTACATTGGCAGTATGGCGTTCATTCATTTATTTAAAGCCATAAACGGCCGCAGAAAAATTAACGGCCTGATAGAAAAAGTTGAAGGCGAAGTGATTACGCTTCAGGAAGGCGATGAGGTTTTTGATGTTCCTTTTAGCGCGATGAGCAAGGCGCGCTTGATCCCTGAATCTCGTGTATTAAATCAAAGTATTGAAAAAGGAGGGCGTGGTGGCAAATAAAGAAATTTTGTTGGTGGTTGATGTTTTTTCTAATGAAAAGGATATTGAAAAAGAAGTTGTTTTCCAGGCCATTGAGTCCGCATTAGAAGCGGCTACAATCAAACGCCACGCGAATCAAATTAAAGCCCGTGTTTGCATTAACAGAAAAACCGGCGATTATGTCACTTACCGAGTGTGGGACGTAGTTGATGCGAATAGTCAAATTGATGGCGATGTCGAGTTTCCGGAAACGCAAATATTGTTGGAAGTGGCGCGCTTTGATAATCCGGATGCTCAAATCGGCGATGTCATTGAAGAAGAAATTGAATCAGTCGATTTCGGCCGTATCGCAGCACAGACTGCTAAACAGGTTATTATTCACAAGGTTCGTGAAGCCGAGCGTAAGAAAATTGTCGACGCTTATAAGAGCCGTGTCGGCGAGTTGATTACCGGTATCGTAAAACGTATCGAAAAAGGCAGTGTCTATCTGGATTTGGGCGGCCATGTTGAGGCTTATATTGCCAAAGAAGACATGATTCCCCGCGAAGCGATACGCATCGGCGACAGAATTCGGGGCTATTTGAAAGACGTGCGTTTAGAGCCGCGCGGCCCGCAATTGTTTGTTAGCCGTACCGCGCCGGAATTGTTGATTGCGCTGTTCCGGCTTGAAGTGCCGGAAGTGGGCGAAGGTTTGATTGAAGTTATGGGTGCGGCGCGAGATCCCGGTTCCAGAGCCAAGATTGCGGTTAAAGGCAATGATCCGAGGCTTGATCCAGTCGGCGCTTGTGTCGGCATGAGAGGGTCGAGAGTGCAGTCGGTTTCTAACGAGCTGGCTGGCGAGCGTGTTGATATTATCCTGTGGAATCAAAGTGAAGCTCAGTTTGTGATTAATGCAATGTCGCCTGCTGAAATTCAGTCTATCGTTATCGACGAAGACAAACACAGTATGGATTTGGCTGTCGGTTCAGACAATTTGTCTCAAGCAATCGGCCGAGGCGGTCAAAATGTGCGTCTTGCCACCCAGTTAACCGGCTGGGAATTGAATGTTATCGATGCGTCCAAGGCAGAGCAAAACAGTGAAGCCGAAGCGGATAAGATTAAGCGGTTATTTGTTGAGCAACTGGATGTGGATGAAGACATCGCCATGATCCTGGTTGAGGAAGGTTTTAATACGGTCGAAGAAATTGCCTACGTTCCGGTCAGCGAAATGTTGGAAATTGAAGGCTTTGATGCCGATTTGGTGGATACCTTGAGAAGCCGCGCTAAAGATGCGTTGCTGATTAGCGCTATTGCTGCTGAAGAAAAAATAGAAACAGCCGAGCCTGCACAGGATTTGCTGGAAATGGAAGGCATGGACAGGGATTTGGCTTATGATTTGGCAGGTCATGGCATTATTACGATGGATGATTTGGCGGAACAGGCAATAGATGATTTATTGAATTTTCCGGGAATAAATGAAGACAGGGCGGCAAAGTTGATTATGAAGGCGCGTGAGCCTTGGTTTGCTGAGGAACAGGCGAGTAGGTAAGGGGTATGAAAAATGAGCAATAAAACGGTACGGCAATTAGCAGAGGTGGTCAAAATACCTCTGGAACGATTATTAGAGCAGCTGAAAGAAGCGGGATTGTCTGCAACTGCGCCTGATGATGTGATTAATGAAGATGAGAAAATGCGCTTGCTTGCGCATTTGCGTAAGCGTCATGGCAAAGAGGACGGGGCGGCTGAAGTTTCTTTGAAACGCGTGACCTTAAAGCGCAGAACGGTCAGCGAGCTTAAACAAGCCAGTGTGCCGGGCACCGGCACTAAAACGATTAGCGTTGAAGTCCGTAAACAGAAAACATATATCAAGCGTAGCGAAGTAGCTGATTCTGGTGAACAAAAAAACCTGGAATCGGCCCCGCAAGCGCCTGTTGAACAGGTTGAATTGCCGGTTGAAAGTATTGCGCCTGTTGCAGAGGCTGTAACAGAAGTTGTTTTGGAGTCGCAACAAGAGTCAGCGCCCGAATCGGTAGTTGAAGCGGCCGCTGAAAGCGAAGAAACTCAAGTGATTGCCGCGCCGGAAGTCAGTGGCATTAATTTGGAGCCGGCTGTAGACGACCATAAACAAGCCGCAGAAACTAGAAAAAAACAGCAGGAAAAAGAACAGCGTCTTGAAGAGTCAATTAAAAGAAATGCTGACAAAGTAAGACAGCAAGCTTCTGCTAAACAAGAAGTTCTGCATAGAAAAAAACAGGAAGAAGGCACGCGCTCTGGTGCGGGCGGTAGGGACAGTAAAAAACCGAAGAAAAAAGGCAGCAAAAAGACCGAGCGAGTCAGTATCAAAGCTGAAGGCAAGCATCAATTTGAAATGCCGGTTGAGCCTATCATTAAAGAAGTCACCATCCCGGAAATGATTATCGTCTCCGATCTGGCGCAAAAGATGAGTGTTAAAGCCGCGATGGTGATTAAGCATCTGATGAAGCTGGGCATTATGGCGACCATTAACCAAAGCATTGACCAGGAAACAGCGGTCATTTTGGTTGAGGAAATGGGTCACAAAGCGATCATGCAGAGTGATGACGATCTTGAGCAGGAAATGCTGGCCGAGGCGCAAGAAGAAGATAACCGCGTTGAATTGCCGCGCGCGCCGATTGTCACCATTATGGGGCATGTCGATCACGGTAAAACTTCGCTGCTGGATTATATTCGTAAAACCCGGGTTGCCGCCGGTGAAGCGGGTGGTATTACCCAACATATCGGCGCCTACCAAGTGAAAACCGATCACGGTTCGGTCACCTTTTTGGATACCCCAGGCCATGCTGCTTTTACTGCGATGCGTGCGCGTGGTGCTGATGTGACTGACGTGGTTATTGTTGTGGTTGCAGCCGATGACGGCGTGATGCCGCAAACCAAGGAAGCGGTTGAACATGCCAGAGCGGCCAATGTGCCGATCATTGTGGCGATGAACAAAATCGATAAGCCGGCCGCCAATCCTGACAAAGTTATGCAGGAATTGTCCACCATCGGCGTACTTGCAGAAGAATGGGGCGGCGATGTGCAGTTCCTGAAAATTTCGGCAAAAACCGGTGAAGGTATCGACGACTTGATCGAAGCCTTGATTGTGCAAACCGAAATTCTCGAATTGAAAGCACCGGTTGAAGGTGCGGCATCGGGTATCGTGATTGAATCGAGACTGGATAAAGGTCGCGGCGTTGTTGCTACTGTATTGATTCAAAAAGGAACTTTAGAAAGTGGTCAAATGGTGTTGTGCGGCCATGAATACGGCCGGGTTCGCGCCATGTTCAACGAGAACGGTATTGCCATTAAAGATGCGGGACCTTGTGCGCCGGTTGAAATTCTGGGGCTTTCGGGTACGCCGAATGCCGGTGATGAATTTTTGGTGGTGCAAAACGAACGTATCGCCAAAGATTTGGCTAAACATCGTGAAGACCGCAAAAAACTGTCCCGCCATGCGGTGCAACAAGCCTCTAAACTGGATGAAGTATTTTCCAGAATGGCAACCGGTGAAATTGCCAGCGTCAATTTGGTGCTGAAAACCGATGTTCAAGGCAGTTTGGAAGCCTTGCGCAGTTCTTTGATCGGCTTGTCGAATGACGAAGTCGAAGTTAAAGTCGTGTTTGGTGGCGTCGGCGGCATTAACGAAGGCGATGCCAATTTGGCTTTGGCTTCCGGTGCAATTTTGATGGGCTTTAATGTTCGCGCCGATGCTACGGCACGAAAACTGATTGAAGAAAAAGGCATCGACCTTCATTACTACAGCATCATTTATGAAGCGATTGATGAGGTTAAAAAAGCCATCAGCGGTATGTTGGCGCCGGAAATCAAGGAACAAATTGTCGGTCTGGCCGAAGTGCGCGATGTGTTTAAATCGCCAAAATTCGGGGCGATTGCCGGTTGTATGGTGGTTGATGGTTTCGTTAAGAGAAACCTGCCGATACGGGTTCTGCGTAATAACGTGGTGATTTATGAAGGCCAGTTGGAATCTTTGCGCCGTTTCAAAGACGATGCGGCCGAAGTCAAAATGGGCATGGAATGCGGCATCGGCGTGAAAAATTACAACGATGTCCAACCCGGTGACCAGATCGAAGTGTTTGAGCGCATTGAAGTTAAACGGGAACTGTAAACAGTATGGCAAGAGAATTTGGCCGCAATGCCCGGGTTTCATCGCAGATGCAGAAAGAACTGTCGTTGGTTTTTCAGCGTGATATTGATGATTCCAGGCTAGGCTTTATCACTATTAATGAAGTGGTGGTCACGAAAGACTTGGCGGTTGCCAAAATTTACGTCACCGTGTTGAATGTTGATGAACAAGGCAAGAAAGCCAACGTTAAATTGCTGAACGAAATGTCGCCGGTGATCCGGCACCAACTCGCCAAGCGAATGCGTTTGCGGCATATCTCGGATTTGCGTTTTTATTACGACGATTCCTTTGATACCGGGATGCGGGTTGCCGAGCTGTTAAGTGATCTGGATAAAAAGCCTGCCGATTCCATTCAGAGCGAGTCAGGCGAAGATTAGTCCGGCATGAGTAAACGCAAGTCAGGACTCAATATTCACGGCATCGTGCTGCTTGATAAACGTTTGGGCGTCTCGTCAAACAAAGCCTTGCAGGAAGTCAGGCGCTTGTTGAATGCCAATAAAGCGGGGCATACCGGCAGCCTTGATCCTTTAGCCACCGGCTTGCTGCCGCTTTGTTTTGGCGAAGCGACCAAGGTGTCGGCGCTGATGCTGGATGACAACAAACGTTATCAGGTCGTTGTCCAGCTCGGTGTAATGACCGATACCGGCGACGCCGAAGGCACGGTAATAGAAAGCAAGCCGGTGCCTGAACTATCGGTTGACGATATTCTGGCCTGTCTGAAAAAATTTACCGGCGAAATCGACCAAGTCCCGCCGATGTATTCGGCGTTAAAACTTAACGGTAAAAAGCTTTATGAACTGGCGCGAGAAGGCATTACTGTCGAGCGTAAAGCCCGGCATATCACCATCTTTGACTTGAAGCTGCTGGATTTTTCTAAAGACCAATTGACGCTGGACGTATTTTGCTCAAAAGGCACCTATATCCGCTCCTTGGCTGAAGATATTGGCCATGATTTGGGCTGCGGCGGCACGGTAAAAGAGTTGCGCAGGCTTGAAGCCGGCCAATTCAATATAAACGATGCCAGAACCATCGAGCAATTAACGGCTATGGATCAGCAAAGTTTGCAGGCTTGCCTAATTAATGTCGATAAACCGCTTGAGCACCTGCCGTCTGTGCAGTTATCGGATGAACAGGCAATCTCCATCAACTACGGCCAGTCTGTCGAGCTTTCGCCATTGCCCGATGCCATTATCGGCACGGTGCGGATGTACCGTGCCGAGATGTTTTTAGGCTTGGGAGAAATGGCTTTGGATGGTAAACTAGCGCCGAAAAAGTTGTTCAATATGAGCAATGAAAGCATCTAAGCTGAAAGGCTCGGATGAAAAAAAATACACCTGTTTCTACACCCTATCGTGGACTCAGTGTACTTAAGGAGCCGCCCATTATGGCGGCTTTATTTTTTAATTTTTAATCTATTTAAAATAGGGATTACAAATGCCATTTACTGCAGAACAAAAAAAAGCGGTTGTCGAAGCGTACCGCCAGTCAGAAACCGATACCGGCTCACCTGAAGTGCAAGTTGCTTTATTGACAGCACACATTATGCATTTAACGCCGCATTTTGCAGCGCACAAAAAAGACAATCATTCACGTCGCGGCCTGTTGCGCATGGTTAATCAGCGTCGTAAATTGCTTGATTATCTGAAAAATAAAGACAGCAACCGTTATCGTACATTGATTGAACGTCTCGGTTTACGTAAGTAACAGACTAAAAAAACGGCACCTTTACAGTGCCGTTTTTGTTGCAAGCCGGGTTAGTAATAGCGTAGCCCGGCACTCACTCCATAACCCACCTCGCAAAGGAACCTTATAGTGAATCCTATCAGGAAAGAATTTCAGTACGGCGATCGACTCGTTAAATTAGAAACCGGTGAAATAGCCCGCCAAGCAGATGGCGCAGTTATGATCGATGTAGAGGGTACGACACTGTTAGTTACCGTCGTCGGTAAAAAACAGGCCAGCGGCGGCGACTTTTTCCCGTTGACTGTGAACTATCAGGAAAAAGCTTATGCAGCCGGTAAAATACCGGGCGGTTTTTTTAAGCGGGAAGGGCGTCCTAGTGAAAAAGAAACCTTAACCTCACGCTTGATCGACCGACCTATCCGTCCTCTGTTCCCTGAGGGCTACACCAATGAAGTTCAGATCATTGCCACCGTTGTATCGCTCAATCCTGAAGTTGATCCCGAAATTCCCGCCTTATTGGGTGCCTCCGCTGCATTGGCAGTTTCAGGCTTGCCTTTTAACGGCCCCGTAGGTGCAGCCACAGTCGGTTATAAAGACGGTGCCTATTTATTAAATCCAAGCCCTGCTGCCTTGAAAGAATCGCAGCTGGAATTGGTCGTTGCCGGTACCGCTCATGCGGTATTAATGGTTGAGTCTGAAGCCGATAACTTGTCTGAAGAAGTGATGCTGGGCGCGGTTTTATTTGGTCATGAGCAAATGCAAGTCGCCATTAACGCCATTAACGAATTTGCCGCTGCTGCCGGCGCAGGCGTGGTTGAATGGGTTGCTCCCGAAGTGAATGCCGAACTTAAAAAACGCGTCACTGATGAAGTTGAAGCTGGTATCAAAGCGGCTTATCAAGTTGCGGAAAAACTGGTCAGGCAAGAGCAGTTAAAAGAAATCAGAAATGCTGCTGTTGAAAAATTGACGGCCGATGCCGAATATGCCGAAAGCGACATTCGTGGCATTATCGAACACTTGGAATACCGTATCGTTCGTAACGCAATTTTGAACGAAAGCAAACGCATAGACGGGCGCGCTTTAGACAAAATCAGACCGATTACAGTCAGAACCGGCGTATTACCAAGAACTCACGGTTCGGCATTATTTACCCGTGGCGAAACTCAAGCACTGGTTATCGCAACATTGGGCACACAACGCGATGCGCAAATCATCGATGCCTTAGCCGGTGAATACAAAGAACCGTTTATGCTGCATTACAACTTTCCTCCGTACAGCGTCGGTGAAACCGGCTTTGTCGGCTCGCCAAAACGCCGCGAAATTGGTCATGGCCGTTTGGCGAAACGTGGCGTTGCCGCTGTGTTGCCGAACATGGAAGAATTTCCGTACACCTTGCGCGTGGTGTCTGAAGTGACCGAATCCAACGGCTCAAGCTCAATGGCATCAGTTTGCGGCAGCAGTTTGGCGTTAATGGATGCCGGTGTGCCGATTAAATCACCGGTTGCCGGTATCGCAATGGGCCTGATTAAAGAAGGCGATAACTTTGCAGTCTTGTCCGACATCATGGGTGATGAAGATCATCTGGGCGACATGGACTTTAAAGTCGCAGGTTCCGTGGACGGCATTACAGCGCTGCAAATGGACATCAAAATCGATGGCATTACCGCAGAAATCATGAAGTCGGCATTGGAGCAAGCAAAACACGGTCGTTTGCATATCCTGGGCGAAATGAACAAAGCCTTGTCTTCCACCCGTGAAGAAATGTCTGATTTTGCACCGCGTATTATCACGTTCAAAATTGATCCTGCAAAAATCCGCGAAGTGATAGGCAAAGGTGGCGCAACCATCCGCAGCATCACCGAACAAACCGGCGCCAGCGTTGATTTGACCGATGACGGTGTGGTTAAAGTGGCGTCCGTTGATAAAGCCGCCGGTGAAGAAGCGCGCCGTTTGATCGAAGAAATCACCGCTGAAGTTGAAGTCGGTAAAGTCTACGAAGGCAAAGTCGTCCGTTTAATGGATTTTGGCGCGTTTGTTACCATACTGCCCGGTAAAGACGGCTTAGTTCATATCTCGCAAATTTCAGACGAACGCGTTGATAAAGTCAGCGACAAACTGAATGAAGGCGACATTGTTAAAGTCAAAGTGCTGGAAATCGACCGTCAAGGTCGCGTCAGATTGAGTATGAAGGAAATCGAAGTCGACGCTGAGTAATCTCGTTATATTGCCTCTATAGACTTTTAGTTATTCAATTTTCAATTTGAAAATTATTTGTCTGAAAGTCTATAGGGCAACTTTCAAATTATAGAAAAACCGGCTTTCCTGCTCTTGCCGGTAACGCTATTTTTTATTTGGGTGTAATAACGGGTGGTTAATATTACAAACCTTGCAATTTTCCAGATTTTTTCAGGTGACGGATACCCAAATAAAGAGCTGTAGATATTAATAACATTGTTATTAATAATTGATTGCGTAAGTGCATGTCATTATGAGCAAGTTCTGGGTACTTTAATAATACGACTAAGACAATGCCGATTAACCATACGTAGGTGGATGAGTTATCTCTTGTTACAGGTCGTTGCCACCTAAAGTCCATGCTGTTAAAGGTAGCAGATAAACCCGATAACTTAGGAACCCAGCGATTTGTGCGCTGACAATAGGCGTCAAATTTTGCGCCGAATTTACCGCGTAGAAAAAACTCTTCAGCCAATACGATAGCTTGGTAAATGAATAAAAATGCAGGGAGAAAAAGTGCCACATAAAGTAGCGAATTGGCCAATATACCAAGACCGACTAATTTAAGAATATTGCCGATATATAAGGGATTACGACAGTGATTAAAAACGCCTTGAGTGACTAATTTAGATGCGTGAACTTTTTTATCTTTACCACCTCGGTCAATATAGGCTAAGCCAATAGTTGCGAAGCGAATGACCTGGCCTAAGATAGTAATAAAAAGGCCCAGCCAAAGTGTCAAATTATGATTTTCAAGCGTTACTAATTCTGGCGAAGGAATAAAAAGCGCAAGATACAGTGGGATAAATACCCAGTTTCTGTATTTAAAAAAGAAATTACCTATTTGAATCATCATTATTTCTTCACCGCGATTAAACCGACAAAATTATACCATTTGAAAAATACTTCGCTATGGGCAAAACCAGCTATTTTTAATAGGGTAATATTTTCACTGAGTTTATAAGGAATAAGAACGTTTTCCAAGGCTTCGCGCTTTTGCGATATTTCCATATCACTATAATCATTACGCCGTTTATAGTTTAAGTAATGGTTAATAAAGTCGCGGTTAAATACGCTATCTTCGGTTAATATTTTTTCTACGACAATTAATGCGCCACCACTGTGCAAGCCATCAAAAATATCTTTTAATAATTTTTTACGATTAATAGGGCGTACAAATTGCAACGTTAGACACAAAATGACTAACGAAGCGTTAGAAATTTCTAGGCTTTCATTTAAGTCTGCAACGCGTAATTCAACCGGGCGTTTCAAACCCGCTTCCGTCAGCTTACTTTGACATTTGGCTAACATTTCGTTTGAATCGTCAATACCAATAAAACGAATATCCTCAGGTATTGAGGTATTCATGCCAATTAATGTTGTTCCGGTGGCGCAACCCAAATCATAGACATCAGTACCGGGCATAACATAATCAGCCGCTTGTTCTGCCATCATACGCTGGATTTCTCCATAAAAAGGCACCGATCGGTTTACCATATCGTCAAATACACTGGCAACAGCAGTACCGAATTTAAAATCCGAGGTTTTGGGGATTTCTTCTTTAAAGACTTTATCTTTATGCATAACACCTAAGTTATTCTGGTTTAATTTAGTCTCCATTATAACTTATCTTCATACCATATCGTCAGGGGGGGGGGGCAAAAAAATTATTGAAATTATCACTTCCTGCTCTGGGTGCGCCATAAATTAACGATTTCTTCGACATCCAAATCATCCGGGCCTTCACGCCAGCCGGTGAAATAATCCACGTCGTTGCTTTTCGGCTCGGGATTAGGTCGGTAAATTTGCACCCGCGTCGGTAACGGCGCGGCTTCGCCCAACACCAGCGCTTCGCCGCGTCCTAGCGAGGTCAATATGTCGGTCAAATCGCCTTCGGCTTCCGGTACCAAGCCTCGGATATACGCCTGATCGTCCGGGTTGGTGGTGCGCAAGCAAATGAAAGAGCTGCATTGCGACAACATGGTTTCCGACAGTTCAGTAGGGCGCTGGCTGACGACGCCAATGGACACGCCGTATTTGCGGCCTTCTTTAGCGATGCGTTCCATCATTTTTTTGGTGCCGTCAAACTGGCCGCCTTTTTCACGGGGGATGTAAGCATGGGCTTCTTCGCAAATCAGCGTAATCGGGAAATTGCGTCGTTGCGGGTTCCAGTAGTTGAATTCGTAGGCCAGACGGCCGACTTGTGCCGATACGGCGGGTCTGACGTCGGTCGGTACTGAGCTTAAATCGACCACGGTGATGTTGGCTTTTTTGGCGCCCAAGCCGACAAACTGGCGCAATAATTCGGCCATGCTGGCGGAGTTGTTGCGGATTTTGGGTTTCAGCAAAAAGTCGTAACGCACATCGTTAAATCGGCTTTGCATACGGATCAAAAACTCATCGAACTGGCCGAACAATGCGCCTTGCACTTTGCCGAATTCCTTTTTTTCCTCGTTGGCGGACTTAAATTGCATATACAGTTCGGCCAGCGAAAAATAAATCGGCGTATCAATCGAGACCACGCCCAGACCGATTTGCTTGGCTTCCTTGCGTTTAAGCTGCTGCAATATTTCGCGCATAAACGACATTTGCATCGATGCGCCTTTGTCGCTGCGGTCGATAAACAAATCCACCAGCTCGGCGTAGGTCATCATCCAGTACGGCATTTCCATTTCCATGGCGTCGATATAATTGACTTGGCCTTCGGCAAAGGCTGATTGCAGCACGCCGTTGTCATCTTTCCAGCAATACTCGCCATGCAAATCCAGCATGATAATATGGCTTTTAGGCATGGCCTTAACTGTGTTCTGTATCAGGCTAGTCACTGTCCACGATTTGCCGGAACCCGATTGCCCGATAATGGCAAAATGGCGGCCGAACAACGCACGCGGATCAAGGCTTAAATGGTAGTCTTTGTGTGAAGACAGCTGGCCGATAAAAAACTGGTAATCCCTGAATTTGGAGAATATCGCGTTGATTTCGTTGATGCCGACTGCATAAACCTTGGCACCCGGCGTTGGATAATGGCGCACACCGCGAACGAAGGTGCCGTTAGCCTCAATTTCGCCCACCGGAATCAGTGAAATAAAGCGGTCGCTTTGGCGGATGCCGGTGTTGTCGAAACGGTCTTTTTCCCACATTTTGAACACCAGCGCCAACACGCCGATATTGTTTTGACGGATGACGACATAAGAGCCGATTTGCCCGGCCAATAGCTGCTCATTGCCTATTTCTATCAGCGGCGAATCGTTGCAATGCTCCGGGGCGATGCGGGCATCCATACCGTCGCCACGGACTTCAGATAAATAACCGATCAGGATGCTGGTTTGTTGTTCGGACATGGTTCGATCTCTATTTTTAGCAGTGAATGAGCCGTAATTATAATGGCATTGCGGGTGATTTATTTATCGTATTGGCAATTAAACTCATACAAGGGAAATTTGGTTGTACCTTGTCGGCCTGTTATCTTACAATCCTGTCGGGTGTGCAGTAAGTTTACCAAAAAAGTCCGTAAAGCCCCTTCCTTCAGGTGGGGAATGTAAGGATGCCCTTGATTTATTTTGTTTGCAGCCATTCTGTGTGCACCAATGCGATTAATTTGGCAATTGAAACCGCCCTAATATTTAGCTTCTTTTTGTCGCGCAGAAAAATCCGCTGTCATCCGAATCTGAAAGCGTTTAACCTGCTTGACCATAAAATGCGCTGTACCACTATAATCCAATGAAAACACAAACCAAAACACTAAAAATCAGGATTAGGGATAAACACATAGATGTGTTAAACCGCATGGCTTTCGAGTGCAATCAGGTTTGGAATGCAGCCAATGAAGAAAGCGCCGAATTTTCCTGGGTTCCAGTGCCGGAAGTTGGCTATATGAATATGCAGACTTCCGGCTTTGATTTAATGAAAGAACTCAAAGTCATCCGCAAAGACAGGGATATGATTATCGGTGCGGGGACAGTGCAGGAAGTTATTGCTGTTCATGCCAAAGCCAGAAAACAATTCAAGAAAAACAAACTGAGGTGGCGTTCATCAGGTGGCGCTCGGCGCGCTTTAGGTTGGGTTCCCTTCAAGTCCGGCGCGGCGGTGTGGGTGAATGGGCAGATTCGATTTTGTGGCATCTATTTCAAGTGCTGGGACAGCTACGGCCTAAGTCAATACGATTTTAGAAGCGGCTCATTCAGCCAGGATGCCAGAGGCCGCTGGTATTTCAATATCGTGGTGCACGTTGATGTTGAAGCAAGGTTGTCCGGCCACGGCCAAATCGGTATTGATTTAGGCTTAAAGACAACCGCCACCTGTTCAAACGGCGACACCTTAGAACGTCAGGACTGCTACCGGAACAGCGAAGCCAAACTCGGCAAAGCCCAGCGTGCCAACAAGAAAAAACAGGTTCAAAGCATTCACGCTAAGATTAAAAACCGCCGTGCGGATGCCATCCATAAATTCAGCAATAAAATAGTCAAAGAAAACAGTTTAATCGTCGTTGGCAACGTCAGCGCGTCCGGCCTTGCAAAAACTAACATGGCGAAGTCCGTGTTAGATGCAGGCTGGACGATGCTAAAAACACAACTTGAATATAAGTCGATAGCGACGCAAGGCGTGTTCATAGAAGTCAACGAAGCATACAGTACCCAAGCTTGTTCGTGTTGCGGGAGCATTTCCGCCAACAGTCCGAAAGGTAGAGCAGGACTTGGAATAAGAGAATGGGGGTGTCCTGACTGTGGGACAAGGCATGATAGAGATATTAATGCCGCCAAAAACATTCTCCGATTGGGGCATCAATCGCTAGCGGTAGGAATCCCCGTCCTTTAGGTCGGGGAGGATGTCAATGGGCGTGTAGGTTCCCCACATTAATAACATAAAATAATATTTTGGAGGATAGTATGTTTAAAATTCGTTCACTGGTTACAGCGCTGGCGCTGGTAAGTTCCATTTCGGTGGCTTCAGCTTGGGAGGCCTTGCCGACAGAAGCACCGGCGCCGGCTGACAATGCGACAACCCCGGCTAAAGTTGAGTTGGGGCAAATGCTTTACCATGACCCGCGTTTGTCTTCTACCGGTACAGTTTCTTGCGCGTCTTGCCATAACACCATGCTCGGCGGCGAAGATAACCGGCCGAATTCTATGGGCGTTAATGGGCAAACCGGCGGACGCAGTGCGCCAACGGTTTGGAATGCGGCGTTTAATGCGGTTCAGTTTTGGGATGGACGGGCGGGAAGTTTAGAAGATCAAGCCGCGGGTCCTGTGACCAATCCTATTGAAATGGGCATGAAAAATTGGGATGAGGTGGTTGCGCGCTTGAAAACCATTGAAGGCTATAAACAACCGTTTGAACAGGCTTTTGGCACCGACGTCATTACTAAAGATGCGGTGACCAGAGCGATTGCGGCTTATGAACGGACTCTGATTACGCCTAACAGCCCTTATGACCGTTATGTGACCGGCGATAAGTCGGCGTTGACCGAACAACAGGTTCGCGGCATGGAAAAAGTTGCGGAATTGGGTTGTACCTCTTGCCATAGCGGCGCGGCGTTTAATGGTGCCGGTACTTTCCAAAAATTCCCGGTTACGCCTAACGGTTACTGGGAAGCGCAATACCATATCAGCAAAGATAAAGGTTTGGCGGAAGTCACCAAAAAGGCAGATGACGAACATTTATGGAAAGTGCCGACCTTGCGTAACATCGCTTTGACCGCACCGTATTTCCACAATGGTTCGGTTAAAACGCTGGATAAAGCGGTGACCTTAATGGCCAAATTGCAATTGGGCAAAGATTTAAACAAAGAAGAAGTGGCTGATATTGTCGCCTTTTTGCATGGATTGACCGGCGAGTTCCCTAAACAGAAAATGCCGATATTGCCTGCGACAGAGGACTCTAGTTTTAATTAAAGGGGTATTTTTGCGTTAAATGATAAGGCGGTTTTGCGTTAGCAAACCGCCTTATTTTTGCTATCAATTTTAAGTGGGACACGGGCAGCCTACCACGTTTTAAAAGTCTCGTAGGCCTGTTTCGTGTTAACTGAGTAGCCGATTTGCATCAAGCGAAATCACTGGAAAATTGGCAGTTAGCCCAACAGGATAAACCGCTCAATTCAATCGAACCTTTGGAGTGAATCCATGATGCTGCATTACAACTGATTTAAAATATTTGCGGGGGTCAACCCGCAATAATAGATACGTCGTAGTGTTTAAAAGCCCCGTCATCAGTCAGCAAGGAATAGCCTCCAACAATGGCTTGGCTAATGATGATGCGGTCGAATGGATCGCGGTGATGGAAAGGCAGGTTTTTTAAATAGCCGATATGCTCGATTTGTAGCGGCAAAATCACAATTTCCGGTGGCAATAAAATTTCTATCGGCTGAGTGAGCGAAAGCTTACCAATATTTCGTTTTAGCTCTATTTCCCATAAGCTGACAATGCTGAGGAATTTATTATGGTTTTCGTTTTCTATCAACGCGCTGGTATTTAGGCTTAACTTGGGGTTATCTGCCAAGTGCCAAAGTAAAATATGCGTGTCTAACAGCAGGTTCATTGCATATAGTCCTGGAAGTCGACTAAAGGGTCACAAAAATCATCAGCTATAAAAGTGATTTGCTGTTTAGCTGAGCCGCGCTTTAAACTGCTCCCTTTGGTTTTCAGATGCTTTTCAGTCGTTAATTTGCCGATTAAGGCCATTTGCATTTCTATGGTACTGATATATTGCTGGACAATATTGCTGGGTAAATCATCCGGAATATTGATAGTTACTTGCATGGCTGTTCCTGCTATGGGTTAGTTACTGACCGCTAAGGCGATTTCCTGAAAAAGACATGCCAAAAATTGTCCACGAAAAACACGAAAATTTCGTGGCTTTCGTACTTTTCGTGGACTCTATTTTTTTTACAGATCATGATTATTAAGGGATGTTATTTCGCGGGAATCATCTAAGTTATTTCATACTTATTCCTAAGTCGCCTTTTTTGTATACAAGCCCACTTTTAATTCCGCCAGCCAATTGATAAAGCGGCTCACGTCCGGACCTTGAAAAATAGCGCCATGTTGCGGGCACAGCATGTCTATATCCATTTTACTGACGCGTTCACACCAATCCAGTTTGGCATCGTTGGAGCCCATCCAGCGGCGATGGAAACCTTCCATAAAACGCACATGCTTATCAAAATTACTGACGAATAAATATTCTTCCCCATGCGGTAACAAGGCAGCGCCTACGTCGCCGGAAAAGAGGATTTTCGCCGCCGGGTCGTATAAGTTGAAATTGCCGGAAGAGTGCATGTAATGCGCTGGTATCGCTTGCAAGGTCAAATCGCCCAACGGTATCGGCATACCTTCGTCAGGGATAGAGAAAAAGGTGGTGTTATTGCCGCCGAAATGGGGAACGAAGGTTTCCCATAACCATGAGATATAGCACTTGACTTCAGGGCTGATGTCCAGCCACAGCGATAACGAGGAAATGATGTCAGGATCCTGATGCGAGGCGAATAAGGCGCGGATTTTTTTCGGGTCGAATTCGGTGCTGATGGCGGAAAAGACGCTGGGGAAAATCTCAATGCCGCCCGGATCAGTCAACAATGCTTCATCACGGTTAATAATCAGGAATTCATTGGTATCAATCAGATAATTAGGGCGTTCCGGGTCGCAAGTGATGGCGGCCCAGCGATGCGCCCCTTTAGTGTAAATATATTCTATTTTTTTCATGTTGATACGCGGATATTGTGGATAAGCGATTGCAATGAGGCGGTGATTTCGTCCATGGTGGTTTCGATACGATCGGCAACCAGTTTTAGTTCCCCGCTGAGCTCTTGGCCGTAGGCGGCTTCAATTTTGGCATTGCGGCTCAGCGCTTCGCTGCTTTTGCAAAGATCGTAAGCATTTTCCAGCGTGGCCAGCAGTGAAGCCAGATCTTCTTCAACGCCTTTATCGAGCTTGTCCATCGCGCTTTGTTTATGTGCGATGGCGGTGTCCAGTATCGCGTAATGGTCGCCAGTTTGTGCCCGTTGCAAATAGCCCATCATGCGCCGGGTTTTACACAAAATGACCACGTCGTAAATCATTAAGGTGATGATTTTGGATACATCATCCATCAGTCCGCGCAGCCTGCCGCTAAGCAGGCGCAATTCCAGGGCAATGATGCCAAAGCCTCGCGATTTGATACCGGCACGGCGGGTAATAAGCATCGCATTGACGGCGATTAGATTAGTTTTGAAGGGGATTTCAATGATCAATTTGATGTCTTCGCAAATGACCAAGGTGAGTTCGAGCCGGGTCAGATGCGCGTTAATATCGTAATGCGCTGTGTTTAATGTTGCCGCCATAGCTGCTCGAATTTATTGTTATATTTTTTTGAACAGTGCCCGGGTAGGCGCTTGCATAATCAGTTGCGGGATCGCCGATAACGGTAAAATGCCGTCGACAGCACCCAGTTTGACCGCTTCTTTGGGCATACCGTAAACCACACAGCTGGTCTCGTCTTGGGCTATGGTCAAGGCACCGGCATCGTGCATCTCTTTCATGCCGTGGGCACCGTCATCGCCCATGCCGGTCAGGATGATGCCGACCGCATTGGCGCCGGCAACTTGCGCACTGGAGCGGAATAATACGTCAACCGAGGGCCGGTGTCTACTGACCAGCGGGCCGTCTTTGACCTCAACTTGATACTGTGCGCCGCTACGCTGTAACAGCATGTGTTTGCCGCCGGGGGCGATTAACACTTGGCCGGGTAGCACGCGATCATTATGTGACGCTTCTTTTATGGTGACTTGGCAAATGCCATCCAGTCGTTTGGCAAAAGCGGCGGTAAAATGTTCCGGCATGTGTTGTACCACGACAATCGGCGGCGCAGTACGCGGCAATTGGGTGAACAAATATTCCAATGCTTGAGTGCCGCCGGTTGAGGTGCCGATGACAATAACCCGATCAGTGGTTTGCACCATGGGTTTGAGCGCCGTTGCGCCGAACAGGCTGTCTTTGCCGGGTGCGCTACGATTGGGCGTGGGGGCAATGCCGCTTGATTTGATCAGCCTAGGGCGTGAACTGGCGGCGGCTTTGATGACATCGATAATGGTGGATTTGGATTCTTGCAGGAAATTACGCAAATTGACCTTTGGCTTAGTGATAATGTCAACCGCCCCGGCGCTCATCGCCTGCATAGTCACTTCCGCGCCCCTTTCCGTTAACGTGGAACAAATGACCACCGGAGTTGGGCGCTCGCTCATCAGTTTTTTAAGGAAAGTCACCCCGTCCATGCGCGGCATTTCAATATCCAGCACAATGACATCCGGCCATTCGCTTTCCATGCGTTTCATTGCAAAAATAGGGTCGGGCGCCGCGCCGATCACTTTCAGCCCTGAAACGCCGTCTAATAAACTGGTTAACACTTGTCGCACCACGGCGGAATCATCGACTATCAATACTTTAATCATTCATGTTGCCTAGTTGAGACGGAGAGGGAATTTTCATTTTTCACACCTTGGAGCGGTTGCATATTGAGTTTCAACAATTGCTTAGCCGTTGTTTAGTCACAATCCGCCAAGCCAAAGCGACAATTTTACAGGGTGTTTTTAATAATGGCATTGTTAGTGTCTGCATTATTTCAGTGTTACTCTACTTGCCTTAAATTGCCATTACATCACGTTGCCACTTTCGTTGGATAATAAAAAACCCATTAGGAGGTTATTAGTATTATAAGTATATTAAAAACAATGTATTATGTTGTTTTTACGTGACTTGTCATTAATAACAGAAAAGATTATCACTACGAAGATCACAAAGTTTCATTTTTCGTGCCCTTTTAATGTCCATGTCCGGGTTAAGAGATTTGATGTTGCCTGTTAGTGTTTTTAACTGCTTTAACACTATAAAATGCGCCCTATCCCTAACATCTCTGCTTAATTGGTATTTACATGACAAACGACACAGCTTCTATTTCGACCGATGACTTTACCCGGAAAGCGGTTGAATCGGCGATAAAAATTGGCCTTATTTTTTTGTTGCTATTCTGGTGTTTTCAAATTGCCCGGCCTTTTATCAACCCGTTGGCGTGGGGCATTATTATCGCTGTTGCGCTGTACCCGGCTCATCAATCACTCTCGGCGATGCTTGGAAACCGCGAAAAGCTTGCGTCTGGTTTGATCACCGCCGTGCTGTTGTTGATTATTCTTGGGCCTTGTGTTTTTTTAGCACAGATTCTCACTGAAAATGTCGAGGAACTGACGCAGAAATTTCAACAGGGAGGCTTAGTCATTCCCACACCGCCGGAAAAAGTGTCAACTTGGCCTTTGATAGGCCAACCGCTGTTTGATTTTTGGCAGCTTGCCGCAACAAACCTGGCCGCGTCGGTCAAGCAATTTGCCCCGCAACTCAAATTAATCAGCCAATGGCTATTTGCCTCCGGCGCCTCAACGGTGTTAGCTATTTTGCAGTTGATCGTGTCGGTGATTATTTCCGGCACATTATGGGTGTACGGCAAAGGCGGCCATCATCTGGCCTTGGCTATCGGCAAACGCATTGTCGGAACCCAGGGTGAGGAGTTAAGCGTTTTATGTACCTCCACTATTCGCGGTGTGGCACGCGGCGTCTTAGGCGTTGCGCTGATTCAAACCGTGCTCGCGGGCATCGCATTCTTTGTGGCCGGTATTCCCGCTGCAGGCATTTTAACTATTTTGTGTCTGTTTATCGCCATCGTGCAATTGCCTACGATGATATTATTTTTGCCCTGTATTATTTACGTCTTTTCCGGCCACGACACCTTATTTGCAACCGGATTCATGGTATGGCTTCTCGGCGTTGGCTTTTTGGATAACATCCTGAAACCGATTTTAATGGGCCGTGGCCTCGACCTGCCGATGATTATCGTGTTTATTGGCGCGATAGGCGGCATGTTATTTTCCGGTATCATTGGGCTTTTCGTTGGCGCCGTTGTGCTGGCGCTGGGCTATAAATTATTTATATCCTGGTTAAAAGATAAATAATTGTCCACGAAAAGCACGAAAAGCCAAAAGTAGGCATCTCCAGGCGACACAAAAATAAGCAAAGCTATTATTTTGACTGCTTTTTTTTGTGGCTTTCGTGATAAGCGTGGACTCTGTTTTTCTATAGATTTCGATTATCAGGGACATTTTTTATTAGAAATCACCTTATACTTTAGCTTTAATTGGTAACGGACTTGATGATGACTATCGACTTAATTTCCCGACGCTTTTGGCAAGTCCTGTGGCTAGTTTTTGGCATAACCGCGCTATTGCTTTTTTCCGATTCAGTTCTGGCGCATGAGCGCTGGATTTTGTCACCCGAACAAATTGAGCAATGGAATACCCGGCCGCGCCCTGAGCTATTTTCTCGGTTATCACCGCTCAACCTGTCGATGATTTCACTATTTTCGGTCTTCATCATCGGTTGGGTGTGGCTCGGATTTACCGGCGCCCGTGAGTTGTTTCCTGATTTACAAGCAAAATTGTCTTCCTATGGCGACCATGTTCCGCGTATCTTGCGCGTCTGCGTGGCCTGGATTCTATTGTCATCCGCATTCGGTGCCGAACCCCGTTTTGGCGTTGAGCCTTTTACCACGCCGACGTTTTTAGCGCCCGATCTCGATCTGCATCAGTTGGGGCCTAGTTGGGCCTGGTTACGTTGGGCAGAGATTGTGTTGGGCCTGACGCTGCTGTTTGGCATCTATGTCCGCTTCTTTGCGGCGCTATTAATAGGTTTGAGCCTGTTGGGCGGCTATTTGTATGGCGAGGCCATTCTCGCTTATGCGGGCGCCATCATCGGCGCTAGCATTTATCTGTTGTTACAAGGCCCGGGGCGGCATTATTTGCCGTTACCGACGCCGGCTTTTGCCCGTGGCCTACAGGCCTGGCTTGCCGATCAACCGCGTCAGCGCGCCCAAGCCATTATGCGTATCCTGACCGGTACTACGCTGTTGTATTTGGGTTTGTTTTTTAAAGTGATGCAACCCAATCTGTCGGTAGGCATCATTACGCTTTATGATTTGCCGATACTGTCCATTAACCCGGAAATGTTCACCTTAGTGATGGCGCTGGTCGAGGTCAGCACGGGCTTGTTAATGATTGCCGGTGTGTTGTTGCGCCCGTTGTCGTTGTTTTTAATTGCCGCATTTTCTATTTTTGCCTTATTACTGCCGGAAACCCCGACCGAGCATATTCTGTTTTATGGCGTGGTTTTATCCTGCCTTATCAATTCGGCCGGGCATTTACGGCGCCCCATACCGCGAGATAAGACGGCTCATATCGTCATTATAGGCGGCGGTCTTGCTGCCTTGCAGGCGGCAATTAAAATCGAGAAACTGATCGGCCAATATTCTAATGTCACTATCACTTTACTGCATGAGCAGGCGAATTTTTTATTTGCGCCGTTTCTGCCCGAAGTGGTGGGCGGCACCGTTCAGCCCGGTAATGTCGTTAACCCGTTTCGGCGCATTGTGCAGCAGACCCATATCGTGGTCGGGCATTTGGATGTTATCGATGAAAAAGCGCAAAAAGTCATCGCGAAACGTAAAAACAACGAAATCATCGAGCTACCTTACGACAGCCTGATTATCGCGCTGACGCCGACATCACACCTTTCCCTCATTTCCGGCATGACCGCTCATGCCTGCCCTATCGATTCAGTGGCTGATGCGCTGCGCATCAGACAGCGTGTGCTTGATTTAGTCGAGGAAGCCGAGTTCGCGGATGATCCGGCTGAAAGAATCCGTTTGCTGACCTTTGCGATTGTTGGCTTTGGTGAATGTGCGTCTTCAATCGCGGTCGAAGTCAGCCAAATACTGCGAGCCGCTGAATCGTCTTATGCGGTATTGCGCGATTCGGGTTGGCAGGTGCATCTTTTTGAAGGAAAAAAACAGTGTTGGTCGGATTTTGAACAGAACATGAGTCCGCTACGTAACCGCTGCCTGAAAAAAGCCGGCGTTATTGAACATGCCGACGATGAAATTACCAGTGTCACCCAGAGAGATTTATTTTTTGCCAGTGGACAAATCCAGTCAGTAGGGCTGGTGATTAATGCGGCTCTGATATTCCCCAGCATTCCTTTCCTGGAAACCGGCCTTTTAAACTGGCCGTTTGCCATTAATGATCAATTGCGCTTGGCGTCTTTTGACAATATCTGGATTACAGAAACCGAGCAGACCCTAAACCGCAGCCAATTTGTTTTCAGTAATGATCAAGTCGACTTGGGGCGACGTGCCGGATTTAATGCCTGGGCTTATTCCCAACAGTATGCAACCAGCCTCTACAAGCCGCGCAAGCATTTCATTAAACCTTACACGATGGGGCAACATTCCTGGTGTTGCTTGGGCTGGCTGACCATTAGCGGAAAACCGGCGTGGTTTGTCTCACGGCTGATTAATTTGTTGGCTGTGCCGGGATTGGAGAGAAATCTGCGCATTATTATTGATTGGTTTTTGGTGTTGGCCTTTCGTAACGATATTGCCGTGCTGGCGCAAGCAAATTCGGTACATTTACAACGCTCGCACTTTAAAGCCGGTGATGATGTGTTTCATCAGGGCGACGCCGCCGAAGTGGCCTATGTAGTTGATACTGGAAGTTTAAAGGTAATTCAGGATGGCCGTAAAATCAAAGAATTAAGGCCCGGAGATTATTTTGGTGAAATCATGCCCACACATCAAAACCGACGTGTTGAAACAGTTCGGTGCAGCACCGATTGTGAGCTGAAAATCGTCTCGCAAGAAGACCTTAAAGCCTTGATTAAAAGCGGTTGGCTGATGGGCAAGGCCATGCGTAACCTCAGCGATTATCGTGATGAAACTGAACAAGCAGGCGCCACGCTAGGACTCAAGCGGCTAACCTACGTCAGTAAACTGAATGCGGCGCTTAATGAGGAAGATATTCTTGAAATAGGCCGCAAAGCCAGCGACAACAACAAAACATTAGACGTCACCGGTACCCTGATTTCAGTGAGTGATTATTTCTTTCAAATTTTGGAAGGCGAGGAAGCCACTGTTGATAAATTGGTAGAAAAAATCAGCCGAGATCCACGGCATACCGATATAACCATCCTCAGCGCAGAAACCGAATGCGACGAGCGTCTTTTTACCGATTGGGGCATGAAAACCGTGGCGCTAAGTGAAAGCCATGACCTGATGTTATTGGCCATTGGCATGATGCTGCAAAACATTGCGCAATCGTATAGCACGGTCGGGCGTTATACCCAACCGATACTGCTTAAATACATGATGGAAGGCATTAATCCGTTAACCGTGCCGATAAAAAGCACCGAAAAAATCGTTGTCTCCGGCAGCATTACTGATTTTTCGGCCTTGTCAGAAATTTTTTCTGTGGAAGACTTGATTGCGGTCATTAATCACTATTTGGAAATTTGTTCCACCTCATTTATTGAGTATGGCGGCCAGGTGGCAAAATATGCCGGCGGCATTATTGTGGCGCATTTTTCCCCTGATCAGGCAGATGAAGCCATTGCCGCCTGTGTCGATGCGCTAACCCGATTTAAGGCATTGCTAGAAGACAAGCCCCTTTATAGCGCTATCGATTATGGTTTTGGCCTGACTTCCGGCGCAATTATCGAAGGCAATATCGGTTCGTCGATTAAAATGGATTACACCGCTTTGGGTGATGCTGTCGATCAGGCCATTAAACTCGGTACCCTGGCTCGCGATATGAATAAGGGCGTTGTTGTTAGCCAATCGGTTCAGGCAAAAGCAGCCGAGTCTTGGCGCTTTGATGCTGCTGAGGCGCTGGCAGTTAAAGACGACGACAAGGCGATTGAGCCGATTTATGCGCTGGCAGAGCTGACTAAAATATGAAGTTCCCTGTTCCCTGTAATATCAACACACTGATAAACTTAACAATAATCAATACGCAGACCTTCCAGGTTTTAAAAACCTGGAAGGTCTAACGTGCAATTAACGTATATCCATTAACGTCCCTATCACTATCATGAAAAAAACACACCTATTTCTAATCCTACTTGCGCCGGTTATTTTATTGCCGCTTTCCAACTTGCTGGGCTTATCGGGCGAGAATGAGCCTATTGCTGTTGTTGCCGGCAGTTCGCCGAGTTTTGCCAAAGTGTCACCGATTTTGCAGAATAAATGCGTTGATTGCCATTCGCCCGGCATGACCCGAATGCCCATTTATGCACAATTGCCGATAGCCAAGCAATTGATGGCAAAAGATATAGCAACCGCCTCGGCTCGATTGGTACTGTCAAAGCAGCTCTACAGCGGCGAAGAAAAATTTACGCCGTTGATGCTGGCTCGATTGGAAGGCGCGCTGTTAAACAACACGATGCCGCCGAATTTATATTTGTCGATGCATTGGGCCGATAGATTGGGCGCCGAGGAAAAACAAAGCATCCTCACTTGGATTGCGGAAGAACGCGCCGCATCAGCTTGGAGCGCGGATTCGACACCGGCTTTAAAAGGCGAACCGGTGCAGCCGCTGCCGTTAAAGCTTGATCTTGACGCTAAAAAAGTAGCGCTGGGCGATAAGCTTTTTCACGACACTTTATTGTCTGGTAACAATACTTTAAGTTGCGCGTCTTGCCACAGCTTAACGAAAGGCGGCACCGATCAAGCCAAAGTCGCTACCGGTGTTCGCGGACAACAAGGACCGATCAATTCACCGACGGTTTACAACGCAATGTATAACCTTGCCCAATTTTGGGACGGCCGCGCCAAAGATTTACAAGAACAAGCCGCTGGCCCGGTTGCTAATCCCGGCGAAATGGGCGCGCAATGGGATGATCTCATTGAAAAATTAAAGCAGGTGCCTGATTATCAATCGGCTTTTACTGAATTATATTCGGGGCAGGGCTTAACTAAAGACACGGTAACTCATGCCATTGCCCATTTTGAGCAATCGCTCGTGACCGCAAATTCCCGTTTCGACCAGTATTTGCGCAGCAATGACAATAGTCTCAGCGCGAACGAAAAGGCGGGATATGAATTGTTTAAAGTGAATTGCGCGTCCTGTCATACAGGCCCGGCGTTAGGCGGATTATCGTTTGAAAAAATGGGCGAACAACAGGATTATTTTAAATTACGCGGTGGCCCGTTGACCGAAGCCGATAACGGTCGTTTTAATGTCAGCAAGCAGGAACAAGATAGGCACTTTTTTAAAGTGCCTGTGTTGCGCAATGTTGAGCTGACTCATCCTTATTTTCATGATGGCTCAGTCGCCACCTTAGCCGAAGCGGTTAAGATTATGGCGCAGGTTCAGCGAGGAAAAAACTTTACCGCTGATGAAATAAACCAGCTGGTCGATTTTTTGAAAACTTTGACCGGTGAATATAAAGGCAAATTAATCAGTCAGTTAACAGCCGAGGATATAGCCGCTCATTAAACGTATTCGTAAGTTAGACCTTTCAGGTTTTTAAAACCTGGAAGGTCTGCCGTGTCAGAGAAAGCAAGGCGCAAGGTAACTCTACTCAGCCAAAAAAGAAATAGAACTCGGCAATTGCTCCTGCATTGCTCTACCTCCTGCATCCCTGCAGTCGACGGAAAACACAGATCAGACGGATTTAGGCGGATTTTTTAAAATAGACCCTGCTTTTAATCAGTGATTATCCGTTTTACTTGTGCCCCAGAGGGTATCAGTGCCATCCGTGTTCGATTTAGGTATTTTTAACAACCGCTGAGCAGTTCGGCGCAAGATGACCTTTTACCCAGCACCTTTTACCTTTCCCCCTTAAAATTCCTCCCAATCATCGCTGGCCGCTTGCGGTACCGGTTTTGGTTTCGCTGCTGTTCTAGCCGGTGCGGCGGTCTTTTGCGGCGCGGCATGCATCGGTTTGGCTGCGGGCTTACTACTATACGTAGACCGGCTATAACCTTCTACTTTGAATTGCGCTACCGTGTCGGACAGGTTTTGTGCCTGTTCTTCCAAGGATTCTGCGGCGGCAGCGGCTTGTTCTACCAAGGCAGCGTTTTGTTGGGTGACGTCGTCCATTTGGCTGATAGCCATGTTGACTTGTTCAATGCCGGCGGTTTGTTCGGTTGAGGCGGCGCTGATTTCAGACATCATCACGGTCACGCCGCGAATGGAGTTGACTATTTCTTCCATGGTGTGACCGGCTTGGGTGACCAACTGACTGCCGCCGGACACTTTAACAACCGAGTCATCAATCAGGTGCTTGATTTCTCCAGCCGCAGTCGCCGCACGTTGCGCCAGATTGCGCACTTCTACCGCCACCACCGCAAAGCCCCGGCCTTGATCGCCGGCGCGTGCCGCTTCCACCGCAGCATTCAGCGCAAGAATATTGGTTTGAAAGGCAATGTCGTCAATGACAGAAATAATGTCGCCAATCCGACGCGATGAATCGTTAATATCCTCCATTGTTTTAACCACTTGGCCCACTACATCGACGCCTTTGCCGGCTATATCTGAGGCATCTGCGGCCAGTTGGTTGGCCTGTTTGGCATTGGCGGCATTGTGTTGCACGGTTGAAGTCAGTTCTTCCATGCTGGCGGCGGTTTCTTCCAGACTGGCCGCTTGTTCTTCGGTGCGGTGTGACAAATCATTGTTGCCGGAAGCAATTTCTTTGGCGCCGGTGTTGATGTTATCGGTGGCTTCTTTGATTTGACCGATGATGCCTTTAAGTTTTTCCACCGTGGTGTTGGCGTCATCTTTTAGTTGTCCAAAACTGCCTGCATAGTCATTGCTGATAGTTTGAGTCAGGTCGCTGCGGGACAGTGCGCCGAGTACGCGCACCACATCATTGATACCGCTTTCGGTGGTTTCCAGTAGTTCGTTAAGGCCTTCGCCCAGTTGTTTGAAGAAGTGATCTTTGCCCTGCATGTCAATACGCCGTGTGAAATCCCCCATGACGGCGCCATGTACAAGCGCGGCGACTTCTTGCTCTACCGCGACTTCAATAGTGCGATCTTGCCATTGCGTGACGCGACCCAGTGATTGGCCGTTTTCATCCAGAATGGGGCGGGCAGACAATCGGAGATGGTGACCATGGAAGAACAGGTCAACATCTTTGCCGCTGGTTCCGGCCCGGTCGAATTGGGCGGCCGCCTCTGCATTGTCGAACAGCTCGGACAGAGGGGTGCCGTAAAGATCGTCGACATTAAATCCGGGGGTGGCGATGGAGGTCAGCAGCTGTTTTGCGGCCGGTGTCATGTGGGTTAGCAGTTTACTGGTATTGGAAATGGTGATAGCAGAGGTTGAACTGTCCAGACCCACTTTGATGCGCAAACTTTCATTGGCAACGCGTTGGGTTTCGGCGACGTCGAAACCAAGTTTGGTCTGCATCGATTTTAGTGCCGCCATCACCTTGCCGACTTCATCGTGAGATTCAATATCGATGGTGTTGTTGTATTTGCCTTGGGCGATATGACCAAAGTGGCTGATGGCTCCGGCAAACGGCCGAACAATGCCACGGATCAGCTGAGTGCCCAGCCACAGAGCAATTAAGATACCAAACAAAATCAAGCCGATAGCGATGTTACGCGTGTGCTCATAGCGCGCTTGCGCCAATTCAAATTCCTGCTTGGCGACATCGACCTGTAATTGCATCAGCAGCCCAATATCTTTGTTAGCCGACTTAAACAAGGGACTCATTTTGTCTATAACAAGCGTATTGGCAAGTCCGATATTATTCGCTTTTAGCGCGGCCAGAGCGGGATTTAGGCCTTCTTCCAGGAAGCGTTTTCTGTTGGCAGCGAAGTTGTCAGCCAGAATTTTTTCCTCTGCCGTTAAATAAGTGGACATATAGGCCGTCCACATCGCATTGATTTCCGCAATGTTTTGTTCCACTTCAGCGCTGTTTTTTTCTATCGTTGCCGCCGTCGGTGCAATCAAAGCGGAGGTAATGCTAAGGCTACTGCTCATCAGCAATTCTTTAATCATGCAGATCTGATTCATCGGCACGGTGCGATCTTGATACACGGTACTCAGGCCATCATTAGTCTTACTCATACCGTGCAGGCCGATGCCGCCAATGATGACCATTAACACGCTCAGCAAGCTGATAACATTGATGAGTCGGGTTTTGATGGTTAGATTCTTGAACGGATTGATTTTCCCCCAGACAGTTACCTTGACAACCTTGCCATCTTGTATTTGTAGATTGCCGGCTTTGCCGTCACGGAATAGCCGGTAGGCGGCATCGGCGGCATTGACTTGTTCGCGGCTGGGTTTGCTGCGTACCGACATATAACCGGCCAGTTGGTCGTTTTCATAAAAGGGCGTGGCATTGGCTAGTACCCAGTAGAAATCGCCGTTTTTGCAGCGGTTTTTGACTAATCCTGTCCACGGCCGGTTTTCTTTTAGGGCCTTCCACATATCGGCAAAGGCTTCCGGCGGCATATCCGGATGACGCACCAGATTATGTGGGGCGCCGATTAACTCAGTTTGAGTGAAGCCACTGACGCGCAGAAAATCGTCGTTGATGTAAGTGATCATACCTCTTAAATCGGTCTTGGACACAACGGAATCTGTGTCTTTCAGGACATATTCCACGTTGGTTACCGGCATATTGATTTTCATACGACCTCTTGTTTATTTTTATAGCTGGTGCTGGGTGCGGGGGAGTAAGGTTTTTTATACGGTTTATTGGCTAAAGAACATGATCTTTTTTGTTTTCGCGTTATCCAAAGTAAAAATCACGCTATTTAACCATTTTTTTTAAGTTAATTAAATTAATTCATTGTTTGTTGGTAACTATTCAAGTTAAAAAGAACAAAAAAGATGACGGAAATGGGAAAATGATTCTTACACAAAAGAACGAAGAAAATAGGTTGTACAGTTCTTTGTGTCTTTGTGTGGGAATAAAGATAGAATCCCAGTCACTGCTGTTGGGCTAAGCGGTAGGCCTGAGCAGTTATCGCAGGAGCGTGGTTAAACATAGATTTTCGATCTTGGCGTAAAGCAGCGTGTAAGTTAATATTGAGAGTTTAAAATTTAATAGCAGCATGGGGGCTGATAATGTCAGAAGCTCATTGGGGACACAAGAAGGTGCGACACTAAGTCATAAAAACGCCTGCAAGGAATTTGGTCTTACAGAACAAGAAATCATTGAGGCAAGGGAAATTGCAATACAGAGAAAACTACGCTCATGGCAATCCTTATTACCGGGTTCTCAGAGCAGAAGTTCTGGCATTAATTGAAGAAACTTATGGTAGTCATTATGTGGAAGAGCAAAAGCTCAAGCATCAATTAAGCACGGTTACCCGAGAAATAAATAGCTACAAAAGAAAGCTCACATCTTTAGAAAAGCAGAGAGCTGAAATCATTAAACTTCAAAATGAACTGCAGGCGCTGTAACTTTTGATAAAAAGATTATCACCACGAAGCACGCGAAGATCACGAAGAGTGAAACGGGGGCTCTTTGTGGTGAATACGACGGTCTGAAAGATCAGGATAGTTTTTTAGAATTTTTGCTGTTACGGAAAACCAATGGCTTTTCATTCTCAGCTAAGGCGCTCGCTTTGGCTGAATCTATTGCCTCTTGAATAACGTGATGATTGGGCGATTTGCTGCATACCGGGTCGGCGGCGTACATGTCGCCGCTTAATAAATAAGCCTGACAACGGCAGCCGCCGAAATCTTTTTCCTTTTCATCGCAACTGCTGCATGGCTCTTTCATCCAATCATAGCCACGGAAAAAGTTGAAGGCTTGGGACTCGTTCCAGATTTGTTCGATGCTGTAGTCTTTGACATTGGGGCAATTCATGCCCGGCAAGTCGCGGGCGGAATGGCAGGGCAGGGCAGCGCCATCCGGCGCGATAGTCAGGAAAGTGGTGCCCCAGCCGTTCATGCAGGCTTTGGGTCGATCTTCATAAAAATCAGGCACCACATAATAGATTTTCATTTTGCCTTCGACTTTTTCTTTAAAAGCCTGGGCGATTTGTTCGGCCTGTTCAAATTGCTCTTGGGTGGGCAGCAATAAATCGCGGTTGGTATGCGCCCAGCCGTAATATTGGGTGTTGGCCAGTTCCAGATAATCCGCACCCAATTCTTCCGCCATCGCCAATATGTCGGCCATTTGGTGAATATTTTCGCGGTGAATGACTACGCACAACACCATCGGATAGCCGTGTTTTTTGACCAGATGGGCGACTTCTTTTTTATGCTGGAACGATGTTGTGCCGGCAATATGGTCGTTCAATTCCTGGGTGCTGGCTTGAATGCTGACCTGAATATGATCCAATCCGGCTTCTTTGAGTTCGACGATTTTTGCTTCAGTCAAGCCATAGCCGGAGGTGATCAGGTTGGAATAATAGCCCAAGTCTCTGGCGTGTTTGACCAATTCGGGCAGGTCTTTTCGGGTCAGCGGTTCGCCGCCGGAAAAGCCCAGTTGCACCGCGCCCATTTTACGCGCTTGCGTCAGTACGCGTTTCCAGTCCTCAGTGTCCAGTTCGGTCTGATAGTTGGCATAATCAACCGGATTGGCGCAATACGGGCATTGTAACGGACAGGCGTAAGTCAGTTCTGCCAGCAGCCAGCGCGGCGGGGTGATGTTAATTTTGTTGGATCCAGCCATTTTTTAAAGCAACCTCTAGGAAAGCGGTAATGTCGTTGGTAAGACCTGTCGTGGCAAACTTCTGTTCCAGATCCGCAACGATTTGAGCAAGGTTGCGGCTGCCGTCGCAGAGCTTCAGTATTTCGGCAGAACTTTGGTTAAGCTCCACCATGCCTTCGGGATAGAGAATCACGTCTTTTTGCTGGGCTTCTTCCCATTGCAGGCGGTGCAGCGGGGAGAATTTAATGAGTTGATCTGGGTTTAGGGTCATGTTTTTTGTGTGGTTGCCTGGATGGCTTTTAGTGATAAACGTTCGGCATGTTTGCTAATATCGTTGAGTTAATTCACGCTGCAATGACTTGTTCGTGGACAAAATGTAGCCGTATCATTTTTGGCTTATCGGCAGGTTCGAAATGACAATCCACCGCCTCTCGTACTTTATGATGCAAGTCATTAAGATCTTCGGCATCAGTGAAAACAGACGCGTCCAATGCTCTAGCTGTAAAGCCGCCTTCCGGCGCATCTTCAACTAAAAAGATAATTTCATTCATGGGTCATGTTCCATTTTTTAGGCGGCGTGTTGCTTAATGTCGGTCAGTAACATGCTTTCGATGCTCAGATGATAATCTAATTCCGGCCATTCAATGCCGCTGCCCTGGCAAATAAATTGATAGTTAGATAGTTGTTTTAACGAGGCTTCTTGCAGTTCTTTGTACCATGATATAGGCGTTAAAATGACGCGCTCATCTTCAAGTTCGACCCGTAAATAGCAGTCATCAAAATGAACAGATTTACCTTTAGTTAAAATACTCATCCCATTTCCTCTCAAATTCATCTTTATGGATTGTTACAAGTACAAGCGCTTTGTTTAGATTTTTTGGCTTCATGTAATTATGCGTTACCTTTAGCGAAGCCAGTTCAATTTTAGCAAAATCGCCGTCCTTCATGACATGAATGTGTTTGGGATCATGCTCGTTCGCATAAAAGAAAAATTTGAAGCCATCAACGTTTAACAAGGTCGGCATTTTTACAATGAAACTTATTTTATTGCTATTGCTACATTAACGCCGTAAGCCGATTGTTCTAATTTCCCCGTTTTACCGTAATAATCAACAATGCCGTTTTCCCACGCAATCCAAACTTCCTCAGCGCCTGCCTGCAAATACAGCTGCACCTTGTTGGTCATTTCTTCTTTTGAGTTGAACGGTGAAACCACTTCAACGCAAATTTCAGGCGCTTGTGTATAAGGTGTTTCATAGCCATGTTGCTTAATAAATGCCTTGGAGCACCAGGCAACATCAGCGACTTTGACGCCTTCAGTGGTTTGAACCGAGCATTCAGTTAATGCTTCGCCTTTTTTAAGCTTACGTTCAAATAAAGCGCTAATGCGTGACTGCAAACGACCATGTTTATTGGAAGCAGGTGTCATTTCAATTTTCCCATAGCGGTTTAATTCGATTTTAAACGGCAGGTTTTCAAAATACGGGTTATCAACTACTTCGGCCCATTGCATTGTTCTATCTCCTAATTATTGGCAGTTGCTGGCGGCAGCCAGTCGTCGCTAACAATATTGTCAATTGTCCACGGGCAGTGTTCTGGAAAACAGTCCATGCCAGTTTCATTGATAGCTATAGAAACACCATCGCCCCAAGCGTCGGCCAACCATTCCTGATCATGGATAGATGCTTTAAGACTGGGCGTGTTTGTTAAACGTCGCGCAATGGCTTTTCGTTGCTCTTTAAGGGTGCGTTGCCAACTGCTGCTTTGACGTGCCGATTGGTATTGCCATTTAAGCAAATGGGCTAACAGTACCGCCATACGGCTTGCCAGTTCACGTTGCTCGCTTTTGCCCACGTCTTCAATTTCCTCAGCAATGTGCTCTATATCAATGGCTGACAATTGTCCTGAACGCAACAGATAGGCTTGCTCTTTAGCCCAGGCGACAATGTCATGTTCGTAGCTTACGGTCATACTATTTTTCAATATTAAAATACGGCGGCATGTCGTGGATATAAGCCATGTACATTGCATCAGCCATCGTCCACAGCACATCCAGCTTGAATTTCAGAATTTGTATCATCCTGTCTTGTTGTTCGCGGGTCTTGTACCAGTCCAAGGTAATCGCCAAGCCGTGTTCGACATCGCGGCGCGCTTCAGTCAGGCGTTTGCGGAAATAAATATAACCTTCCTGTTCGACCCACGGGTAATGTTCCGGCCAGTTGTCCAGACGTTGCTGATGGATTTTAGGCGCAAACAACTCGGTTAATGAAGAACTTGCCGCTTCGTGCCATTCCGCCCGGCGGGCAAAATTAACATAAGCATCGACCGCAAAACGCACGCCCGGCAACACGAATTTCAACGAAGTGATGTCTTCGCGGCTCAAGCCGACGGCGATGCCTAATTGTATCCAGGCTTCAATGCCGCCGGGATCGCCGGGGTGACCGTCATGATCCATAATCCGCTGCACCCATTTTGCGCGGGTTTCACGATCCGGGCAGTTGGCCAGAATGTTGGCGTCCTTAATCGGAATGCACACCTGATAATAAAAACGGTTGGCGACCCAGCCCTGCAATTGCGCTTGTGTCAATTTACCTTCGTTCATCAGCGTGTGGTAAGGATGATGAATGTGGTAATGGCTTTCCATGCCGCGCAGTTCGGCTTCAAATTGTTCTTTAGTCCAGACTTGATTAGCGTTGCTCATGGTGCATCCTTTATAAATCGATTTCCAAACCGTCGTAGGCCACTTCAATACCGGCGGCATCGAGTATTTTACGCTGTTCGGAATCGTCGTCTAAAATCGGGTTGGTGTTGTTGATATGAATCAATATCTTGCGGGCTTTAGCCACGCCGCTTAAAACTTCAATCATGCCGCCTGTGCCGGATTGCGGCAAATGGCCTATTTCGCGGGCTTTTTTGTGGCTGATCTGTTGCGTACACATTTCGTCATCAGTCCAGAAAGTGCCGTCAACCAGCAAGCAATCAACGGTTTGCATCGCAGCCATGACGTGCGGCTCTATTTCGCCCAGACCGGGAGAATAAAACACCTTTTTGCCGGTGGAAATTTGTTCGATGATGACGCCGATATTGTCGCCGTCGTGCGGATCATGGCGGTGCGGCGAATAAGGCGGCGCCTTGCTTTTTAAGGCTTGTGTGTAAAAGCGCAAATCATCAATGCCGGGAATGGTAAAGCTGCTGCCGTCGAATGGAATCGGGTGATGATTGACGGTGCAATAATCGGCCAGCATGTTAAATAACGGAAAGCCGGTGGTCAGGTCTTGCTTGACCATGTCGGTGCAATACACATCCAGCGGCTTGCCTTCGCGCAGCATCAACAGGCCGGTGGTGTGGTCGATCTGGCTATCGATCAACATGATCGCCTTAATGCCGGTATCGCGCACGCCTTCTTTCGGCTGGATAGCGGGAAACGCTTCCAGTTGGGCGCGAATGTCGGGCGATGTATTAAACAGCAGCCAATTAAGGTTGTCAGTGCTGACCGCAATTGATGACTGGGTACGGGCTGTGCCGTTCATTTCCTTATGCCGCAATCGATGGCAATTATGGCAGTTGCAGTTCCATTGAGGAAAACCGCCGCCTGCACCTGAACCGAGAACTCTGATTTTCATAATATGGGAAGGTTACTTAAGGGGAACAAAGGCCGGAATGATACGGGAATAAAGGGCATCAGGCAAAAAAAAGGGGCTCACGAAGAGCCCCTTTTTTATCCGTATCGAATTAACGATTGTAGATATACATTGTTACTTCAAAGCCGAAACGCAGGTCAGTATAGCTAGGTGTTTCCCATTTCATCGTAAATCTCCAGAAGTGTTTAAATTATTATGCTGTAGCTTGATCAAGTAAGCTGAATCGAAGTATACGATGAACTTTTTTTTCGTGCAACTGCAGAATCGTTGCAGCGTTTGCCATAGAGCCGCGCTCGGAAGCTTGATTGCATTCGACCTATGCCGTCAAACTGGCGCCGTGTTTGCGCAGCCATTCCTTACGTTCACGGTAGTCCGGCATCACCTTGTCCACTTCATTCCAAAACGCATCGGTGTGGTTGCGGTAATGAAAATGACACAGCTCATGCACTACGATGTAGTCGATAATCTGTGGCGGCGCCATCATGCATTTCCAGTGGAAATTCAGCACACCGCTTTTACCGCAACTGGCCCAGCGATAACCCATCTCTTTCACTTTAATGCCGGCAACCTCGACGCCCACTTTCGGTGCAAAATAAGCCACCCGCTGGCTGAAACGCTGTACACCCTTATCGGAAAAATAAGTTTCAAATGCCTGTCTGGCGGCTTCAGTCCCGCCCTGTTCGATCACCGCGCGGCTCAAGCAAAAACGGCCTTCCTTTAACAGCAAGGCACGAGCCTGACCGGATACCAGCGACAGGCGATAAGCGCGCCCTAGATACAAAAAAGTTTCGCCGTTGACCCATTCGCGCACCACAGCGCTGGCATTTAGATCTTTCCATTCGGCCAGATTTTGGTAAATCCATAGCCGCTTGCTTTCCACTACCGCATCGGCCTGTTCAGGGCTGTAACTCTCTGGCGGCCGCACAGTGACTACGCCGTTACGTTCAATCACAATATCGGTGGTTTTGCGCGGACTGCCGGGCAGTAGCTGGTATTCAATGTCTCGGACACGTCTTACGTTCATTTGTTATTCCCCGCTGCGCCCTTGAGCAGTTCATCATGGCGATTCTTGGCTAATTTCATAATCTCTATCGCAAGCCGTTCACGGTGGGTTTTTAACTCGATGACGCCGGTTAGGGTCAACGCGGTTTTGATTTCGCTGCGCGTTTTCTTCTGTTTGTCGCTGTTATGCCAGAAATCAATGCTGCCAATACTGTGTTGCAAGGTTTCAACAATCGATTCCATCAGTGCCTTCATCTTGGCTTTGGCATTTACCGGCACTTCACCGTTGTTAAAAGCTTCATTGGCGATATGCTCAAAGAACGTGGTCGCTTCCTTGCTCATGCCTTCCTCGCCCTGTCTGCGGCCTTCGATGGCTACCGTGCGCAGTTTTTCCAACTCCTCGGCAAGCTTGTTCCATTGATCCTGATACTGGTCAATCAAATTTTCGACTTTTTGCGACAGACTTTTATAAAACGCCGGGTCTTCGTCCTGATGCACGGTGCAATGCTTACGAATGGCATGTTCCATCTCGCTGGCCTTGGCCTCGGCATTACCGGCCGCGTGTTGGTTTAGATGGGCGATAAAGTCCTCAGACAGTAACTCTATCGGCGGCACCTTGGGATTAATGCCCAGACTGATCAAATGCTCATTGATCAGATTGCGCACCTTCTGCCCGGCATCGCCCAAATTCATACTGGTGTCTTTATAGCGCTCTTTGGTGACGCGCAAAATATAACCCAAGCGCTTGGCCGGCACCCGGTATCTATGCGCCGCTTGATTAGGCAGAATAATGTCCAGACTTATCAAAAATTTCTTCAGATAAACATCGAAATCGGCGCGGATTTTCTCGTCTTTCAGCAACTTAACGGCCTCATGCACCACGGCGGCATCGTCTTCGATGCCGGCAAGTTGGCCCTCGACAAACTCGCGCAATTTAGCCACCTTGTGTTCAGCGAATAACTGCAGCAGGCGCTGATAGCGCTCTTCCAGCACCGGCACTTCCGAAGCGATATTCTTCAAGCCCAGCGCCAATTCCTGCTGCTCGTCGGCAGTCGCGTACAGAGTCAGCGCATCAGTGAGATTGTCGGTCAGGCCAATATAATCCACCACATAGCCGCGCTGCTTGCCTTTTTTTACCCGGTTAGTACGGGCAATGGCCTGCAAAAGCGTATGTTCGCGGATTTTTTTGTCGATATACATCACCTGCTCAATCGGCGCATCAAAGCCGGTCAACAGCATATCGCACACCACTAAAAAGGCGACCCCGGTATACACTTTATCCGGATCTTCAAGGTCGAAAGGTTTGCAGAAATTCTCTACCGCACTCCAGGCTTTGGCCTGTTTTCTCGCCTCAGTGATATAAGCCGCTTCGTTAGTGCCGTCGCCCGAAATCACCACCGCCGCTTTCAGAAACTGTACTTTGTTGATCAGCTCAAGGTCAGGCACCGGCTCGGCTTTCATTTGCTCGACCGTGTCCGCCAGCGCCTGATGAATGGCTTTCTGGTAACGCACAGCGGCCAGTTTGGAATGGCACACCACCTGCGCCTTAAAGCCATTGGGCAGGATATGCGCCAGATAATGCTGCACCATATCCTTGGCAATAGCGGCAATGCGCTGTTCAGCTTCCAGCAGATCGCCGGTAGCGCCGTACTTTTTCTTAATCGCCAACAATTCCTCTTCACTGCGATCCTTGAACAGATTTTCAAAGCGGGTTTCAAAACCGTGCTTATCGTTCAGCGCCGCGTCGGCAGTGCGGCCTTCGTAGAGAATCTGCAAAGTCGTGCCGTCTTCCACCGCATCCATCAGCCGATAGGTGTCGATATAATGACCAAAGCGCTTGATGGTTTTCTTTTCGCCGTGACGCTTGGTAATCAACGGCGTACCGGTAAAAGCCAGACGTGCGGCATTGGGGAACGCTTCAAAAATATTGTCGCCGAGGTCGGAACTCTGGGTGCGGTGCGCCTCATCAATCATCAACACAATGCGCGATGAATTATTGACGATACCAAATGTCTGACGGGTAGGAATAGCCTAGCCTGTCGAAACGCCATCTACCAAGCCGCAAATATTATTAATATTCAATCACCTAAAAATCATACCGGATACAATATATCGACAAAAACGACAGCTTAAGCTGCTTTTATTTTTCTCATAAAACCACTTATCA
>JAUYMY010000059.1 GCA_030699385.1 Methylobacter sp.
AACACCGGAACTCTATGCCGAAGAGGCCGCCGTAAAGATAAGTACCGTGCGCAGCCAGCTGGCAAACCTTTTCAGAAAAACCAACACGTCCAGACAAACGGAACTTGTGGCTTTACTCAGTCAAATGCCGCCACTGTAAAAGCTGAAGTAACTGCATTCTTACCCTTAGTCACGCTCAAAGCCTTTATTTTCCAATAAAGGCGATGACGGCGTAACGCCTCATTACCTCTAGGCAACATCAAGCCTCTCAAACCAACTAAGGAATGAATATGATGCCGGCTAGATCTAACCGTCTTGATTAATCATCAAGCAAACCATCTTTACCCCGTTTAGTCTTGGTGCCGTCCAATTTTATCGCGCTTGTAGCGTTATCCATCGGCGCCAAGCTTAATCCAACCTTATTCACTGAATTCCGACCGCCACTATCAGCAGTCCGGACATTAAATTTGATAAACTTTTCCATTGCTTTTTCAGCCTTTTCTTTGTCTAAAAAAGGCCCATAAACACCCTCTCGCGCGTAAAAAAACCACTCCATTAAACCCGTTTCAGCACTACGCTGACAAAAAGTCCGGTCACTTTCAAACATCGGCAATTACTCCTTTTGAATTTCAATAAAGACAGGTAATAAATATAGCCGAATTATGCAGGATTTTCTCGTGACCACGCGGCGGGCCCTGCAACCTAGACCTTCCAGGCTTTCAAAACCCGGAAGGTCTGCAACAATGAGACCGCTGTGGAACGAAAAACGCTTGAACTTTGTGGAGATAATTTTTTGGCTTTCGTGGACAATTTTTTGGGTGTATTCTTTAACCGATCAGTTTAAGCCGTGCCCATCAAAAAAATAATCCCCCTCTATTCTCTGGAGAATCAAATGCATCAATGCTCAGTGTGTGGTCATGAAGATAATAGCAACGAGATAAAGTGCCCAAAATGCGGCCATTTTTATTCAAAAATAACCCAAATCATTGCCGAACAAGAAGCCCAAGAAGAACTACAAACGTTCCGTGGACGCTGCAAAAAAATCCTGAATGCGGATAATCCTAAACTCGAATTATTAGCCGAACTGAAACGCATGAGAGCGGAATTGACCAAAACAGGCCTATTTGCACTGTTCGTCATTTTCGTCTTTGTTTTCGCGCTGGTCGTTTCTGTTTTATAACTTGCCCAGCAAAGCCATCATTTCATCGCGATTAATCACTTCTTTTTCCTGCAGCACTTGGGCCAGCTGTTCCAATGCCGAGCGGTTGGCGCTGATAATTTCGCGGGCGCGGGTTTCGGCTTCTTCAACCAAGGCGATGATTTCGGTATCAATCAGCCGAGCCGTCACATCGGAATAGTTCCGGTACTCCGACGTTTCTGTTTCCAGAAACTGCAACTGCTGACGCTTGCCATAAGTCAACGGCCCCATTTTTTTGCTCATGCCTAAACTGCAAACCATCGTGCGGGCTATGTCACTGGCTTTTTCCAAATCGTTTTGGGCGCCGGACGAAATACTGCCCAACGCAATTTCTTCTGCCATGCGCCCGCCGAGCAGAATTGCCAGCTGGTCTTTAAGCTCATGTTCGGTCGATAAAAACTTTTCTTCTATCGGCAATTGCAAAGTAAAACCCAACGCCGACACGCCACGCGGAATGATGGAAATTTTATGCACCGGCTGCCCAGTCGGCACATGCTCGGCGACCAGCGCGTGCCCTGCTTCGTGAAAAGCCACACGGCGTTTTTCGTCTGGATTTAACACCCGGTTCTTCTTTTCCGGCCCAGCCAAGATGCGGTCGATGGCCGACTCAAAATCTTCCTTTTCGACTTTATCGTGCCCGACCCGCGTCGCCATAATCGCCGCTTCGTTGGCAATATTGGCAAGGTCGGCACCGACCAAGCCCGGTGTACGCCTAGCAATGACCGATAAGTCAATGTCCTTGGCCAGCGTTAAGCCTTGGGTATGCAGGTTAAGAATCTCGATACGGTCTTGTAAATCCGGCTTATCCACCACAATCTGGCGGTCAAAACGGCCTGCCCGCAGCAGCGCCTTATCCAGCACTTCGGGGCGATTTGTGGCCGCCATCACCACCACGCCAACCGAGGTGTCGAAGCCATCCATTTCGGTCAGCAGCTGGTTCAAGGTTTGTTCGCGCTCATCATGCCCGCCAATCATCACCGGGCCGCCACGGGAACGGCCAATGGCATCAAGTTCATCAATAAAAATGATGCAGGGCGCTTTATTGCGCGCCTGTTCAAACAGTTCACGCACCCGGGCGGCACCGACACCGACAAACAATTCAATAAATTCCGAGCCGCTGATATTAAAAAACGGCACCTGCGCTTCCCCGGACACAGCCCTTGCCAACAAGGTTTTTCCGGTTCCAGGCGGCCCGACCAGCAACACGCCTTTAGGCATACGCCCACCCAAACGCTGGAATTTTTCCGGTGTTTTTAAAAAATCGATGGACTCGTTAAGCTCCTGCTTGGCACTATCGGCGCCCGCCACATCCTTAAAGGTAATGTTGGCTTGCGTGTCCTGATGAATGCGGATTTTGTCGCCCAAATTTAAAAACGATTGCGCGCTCGCTGCGGTACGGCGCATCACCCATGACCAGATCAACACCAAAATCAGCATCGGGATGATCCAGTTGAAAAATAGATTGCTTAACCAGTTGTCGGTGCTCCTCACCACAAAATCGACTTTATTCTGCGCCAGCATTTGCGCCAGATCGTTTTGCCACAACGGAACGGTCATAAAGTTTTTGGTTGCTTGACCCGGTTCATCAGGCTTGATCACGCCGGTAATAAAGCGTTCGGTTACCACTGCCTTGTCGATTTTTTCGTCTTTGACCAGCTTGATAAATTGGCTGTAGGAAATTTCATCATGCTGGACGTCTTGAACGCTGCTGATAAACATCAACGTCAGAATAAATAAGCCGGTAAAAAAAAGAATTTTTCCCCACCTAGAGCCACTTGATTTATCCTGTGGTTTATTAAGTTCTCGCTCAGGCGCCTGTTTGGATAAGGCCTGTAAAGCACCCATCAATAGGTTTTTCAGATAACTGAACAAACTAGCCAATAACATCAGCAAGCTCTTAATAATTCCATCTGACTTATTCATGTTAATAATTCCTTGCGGCCCTTCTACGATTTTTAAACTGCTCTACTGAGTCATCGAGTATTGAAACAACCTCCTCACAACCGATAATATTTTTATCATTACCGAGAATATAATTGGCCAGCTGGGTAATTGCCGCCCAATTTTCATCATCATTTACAAAGCCGAAAGCCAAGTTAAATAATTCATCCAATTTCTTATCTTTTTGTTCTTTATTAGCGGAATAGCTTTGTAAATATTCATAAGCCAAAGCAAGATCGGAACTTCCGCCATAATTCTTTAAGGCTTTCAAATTAACTAATTGATGATTAAATAACTGTAATTATTCAGACCCCTTAGCCAAAGGCAGCTTTGGCACAGGAGAGCCTGCCCGTCTTAGACGAATAACCGCCGCCAAATAAATCCAGGGCGACTGCTGGCGAATACGGCAGGTTTCAATCACGCTGATCAGGATTGCA
>JAUYMY010000064.1 GCA_030699385.1 Methylobacter sp.
AGGGGTAACTGCTATAGTTTCCAACTTTTTCAATCCGACCAAAGACGAGAAAGCATAATGAGAAACTACAAACAGTTAACCCAAGGGCAACGATACCAGATTGAGGTATTAAAGGCAGCAGGAAAAAACCAGAAAAAGATAGCGGAGTTGCTGGGCGTATCAGGATCAACCGTGTGCCGGGAATTGAAGCGTAACCAAGGTAAAAGAGGTTATCGCCCGAAACAGGCCCAGATAAAAGCGGATAAGCGCAGAACGCAAGCGGTGAAAGCGCTGAAAATGACAGCAGAAACCATTGATTTAATTGACGCTAAGATCGTGATTGACTGGAGTCCTGAGCAAATATCAGGTTGGTTAAAAGTCGACCAAGGCATCAAGATAAGCCATGAGCGTATTTATCAACATATCTGGATGGATAAGCGGCATGGTGGCACCTTGTACCAGCATCTTCGGCAAAGTAACAAGAAACGCAAAAAGAAATACGGATCAAAGGATAAGCGCGGCCAGATCAGGAACCGTGTCAGTATCGATGAACGTCCCGAAATCGTTACGCAAAAGGCGCGTATAGGCGATTGGGAGATTGATACCGTAATCGGCAAGAATCACCAGGGCGCCTTGGTGACCATCGTCGACCGGGTGTCAAAGTTCACCCTGATAAAAAAAGTGGACAGCAAGCACGCTGAAGTCGTTACTGAAGCCACTATCATCTTGCTACAGCTTTCTTTTTTTGCTGAATCTGAGCAAGAAGCCGCATGAGCACTAGAATTGCACTTCGGAGTTGAATCCGCCAACTGATTGCAGTGTGCATTGAGAAAACGCGGTTACAAACTGGCTACATTTTTGGAACAAGACGGGGAGTAAAAACAACAAGCATTTGTAACTTATTTATTTAATGGGGTGAACGACGGGGCTCGAACCCGCGACAACCGGAATCACAATCCGGGACTCTACCAACTGAGCTACGCTCACCATAATATGGTGGTGTTATGTGGGATATTCTATGAATGGTGCGCTTGGCAGGACTCGAACCTGCGACCCCCGGCTTAGAAGGCCGGTGCTCTATCCGGTTGAGCTACAAGCGCTAAATTGGTCGGGGTAGAGAGATTCGAACTCCCGACATCCTGCTCCCAAAGCAGGCGCGCTACCAAACTGCGCTATACCCCGATAAACTTCTTTTAGAGACTTGCTGTACTTCTCAATCACCCTTAAAGAGCTGTCTATGATAACGACACTTACCCATGTCGTCAATATTTTTTTATTATTTTTTTAGATGTGAGTAAAAGCCCTTTTATACGTATCAATAATGGTGCAAAACCGCCTGCCCTCGCTCTACTCTACATCGGTAGTTTGACAGGCATATAGGGTGCGCATACTATGCGCGCATTACTGTATTCTGGAGATTCAATAATGCGACAAATTTATGATACCAGCGCTCCAAAAAAAACTACGAATTTAAGCATTAACAGCGCCTTGCTTCACGAAGCAAAAGCGCTAAAGATAAATTTATCGGCCACTCTTGAAGCCGCTTTACTTAATGAATTAAAAGCCGCGCATCGAGACTTGAAGACAAGGAATACGTTCTACTTACCTATCAAATGGCAAGCGTATCCACGCACATCTTAAGTAAACGCGAAGGCTCCTTGACTCATATCGGAGCCGAAATTATTTCAGCAATCGACTTTTTGATTACGGGCATTTAAACAAAAATGCCAGGGTGGGCAACGCTTTCCTGCCGTAACTTATTGCTTTAAAAAGAGAACACGATGTTAAAAAAATATTGTACCACCCTGTTGTTAACTGCTGTTTTTGCGAGTGTGCAGGTTTATGCCGACGGCACTAAAGCGGCCATTGCCAGTGCGCACCCATTGGCGACTGCCGCCGGTTTTGAAATATTGGCCAAGGGCGGCAATGTTTTCGATGCGGCGGTGGCGGTCAGCGCCACTTTGGCGGTGGTCGAGCCTTCCGGTTCGGGCTTGGGCGGCGGCGGTTATTGGTTGCTGCACCGGGAAGCCGATGGCTTTGAAACCATGATCGATGGCCGCGAAAAAGCACCGTTAGCCGCGCACCAGGCTCTATATCTGGATAAAACGGGCAAGGTGATTCCGCGCTTATCGCTGGATGGCGCTTTGGCCGCCGCCATTCCCGGCCTGCCTGCGGGACTGGCGCATCTGTCGGAAAAATACGGTCGCTTGCCGCTGGCGGACAGTTTGCAACCTGCAATCAGGGCGGCGAAAAACGGTTTTGCCATCGGCGAAAAATACCGCAAGCTGCTTAAATTCAGGGCCGAACAAATAAAAAAACACCCGCAAACGGCACACATATTCCTCGCCGATGGCGAAGTTCCGAAAGCCTATACCATCCTCAGACAAGCGGATTTGGCTAATACCTTGGAACATTTAGCCGACTCGGGACGCGATGGTTTTTATGGCGGCGAGATAGCCGACAAATTGGTGTCCGGCGTCAACAAAGCGGGCGGCATTTGGACTAAACAAGATCTTGCCGATTACCGGATAGTCGAACGAACGCCGGTCACCGGCCATTATCGCGGCATCAACATCACCAGCGCCGCGCCGTCGTCATCCGGCGGCATCGTCTTGATTCAGGCGCTGAATATTCTGTCCGGCTATGACTTGACCCAGGTTGACGAACTCACCCGCAAGCATCTGATCGTCGAGGCCATGCGCCGCGCTTATCATGACCGTTCGCTCTATTTGGGCGATCCCGACTTTATCGACATTCCCGTTAGGCGTTTATTAAATGAAGATTATGCCGCCGGTTTGCGTAGCAGTCTGCGCCTTGATAAAGCCTTGCCCAGCGCACTGTTGGCCGGTCAAAATCAGCCGCAGCCGGAAGGCGTCAATACCACTCATTTTTCGATTATCGATGAGCAAGGCAACCGAGTGGCGGCTACATTGAGCATTAACTTTCCGTTCGGCGCAGGTTTGGCCGCACCCGGAACCGGCGTGTTGCTGAATAACGAAATGGATGACTTTGCCAGCCTGCCGGGTGCGATGAACGGTTACGGACTGGTCGGCGGCGTTGCCAATGCGATTGCACCGGGCAAGCGCATGTTATCCAGCATGACGCCGACTTTTCTCGATGACGGCACTCATGTTGCTGTGCTGGGAACGCCCGGCGGCAGCCGTATTATTTCGATGGTGCTGTTGGCGGCGCTGGATTTCGCCCGAGGCAACGCACCCGATTCGTGGGTGAAAGTGCCGCGTTTTCATCATCAGTTTATGCCGGATGTGGTCGAATACGAACACAACGCCCTCAGCGTCGATGAACTGTCCAGCCTTGCTGCGATGGGTCATCAGCTGAAACCGGCGCGTTACAGCTACGGCGACATGCAGGCGGTGCAATGGCATAAAACCACGCACCAGCTGACGGCAGCCAGCGACCGGCGCGGCGAAGGGCAAGCGCTGATTGGACAGTAACACGGATGAATGCTGACACCATCGAACTCTGGCACGACACCATTGCCATTGACGACGCCGATTACCCGCGCTATTGGCGTATGCTCGATGCCGACGAACAAGGCCATGCCGAAAAAATGAGAACCGACGCCTTGCGTAAACGCTATGTCATTGTGCATGGACGGTTAAGACGGGTGTTGGCCGGCATAGTGAACGAGCCGCCGGAAAAAATAAGGATAGATAAAGCGGAACATGGCAAACCCTATCTTGCCGATATGCCCGAACTGGTCTTCAACCTGTCCCATTCGACAGATGCCCTAATCATTGCTGTCGGTAAAAACTGCCGCTTGGGCGTCGATATAGAACAGTGCAAAACCAGAACCAGCCTGACCGGTTTGGTCGACAAATGCTTTGGCGACGAGGAAATCGCCTATTGGCAACAACTGTCGGATGCCGAAAAAACGCGCCAGTTTTACCGTTTCTGGACACGCAAAGAGGCTTTCGTCAAAGCCACCGGGCGCGGCATCGGCTTAGGTCTGAACCGCTGTGTCATCAACCCCGAAAATCCAGCTGAATTTTTAAGCGTCCCCGAAGATTATGCCCCGGCCGCACAATGGCGAATATTCGATTTAACGCTGAACCAAAGTGTGTGTGGCGCATTAGTGACCGATGACGCTATTAAATGCATCAATTACTCGACAACCACGCCCAGCCAGCTGTAGATTCGTTTCACCAGCAAACCTTCATCGTGCAGGTAAATATGATCTTGGTCATTGATTTTAATCTGTCGATAGTTTGCATTTTGTTTTGCCGCCACGCGCCGATCGCGGGCGCTTTGCGTCACTTCAGGCAGGTCTAACGCGCCGTAAATGTCCAGCATCGGGATAGTGATTTTTTGGATAAAATCCAGCGTTTTTGCGGTTTTATTGTCGGTTTTCGGTACCGGCAAACTGATAATCGCCAGCGCTTTAATCGCCAGAGACTGCTCGCTCATGGCATAGACACTCATCAAGCCGCCCAGACCGTAACCGACCACGACAATATTTTCTGCGCCCTTGTCTTTTGCGTAGCCGATGGCGACCTGAAGCCGGGCCGCCGCTTCGGCAAACAAGGCGTAATAGTCGTCCTGTTCGGCGCCCGCTTCGCGTAGCGGCATTTGCAGCGCCAGTGTTGCCCAGTTATGTTCGGGCAAAGCAACTCTCAATCCGTAAATTAGCGGTTTTTGATCAGGGTGGCCGCCGATGTCATGAACAATAATCGCGGTGCCTTTGCTGTCGATTTTTTCTGTGGGCGTATAAAGACCGAGGAATTTTTTGCCTTCCGCTTCCAACCAAACCTCTTCGCCTATCGCCAAGGTCTTGTTAATGCTATCGGCAAACTCGGCTTCCCGCTTGCTATCACTGGCCAGGCAATCGCCGCCCAATAGCGGCATCAGGCACAACATAAAAGCCATCAAGCTCCGCCGTGTACAGTCAATCACCGCCGCAACCGCCCCCGCAACCACCATCGGAAGCATCGCAGCTATCGGCTGATGACGCATCGCCGGAAGAGCCGCTGCAACCTGAAGAACAGCCAATATCGCCGGCACAATAAGCGCCCGCCGCTCCTTTTTTACAGTCTAACTGATAGCTAAAGCCATTCTCTATGTTCAGTAAGCTATCGATTGCAAAAATAAGCGGCAAGCGCTTCGGCTTGTTGGGGTTTATCTGTTCCAACGCACAGGCCAAGCGCCATGAGCGTTTAAGGCCTTCTCTTGCCAAAGTCGGTCTCGGCATGGCTTCGGCCGGCGTGTGATGCAAAAAACGCCCCAGTGCCTTGTTGCAAAATTGTTGGTAAATACGGGTAGACAGGATAAATTCATGCCAGGCATCATCAATAACCTGGGACGGCATTGAAACCATACGACGTCTAGCTTGATGACAGATACGAAAATAATCCCTCAATCCCTGAAAAACCAGATCCAGCTGTTGCTCACTTAACTGCGGATATTTTTGCGCCAAATTGCGGCGTATGCCCTTATGAAAATAATATTTCCCGATATAGTTGAGCTGTCTAACCCTATTCGCCTTGACCGCAACACAAATAAGGCTCAGAACGACAGCGCTAATAACAAGAACATATACATTCATCGGGCGACATCAGGCAAACCACGGGGAGCAGATCATCATTACACGGAATAAAGGTAAACGATGCTGGAGACCACGATAATGAGCGCTAAGCCCAGAGCCGTCAGCAGGATGTTTTTGGGGCTATTGAAAAAGCTTGCGATTTTGTCTTCCAGGATTTCCACGCCTTCAATAGAGGCATTAACCGCTTTGAACTTACCCCGATTGTCTTTGGCAACCTGATAATAAATCACATCACCGGCGACTGGGCGGCGGCTCGCTTCCTTGAGCGCCGAAATATGCATGAAAATATCCTTGCCGCCATTATCAGGGCTGATAAAACCAAAACCTCGGTCTTCTTTCCATGTTTTTAGCACTCCTTTGATCATTATTTTTGTCATAAAAATTTCATTTTATTGTTTTGAATCTCACCCGCATCAATAATGCAAGTTAAGGGTGTTAGCCTTTTAACGCCTGAGTTTATAATAAATATGGAACAGATTATTCTGATTGAAGTCATGCAAGACTGCATGATTCAACCAGAACCGGATCTCCTTAGATTTTTTTCTTGATGATGACCTTACCATCAATAACTAACTCAGAAATGCCGCCTAAAGAAGCGTGTAATGTGCAAGAAGCGTTTTTGAAACCGCCATTTTTAGCATTTTCGCCCGCCCATTTTAAAGTCACATAAGTTTCCTTATCACTTTCGGTTTCAGAAGGAAAAAACACCTGCTCGCCGGTTGCTTCTTTGATTTTTGGCGGGCATTTTTCACTTGCCATGGTTTGCATGGCAACATTGTTTCTAATCTTTGCAGCGGCTTCTACTTGCTCAATAGGCTGTTCTTCTTTGCTTAAACCTACCATAACAAAACCTATTACAAAAACAGCAGCAACAGCCATCATGATTTTTTGCGCTTCAGACATTTTTCTTCTCCTAAGTTGTAACAACGGACGGCCATTTTACAACCTGTCTGGGCTATTTACCCTAAAATTCTCAATAATTTACCATCGCCAAGCGTAATAATGTTTAAAACTCGACCCCCTGCTCAGCCTTTATGCCTTGCTCATAAGCATGTTTTATTTTGGTCATTTCGGTCACCGTATCGGCACAGTCAATGACTTCGGGCGCGGCATTGCGACCGGTCAAGATCAAATGCAGCCAAGCCGGTTTTTCATCACGGATAAAGTCAGCTATTTCCTGACCGGAAATCCACTCATAGCCGCAGCAATAATTAATCTCATCCAGCAACACCATATCGAATTCCCCAGACAGCATCTTAGCCTTGCTAAACTCCCAAATTTCGCGGCTGGTTTTAATGTCCTGTTCAGGGTTTTTCGTGTCCCAGGTAAAGCCATCGCCCAGCGCATGCCATTCAATATTGTCAAAACGTTCGGCCGCTTTTTGCTCGCCGGTTTGCCATTGCCCTTTAATATATTGGATCACGCAGACTTTCATATCCCAGCCTGCCGCCCGAAAAACCATACCTAACGCACTGGATGATTTGCCCTTGCCTGAGCCGGTATTGACTACAACCAGCCCTTTACGTCTCTCTCTCGATTTCATTGTTATCCTAATGATTTTAATTGCTTATTTATGCGCATCGCACAGAAATGGGAGCACTGGCTCTTGTCGCGGCATAGGCGTCGCTCCCACTGATTTTAATTGCCTTAACCTTTCAAAAAGCGCAACGCCTCGTGCTCAATATCAACTTTGATAATATCCCCGGCGACATAATTACCGGCCAATATTTGTTGTGCCAGCGGATTTTCCAGCTGTTGCTGAATCGCCCGTTTCATTGGCCTTGCGCCATAAACCGGATCAAAGCCCGCCTCACCTAGCAAATCCAGCGCGGCTTCAGAAATTTCAAAGCCGATTTCTCTGTCCTGCAAACGTCTACGCAAATAATCAATTTGAATGGCGGAAATGGCGCGAATTTGTCCGCGCCCCAAAGAATGAAATACCACAGCTTCATCAATCCGGTTGATGAATTCGGGACGGAACTTGCTGCTGACAATGTCCATCACCGCTGACTTCATCACCGAATACAGCGCTTCGCCTGACAGCGACTGGATAATGTCCGACCCTAAATTAGATGTCATCACGATGATAGTATTTCTAAAATCGACCGTCCTGCCCTGCCCGTCAGTCAAGCGGCCATCATCCAACACCTGCAACAAGACATTGAATACATCAGGATGCGCCTTTTCAATTTCATCCAACAAGATGACAGAATACGGTTTGCGTCGCACCAGCTCGGTCAAATAACCGCCTTCTTCATAGCCGACATAACCCGGAGGCGCACCGATCAGACGCGCCACCGAATGTTTTTCCATAAACTCGGACATATCGATGCGCACCATCGCATCGGGCGTGTCGAACATAAACTCGGCCAGCGCCTTGCACAGCTCGGTTTTACCAACGCCGGTCGGCCCCAAAAACAGGAATGAACCGTTCGGACGGTTCGGATCAGACAATCCGGCACGAGAACGCCGGATCGCATTGCTGACCGCTTTTAGCGCTTCTTCCTGGCCGATCACCCGCTTGCTGAGCTGCTCTTCCATGCGCAACAGCTTGTCGCGCTCGCCTTCCATCATTTTCGACACTGGAATACCTGTCCATTTTGACACTACTTCGGCGATTTCTTCCTCGGTGACCTTGTTGCGCAACAAGGTCATTTTCTGCGCTTCAGCCGGTACATCCGAATGTAATTGCTTTTCTAATGCGGGAATAATGCCGTATTGCAACTCGGACATCCGCGCCAAATCATTGGTACGGCTGGCAGCTTCCAGTTCGGTTCTGGCTTGTTCGAGCTTTTCTTTAATCGATGCCGAACCCTGCAACGAGGCTTTTTCCGCTTTCCATATTTCTTCCAAATCGGAATATTCTTTTTCCAGATCGGCGATTTCCTCTTCCAAAATTTCCAGACGTTTTTTCGATGCCGCATCCTTTTCTTTTTTCAACGCCACTTGCTCAATTTTTAACTGAATCAAACGCCGGTACAACTTGTCCATTTCCTCCGGCTTGGAATCAATTTCCATACGAATGCGACTGGCCGCTTCGTCAATCAAATCAATGGCTTTATCCGGTAATTGCCGGTCGGCGATGTAACGGTAAGACAAATTGGCCGCCGCAATAATGGCCGGGTCAGTAATATCGACACCGTGATGCACCTCGTATTTTTCCTTCAGGCCACGCAAAATGGCGATAGTATCTTCAACCGACGGTTCATCGACCAACACCTTTTGAAACCGGCGCTCCAACGCCGCATCTTTTTCGACATATTTACGGTATTCATCCAAAGTCGTTGCGCCCACGCAATGCAGCTCGCCCCGCGCCAGCGCCGGTTTCAGCATATTGCCCGCATCCATCGCGCCTTCCGCCTTGCCCGCGCCAACCATGGTGTGCAGCTCGTCGATGAACAAAATCACCTGCCCTTCCTGCTTGGCCAAATCGTTTAATACCGCTTTTAAACGCTCCTCGAATTCGCCGCGAAACTTGGCACCGGCAATCAATGCCGCCATATCCAAAGCCAAAACCCGCTTGCCTTTTATGCCTTCCGGCACTTCGCCATTAACGATGCGTTGCGCCAAACCTTCGACAATCGCCGTCTTGCCCACGCCCGGCTCGCCGATCAATACCGGATTGTTTTTAGTGCGCCGTTGCAATACCTGAATGGTGCGGCGAATTTCGTCATCGCGTCCAATCACCGGATCGAGCTTGCCTTGTTCTGCGCGTTCGGTCAGGTCAATGGTGTATTTTTTTAACGCTTGACGCTGCTCTTCGGCATTAGGGTCATCAATCGGCTGGCCGCCGCGCATCGCGTCGATAGCTTTTTCCACCGTTTGTTTAGTGACGCCGGCTTTTTTCAGCAAATCTTGCAGCAAGCCTTGTTCTTCAAACGCCGCCAATAAAAACAGCTCGCTGGAAATGAATTTGTCGCCGCGTTTTTGCGCCAGTTTGTCGGTCACATTCAGCAATCGCGATAATTCATTGGACAGCTGCACATCGCCACCGGAACCGCTGACCGTCGCCAAGCGCTCCAATTCTCTAACCAGCTCGGTACGCAGTAATTGCGTGTTAATGCTCATTTGAGCCAGCAAGGGCCGAATACTGCCGCCCTGCTGTTCCAGCAAAGCTAGCATCAAATGGGTCGGCTCGATGAATTGATGGTCTTTGCCCAACGCCATGCTTTGTGCATCGGCCAATGCCGATTGAAACAGGCTGGTTAATTTGTCCATGCGCATAATAATTGCCTCTCTTACGAGTTTGTTAAGATGCAGCTAACATGGGGGAGTGTGCAATTGTTTTCAAGCGGGGTATTTGGACAAAGCCTGCAGCGGAGTGCGGAAAGTAAGGCGAGTGCAAAGGCGATGCCCGGACAACCCGGCACCGCCTATGCTGTTTTATTTCCAACCGGCTACGGCGTCACACTCTTTTTCTTCTTTTGGATGCGATTTTTCCCATTGCGTGATCGATTGCGTTTCATTTTCGTCCATTTTGTCATTCATACATTCGCAATATTTTTGCACAACCTCGGTCGACGCGCCTTTGGCATTATCCAGCAAACACTGAGCAATCCATTTGGTGTCATCGGCATTGGCGTAAGTTAAACCGCTCGCGGTCATCGCAACAATGAAGAAAAATGAGGTACTGGTTTTTATTTTTATTTTCATAATCTCTCTCGAAAGTAGTCAAAAAATGCCTGCTATTTAGGCGAAAGCAAACGTAAAGCATCACTGATTACAAGTCAAAATAATTATTTGTAATCACAGAAAAAAAAGCCGCCTAACTACACATCCGCTTAATCGGAAAACAACAACTAAAACGGCTGCCTTTGCCCACTTCACTGACGATAGTTAACTTAGCCTCATGGCGCATCAGCACATGCTTGACGATGGCTAAACCCAACCCGGTGCCGCCTACTTTTTTGTTGCGCTTAACCTCGGAACGGTAAAAACGCTCGGTGACGCGGGGAATATCGGCGGATGCAATGCCTTCGCCCTGATCTTCAACGTCCAGCACCAGGCTGTCTTTGGATTGATACCAACGCACTTTCACTAGCGAATCTTCGGGCGAATATTTCAGCGCGTTGCCTAACAAATTAGTAAAGGCGCTACATAATTCCTGCTCTTCACCCATCAGTTGCGCCTCGGTTTCCAAAATCAATTCAATCCGACGCGGAGTGTTGTCTTTCACGACCTCTGCTTCCTTGCAAATCTGGCTTAATAAGGCCGGAACATTAACGCATTCGGTTTTTTTCTGCTTAGTTTCCAGCCGCGTCAACAACAATAAATCATCGACCAAATGCTGCATCCGCTCGGTCTGCCCCTGCATTTGCCGGAATGAAGCGGTCAATAACGGCGACTCGCCATCATCCATATCCTGCAAGGTTTCCAGATAACCTTTCAGCACGGTGAGTGGCGTCCTGAGTTCGTGCGATACATTGGCGACAAAATCCTTGCGCATCCGCTCCATTTTTTTCAGCTGAGTCACATCCTGCGCCAGCAATAAGCGCAATCCGGCGCCATAGGGAATAATCCGCACCGCCAAAGTGATGCTGTGGTCTACCGGCGACGGCAAGATCACCGGTTCCTTATAATTCTCCGATTTAAGATAACGGATAAATTCAGGAAAACGAATCAGGTTGGGAATGCGCTGGCCTTTGTCGGTCTGCTTTAAGCCAAAAACCTCCCGCGCCGCTTTATTGGCCCATTCAATCTCGTCATTGGCGCCCAAAACAACAGCGGCATCCGGCAGCGCTTCGGTGGATTGGCGAAACTGGTCAACCATCTTGCCCAGTTTCTTTTTGCGCTTTTTTTCGTTCTTTTTAATGCGGTAGACATGGTAATAAATTTCTTCCCATACGCCGCTGGTCTTCGGGTATTTGGCCCGTCCGCCGGTGCGTATCCATTTTTCAAAACGGTTAATCTGATACAACTGGCGCATTAACAATGCCAGCGTCAATATCAGCGCCAAGGGCATAAAAAAGCCGGTCATGCCGCCGACGATGGACACCGCCAACAACAGCAGCAAGCCGATAATCAATTCTTTTTGCCAGACATCCATAAGGTTACAAGGGTGCGCCGGCCGATTCGACCACGGAAAACCGATAACCGAAACCGCGCACGGTTTGCACTAAATCTTCCCGGCCGTGTTCACTCAAAATTTTCCGCAGGCGCCGAATATGCACATCAACCGTGCGTTCCTCGATATAAACGCTGCGCCCCCAGACTTGATCGAGCAATTGCGAGCGGTTAAACACCTTATCAGGGTGGGTCATAAAAAACTGCATTAAACGGAACTCGGTCGGACTCACCTCCAATTGTTTGTCGCCGATACTGAGCCTATGTTGTTCGGTGTCCAAAACCAGATCGCCCTGAGTAATTTGCCCCAGATCATTTATTTTTCCGCTCCGGCGCAACACCGCACGGATACGCGCGATTAACTCCTTGGGTGAAAAGGGTTTGGTCATATAATCATCGGCACCGATTTCCAAACCTCTGACTTTGTCTTCTTCCTCTCCGCGCGCGGTCAATAAAATAATCGGCAGCTCCCGGTATTGCGGCTCTTTTTTCAAACGCCTAGCCCATTCGACTCCGCTAGCGCCCGGCAACATCCAGTCCAGCAGGATTAAATCCGGCATCGTCTCAGCCAGGATTTGTTGCGCCTCTTCGGCATCCGCAGCCGTTATCGGACTAAACCCGGCCTGCTCCAGCACCATTTTTAACATCTCCCTGATGGCGTCTTCATCTTCAACAACGAGAATATTTGAACTAGGCATAATTGAGTTGGTCTTAAAGTAAATGGTACATTTTAACAAATGCCATATTACCTTTTTATGACAAAACGCATTTGCTTATCTATAAGCGATAATTTTAAGTTCCATGTCGCAGAAAACGCCTAATAAAGTTCCAAAAGCCACCTATTATGCGTATTATTACCCCAATTTTAACCGGGCAATATCTCGCTTAACTTTACTCATCAACGTCATTCAATGGCCGCGCCGCCACAGGGCATCCAACTTATGCTTAAATCTTTCTACCAATACAGTCTCCTGGCGCTGTTACTGAGCATGAGTGTTGCTATCTATGCAGGCAACCAGCCCGTGGCAGATGTCGCGGCACAAGTCCAAGCGGCAGACACTCAGCAAACCGATGATAAAGCCACGGAATCAGCTTTCGTAACATGGTGGCGCTCATTATTGGCTTTGCCGATACTGACTGATTGGAACAAACAAAATAATGACGATTATCAGCCTAGTTTCAGCCCACAAAATAAATTTAATGTCACCCACTATATAATTGGCATACACCCGCTGCATAACCCCAAACGGCTATTTGAAATTTACGGCCCCATTATCGATTTCATCAATACCAATATCCCCGAAGCAGAGTTTTCCTTAGAAGCCTCGCGCAATTACGAAGAATTTGATAAAAAACTCTACAGCGGCCATTTTGACTTTGCCATGCCCAACCCTTACCAAACCGTCAACTCGCTTAAATACGGCTACCGCGTGTTCGGCAAAATGGCCGATGACGAGGATTTTCGCGGTATTATTTTAGTGCGGCGCGACAGCGGCATTAACAGTGTCACCGATCTCAAGGGCAAGGCGGTATCCTATCCAGCAGAGACCGCACTCGCGGCCACGATGATGCCCCAATATTACCTGCACACCCACGGCATTGACATTAACCGCGACATTGAAAACCGCTACGTCGGCTCACAAGAATCGTCCATTATTAACGTATTGCGCGGCCATGTTGCGGCCGCCGCAACATGGCCGGTGCCATGGAAGCTATTCAGCGCAGAAAACCCCCGTTTAGCCGAACAACTTGAAGTAAAATGGCAAACCGAACCCCTGCAAAACAACGGCTGGGTGGTGCGTAAAGACCTGCCGGGCGAAGTGGCCGACAAGTTTGCCGACCTCCTGCTCAACCTTGACCAACATGAACAAGGCCGGGAGCTGTTGGCGCGGGTTCCGGTTAGCCGCTTTGAAGCGGCCAACGACGCCAGCTATGGCCCGGTGCAGGCATTCCTTGCCACCTTTAACAAAACAGTACGTCCCATAGAATAAACAGTTAATGGACTTAAAAACCAAGCAAACCAAAGCTTTTTTTACCGGGACAATCCGGCGCCAATTAGCATGGTCATTCGGCTGCGTTGCCCTGATCATCATGCTCGGACTGGCCGGCCTGCTGTTCGACCGGCAGCGTAATTTCCTTTACCGCGCCGCCATGCAACAGAGCCAGTCGTTATCGACATCGTTAGCCAGCAGCTCATTATGGGTATTAGCCAATGACATTGCCGGTTTAAAGGAAGTATTACATGGTTTTATCGACCTGCCTGATTTGGAACGCGCTTACATCTTATCATTCAACGGCGAAGTGCTGAGCTCGACACGGGATAACGAAGCGGGACTGTTTGTCACCGACACGCTCAGCCAAAAACTGCTAAATTCACCGCCCAAAACGCAAGTGCTGCTGGCCAACTCGCGTCAAATTGACGTTGCCTCGCCGATTATGGCGGGAACGCGCCATGTCGGCTGGGCGCGGGTAGAAATGAGCATGCGCGGAGTTAATGCCAATCTGCACAGCGTTATCATCATGGGTGTCAATTTTATCGCGTTTGCGGCGCTGACCGTATTAGCGGCAGCCATCCTGCTGGCTCGGCGATTAACCAAACGCTTGCGTCACTTGATGCGAGTAACTGCCAAAGTTGAGCGGGGCGACTTGGCGGTGCGCACACATATTTCCGGCAGCGATGAGGTCGGCATTCTGGCGCACGGCTTTAACCAAATGCTCGATGCACTCGCCCATTCTGAACGGCAGCGGGAGCGCGTCAATCAGTTGTATGCCGCATGGACTGAATGCGCCGACATTATCGTGCGCGAGTCGAACGAAATTAAGTTGCTGACCGAAGTCTGCCAGACTATCGCCAGCCATGTTAACTTCAAATTGGTTTGGGTCGGCATGACCGATGCCGATGGCTGGATACGTCCGGTTGCCAGCAGCCACCCCGATTCCAACTATATCAAAAGCCCCCGTATTTCAGTGGATGGCACACTGCAGGAAGGACAGGGGCCCATGGGTTCTGCCGTGCGCGACGTGGCACCGAAAATTGTCAACCACTTTCTCAATGATCCATCCACGCAACCCTGGCAAACTATCGCGGCCGCCGAAAGCATTAATGCGGCGGCCGCATTCCCGCTGATGCGCGGTGGTCACTGCATCGGCGCTATTGCCGTTTACTCAACAGACCCCGGCTATTTTACCCTCGACCTGATTGGCTTAATGCGTGGATTGACTGACGACATTTCTTATGCGCTGGATAATTTCGATCGCGAGCAACTGCGGCTTAATGCCGAACATGAGTTGCGTATTGCGGCAGCGGCGTTTGAATCCCAAGAAGGCATCTTAGTGACCGATGCCAACGGGGTTATCTTGCGTATCAACAAATCCTTTAGCGAACTGACCGGTTACAGCGCTGAGGAAATTATCGGTAAATCCACCCGCATCTTCAAATCCGACCGCCAGGACAGCGCGTTTTATGCCACTATGTGGGAATGCATTAACCGTGACCGCTACTGGCAGGGCGAAATCTGGAATAAAAGAAAAAACGGCCTCATTTATCCTGAATGGCTGTGTATCACCGCCATCCTCGATGCTAATGGCACCGTCACCCACTACGTCGGCACCTTTACCGACATCAGCCAACGCAAGGCCGATGAAGAGCGCATTAAAAACCTGGCCTACTACGATTCGCTGACTACCTTGCCTAACCGCACCTTACTGTTCGACCGGCTCAAACTGGCGCTGAACACCAGCAAACGCAACAAGACCCACGGCGCGTTAATGTTCCTCGATCTTGACAACTTTAAGGCGCTTAACGACACCCTGGGGCATGATCGAGGCGACCAATTACTGATCGAAGTCGGGCGTCGCCTGCAAAGTTGTGTGCGGGAAGCCGATACCGTCGCCCGCCTTGGCGGCGATGAATTTGTCGTAATGCTGGAGTTTCTCGACGAACAGCTAGTAGAAGCAATCGCCCAAGCTCAAGCCATTGCCGAAAAAATCCGCAGCACACTGTCCGAGCTCTACCTGCTAAAAGGCGAGCTCGACAACGATCCTGATGCTGTTATCGAACATTACTCCACCGGCAGCATCGGTTTTGTGCTGTTTATGGGCCACGAAACCAGTAGCGAAGAACTGCTTAAACGCGCCGATTTGGCCATGTATCAAGCCAAACAAGCCGGGCGCAATACCATTCGCGCTTTCGTCCCCGAAATGCAGAACAGCTTAAACCTGCGCACCGCACTGGAAACCGATTTGCGCAATGCGCTGGAACGCAACGAATTGAGCTTGCATTATCAAGTACAGGTCAATGTCTCGGGACAAGCGGTCGGCGCAGAAGCCTTGATACGCTGGAATCAAACCGAACGCGGCATGATTTCCCCGGCCGAATTCATTCCGCTGGCTGAAGAAACCGGCCTGATTCTGCCTATCGGCGCCTGGGTGCTAAGACAAGGCTGCGAAACCCTAATCGAATGGGCCAAATACCCGGAAACCCGCCACTTAAAACTGGCCGTCAACATCAGCAGCCGACAGCTGAATCAGGACGACTTTGCCGAGCAAGTGCTGGCGCTATTGGCAGAAACCGGCATTAACCCGGCGCGGCTAAAACTGGAAATAACCGAATCGGTCGTTGTCGATAACGTGAACAACACCATTGCCAAAATGCAGGAGGTCAGAAAATTAGGCGTTAACTTTTCGATGGATGATTTCGGCACAGGTTATTCCTCGCTGTCTTATCTGCAAAAGCTGCCACTGGAGCAACTGAAAATAGACCAATCATTCGTCAGAAACATGGCTTTTAACAACCATGATTCCGCCATCATCCGCACCATTTTGGCGCTAGGACAGAACCTAGCCCTTAACGTCATTGCCGAAGGCGTGGAAACCGAAATCCAGCGAGACAGCCTGACCCAGTATGGATGCCGTGTGTTTCAGGGCTATTTGTTCGGACGACCGATGCCGGCCGAACAGTTCAGACTTAGCCTGCCGCTTAAACAGACGGAAGAAGCCGCCCTTACAGAACCCGCGCAATATTAAAAGCCGCCCAAGGAAAACACTATCAAACTTTCCCAAAGCCTACTGTTCACCCTGATGCTAACGGCATTCCCGCCTTGCGTTTACGCGGAAAATACTGATTCCCCTTACCTCAAAGGCAGTAAAGTCGACGCCTTCTACGACCGCAAGGATAACGGCGATTTTCAGGTCAATAGTAGCCTGTCGAAAAACTGATTTAACCTGCTATTAATTTCCCCTCTTTTTGGCTTTCATTTTTAAAAAATTCCTGGCGCTTTTTTCTTACCGTATACGGGATATTCGCCTTCTCCCAGCGTTCTAAATCTACTTGGGATGC
>JAUYMY010000065.1 GCA_030699385.1 Methylobacter sp.
ACGCTTAACACGAAAGGGATAAGTTCGTGGCCTTGCTGAAAGAGGTGCTCAAGGGTAGAAAGTGGGCTAAGGCGGTGTTATCCATTTTTTGAGCCAAGAAGAACGAAGCTTGGCGTACAGGCTTTGCCTGTTTCGGGAAACGTCGTGCCAACACTGGCAGGCAGAGCCTGTGCTCCCGGACGTTCCTGGCATTCACACCGACAGAGCGGTTGCCAAACGTACAGGACAGCCTTTTCGTGCCTTTCGTGTTTTTCGTGGACAATAAAATGCGTAACACCAGTTTTTAAAATCTTTTGACAACCTAAGACAACCGGTCGTATTATACATCCCATGAGTGAAATAACCCAAAAACAAATCAACCGCGAAAACCTGTTAAATCAGGGCGTGACCTTGCTAATGGAACAGGGCTATCACGGCACCGGGCTGAAAGAAATTCTGGATGCGGTAAAAATCCCCAAAGGGTCTTTTTACAATTATTTTGGCAGCAAAGAAAATTTTGGCGCGGAAGTTATACAGCATTATATCGAGCCGTTTATTCAACAATTAACCGCGCATTTGCAAGCGTCCGAGCACGATGCGCTTGCCGCTTTGCAGCATTATTTTGCTGAAGGCATTGCCGAACTTGAGAAGGCCAATTTTAAAGGCGGTTGTCTGTTGGGCAATTTAATGGGCGAAATTGGCGACACCAGCGATCTATGCCAAAAATCGCTGCAATCTACAGTCAACCGCTACCGGGATTTGTTGCAAGTCGGATTAGCCAAAGCCCAGCAACAAGGCACGGTAAGAACCGACAAGTCAGCTGAAGAAATGGCCGATTTGCTGGTGAACACTTGGCAAGGCGCTTTATTGAGAATGAAAATTGAAAAATCATCGGCGCCGCTTAAACAGTGTTGCCAAGATTTATTGGGGGATTTTTTTAAAGCGTAATGTTGATTGCGCTTTAAAAATCAGTCCCTTTATTTTTACAACTAACCAGGAGATACCGACATGCCAAAATATATTATCGAACGTGAAATCCCCGGCGCAGGCAATTTAGCTTATCGCGAGTTACAAGACATTTCACAAAAATCATGCGGCGTTCTTTGCGAAATGGGGCCGAAAATCCAATGGGTAGAAAGCTATGTAACTGATGACAAAGTCTATTGCGTGTACATCGCCCCCGATGAAGCCAGCGTTAGGGAACATGCCGAAAAAGGCGGCTTCCCGGCCAACCGCATTTCCCAAATTAGATCAATCATTGATCCGACAACAGCTGAATAGTCCGCAGCTCCCACACAAAACCGCGTCCATCCATAAACAAGCAGAGAATCCCTAATGAAAAAACAACAGCTAACAAAAATTGCCCGCTCGATACTGGCTTGTACCGCTTTACTTAGCCCGGTATTGGCCGAAGCGCAAATATTGGCGATGGTCAATTATGAAAGCAAGCCCGGACAAACGCCAAGACGCGAAGGCATTGCGATTATCGATGTTGACCCGGAATCAAAAAACTTTGCCAAAATCCTCAACGAGATTCCGCTGCCGACTGATTTGGTGGCTCATCATATTTTCTACAATAAAGATGCCAGCAAGGCTTACATCACTGCGCTAGGCAACGGCGCACTGCATGTGATGGACATGACGCGCCAACCTTATCGACCTAAAAAAGTCGAGGTGCCCGATTGTCAAGTCGGCGAAGATTTGTCTTTTTCTGAAGACAATAAGACCTGGTATTTGACCTGCATGGGTTCGAGTAACGTGATTGTCGGCGATGCGCAAACCGACAAACAGATTAAAGTCATAGCAAGCGACGCGGAAAAAGCGTTTATCCGTTATCCGCACGGTATTGGCCTGAATGAAAGCATTGACCGCATCATGGTATCGAGCACGGTACGGCCCTCGGATTTGGGCGACCCCGGCGAAACCGTTGCAGTAATTGAGGCCTCCAGCGGCAAAGTGTTATCCAGCCATAAGCTGTCCGACAAACCCTCGCCTTCCGGTTCCGCACCGGTAGAAACCGTGTTCCTACCCCATTCCAATCCGCCTCTGGCCTACATCAACACGCTATTTGGCGGCGCCTTGTGGACAGGCTTATGGAATCCCGACAACAAGAATTTCGATTTTGCCCAAGTATTCGACTTTACTGCGATTAAACAAGGCGTGCCGCTGGAAATCTATTTTAATGATAAGCATGACCGCATGTATATCACCACCGCCAATCCGGGGCATTTGAATATCTTCGACATTAGCGAGTCGGCGTTGCAACCGAAATTGATTAAATCCATACCAACTGCAGGCGGCGCCCACCATGTGGTACTTTCCCCTGACGAGCACTACGCAATCGTACAGAACAGCTTTTTAAATCTGCCGGACATGAGCGACGGTTCAATGACGGTCATCGATTTGCATAAACAAGAAGTCATCGCCACGATTGATACCTTTAAGAAACAAGGGCTGAATCCTAACTGCATTATTATGATGCCGAGATGGCACCATGATACGGCGCATTAAGACATCGGACTGCTGGCACCCTTAACTCCCGCCCTTTTGGTGAGCTTATTCAACATGAACCAACTTTTGACCGAGATCAGGTGGCGCCACAAAAACAAACGCACTTCCGTATTTACGTTTGCTGAGAATTTTAAAGTGATCAGACAGCTTAAGTAAATCCGTCCGTGCCATTTGATAACTAATTTTATGCGCCGCCTGGTGTTCTTTAATGCTGTAAATAGCATTGGGATGATCCAGCGCATGGCGCAGGATGGCTAACTGACGGTGATTTAATTGCCCTTGTAAAGCTGAGCCGTCCAAGCGTTTTTCAATGGAGTTCAGTTTTGCCGCTTTTCTTTCAAGATGCTCATGCAGCGCATTGATCGCCTTTTTGATAACCTCTAGCTGATGAATAATGAAATAGGTCAAATCATTATCATCGGTTTCGCTGTACAGATAGGCTTTGCCATATTGTGCGGGCGCTTGTTTGATGATTCGGGAAATGGAAATAAACTCCATCAACCCGTAGTGCTGATTTGCCATCGAGCAATAAAATAGCGCTCGCGCCGTTCGGCCATTGCCGTCGACAAACGGATGATCGTAACCGATCATAAAATGCATGATAATCGCCCTGATTACCGGATGGATAAAATCTTTACCCTCCAGGTCATTGGCAAATTGACATAGACGCTCAATTCTTTCCGGCAGTTCTGATGCTTTGGGCGGTGTATGCAACAGAACGGCTGCCGTGCCATCGACCACATGAATATCATCATCTGCATCCCGGTATTGCCCGGCTTTCTCGGCGTTATCCAACGCCTGCTCAGTCAGCAAGCGATGCAATTGCAAAATAATTGACGGTGTTAATTTTTCATCTTTATAGTCCCGAATAAACTGCATGGCCTGATAGTTATTAAAAATCATCTGTTCGCTATGATCTTTAGGCTTTCCACCTTGTCTAAGCATTTCTTTTGCCACATTCCGGGTCGTTGATGCACCTTCTAATTGACTGGAACTGATGGCTTCTTCAATCAACGAACCGACGCTATAAGTGTCGCGGGTATGTGAATTGGTGAGAGGATCAATACGGCCGGCGGCAGTTTGTTCAATACAATGCAAATCCCTATAAATACTCTCAATCATGCAAAACTGGAATTGCGCCCCGGATTTACTGGTGAAAGGCAATTTTTTATAAAGGCTTTTCCGAGCGAGTTTTAACGCCAGCCAATAGTCTTCGGAAGTCCAATCTTCCGGTGGCTGTAAATGGCGTAATTTATCCCAGTGCAAATAACGACCTTCCGCATCGGTAGGGCCAAAACGAGAACCCGCTAAGCGAAGAATTTTATTGCTATCGGTTTTTCTAAATGTCGCCTCAAAATCGGGCGGGGAAAGCGGCAATTTCATGGCTGTCGCCTTAATTACTAATTAATAAAAAATGTAATTGCTCAGTCACCACTAAAAATAACTAAATGGAACACGGATTACACAGATAGGACGGATTTACACAGATTTTTTAAAATATACTGAGCTTTATCAGTGACTTTCAGTTTGATCAGTGCCATCCGTCGACTGCAGGGATGCAGGAGGTAGAGCAATGCAGGAACAATTGCCGAGTTCTATTTCATTTTTCGCTGAGTAGTTACTAAAAAGATCGGTATAGCACCCCACCCAGCGCCAAACATAGCTTACAAGCGCCGCTGCTTAATCGCCTGCGCCAATTGATGCACGGCCATCGCATATTTATCGCTGTTATTGTATTTCTTAATCACCTTAAAATTGGGGTGGACGCGCCAATGCTCATTGCCGGTATCCGCGCTCAGGGTAATAACTGCGTCATCGCTGTAACTTTTAGCCGGTTCCGCGACCGGCCTGTTGCTTTGCCAGCCGCTTTTTGAAAAGTAATGCGCGACGCTGCCGATGGCATCGTTCTGATCCCACAAATCACGATGCCCGTCGTTGTTGAAATCAACCGCCAGTTTGCGGAAACTGCTGGGCATAAATTGCCCCAAACCCATTGCACCGGCCCACGAACCGACCGGTTTAAACACTTCGTAGTTTTCTTCGCGGGTCATCAACAAGAAATTCTCCAACTCCGAGGTGAAAAATTTGGCGCGCCGCTGAGTGTCGAATGCCAACGTGGTGAGGGCTTCAAAAGTGCGGGTTTTGCCGACATTACGGCCATAAAAAGTTTCTACGCCGATAATTGCCACAATATATTCGGGATCGACGCCGTAAGTGACGCTGGCTTTTTGTATCGCATTGGCATTGTTATTCCAAAAAGCAACGCCGTTATTGATATGCATATCGGTGATAAATTGCTTGCGGTAGCGCGTCCAGCCGCCAACCTTTGGGTGCGCAGGTTTGGGACCGTGATAGGGTTCCGGCGTTTCTAGGCGAATGACGTAGTCGAGGCGGTTGGCCCTTGAAAACAGGCCGTTTAAATACTCTTCCGAAAATCCGTGTTCGCGCACCATGTGTTGGATAAAGTGTTTTACCGGCAGCGAATTAGCGTAAATGCCGGTTAACGTTTGGCGTGGGTATTCGGGCGTTTTAATAGGGGCGGTGATAACGACCGCAGGATGCGGCACATCATTTTTAACCTGCGGATTACTGGCGCAGCCGGTCAGTGTGAGCGCTATCGCCAATTTAAATATGCGTTTATGGAATCTATGTTTCACGGGAGTCTCTTTTGTTAATAACGGTGTGCTTGTATCGGCGGGTTTATTTCATTTTTAGCGTCAAGCCGGCGCTGCAAAAATAGACTTGATTGCAATAGTGTCCCATTAATTGCGCGGCTTTGCCGGACAGATCGACAAATTGCCGGGCTAGCGGATTGTCGGCGACGATGCTGAGGCCGACTTCGTTATGTACCAGCACCAAGTCGGTATTTAACTGTAACACGGCCTCCAGTTCCTGCAAGGTGTCGGCTTCGGAAGTTTTGTGATACAGCTGGTTGTTTAGCCACATGGACACACATTCAACTAACACCGGCGCTTGGCATTGTTGCACTGCGTCAAATAGTTTAACGGGTTCTTCGATAGTGACAAATAAATCTTGGCGGCGCTGTTGATGAATGGCAATACGCGCCCGCATTTCATCATCAAAAAACTCGGTGGTCGCGAGATAATAAGGCTTAGCGCGTGTTGCCATTTCTAAAATAAAAGCTTCGGCTAAACGCGATTTGCCGCTTTTAATGCCGCCGGTGAACAGTGTTTTCACAGTAAAATCCCCGCTGTTAACAGGCTTAACACGATTAAATTGATGCCGGTTTTCATCTGTAAGGCTTGAGTTAAAGTAGCTTGATTGACCGGATTAAGGGCTAAACCCAGTGTCGGTTTATGTTTGATTTGACCGTGATAACTAGCATCGCCGCCCAAGGCAACGCCCAATGCGCCAGCCATCGCGGCAATCGGACAACCGGCATTGGGGCTGTCCAGCTTGTTGCCGTCTTGCCATAGACAGTAGACGGCGCGGCGCTTGTCCTTAGCCAGCATCACAATCAGTAATGCGGTTAGCCGAGCCGGGATAAAGTTGGCTATGTCATCGATGATAGCCGCCGTTTTGCCAAAATAAAAATAACGCTCAGTTTTGTAGGCAATCATCGAATCCAGCGTGTTGATGGCTTTATACACCGCGATGCCCGGTAGCCCGAACAGCAGCAAATAAAACAGCGGCGCGATGACGCCGTCGCTGAGATTTTCCGCCCAGGTTTCAAGGCCGGCTTTATAAACTTCGGTCTCAGTCATATTTTCAGTGTCGCGGCTGACCAGATAACTTAAAGCCTGTTTCGGCTGCCCGGCGCTTAGCAAACCGGCAACGCTTTCGTGCAGCATGTTCATCGCCAAACCGGTGGAAGCGAATAACGCCAAAACCGGCAGCGCCAGCCAGTATGGCAAGTAGCTGCTTAAATAAACCAACGTGATGCTAATCAATAAAACCAAAGCCAGCAAGCACAGCACTAACAATGCACCGGGCAAAATCCGGTCGCGGTAAAAACGCCGTTCAAACGCAGCAATAAAATCGCCCATCCATGCGACAGGATGTTTGCACGGGAATTCGCCAAAAAACAGATCGGCCAGATAGGCTAAAGCCGCTAATTCAAAAAACATCGATATTACTCAAGTGGTTAGGAAAAACAGAACACGGATAGGACGGATTAAACGGATAATCACTGATTAAGGTGATTTCTAATCAAAAATGTCCCTGATAATCGAAAACTGTAGAAAAACAGAGTCCACGAAAATCACGAAAGCCACGAAAAAAAGCAGTCAAAATAATAGCTGTACTTATTTTCGTGTCGTCTGGAGATGCCTACTTTTGGCTTTTCGTGTTTTTCGTGCCTTTCGTGGACAATTTTTGGTTTATCCTTTTCAGGAAATCACCTAAATCCATCCTATCCGTGCCATCCGTGTTACATTATAAAACCTGTAACGCCCGCAAAATGGCGGCTATGTCGAGATTTTCTGCAACCATATCGGCAAAGCCTTGTATTTCAGCTTCACGATAAGCGGCGTAGCGATAGCCCTGATACTGCGGATTAATGGCTTTAAAATAATCGGTGCGGAAAGTATCGTCATCAAACACGCCATGTATATGAGTGCCAGCGACTGCCAGGGATGGCGGCCGCGACTGCTCCCGGCAGTCGTCGGCATTTCCTCCATCCATGGAGGTCAGAAGTGTCGCAATCGATAGGGAATCGATGCGACCATACGAGCCGCGCTGATAATACAGCGGATATTTATCCATGCGGCCACAGTGGATTTCATAGCCGCTGATTTCGGTATAAGAAAACAACGGATAGTGGCCGCGTGTAAGGATTTTGGGATTTTGATAAACGACGGTATCGTCGATAAAACCCAAGCCGGTTTCGACAATCGCGCTTTCATGCTCCAGCGCATCGGGATCGTGCAAACTTTCGCAGAGCATTTGATAGCCACCGCAAATGCCGAACACCGGCTTGTTAAACTGTAAAACCGCTTCAAACAAGCCTTGTTTTTTCAGCCATTGCAAATCGCGGATTACGGTTTTACTGCCCGGCAACAACAGCATATCAAAGCCGTCGAGCGGGCGGTAAGCGTGAATCAGTTCGACAACAAGCTCGGGATCAGCCATCAACACGTCGAGGTCGTTGTAATTGCTCAAGCCCGGATAGGCCAGCACCGCAACGCGGATTTTGACCTCGCCCAGCCGTTGCTGATAATTGCGCAACGACTGGGAATCTTCCATGTCGATATTCAGCGGCTGAAACGGCAACACGCCCAAAACTGGGATGCCGAAACGCTCGGCAATAATCTTTTCGCCGTCGTCGAAAAAACGCCGGTCGCCGCGAAATTTGTTAATCACCACGCCGATTAAATTACGGCGCATGACCGGATCCATCAGCTCCAGCGTGCCGTAAATCGACGCGAACACACCGCCGCGCTCAATGTCGGCAACCAGAATATTTTGGGTATTGAAAGCATTAGCGACAAAGGTGTTGGACAAATCTTTATTCAGTAAATTCAGTTCGACCGGCGAACCTGCGCCTTCGGCAATGACCACGTCATAATCTTGTTGCAGCTGCAAAAACGCAGCACTGACCTGTTGTTTTAAGCCCGCGATTTCCGCGTAATAAGCCGCAATCGATTGGTTTTGATAAACCAAGCCGTTGACAATCACCTGCACCGAGCCGTTGCCGTGCGATTTAAGCAGCACCGGATTGAATAGGTAACTCGGCTCGACGCGTGCGGCTTCGGCCTGAAAACATTGCGCACGGGAAATCTCCCGGCCTTCTTTCGTGACTGCCGAATTATTGGACACGTTTTGCGCTTTGAACGGCGCGACTTTTAAGCCTCGGTCGGCAAAAATGCGGCACAAGGCCATGACCAAAGTGGTTTTTCCGGCATCCGAACTGGTGCCGAAGATGGCTAAGGGGTTCATTTTTTCTCGTTCCTGCGTAGCATGCTCATCGTTATACGCACAAGTTGTGGGAGCGGCCACTCGGCCGCGAACAATCGCGTACTGTTCGCGGCCGGGTGGCCGCTCCTACAATTATTTGAAGGCTGCCGGCAAGCCGCGTTATCGCCTGCTCATCCTTGACTGCAAAACGGACGTGGCTTTTATCCAAGCCCACAAAATTATCGCAGACGCGGATTAAAATTCGCGCCGCGTCCAAGTGCGCCTGTAACTGATAACCATCCCCCTGATTTGCCAAGCGCGCCAGCAGAAAATTAGCCTGTCCCGGATAGATTGTGTCGAACAAGCCTGAATCGCGCAGGGCTTGATGCAGCAAGCCGCGTAGATGTGCGGTCTGCTCGCGGGTCTTTTCGATGAAATCGGTATTGGCTAGCGCTTGTTGCATATAAGCCATATCCAGACTGGACAGTTTCCAGGCCGGTTCAAAACGCCGCAGTTCCTTTATCGCCGCTGTTGCCGCCAGAATAAAACCGATGCGGATACCGGCGCAACCATAAAACTTGCTTAATGATTTGATTAGATACAGCTTGTCGTAACCGGCTATATGTTCGGCTACGGAATCAGCAGTCGGCCGCATGGGTTCCCTACCCATTGCGGCACTTGCGCCATCCCTGGCGGTCGGCCACATGGGTTCCGTACCCATTGAGGCACTTCTGACCTCCATGGATGGAGGAAATGCCGACGACTGCCGGGAGCAGTCGCGGCCGCCATCCCTGGCGGTCGAAAAATCCAAAAATGACTCATCAATAATAATCGTGCAATTTGCCACCTGCCATTTTGCCAACAGCTCGTTCAGGTCGTAAAGCTGGCCGTCCGGCGTCGACGGATTAACAAAAATAACGGTGCTGCGTTCTGGAATATCGGCCATCAGCTGGTTGAAGCGGTTGATGTATTGCACTTTACAGCCCATTTCCCCGGCAATGTGCGCATATTCGCCATACAGCGGCGTATATAACACCAAATCTTTCGGCTGCAAATGGCGCAACAGCGCGAAAATAGCCGCGCTGGCGCCGTTAAAAAGCTCAATATCGACGCCGGCCGGATACGGATAACGTTGCTTGATGGTCTGTTTTAACAAGCTGTAATCAGGATCGGCATAAGGCGTCAATTGAACTTGCTGCAAACAACTTAAATCAACAGCCTGCAACGGATTAATGTTGGCCGAAAAATCCAGTACCTGTTCCGGCAGACAGCCCAAGCTCTGGGCAAACTGATAAATATTACCGCCGTGCTTCATCTATAAATTGATGTATTCGACATAAAGATAATCGTCAACCTGGCGCAATTTATGCGCGGAACCCGAATCAATCCGCAGTTGAAACGAATTGGCTAAAGGCAGATTCAATGCACGCGCCAATAAAGCGCGGATAACACCGGCATGGGTAATGACCAACACCTGCGCGGCAGGATTGGCTAATAATTCTTGCCAAAAATCACCGGCACGCTGGTATAAATCCTCAAAATTTTCACCATTAGGCGGCGCGGCGGTGACAAAATTTTCCGTCCACTGTTGCAGTGCAGCAGGGTCGATGTCATCAAAACGCTGCCCTTCCCAATCGCCGAAATTAAGTTCCTGCAAACGCGTATCGGTGATCACCGTGTCCGAAAAAGTCTCGGCCAATTGCAGACAGCGCGTTAACGGACTGCTGAACACTTTGCAGTCATCGTCAAACTCAGGCAGTTTGTCATGTAATTTTCCCATTTCATCGTCAAAACTGGCGGCTAAGGCAATGTCGGTTTGACCGTAACACAGTCCCGGATCGGTGGCGGTTTGGGTATGACGAATTAAATAAATATCCATAAAGTACTCACACTTAAATAAAAAACAGTTTCAGCAACTTGCTGGCTTGCACCCAGACAATCGCCAGTATAACCGCCGATATGGCGGTAAAAATAATGTCCCAGCAACCCGGTTGCAACGAATACCGGGATAATGACCAACGCACAAAATAGCGGCAGCAAGACCAGCGGTAACAAGGCAATGACCGCAGCAAACGCTAGCTCCCGGATGGTGGGACTATAAACCGCGCCCGCTGCTTTGCTGTCATTGCCCCGCGCATAATCATAACGCTGCATCAGCCACAGCGGCGATAATCGGCTAATGCTGTGCCCTGCCAGAAAGATAAAAGGCACGGCAGAAATCGGCAGTGTCGCCAGCACGCTGATTTTCAACGCCAGCAACAACACTAATCCGAGCACGCCGTAAACGCCGATATGCGAATCTTTCATGATGGCCAGAATGCGCTGCTGAGTGAAGCCAGCGCCGAAACCGTCGCAAACATCGGCAAAGCCGTCTTCATGCAATGCGCCGGTCAGCAAAATGCCGGAAATTAGCGCCAGAATGACCGCCGTGGTTTGCGGCCATAATAAATCAGCCAGATAAAAGACTGCCGCGCAACAGCCGCCGACCAGCCAGCCGACCAGCGGCAAATATACGGCGGCCTGGGGCAGTTGTTGATAGTCCAGTGTTTGCGGAAGGGGCAGGCGGTCGCAGCGGTTCCCTACCGCTTGCGACACTTCCGCCATCCCTGGCAGTCGCGTGTAAAAACTAAGGGCTAACAGCAGTTGTTTCATGGGTATTTTTGCATCACCGTTTCATAACTGACTGTTTCCAGCTCACCGGCTTGATAGGCTTGCCACCTTTTTTCAGCTTCTTCGCACCAAAGGGCATCGATGCCCACATCGGGCGTATCTACATCGACCTCCGTTGTTTTCACTGATCAACCCCCGCCTCAGCAAAAGTCGCCATCTCATTCAAAAACAGCACCGCCGATTGCACCAGCGGATAAGCCAGGGCAATGCCGGAACCTTCACCCAGACACAAATCCAGATTCAGCAGCGGCCTGGCACGAAAGTGGTGCAATAAAGCCTGATGGCCCTGCTCACTGGAAACATGGCTGAACACGCAATAATCCAGCACCTGCGGATACAGTTTGCTAGCGACTAATAGCGCGGTGCTGGCAATAAAACCATCGACCAAAATCAACATGCCCAATTCGGCGGCTTTCAGATAAGCGCCCACCATCATGGCAATTTCAAAACCGCCGAAAGTAGCCAGCACCGACAGCGGCTCAGTGGCCTCTTTATGCTGATTTAGCGCCCGCTGCAATACGGTGACTTTATGTCGCAGTTGCTTGTCGTCCAAACCGGTGCCGCGGCCGACACAGCGCACCAACGACAGACTGGTCAACCGGTGCATCAACAGCGCCGCCGAGGAGCTGTTGCCAATGCCCATTTCACCCAAACCGATACAGTTACAGCCGTTATCATATTGTCGCAAAACCTGGGCTGCGCCACATTGAATGGCGCTTCGACACACCTCGGGCGTCATGGCCGGATGGCTTAGAAAGTTCCCGGTACCTTTGGCTATTTTCGCGTCGATTAATTGAGGGTGGGCATTCAAATCGGCATTTACCCCGGCATCAACTATCCATAAATCAATATTGTGCTGCCGGGCAAACACACTGATTGCGGCGCCACCGGCCAAGAAATTAGCCACCATTTGCGCAGTCACACTTTGCGGATAAGCGCTGACCCCAGCATCAACAATACCGTGATCACCGGCAAAAATAAGCACACACGGTTTATTCAACTGCGGCGTCAGGCTGTTGTGAATACGCCCAATTTGTAACGCCAGTGTTTCCAATTGGCCCAGCGAACCACGAGGCTTGGTTTTCTGATCGATTTTGGCCTGTAAATCGGCATTAAGCGTTGATTTGAGTGGTGCAATAGTAAAATTTAGCGGCACGGTGTATTCCAAACGTTTTCAAATAATAAATCATTAAGGTCTTGACGAGCCGCCCAGCATTCTTGCTCCAGCATCGGCCTGTCGTAAAATTGTTCGACATGGCCCAAACATAGCACCGCGAACGGCTGGCTGTCTTCGGGCATGTGCAATAGCGTTTTCAGCGCTTCCGGTTCAAACATCGATACCCAGCCCAAGCCGATGCCTTCGGCCCGTGCCGCCAGCCACATGTTTTGTATCGCGCAGGACAACGAGGCCAAATCCATTTCCGGCAAGGTGCGGCGGCCGAAGATATACTGTTCGCGCTGTCCGCACAAAGCGGCAACCAGCACTTCCGCGCATTCCAGTATGCCTTCCACTTTCAGCTTCATGAATTCGTCTTCGCGTTGTTCCAAAGCCTGTGCGGTGCGGATACGCTCTTGTTCAACCAATCCATGAATCGCTTTACGCAACTTTAGGTCACTGATGCGGATAAACCGCCACGGCTGCATAAAACCGACACTGGGCGCATGGTGCGCAGCATCCAGCAAACGCAGTAACAGCGCTGGGTCAATCGGGTCGGACAAAAAATGGCGCATATCCCGGCGCTGATAAATGGCGCGGTAGACGGCGGCGCGTTCGGCGTCAGAGTATCGGTGTTGGGGCATTTTTCAGGTAAACGGTGTAATTTTCGTCTATGGACTACGGGCGAATACTTTACTGGCTATATTTCTCGCAGAAGATTACCAGAGCCGGTACAGCCTACAGCGCTCAATACCGCTCAACTTTGCTAATCACATCCGCTGCTCCGACTAAGCGCGACAACCAGGCTTCTGCGGCAACGCGGTTGCTTTTCAGAATGCTGTTAGGCGCAAAACCAAAATTCAATACCAATAAAGCCGATACGCACAGCAGCGCCAGTTCACGCGGACGCAAATCCTGCACTTGTTGAACGCTGCCTCGAACGACCGGGCCAAAAAAGGCGCGGCGGGTAAACGACAACATATAAGCAGCGCTGAGCACAGCGCCGAGCAAAGCGGCAATGCTGATGCTCGGATGCGCCAGCATGGTGCTGATAATCAGCAGCAATTCGGCCGGAAAGCCGCTGGTACCGGGCAGACCGATGCTGGCCAGCATGAACAGAAAATAAAAACAGGTCAAACGCGGCATGACGCCGGCCAAACCGCCCAAATGGATGAGCTCGGTGCTGCCCAAGCGGTGCTGTATAAAACCGGCCACCAGCATCAGCGAACCGGCAATCATTGTGAAATTGAGCAATTGAAAAATCGCGCCCTGAATACCGGACATATTCAACGAGGCGATACCGACAATCACCAGCCCGACATGGCTGACGCTGGCATAAGCCAGCAGGCGGCGCAAATTAGTTTGCTGCAAGGCAATCAGCGCGCTGTACACCAGCGTGATGGCGCCGAGTATGCCCAACACCCAGCTGTATTCAACCGCAGCGGAAGGCGCCAGCGGCATGACAAAACGGATGATGCCGAAAGCGCCGAGTTTCAAGCCGATTAACAGCGCTGTCATTTGAGTCGGGCCTTCCATGGCGACGGTCGGCAGCCAGGTATGAAAAGGAGCTAATGGCGCTTTGACGGCAAAACCGAGCAGCAGCAATAAAAACACCAAGCCTTGTAACTCGTCCGGCAAGGGCGTTGCCAATAATACCGGCAGGCTAAAGGCCAAATCCTGCGGGATGCTGCCGCCCGTTACTGCCGCATGGTTCAGCGCCAAAATGATAATCGCAAACAATAACGGCACGCCGCCAAACAACATGAACAAGGTGTATTTTATCGCCGCAGGGCGCCGCCCCGAGCCTATGCCCCACAAGCCGATTAAAAAGAAAATCAGCGGCAAGGTCAGTTCCCAGAACAAAAAGAACAGCACCATATCCAACGCCAAAAACACGCCCAAGGTAACGCCTTCCAAAGCCAGCAATAAGGCGAAATGCAGGCGGGTCTGATGTTGCACCGAATTCCAAGAGGCGATAATCACCATCAATGTCAGCAGCGCCGACACCGGCAAAAACAACAAGGCAATGCCGTCTACGCCGATCAGATAATCGATATTCAGGCTGGGTATCCAGGCATGGCGTTCGAGCAATTGAAATTGATTGCCAAGATCACTATTAAACAGGCCGACCACGACCAGCGTGGTGATCAATTCCACCAGCGCAAACAGCAGCGCCACCATTTTGGCCAGGCGAATATCACGGATAACGGTGACTGCAATCGCGCCCAATAAAGGCAGCAAAATCAGCACACTTAACACAGGAAAATTGAGATTATTCACCCTCGCCGTCCTTGATGTCCGTAGGCATTTGTGCGCCGTGCATCGGAAATTGCCGACCGATGGCGGCGGCATCCTGATCGATAAAATTCAGCCACGGCGTGGTGTAAAAACCGGTGCCGATCAGCAGAAGACAGATGATGCCGGCGATAACGCGCTCAGTCCTGACCGGATGATGCGCGCAGCTGTAAGGCTGTGCAGCGCGTTTGGGCGCGGCCATAAACATCCGTTGAAAAGCCCATAACAAGAACGCGGCTGTCATCAAGTTGCCGACTAAAATGGCGATGGCGAGTAGCCAGCCGTATTCCTCAATAATGCCTTCCACCAACAAATGCGCGGCATCAAAACCGGTGGTGCCGGGCATCACCATAGTGCTCAGTGCAGACAACAAAAACAGCAGCGCCAAGGTGCCGTTGGTATCGAACAGGCCGCCCAATCGCGGAATAAAAGCGGTGCCGGTGCGTTCGTAAATCAGGCCGACACTGAACAACATGCCCGCCATTGCCAGACCATAAGCCACTGACAACAACAAAGTGCCTTCCAGGCCGTTAGCGTTAAAACAAAAAGCGCCGATAATCAGCATCCCGGTTTGGCTGATTACGGCAAAAGCCAGTAAGCGGCGAATATTGACTTGCATCAGCGCCAGCAAAGCGCCGTAAAAAATACTAATCAGACCCAGCACCATCACAAACTCGGCCCATTGCTCGGCAACACCCGGCACCATCGGCAAAATGAAACGGATTGCCGCATAAATGCCCAGCTTCAAGCCCACCAGAAACACCACGGCGCTGGCCACCGTGCCTTGTTCGGCCAACACCGGCAACCAACCGTGAAACGGGAATAACGGCATACGAATAGCGAAGCCGAAAAACAGCAGGATAAAAATCAACACCTCATCATGCAAATAAGCATTATTTTGCTTCAGCATCAGCCAATCGAAAGTCAGCGGATGGCTGGCATCAATCAGGCCGAAAGCCAGCAACAAAAAACCGGCCAGCGTCAACAATAAACCGCTAACCCAGTATTGCAGCAACAGCACCACCACCCAACGCCGGTTTTGCCCGGTACCGGCATGAATCGTCAACAGCGCCACCGGCACCAGTTCCAGCACACACCACAACCAAAACTGCATCACATTCAGCGCGGTAAAAGCGCCGATTAAAATGGTTTCATAACTTAATAGGCAGGCAATAAACAGCTTGTCGGTGACATGCCGGGTAATCAGGGTATAAATCAATGTCAGCAAGGTCAAAACGGCGGTCAACGGGATAAACAAGATATTCGTCCCGTCTATGCCGACGCGGTAACTCAATCCGGCAAAATGAAAATGTTCGCCCAAATGAATGCCGGGGTTAGTCGAGTCGAACACCGTCAGCAAATAAATGCTGAGCAACAAGGTCAACAGCGCACCGGCAAAACCGAAACGCAAGGCCATTGCGGCTGAGCGGGACAATAAGATGGCGATGGTCGCCGCCAACGGCACCAGCATCAGTGTAGTCAGCAGCGGGAAAGCCGTCGAGGCCGACCAGTGGGTAATCGTAATATCCATCAGAGCTAAGTTCTCATTAATGATTGGGTCTGTTTATTCAAGAGTGGGTAAAACGCCATAGCAATAAGGCTATTTCCTGAAAAAGACATACCAAAAATTGTCCACGAAAAGCACGAAAGCCACGAAATTTTCGTGTTTTTCGTGCTTTTCGTGCTTTTCGTGGACTTTATTTTTACATGCCATGAACATCAAGGGACGTTATTTCTCGAAAATAACCTTATACCTATTTTTTAAAACTTAAAACGCAACCAGCAAAGTAATGCCGACAAATAACACCAAATAACGCGGCCTGAGCACCGATTTTTCAAAGGTGTTGGCGATATGGCCTAGCCTGCGGCCGTAATTGATCGCGTTTTTACCGATGCCCTGCAGCACAAAATAGTCTTCAAACCAATGCAGGATTGCCGCTGTCCATAAGGTCAGTTTTCCAGCCAGACCGCTGCCTTGCGCAAAGTCGTCGGAGTCATTATCCAGATGCGCGCCAATCATTTGTTCTTCCAATTGCGCCAATGAGGAGATCGCACGTAGCGCAGGCGCGCCGCCGCCCATCAGACCATCGACAATATGGTCGTCAAAATAACTCAAATCATGCGCCAAACCGCGTATCGGTTTGACCAAAGCCCAGTCAGCCAGCTGATCCAACCAAAAGCGTTGAATCGAGACGACATAACCGACGCGCCAGTTGGCAATGGCCGGCACCACCGGTTTTATCGGGTTGTCGTGAACTTGGTGCAACAGCGACGGCGCACTCAGAAATTGATAGCCGCGCACCACCGCATGGGCGCAAAGATGCCAGCTGGCCAGTTGCCAAAAACCGAGTCCGCAGGCCAGGAACATCAGCCCCAATTGACCGGAGGTGGCAAAAATCAGCGAACTTTTAACATCGGTTTGGCTCAGGCCGACAACAAAACTATAAACCGCCGTCACTAAGCCAGTGATGGCGAGCAAGGCCATAATCAGCGGTGCCTGCTCAAACAGTGGCTGCAACAAAATGACCAGATAGACACCGGCATGAACCATGACCGCGCCGTAAAATACCGCGCTGGACGGTGTCGGCCCTTCCATTGCCCTGGCCAGCCAAGGCGTGAACGGTAATTGCGCCGATTTGGCAAAAGCGGCGACGGCAAAACACAAGGCAATCGCAGTGGCTTCGCCGGGGGTCAACAGCGTCAATGCCATATTGACAGCGTCCCAATTAACACTGCCGCCCCAGGCATAGCTTAAGCCCGCGCCTAAAATGAAACTGGCGTCACCGATACGGTTGGTGACAAAAACGCGCGTCGCATTAGTGGCCGCAACCGGCCTGACATAGGCGTAGGCGATCAGAAAATAGGAACATAAGCCTGCGACTTCCCAGCCGATAAAAGTGCCGATCGCGTTGGCCGACAACACCAGCAACAGCATCGCCGAAGCAAACAGGCTCAGGATAAAAAAGAACCGGTGATACCCCGCTTCCCGATGCATGTAATTCACTGAAAAGTGAATGACAATGGCCAGCAGCAATGAAAACAGCGCCGCCAGACGCACATTAAAACCGCTGCTAATAAAGTTCAGCTGTATGTCCAAAGTATCGCTGCCCAACCATTGCCCCACGCTGTAGGAGCCGGTGTTTTTACCCAGCAAATCAGCGCCCAACAAGATCAAGGCCAGCAAACTGGACATACTGATGGCCCACGTTGCAATGTCGGTGGTCAGGGTTTCGCCGGCTTCACCGTCGATAAAACCAAACAGCTGCCCGATGCCGATCACTATGGCGGCGACCAACGGCATTAACGGAATTAAAACAACTAATGCATCCATTTACATAACTCCAAACGGTTCAGGCGCCCTTCGGCTCTGCTCAAAAGAGCCTTGTTGAGGTGGCTGTTTGATCAATACCGGCGCTACCGGCAGCGTTTGCTCCCGATAACAATCCGGCGAGTCTTCACGAACCGGCACGTTCTTTACCTCGGCCTGCCAAAGCACAAAACCGGCACCCGTTTGGAACAGATAAATCTCGCCGCTATCCGGGTCTTTAGCGCTCAACTGCACCCAACCACCGGCGACCAATTCCCGTATGCTTTCCTGCCGATGGTAAATAGCTTCCAACACCGCAGTTTTCGCTTCAATCAAAATCAACAGGCGCATCGGCTCGTGGATTTCGATCATTTGCCGGGGCAAGCCGGTGCGTAAATCACTGGCGGCGCCTTCCATCACGCCAAAAAAACCGGTGACGTTATGCGGCACTTTAGAGCCGCAACCAAAACGTTCGTTATTGACGGTGGAAAAGTAATATTCCAGATTAATGCCGGCGCCAACTGGAGTCACCGCCAACAAAATACTTTCCAGCACCTTGCCTTCAGGATCTTGGGTCGGGTCATAAGAAATCAAAAACACCCGCCGGTCAAAGAAAGCACCCTGCGTTAAAGAACGCCGCCCCACCACCGCAGACGCATTGGTGGCATGGCCGAGTTCGGGCCGCGCCTGGGAAAAATCGGCGGCGCGCTGTTCCATGTGGGTCAAAGCCTGTTCGGGAGTCGGATCGCGCGGCGCCGAAGCCAGTCGGCGGCAACGTTCGTGCGCCGACATTTCCTGGGCGTAGCGCAATTCCTGCTGCAATTTGTTTAATCCAGCCTGTCGTGCGGCGGGAAGCTGGTCAAGGTCGTACCAGCTGATGTCTTCATTGCCGGTGTTGTGCTCGGAACCGATAAACCAGGTATCGGACGGGATGATAATGCCGCGTTCCGCCAATAACTGACGGACTTCGGGACGATTCGCCATCGCGGCAAAAACTCGCGCATTGGGCCCACCGTGCCGGCCGCTGCAAGCGCCGCAATCATAAGCCGCCAAATGCGGGTTATTCTGGCTGATCGAGCCGTGCCCCATCAGCACGACTAGCTCCGAAAAACCGTAAGTCAGGCCGGTATTGCGCAACAAACCAGCCACCCGGTCTGCCTGTTCAGTGTCGGTAAAGCCCAGTTTCGGCCGTTCCGGCGTGGCCGCTGTAGCCTCATCGTGCGAGGTAAACAGCAGCTGCGTTTCAACCTCAGGCGTAACCCGCTTAGCCAAGTCGGTAACCAGCGTGTGCTGGACTTTGGGCAGCAGCGATTTGGCCAATAATCCCACCAAGGTAAGCGGCGCAAGCGCATCGATAAGCGGATGCGACAACAGCAAATTCCGGCGCAGGCCTTGGTACAGCTGATTGTTAAGCCAGCGACCCCATTGACGGCCGCGATTATGCTTGCTCAATACAGCCTCGTCCGACAAAGACCGCTCCTGAACTTCATGCGCAGGCGTCACCACGATCGGGCACAGCGGCGTTACCTTGCTGTCGTCCAAACCTTTGTAATTCATCGCAACCCCGAAAAATCCGGCAGCGCCCAGCGTTTCAATAGCAGGGTTCAGCTCTTCAAGATGGCGGCGGAAACCTTCCTCGCGGTCATCCATGCACAAGATGATTTGCGCAGCGGGACGCTCCGCCCGTTCAGCCCAACGGCCGCGCTGATGATTGGCGCGCAGCGCCTGAAAGAAATCTTCCCGGTAATGATGCTCGTAAGCCAGCAACCAGATTTTGCTGCGCTCAACCGGAGTAAATTCGTCCAACACCGTCAGCATCGCCTGCAAATCGTTGCTGTTTAAGGCCTGCACATCAACAGCATTAAGCCCCAAATGCTGGCATAAACGGAACAAGCGCCAACCGCTGTTGTGGGCGTTGTGCGGATTAGTCTGCGCACAAGCACAATCGGCACCGAGCAAGCTTTTATCCGCCATTGGGCTGCACTGCCACGTCCAAATCAAATCGGCCAGTTGTTGCCAATCGCGGCGGTCATAGCGTTCGGAACCGGCGTGTAAAGTCAGCGTTTCCGCACGGTGCGCCAGATATTCCGGCAAGTCGCCTTGATACAGACGGCTGCGCACCATAAATTCGGACAGGTTTTTGCGAAAATAGCCCTGAAGCGCGCCGAATTTGGCTTCGATTTTCCAGGTATCGCGGCAAACCTGATTCAGCCACAAGCGATCCAGCGTCAGCCGTATCGCCAGATAATCGGCCAATGTCGGCGCGGCATCATTAGCGGCATGGTAATTCGGATGCTGCTGGCGCCAATTAATAAGCCCCGACCAACCGGGTATTTCCAGTGCCAAACGCTGCAAATAACCTGACCATTGCGCTTGCGGAATATCCAGATGTTGCAGTTCAAGGATGATAGTATCGACGGCATCATCGGGCAATTCGGCGACAATCTGCTGCCAGTCCGGCAATTCATGCAAAAAGGGGTTGGCGTCATACTGCGCGGTTGCGCGCCAGGCAGCATAAAGGCCTAAGCGGCTGCGTTCAGGCAATTGCCAAGCGGCCAGTCCTTCATCCAGACCCGATGCGCAAAAGCGTATCAGCTGCGAGCGCACCGCTTCGAGAATATCGGTGCCGGTCAAGGCCCGAATAAAACCCTGCAAACTGAGGCTGTCGCCAACCTCGCCCAGCAGTTTATCCAGCGCCGCACCGGCTTGTTGCTGCATGTGCTGATGGGTTGAGATGCCGTCCTCGGCAGTGTCCTGAACCTGCGCCAGCCAGTCTTCGGCCTGCTCCAGCGACAAATCCAGCATCGCCTCCGGATGCAGCGCGGCCTGTTCCAGGCCGAGCTTGGTCAAAATGATTTCCCATAACGGCCGGATAGCATCGTCACTATCGGCAAGTAAACGCCGACGCATCAGCTCAGGCACATCATCCTGCACCTCCTCCAGCGCCGCCAATTCCTCAATTTGCCAGTTCAACTGACTGACACTAACCGCCTGCAAATCGAATAACAGCGCAATGCGGTAAATGGCGAGACGGGAGATGTTTTGCGTCGGTAACGTACAAACAATTTGCTCTGACTGCAAGTCCGGGCGCTGGGCAAATGCCGCCGACAAATCGTCTTCGTCAATGCGCCCTTGCCGGTAAAAATCGCGGCTTTGCGTTTCGGGAAGATAGCCGCAGATGCCGGTCAAGGTTTCAAATTCGGCCAGCGCCTGCTCGAACGGCAGATGCTGAAAACCATGCAACGTATTGTGATGCACAAAATCGAGTATCGGCCCCTGTCCGGGCAGGACATGATCGAGATGATGTAGCGCAGCGGTGATTTGCTCGCGTAAGGAATGTGGCTGTTGCATCGTGTTATCTGTGTTTGTCATATCTCTGCGTTCTATTTTGTGCCGCCATCGCTACAAAATCCGCTGGCTAATCAGGTCATTCATCTGGCTGATGGTCGCGGCGGACAAGTTAAGCAACGGCGACGGCATCAGGCCGAACAACACGATGCCGCCAACCAGTATGCCGGCGGCCAATAACTCCGACGCGTTTAAATCGTTTAGCGACTGCATAGCCGCTTTGCTCGGCCCGGTAAACAACAGGCTGATGGTGCGAATGCCGTAGGCCGCGCCGATTAACACGCCAACACTAAAAAACGCCATCACGCCGATAGCAGAACCGGCATCGGCAAACAAGCTAAAACTGCCAATCAATATATGCAATTCGGCAATAAAGCCCACAGCACCCGGCAAGCCCATAGCGGCCAATAAAGTTAAAGTCATCAACAAAGTGAAGCGCGGCATCACCTGAATCAGCGAGCTGTAATCCTGAATGTTGCGGCTATGTGTGCGTTCATAGAGTAGTCCAACCAGCAAAAACAAGGCACCGGCAATCAGGCCGTGCGCGCTCATTTGCAGCACCGCGCCGGTGATTCCGGCCTCGTTCAAGGTGGCAACGCCGAGCAACACGATACCCATGTGGCTGACCGACGAATAGGCCACCATCGCTTTCAGGTCGCTTTGCCGCCACGCCAAAAAGCCGCCGTACAACATGCCGAACAGACCTAAAAAAATCAAGAACGGCTGCAATATTTTTGCCGCTTCCGGCAACATCACCACCGCCCTTATCAAGCCGTAAGCGCCCATTTTCAGCAAAATGCCGGACAGCAAAATACTGATAGGACTGGGCGCTTCCACATGCGCCAACGGCAACCAGCCGTGCAGCGGAAAAATCGGCATCTTGACCCCGAAACCGATGACAAAACCGAGCAACACCAAAACCTGCTCAACGCGAGGCATGTCCCGCGCCGCCTGATGCATAGACGACATCAACGAACTGCCGTGTTCAAGGTCGTACTGACTGATGGCCAGTAAACTGATCAGCATGAAAATCGAGCCGCCCATCGTGTACAGGACAAAGTTAAGGCTGGCAGTATGCCGCCGTGGCCCGCCCCAACGACCGATCAGAAAAAACAGCGGAATGAGCGTGACTTCCCAAAAGATATAAAACAGCGCCCAATCCTGCGCCAAAAATACGCCCAACATGCCGAACTCAAGCAACAGCATACAGATATGGTAGCCCTTGACGCCATTGGCGATCGTCAGCGAGGCCAGCAAGGCAATTGAAGTCAGCAAGGTCGCCAACACCAGCATCGGCATCGACAGGCCGTCCACGCCGAGCGCATAAGCACTGTGCAATTTGGGATTGAGCGGAAAATATTCGTTGAACTGCAAACCCGCATTTTCTGCGTGATAAATATGTAGCAACCAGCAGACTAACAGCAGCGTGAGCGTGGCAAACAGATGGGCGATGTAGCGGATGAGTTGGCTATTTTGCCCCGGCGTTAACGTCAACAGCAACACGCCGACAGCCGGCGTCCAGAGCAGTATGCTGAGTATCCCCATGATTTTAGTATCCCTTTAGGCTCTGTGTCTGATGGTTTTAAGGATCGGCAATTGTACGTTAAGGTTGGGACAGTGCAAAGATTTGATAGGAGAAAAGCTAGGCTTACACGCCTAATCCAAGCTCTTACCGGAGTCCAGATCTTTTTGCGGATACTCGCACAAATCGGCAATAACACAGCTCCGGCAACGCGCTTTTCTGGCCATGCAGGTATAACGGCCCTGCAAAATCAGCAAATGATGCGCATCTTTTTTATGCTGTTTAGGCACGCCTTTCTCCAACTTGCGTTCTACCTCCAGCACATTTTTACCCGGCGCAAGTCCGGTACGGTTAGCCACCCGGAAAATATGCGTATCCACTGCAATGGTCGGCTGACCAAAAGCGGTGTTCAAGATAACATTGGCGGTTTTTCGGCCGACGCCTGCCAACGCTTCCAATTCTTCCCGCGTTTCCGGCACCTGACCGCCATGTTTGTCCAGCAACTGCCGACACAGCGTGATGATATACGCGGCCTTGCTGTTAAACAGACCGATAGTCTTAATAGTTTCCTTCAAGCCCGTTTCGCCCAAGGCCAAAATATCAGCGGGCGTATTGGCAACAGGAAATAATTTAGCCGTCGCTTTATTGACGCCTTTGTCGGTGGCCTGCGCCGATAAAACCACGGCAATTAATAATTCAAACGCACTGGCGTAATGCAGTTCGGTGGTAGGCTCAGGTGTCGCCGTCGCCAGCCGGTCAAAAATGGCCAATCGTGTTTTTGAATTCATGGTGATGTCCGTGTGGGTAACGTTTGATTCATTTAGGCTATTTCCGGGACATAACATCCCTTAATGATCATGGTATATAAAAAACAAAGTCCACGAAAAGCACGAAAAGCACGAAAATTTCGTGGCTTTCGTGTTAAGCGTGGACAATTTTTGGTATTTCTTTTTCAGGAAATAGCCTTAGATTACTTTTTTTCGTGGCTTTTGTGATTTTCGTGGACTCTTTTTTTCAAACCTCGGCCAGGAGAAATTCTCGTTCGAACATCACCCAAGCCTCTAATTACGCTATAATTAACGCGTCAAAAATAACAATCAAAACAGAATCAACACTATGAATTATAACAATAAAATACATAAAAACGCGTTTATCAAGCTGTTGGTTTTGAGTTTGGCTGCCTCTATAGCTTATGCGGACGAACCTTATAACTTGCTTCGGGTGGTCAATACCACATTAGAACAAGCGCCTGAAATTTTGCAACAACAAGCGGTGGTGGAAAGCAGTGCAGCCGACGCTAAAATCCAAACCGGCCAGTTCGACCATCAAGTCATGTCCACTTATAAAACCGGACTTAAAAATGAGCCGGTTATCAGCTATGACCAACCCGATTTATTAAACCTAACCCATTTGCAATCCTATCAACAGCTGTTGCAGGCAGGGATTTTAAAGCAATTTCGCACCGGCATATCGGCAGGATTTAGCGTTAATGTGTTCCGCCAAAACCCGCTAAACGGTGACGCCGAAGCGCTGGCGCAAGGTATCGACTTGACCACCAGCAACGAGTCATCGGTCAATTTTCAACTGAATGTCCCGTTATTAAAAGGCGCCACAGAAGAATCGGCGGCGGCAGGCGAAAATGCCACAATCCTGCTCTACCAAGCCAGCCAAAATGATTTGAACTTTGTCATTTCTACAATCGTGCTCAATGCCATTAATAGCTATTGGGATTATAAAGTCGCCGAAGAAACCCTGGCCATCAATAAAATTTCCGAACAACGGGTGGAAAAATGGACGGATGAAGCAGAATTGCACATCATTAAAAAAGACCCGTCACGCGCCCAAGAAATGCGCACCAAATACCGCGCCGAAATTGACGCCGTGCAAGCTTATCTGGCCAATAAAAACCTCAGCGTCATCAGTGCGGCACAAGCCGTGGAACAAGCTAAAATACTGATGATGGTGGCCATGGGCACACCTTACGATGACTTTGGCAAAGTCAGCGTGTCCGGCGAAGAATTCCCGCAATTTGAATCAACCAAATTGAATGCTGAGCAATTAAGTAAAAATTGGGTCGAACAGGCCCGGGAATACCGCGCCGATTTGAAAGCCATACAGTTACGGCAAGATGCCAATAACGTATTGGTCAAAAAATACACCCGCGACCTAATGCCCCAACTCGACGTTGCACTGCTGGCCGGTTATCAAGGTTTAAGCGAAGGCTCCCGTTCGACCACATTCGGCGACTCACTGTACCGGAACGTTCCTGGGCCGAATCTAGGCGGCCAAGTGTCTTTTGCCTATCCCTTGGAAAATAATGTGCAGGAAGGTTTATTGTCCAAACAAAAAGCGATTTTACGCAATACTCAAATCAGCATGGGACAGCTGGAAAGAACTATAGGCGCACAGATTGATGTCGATGTATCGCTACTGAAAAGGCGCATGGCGGAAAAATCAATCGCGGAAAAAGCCGTGGCTTTTTATCAGCCCTCGGTCAATGAATTAGCCATACGAGCGATGCAAAGCGCGCCGATGATGTTAAACCTGCTGGAATACGAAGACCGCCTAGTCTCGGCAAAAATCAGCCGGCTGCAAGTCGAAAGCGCCTTAGCCAAACTGATTGCAGAAATACGCTTCCAAACCGGCACCTTAGTCACAACTAACGGAGATAATTACGCCATTAATATTAAAGGTTTGAATCAGTTTTAAGTGTAACTGCTCAGCTCATGCCAAAAATAATTAAATGGAACGCGGATTACACAGATAAGACAGATTTACACAGATTTTTAATCAGTCATTATCCGTCTAATCAGTGACATCCGTCGACTGCAGGGACAGATATTTGCTCCTGCAATATCTGCATTCCCCACATCCCTGTAGGTTATGCAGGAGGTAGAGCACCAAAATTAGGCGCTTTAGGCGATGCAGGAGCAATTGCCGAGTTCTATTACTTTTTCGCTGAGTAACTACAACTTATTAATAATTTGCCCATATTCCAAGGTTATCACTTTATCGGCTGCCGAAAAATAACGGTCGTCATGGCTCACAGCAATCACGGTTTTGCCTTTATCTTTTAAATCCTTTAATAACACTTCATAAAAATATTGGCGAAATTCAGGGTCTTGGTCAGCCGCCCATTCATCGAAGATATAAACTTGTTTATCCTCCAATACCGAAGCAATATAAGCTAAACGCTTTTTTTGCCCAGTCGATAAATCAGTATTGGAAAATTTATTATTTTTAAACGTGGTTTTTTTCTGCAAGCCCATCGTTTTTAACAGCGCATTGACCTGCTCTTGGTCGGCTTGGTCAATGCCGTATAAATGGTCGAATAAATGAAAATCGGTAAAGATAGTCGAATAAAGTTCACGGAAATTACTGTAATTATCCGCCTCCAACGGCTGACCATTAATATAAATAGTCCCGGCTAAGGGATAATAAAGCCCGGTTAATAGTTTAAGCAAAGTCGATTTACCGCTGCCATTACCGCCCACGATAAATAATATTTCACCTTGATTGAGTTTAAAATCGAGCGGCCCTACGCCGAATGCGCTGCCTTCGCTCTGTTGCGGATAATGGAAACTGACTTGTTCAAATTCAAGACTTTCAAAAACCGGCGCTTGCGTAGTTTCAAGCGGCTGTTTTTTGCTAAATCCATCAATTTCATGCTCCAGCCGATAAATATTCTCCACCGCTACATTAGCCCGCGCAAACATCGGAAAGGCGCTGACTACGATACTGAGCGGCCCGAATAGAAATAATACGGCAATCGTAATGCCGACCACTTGATCAACACCAGTCATACTCAACGCAGGCAGAATAAAAATAATCCCGGCACATAAGATATAAAACGAGGTTTGCGCAAACATCAATTCAATCACAAAATGCAAGCCGGTAGCCACTTTAATCTCTTTAGCTTCTTTAGAAATCGTCTCGATATGCTCAAATAAGGCATCATTCTTTTTACGGTTTATTTTAATTTCCTTAAAGCCAACTAAAATGCTTTTAATGCCGTTAAAAAAATCAGATTCCTTACTCGCCGCTTCATGCAGTCTAAAGCCGATATACTTGGAATTATATAAATACATCAATACCGATACGCTCAATATAGAAACCGTCAGAATAAATCCAGGCAGCGATAACCAGGCGATATACAATAAACAAATAACCACCACTATCATTTGTTGGCAGGCATTAATCAGGATAATGGCGGATTCTGAAATCAAACTGGTGTCTTGTGTGATGCGAGTATAAATCTCGGCATGACCGGCTGTTTCTATATAGGGCAATTCAGTATGTCGCAGTTTATCGGTGACGCGCAGCCGGATGCGGTTAATCGCATCTTCGGCAGCAATAGTCGCTTGTTTTAACGAGTATTGTTTGGTATAAACCAATAAAATTAAATCAGTTAAAAACAGGAAGAAATTATGTATTTGCAGCTCTTCGCTTTTATTAACCGCTTCAGCGGCATTATTAATAATGGTCAGTAAATAACCATTGGCCAAACCAGACACCAGCGCGGTAAATATAATCTGTCTTTTCGGCGCACGGCTTTCCTGATTGAAAAAATCCAATAGTCTCATAAGTTATCCAAAATGCCTTGTATGATTGTTGCGTTATGCGCCAATTGCGGCGGCGACAAAATTTGAAAATGATTACCTTGGCCTTGATACGTGGTCACAGTGCCTTGCGTTGACGCCGACCAATCGCGACTAAAACCGCTGTCCGGCAACGCCAAACCGCTCTGATCCTGGGCATTCAGACAAAACAATTCTGCCGTTAATGGCGCTTGATTGGGATGCTGCAAAATGAATTCCAGATAAGCCGTCATGTTGGCGCTGATACGCTCTTTATCCAGCACTAATAACTGCGATTCGTGTAACGCCAGTTCGATAACCGCCTGTTTTTCCTGTTCGTTTAACGCCGAAACTGCGGTTATCCGGATGCTGTCCAGCAAAATCAAGGCGCGCACCTGTTCGCCCTGATTTTGCAACGCGGCGGCGACATTGTAAGCATAATTGCCGCCCGCCGAATAACCCAGCAATAAATACGGCCCTTGCGGCTGCACCTGTTTAATCGCAGCAATGCTGTAAGCCAGCCAATCGATGCCGGCAGCAATATCGAAGCTGTAACAGGTGCAAGACAGCTGCTGCGCCAAGCCGCTAAAAACCGCGCCGAAACCGGCAATCGGCGGAAAACAAAACACGTTGGGCGCGTTGCCAGGCTCATTCAGCGCCACCATCACCGATTGCAGCTCGCCGGACAAAGCATCAGACAAGTCGGCAATATTCGGATGCCGCCAAAAATCGCTGAGCAAAATATCCTTGCCGTAGATTTTGTGCAGCTGGGTTATTAAGCTAATCGCATTGATGCTGTTGCCGCCCAGACTGAAAAAATCATCGTCGATACCAATAGGACTGCACTCAAGAATTTGCTGCCACAGCTCAACAACCTGCTGCTCCAGTTCGTTACGCGCCGCACGGTATGGACGGTGCGGCACGCTCAATTCGCCCAAGGTGGCGATTAAGGCTTTGCGGTCGACTTTGCCGTTGCTGCTGAGCGGCAGATCATCAATGCTGATAAAGCGGCTGGGAATCATAAATTCGGGCAGCCATTGCGCCAAGTGCTTACGCAACTCATCGACCGCTATTTCACTGGGGTAGTCAGAGGAAAGCGGCACGATAAACGCACTCAAGCTGCTGTGTTCACCGCTGCCGCTGTTGACCACAGCGGCACGAGCAACTGCCGGATGTTTGATGATCTGCCGCTCGATTTCGCCTAATTCGATACGGTAGCCGCGAATTTTGACTTGATCGTCATTGCGCCCCAAAAACTCAATTTCGCCATTTTCCAGCCAACGCGCCAAATCGCCGGTCGCGTATAGCCTCTGCCCTGCCCTGAATAAATCGGCGGTAAATGCTTTTTCTGTGCGTTCGTCATCCTGCCAATAACCGCGCCCAACGCCAGCGCCGCTAATGAACAATTCGCCGGTAACACCGACCGGCTGCAATTTGCGTTCGGGCGACAGGATATAAACGCCCTCGCCTGCCAACGCGGTGCCGATAGTCAACTGCCCTTCTGCCAACGGTTTGCAGGTCGACCAGATAGTCGCTTCGGTCGGGCCGTAAACATTGATCGTCTGCGTGGCCGACAGTTGCTTGAGCTGCGCCGCCAGCATTTCCGGCAAGGCTTCACCGCCAACTAAAATCACCCGCAAACCAGCGAGCGCCTCGCTGCCGCCCGCATTCAGCAACCATTGCAAACGCGACGGCGTGGCCTGCAAGACCGTGATGACGTGGGTTTGAATTAAGCCAATCACGCTGTCCGGCTCATGGCTTTGGTGGTCATCAGCAATGACCACCTCCATGCCGACGGTCAGCGAGCCGAGCAACTCCAGCACCGAAATATCGAAACTGACCGTGGTCAAAGCCAGCAGTTTATCGCCTGGATTAAAGCCAAAGCGTTGCGGTAAATTCGCGCAAAAGGCAGCAATATTGCGCTGTTCTATCATCACGCCTTTCGGTTGCCCGGTGGAACCGGAGGTATAAATCAAATAGGCCAATTGTTCGGGCGCTATATTGATGTCGGGATCAGAATCGACAGCCGATTGACTGAGCGCTTGTTCAAATATTAGCGCCGGAATAGGCCAAGCCGTATCAGCATCGGCGGTGACTAGCAACACCGCTTGACTATGCTGCAAAATATACTCAATGCGCGCTTGCGGATAGGCATTATCCAAAGGCAGGTATGCCCCGCCCGCTTTTAAAATGCCCAACAAAGCCACAATCAAATCGACGTTACGCGGCAACAACACGGCCACTTTGTCTTCCGCTTTCAGCCCGCAATGCTGAATCAAATAATGCGCAAAACGGTTGGCGCGGCTATTTAATTGCTTATAGCTCAGTTGTTGATGATTGTCGCTAACAGCGATTTTATCCGGGGATTCAGCCAGTTGCCGGGCAAATAAATCAAGAAAAAGCCCGTCGTTCACTGGCTCAGCAATAGCACTGAAGCCATCCAAAATTTGCGCCTGCTGGTTTTTCGGCAAAATCGACAATTCGGCAAGACTGCTTGGCAGCCGCGCCATTTGCTGCAATAGATATTCGAGCTGTTCCGCGACACGCTCGATTTGACTGTCGCTATACACCGAGTGGTTATAGGTCAGCGTCAATTCAAGCGCCGCGCCGGGATTGACCGATAACATAAACGGATAATGCGGGTGTTCAAACATGTCGGTTTGCCGGATAACAAAATCGTTGCCGTGCGCATCATCGGCTTGCGGAATATTCTCAAACACCAACACATGATTGAGCAAATTTTGCTTGAGTTCACTCTGGCTTTGAATATCCGCCAGCGAATAATAATGATACGGCTCAGTCGCTAAAGCCTGTTGCTGAACCTGTTGCAAAAATGCCGACACGCTGAGTTGATAATCAACACCAATACGCAATGGCACGGTATTGATAAACAGGCCAACCGTGTTTTCGACATTAACCACCGCCGCCGGACGCCCGGACACGGTGACGCCAAACACGATGTCATTGCGGCTGTTATGCGCACTCAATAACAAGGCCCAGGCGGCCTGCACGGCGGTATTTAAGGTGACCTGCGCCGTCCTGACCGCCGCGTTGAGCCGGTCAGAATCCGCTGTTGATAAACACAACCGTTGTTTGGCATAGCAATAATCCGCAGCCGGTTGCTGCTGTCCGTATAAACCCACCGCGACGTCATAACCTTGAAGATAATGCTGCCAAAAATCGCGCGCCGCGTCTTTATCTTGCGCGGCCAGCCATTGAATATAGCGGCTGTAAGGCGGCGCCGGCGGCAGTTGCAGCGGCTGTTGATGCAACAAACTTTGATAGCACGCCATCAATTCCTGATAAATGATGCCGAAACACCAGGCATCCAAAATAATGTGATGCACGCTCCAAATCATCGTATAACGCGTTGCAGCGGTTTTAAATAATTGAATCCGCGACAAACGGTCTTTGCTTAAATTAAAGCCTCGCGCCCTGTCCTGCCGGCAATAATGTTCTATCTGTTGCGCTTGCTGGTCTGGCGTTAGCGCGCTTACATCGCCGAACTCGAACTCCACCTCCCGATGCTTTAACACCATTTGCAGCAATTTGGCAGATTTTTTATGGACAAAAACGGTGCGCAGCGCATCGTGGCGATTGTGCAGCAATTGCCAGCTTTGTTTGAAGATTTCACAATTCAGATTGCCGTCGATGTCATAGCGCATTTGTTCAAAATAGGCATGACTATCCGGCTGGTACAAAGCATGAAACAACATGCCCTGCTGCATCGGCGATAAGGGATAGAGGTCTTGTAAGTTTGCTTTATTCAGAGCCATTGTTTTAACTTTTTATCAGTGTTCAGATACAGCGTTTTGAATTTAAATAAGCGACTAAGTCTTGTCGGGTTACGCTGCGCTAACCCACCCGCTTTAAATGGGAAGCCGGTTAGGTTAAAGGTGGACAGGCTATACCGCTTCCAGCTCGCCGATCAAATCAGGGTGGTTAACACTGTAAGGCGGTTTCGCGTAGCAAACCGCCACACACGCACCATGCTGATGATAGCCGGTCGAAGTTGTGGCGGATTGCCTAGCGGCGAATCCGCCTTACAGCGTTAAACATTAAATTTATCTTCAATTTTTTGTTTGTAGTTTAAATAATGGATGGTTTGCAGTTGCGCAGGGTTGCTGATCCGAAATACGCTAAGAGGCAGGTCTATATCTGTAATATGAATCGGGTAATTGCTCTTAACGCTCCTGAATTGAAGTATATGTTGATAAGCGGCATAAAAGACTTTGTTGCCGTGATCTAGCGAAGAAAATTCTTTTTCATTAAAGTAGATTGTATAAACGAGGCCATCAGCGGTATCTTCCCCGGTGATGCGAAGGCTTAATTCCTGATTTGAAGTTCCTGCAATCAATGGCACAGGATTGCAGGAAAAGATGTTGGTAGAACTTTTTTCGATTTCGTAATATTCAATATCTACAAAATTTTCAGACAGAGTCCGTCTGCTGATTGACTCTAAAAAAGTGGCGTAGTGCTTCAGCAGATGGCTAACGCTTGTCTTGCTATGCTGCTGGGTATACAAAGCTCCTTTTTCATCAACAATATAGATGCTGATGTCGGTCTTATTGTCATAATAAAAAAGCTGAATCGCTTGCGGCTTATTCAGGGAGTAAATAAGTTGGATAGGCGTGTTTTCGAAGACGGTTTGGTCAAAGTAAAGGGTGCTGAACTGTTCCTGAGGGCGGCCTATTTCGTTCAATAACAGTTTTTCTGTTGCCAGCATTTTGTAGCTTAGTATTTTGTTTGCAGATTGGAAGATATAAAACGACGTTCCGCCGGGCAAAATATAACGGGGCGAATGGTTTTGTTGCGGCGTGGAAAAAAGCTTAACCAAGATGCTGAATATGATCTCAATGCGGAAAGTAATGTCCCGCGCCCGGTTCGGCGTGTGACAAATAATCTTCAGGTTTTTCAAAGACAGCGGTTTTTGGTTGTTATTAATGATGTCCGTTAAACAGTCAAATAAACCATCCAAGCCCTCCTCATGGCTGGTTGTAATCTCGCTCCAGCTGGATAATGAAATCCTGCTTGTTGTTTGAACAAAGCACTGCCGGTTTATACCGTAACTCAACGGGTCGGAGCGCGACTCACTCATTACGCATAGGCGCTCGTTATGCAAGACCCCCATATTTATAAGCAGCATTGAATGCTGCGGGATCTTTTGAGTGTGATAGGCCTCAATCGGAGCGTCAAGATTAAAGTTGTTTTTTAAAAAAAGATTGATCTGCCACAAAGTCGAACGTAGCTCTGAATCCGGTATCTGAAGGGAATGCGAGTCGAAATTGATGAGCAGGTGTTTGTGGTAGAGGCCGTTGATGACAAGCCAGCAAAGCGATTCTATTAAAGTCCGGCATTTGTGTATGGGCTCGGAATCTGTAGCTGTAGTCATCTGCACATATTTTAGATATAAAGCCCATCCATTGATTTTGGCGGTAGGTTTGTTTTCTACGATAGATAATGCATTTTCTTTTGAGTGAACTTCGGAATGCGTAGTAATAATTTCAATCTTCCCCGGCTTTTTTTCTAAAAATGAATGCAGCTTTCTGCCTATCAATTTCAGAGTATCGTTATTTTCCTGATTCGGGGTCGCATGGTTTTTGGCAAATCCCAGGATCATGCGGTAACAGTGGGTCAACTGCTGCACAATAATGGCATGTTCGGTTGTTGCTTTTTGTATATTCCATGAGCGAACCTGTTTAAGCTCATCAATAGTCGATACAGGCCAATCCCAGGTTTTAGCAATCTGTTGAAGATAGCGTTCTCTGGGGATACGGGTCTGGGTATCCAGGGTACCGTCGGATGTCCCCATTACTTTTAAATAAAAACTTTGGCGGACAAAGGCTAGTCGTTCTTGATTATGGGTGTTTTGTAAATATCTTTCGACTTTCATATAAATGAGCAAATACGGGTCGAGGTCTACCGTCATAAAATTGCCTTGATAAATGGCATTTTTTAGGTCTTGGCATAACCATTCGGTCTGAGGATATTCGCTGGCATAGCATTCCATTAATAACAGTTTTAATAACCACTTGTGCGGAGAAAGCAGCGTCTTATAAAGATACCAAAGGGTTGCACTGGTAAATTCGTCGGCAGGGACAGATTCCAAGCCGCCAAAATCGATCAGTTCATGCTCGGGAATGAAGCGATTGCTTATAAGATGATTTATATAGTGCGTGTAATTGGCTTCTTCATGAGGAGGAACTAGCCACCATGCCGGGCTTTTTCCTGCGATATATATTGCCGTCCGATAAAATTTTTCGAGTAGCAAATAATGCTGTGTTTGACCGCTATTTTCAGTAGAAACAGGCGTATTTTGACCGAGCCGAAATTGTTTGCTGTCAATTAGGGAAAAATGCACTTCGAGCTCTAATGATTCAGCCCAGACCTCTATAGCGGAGGCTTTTTGTTGTAGTTCATTAATGGCATTAGGCAATAAGTCGGATTGATGGCATAGCCAGATGCCCATCTCGTTGGTTTCTGGAAATGCAATACCACCGACACTGCTTATTAAAAAAAGCCCTTCAATAGGATGGCTGTGTAATGGCGCACGGCTATACTTGAAAGTCGACGCAAACTGCCTAGCGGTATTTAAGGTCTGTGCATTGGGATTGTATTCAGGTATTCCCGCTGGAGTCGTCGGGGAAATAAATCCCGGCAACATCGTAAAGTTACCATGAAAAAGTAAAGGCAATAATTCTAAAAATACGCGTTGGCGAGGATGCAGAAACTGTTGAACACGTTGCTCACGAAGTTGACTCAAGCGTTTAAACCGATGCTTGATCGATTGAAGATCTTGTATGCTGATTTCTTCGCCGGGCGAACCTAAATGAATGGGGGAATCTTTGCGTGAGCTAGGCATAGTAAACGTTTATAGTTATGTTGTGCTGTTCGGAATGTGTGCAAGAGCTTAGGTCTTGAGTCATGAATTATAGGTATAGTAAATAAAATGGGTGCTTTTATCGTTTCCCCTGTTAGATACGGCTAGGGAGGCGACAGATGGATGCAGGAAGTGGAACAATGCAAGAGCAATTGCCGAGTCGATTTAAAAGACCGACAATAATGTAGTGTCACTATAGCAAATGTCTTCACCATTGTGCCCAAAAAGTGGTTTAAAAAATAAAAAATGCGGATAAGTCAGGTGAAAATGCGTACCCCGTAGCATTTACGACTAGGCGTTATAATCAGCTATGTTTTCGGTCAGAAATTTCAATATTGAAGCATCACATGCCCCACATCCTAAACAGGCCCCGGTCATTCTCGATATTCCGTTCAGATTGTCAACCCCATCAATAACAAGCCAGGTCGGGTTAGGCATTAGCCGTAACCCGACTTATTCACGCAAAAATGTCGGGTTACGCTGCGCTAAACCGACCTAGAGGGCTATTGTTTCGCGGGGATAAAAACGCTGTAAGGCGGTTTAGCGTAGCAAACCGCCACACACGCACCATGCTGATGATAGCCGGTCGAAGTCGTGGCGGATTACCTAGCGGCGAATCCACCTTACAGCGTTTTAAATAAATTAAATAGAAACCCGTTTAGCAATTTCTATATTTTTGCGTAATAAATCATTAATTAAAACTTGTAGTTTATCGGTATAATCCGCGCATTTTTCTTTTAAATAATAGGCAACATCATTATCTAATTTAACTGAAATTTCCAGCGGAGCTATTTCCTGATAGGCTTGTATTTCATGGTCTGTTAAAAGCCCGCAACCGTGTAAATCGCTGGCGGTTTCATAAATAGTTTCTAATAAACGGCTAGATTTATTTTTTTCATGACTTATTTCCAAAAGTATTTTATTTTTCAAGGCAATAAGAAAATCGCTATCAGTCCTGTAGGTCGGGTTAGGCGCTAGCCGTAACCCGACTTATTCACGCAAAAATGTCGGGTTACGCTGCGCTAAACCGACCTACACGGCTAACCCGACCTTGTATATTAAAGCCCTCTTCAACCACAAGATAAATTAAACCAAAAAGTTTATAGTGATCGCCGATTTCTGGGGAAGCCGTCCCACCCTACAGCTTCGAGCTTGTTCGTAGAATGGCTCCCCACCCTCGTCATCCATGCCGTGGAGTATCTACAGGGCTTCAGAAAAATAGTCTAACCATAATCGACATGACGCCACCGATCAAGATACCTAGCATCCATTTAATCAGGGTAAACTGAGCATCATGTTCTATCTGCTTGAATTTTACTTCCTGAACATCCATTTTAGTGGCCAAATGTGCTTCCATTATTTCAGATAAAGACTCTTTTTGCGCCTCGACCATTGCAATGGCCTGATCGTGCGAAATCTCTGCTTGCTCCAGGCGCTGGGTGAATTTTAGAGTATCAAAAGTAATGATAGTCATGGCGCATGCCTGTCAGCAAATAATAAAAGCGTTAAGGCTTGTATTATACATAGAAGCGAAGGCGTTAGGCCTTGTACAATTGCGTTACCTAAAGCAAAGCGGGACTAAGCCATTAGAAGCACCCACCTCAATTTCTATTATTTTTTAGGTGATGAGATTTTTTTTGAATCCATTGGCTTAACTTTATCTGTAGAAGAAATCTATCATCGTGTACAAAACGAAGATATGGCGGAATTCTTAAACAGCAAAACCGGGTAATAGCCCGATTTTTTATATTGGCGATAAAGCGCTTCAAAATTGAAAGCCTGACGGCTTGTTGCCTGCCTATACCGTAGAACCCAAAAATCCTAAAATTTTATGCAAGTTAAATCATTAAGCTTTCGATTGTTAATCTCCGCCTCGCTGGTGCTGGCGGCATTTTTTGCGCTGGTTTCTGTGGTGCTGGAACAGGGTTTTCGTGAGAGCGCTGAACAGGCGTTAAAAGAAAAGTTGCTGGTTCATGTGTACTCGCTGCTGTCGGCGGCGGAACTTAAAACCGCTGGCGAGTTAAATATGCCGCCTAATTTGCCTGAACCCCGATTTGCCACGCCGGGTTCGGGGCTTTACGGTTTTATTCAATTGGCAAAAAAAAATCTGATCTGGCGTTCGCCATCGGCCATCGGGCTTAATGTCACGCCACCGCCGGAATTAAATCCGGGCGATTTTGCCTTTTTGCTGACCGAGCAAGGCCGCTATGCGCTGCATTACAATGTTATTTGGAAAAATGCCGCCGGTATCGAGGGTGACTATATTTTTACTGTGACCGAGGATGCGCAGTTTGTCGGTAATGAAGTGGCGCGCTTTAGGGAAACCTTGCGCGGCTGGTTGCTGTTATTGGGCCTGGTGTTGATTTGTCTTCAGCTGATTTTGCTGCGCTGGAGCTTAAAACCGTTGCGGATTATTGTGAAAGATCTGGAGGCGATTGAAAAAGGCCAAAAAACCCATTTGGACGGCGATTATGCAACCGAGCTTGAAGGTCTGGCGGGTAATCTTAATGTTTTTATCCATAGTGAGCGGGCGCATTTGGAGCGTTATCGCAATGCTATGGCGGATTTGGCGCACAGCCTGAAAACGCCGCTGTCGATCTTGCGTGGTTGTGCCGAGTCTTTTAGCGCTAATAAGGAGTTGGTGAAGGAGCAGGTTAATCGCATGGATGAAATTGTCGAATATCAGCTGCAGCGCGCGGCGGCAAAGGGCGAACATAAGCCGTCTGGTACGGTGGATTTAGCGGCGGTGTTGAAAAAAATAACGGCTTCATTGGCTAAGGTGTATGTCGATAAAAACATTGTTTTTGATAGGGGCGTGCCGGAGCCGAGCCTGATTTGCTATGAAGAAGGTGATTTGTATGAAATTGCGGGGAATTTGATGGATAACGCGTGTAAATGGTGCCGAAATAGCGTGAAAATTACCGTTACGCTGAATAAACAGAAAGGTCGGCGCAATTACGGCGTATTGCTGCAAGTTGAGGATGATGGGCCGGGCATTCCGACGGATAAAATCGCGCAAATTTTAAAACGCGGTGTGCGCGCCGATGAAAATATTCAAGGGCACGGTATCGGCATGGCTGTGGTTTCCGAGTTAGTGGGATTGCTGGGCGGTGTGTTGGAAGGTAAAAATAGCGAAATATTGGGCGGTATGAAATGGTGTGTTTATTTGCCGTGAAGTGTGAATCTGTTGTCTTTTTGATAGATTAAAGTGAAAATTCAAGTGAAAAAAACGGCTGCTCTGCTAAGATAGTGGACGTTATTTTTTGGAGGAAACTTATGAGTATTAGTCGTAACAACACACACTTTTTTTTAACAGCGCTGATGGCGGTTTTATTGGCCTTTCCGGTTGTCAGTTCGGCGACTGTGGTGCGTATGCAGACGGTGCTGGGTGTTATCGATGTGAGGTTGTTTGATTCGGCCACGCCGTTGACGGTGGCGAATTTTTTAAATTATGTCGAAAGCGGCGCTTATAACAACAGCTTTATTCATCGTAGTGTGCCGGATTTTATCATTCAAGGCGGCGGTTATATCTGGGATGATCCGAGCAAATCCGTAGTACCGATTACTGCAAATCCTGCGGTAGTCAATGAATTCAGTGCGAACCGTTCTAACTTGCGCGGTACCATTGCAATGGCCAAGCTTGGCAATGATCCTAACAGCGCCACTAATCAGTGGTTTTTTAATCTGGCCGACAATTCGCCTAATCTGGATTCGCAAAACGGCGGCTTTACGGTGTTTGGACAAGTGGTTGAAAAAAGCATGTTGGTTGTTGATGCGATTGCTGCTTTGCCGCTTGCCAATGCCGGTGGCGCATTCACTACCTTGCCGATTGTCGCGCCGTCTAATGGCAAGCCGCTGGAAGATATTAATCTTGTCATGATTACTTCGGTGACCTCGAATTACGGTACTGCCGAGAGCAATTCAGATCGTTTGTTTGCTTATTTGGAAGCGGCTTATCCTGAATATGCAGCGCCCGCCAATCCTTTTCCGCCAGCTAACACGGTGTCGCCGGTAGGTTCGGTTTCCGCGACAGCAGAAGGTTACTATTATCGTTATTATCCAGCGACGGATTCTTATGTCGGCACCGCCAATGGCAAGCTGTATTACTTAGGCCCCGCGTTCGGCAATCAGATTCTTGATTTAGGCCCTCTGTCTGAGTGGGTTGCGACTGCGATTGCAGCGGGTTATTGATTTATTACCGGAAAACCCTGTTCAAGCAAGAACGGGGTTTTTCACCACGAACTGCGTGATAAGCCGAGGTGCTGCAATCTGTTTATATGATATGACTATCGAACTCACCATTCGCTATATCCGAAGCGGAAATCATTAATTAATTTTTATATCGCAAAAGGCTTTTTAATGCAAAAAGTTGACCCTATCTAAAGGGAAGCACAACAACCCCAGGTCATTGCCATGATAGCCACTTTAAACAA
>JAUYMY010000069.1 GCA_030699385.1 Methylobacter sp.
TCCCAAGTAGATTTAGAACGCTGGGAGAAGGCGAATATCCCGTATACGGTAAGAAAAAAGCGCCAGGAATTTTTTAAAAATGAAAGCCAAAAAGAGGGGAAATTAATAGCAGGTTAAATCAGTTTTTCGACAGGCTAGGAATAGCCTGATAAGTGCCCAGCGCTTCGGCGACTTTCAGCGGCAGGCTTGTGTCGTACAACTGGAACTTATGCACCATCACCATATTGATGTCGGAACTGTCGGTCGCCAATTGCCGGCGCAGCATCTTGCGGCTATCGATAGTATGCACCCGGCCACCGATTAACCGGGCCGTTTTGCCAAGCTGATCTTCCAGATCCACCCTGTCGTTGACCAGCAAAATCTTGTAATCGTTCAAATCTCGGGAAACGCGCAGCATCCGCGCCACAAACACCATCGTCAGGCTTTTACCTGAACCTTGCGTATGCCAGACCACGCCGCTTTTTTCCACCGCGCTTTGGCCGTTGCGCAGGCGCTCGATAATTTTATTGGCGGCACGGAATTGCTGATAGCGGCAGACTATCTTGATGCGCGGGCCGCCGTCGGTATCCATAAACAGGCTGGCGGTGCGCAGAATGCCCAGCAGATTGGCCTTATTCAACATGCCGTTGATCAACTGCTGTTGTGGGTTGAAAGCCTCGGCGACGCTATCCGGCTGCGGCCATTGGGTTTTCCACGGATAGAAATGCTCTTCGCCGGACGTGATAGTGCCGTAATCGGCTTCCACGCCACTGCTGCGAATCAACAACAAATTACTGTGAAACAGGCGCGGTTCGCCTTCTTTCAGACCTTGTTGCTGAGTCGCCGGGCGCTGGTTGCTGTAGCGCTGCAACTGCTCAAAAGCCTCGCTCATCGGATTGGCGCAAGTCGGCCCGCCTTTTTTGCATTCCACCACAATCAGCGGAATGCCGTTCACAAACAACACAATATCGGGAATGATAAATTGCTTCACGCCGCCCGGCGTATCGATACGAAACTGGTTGATGGCAAGAAAGTGATTATTCTCGGGGGTGGCAAAATCGATTAACTTGACTACCGGATCTTGTTCAGAGCTAGCCTCGTTAACATCCACCTGAGCCTTGAACAGCAGCTTTTGAATTGCCTCGTTAGCTTCCAATAAAGTGCGGTTGGGCTGGCGCAGCAGCTGATCTTGCAAATCCTGCAATTGTTTGCCCGTCAGCCAGGGCGTACCGTCAACAGCAACATTCAGCGCCGCGACGGATTTTGCAAACACCTCCGGCAACAGCCATTGGCGAAAATTCAGGCGCAGGCTAAGCGTCGGATCGGATGGAATATCCGGCCCTTGGTCGATGATTTGCCAACCCAAGTTTTGCAGCTGCTGCAAAAAGGGCTGTTCGACTTCGGTGTATTCACTCATGGCGTTCTCCCGCTTTTTGCTTATGCAACCATTGCCGGCCTTGGATGGTTAGTCGGTAGCGGCGGCTCACTGCGCGCCGGCGCAGCAGGTCGTGCAGATTGATGGGCAGTTTGTCAGTCATCGTCACCGCCCGCTAATTCCTGCTCAATTTGCTCGATACTGGGCAGGCTTGTTTGTAGGTTTTCGGGCAAGGATTCGATTAGTTGATATTCGGCAATGCCCATAGGGCGGCTGTTTTCTCTGAGCGCGTATTCGGCCACCACCTTGTTTTTGCTCTTGCACAGCAAAAGGCCAATGGTGGGTGCATCCTGTTCGGCTTTAACTTGAGCATCCACGGCAGTCATGTAAAAACTCAGTTGCCCTAAATGTTCCGGCTTGAATTTACCTGCTTTGATTTCGATCACTACATAACAGCGTAATTTGAGGTGATAAAACAGCAGGTCGATAAAAAAGTCATCGCCACCGACTTCCAAATGCACTTGTCGTCCCACATAAGCAAAACCAGCCCCCAACTCCAGCAGAAACTGAGTGATGTGTTGCACCAGTGCGTTTTCAATATCCCGCTCGCCGGCTTCTTTACCTAAGCCGAGAAAATCCAGCCGGTACGGATCTTTTAGCGATTGCCTCGCCAGATCAGATTGCGGGTTGGGCAAGCGCTGGACAAAGTTGGTAATGGCCTTACCCTCACGTTCCAACAAACGCTGTTCAATATGGATATTTAACATATTGCGCGACCAGCCATGCTCGATGGCGCGTTGAGCATAAGCTAAGCGTTGTTCGGAATTTTTTAGTTTGCTCAACAGCACTAGATTATGCCCCCACGGCAATTGTCCAACAGCCTGTTGGACAATTGCAGGGTCGGGCCAAGCTTCGGCAAAAGCACGCATATACATCAGATTAGCGCGGGAAAACCCCTTCATCTCAGGAAAGGCGGTGCGCAAATCATGCGCCAGCCGATCAATGACCTTGGCGCCCCAGCCTTGCTGAACTTGGCGTTGCAGAATATCCGTGCCGATGTGCCAATACAGTCCCACCAGTTCGCGGTTGACCGCCAGCGTCGCCCGTTGCTGGGTGTTGTGAATGCGGGATTTTAGGTCTACCAGCCAGTCGTTATAACCGCTGGGTGGCTCAGTCAAGGCAATAGGGCGCTGCTCAGTCATGGTCTACCTCGGATACTTTGGCGTTGACTTGAACTTTGCCGGTCAGTAGGTCGTGCATTTTTATCGTTCCCACGCCCCGGCGCTCGCCGTTATACACAAATATTTCCAAGAGTTGGAACAACGTTACCGTCTACCTTGGGCGCATCCTCACCCGCTTGGACGGGGCGGCCATTTTTCCAAGTCACCGCATACTGCCCAAGCCGACGCTTCTTTTCGAGGTTTTTGGTCACGGCCTGTTGCAGGGCATTTAAAATGGTTTGCGCTTCCGCCGAAGGTGGAACCGAGGTGATATTCATAGTTTGGCCTCCTGTTGAAAAGCTTGGTATCCCTGGGAATTAAAGCTGTTTGAATATTCTGTAGAAGTCTTTCTTTTTTAGCCCTGCTTGTTCGGCCATGCTCTTGATGAGAGTTTGCGAAAAAGGAGACTTGGGGCAATCCACGGTCACTTTATACAGCTTGCCGTTTACTTCTTTTACCCATTGTTCATGTGAAGTGCCTTTTTGTGGGCGGGCAGTAAAACCAAGATAAGCGAGAATCCTTTTAACATCCTTGCACGTCAGCGGTGGATATTCGCCACTCATGCAGCCGGAACCAACGGCATGATTTCATCGAATACACGCCCCGGCCCATGTAATACGGTGCTTTTTAGTTTGATGAAACGGTATTTTAACCAAGCTGACAGCGGAGCGCGTCTTGATAGTAATTGTGCCGCATACGCTTTGTCTTGCCCCACGAGTGCATCAAAAACATATTCAGCAATCATGGCTTCGAGCTTGACTTTTACTTCCTCGAAAGAATCACCTTGCGCGGCAAGATTAAAATCCAGGCAGACCGCAACCCAGTAATTATCCTCTTGTTCGGCATAACATTTAACAATCAGTTGTTCAGGTGTCATAGCGGTATTCTCTTCTGTAGTGGGTGTCTTACTTTACCAGTTGTTGATTATCGATCAGCATAAGGATGTTACACCATTTGACCTTAGTCAGGCATCAGGCGATCTCCGGTTCGGATTCGGCAACCTGTACCGATACTTTGCCAGTCAGCAGGTCGTGCATTAGGCCTGATTTTTGTTTTTGTAGTTTTTCTAAAGAATTCTTTTCTGTTTCGATATTTGAGGTGGCAGTTTTAAATTTGTCAAAAATCAATTGCTGCTCATCGATTGGTGGTATTGGCAAAATCATTGTTCGCAGAGTTTTTGATTGTATTGCGTCCATGATTCCGCCTTGTGTTTCTTTTCTAAACCACGCCTTAACCCATGCAGAATAATTAAGCTGCCAGCAAACAAGTTCAGGTACTACCGCATTTTGGTTGAGCGTCATTGTCCACAAATGCTTGGATGAAAGAGCTTTATCGATATGGTCAGGAATAACCGCGCTTCTGCCCACTGTCCCCATGATAGTAATAACAACATCTCTCGGTCGAACTGCGTACTTGATTAGCTCGTTGTATTTTTTCTCAGACACAAAGCGACGAAAGTTGTTATCAAATCTTTCAATGTGAATATTATCAATACCCAAAAATGGAATACCGCCTTCAACCAACTCAGATTTGAGTAAAGCACTACCGAAAGGGCCACTTCTTAAATTATTCGCCACTTGAGCTAACATATTCTCAAGACGGTCATAACTCCACTCCTTCGGAATCCAGCCAATCGGGGTTTGCTGATACAGCTCTGGCGCTTGTTCGCGGGGTGGGCGCAGTTTGCCGTCGGCACCGATGCCACGGGTAAACAGATCGTGCATCAGCCCCGCTTTGATGTGCTGGTGTTTTTCAATCAGCGCCTCGGTTTTTTCAATGGCTTGGTCGATGGTTTGAAGAATGCAGGCAATTTTTTTCTGTTGTTTATTTGGCGGCAATAGGATTTGGCACTTAGCAAGTTCACCAAGGTACAGCCCGGCTTGCGCTGTGACGTTGCTTCGGCGCTCCAACTGCCTAGTGAAGTCCGAAGACAAAATTGCTTGATATAGGTATGAAGGTAGCACGTTATCGGTGCAACGAATAAATGCCACACTTCGCTGAAATGTAACCTTAGAACCATCGAATAGAGCAGCACGGCCAATGCTACCAACAACCGTCAATAACACGTCGCCTTGCCTTGGCGAGAATGACGATGTAATGGCTGAATAGTCCAATTCACTTACAAAATCATCGCGCTCGTCCCAGTTTAAGCGCCCATTGTTGCCAACATTCTTTGCACTTAGAAAAGGAACGCCAGATTCCACTCTCTTATGTGTCCCATGGGTGCCGTCCTTGATATGAGTCGATATATCTCGCAGAGCGTGCTGATGCCAATCACTCATAACCCAACCCCACTAAAAACGCCCGCAACTGCTCAGACGCCACATCGCGTCCGGCTTCGATGGTTTTGGCGGTGACTGCGTATTTACTCCACAGATTGTATTGCTTCCACATTCCTCCTTGGAATGTAGCCCGAACGGCGGCTCTGCGCTTCGCGACACTGAAGCGTCGCGGGTTGCATTCCCACGCTGGAGCGCTCATCGTTATACATAAGTTGTGGGAGCGGCCACCTGGCCGCGAATAGCGCGCGATTGTTCGCGGCCAGTGACCGCTCCCACAACTTTCCTCGTTCCCACGCGCCGCGCATCCGAGGGCATAAATGGGTATGCATACAAGGGACGCTGCGGCACGCGGGAACGAGATGTGTCCGAGCGGCTGCCTTGCGCTTCGTGACGCTGGAGCGGCTGGGGCTGCATTTTCATGCTGGAGCGTGGGGATGATGAAGGTTGTTTCACTCATAACCCAACTCCACCAGAAACGTCTGCAACTGCTCAGACGCCGCATCGCGCTCAGCCTCGATAGTCTTGGCGGTGACCGCATATTTACTCCACAGGTTTTCAATGGCTTTGATGCAGGCGCGCTGGTCGGCGCGCAAATAAGCGCGGTAGGTGTTCATCAGGGTTTGCCGCAGGCGTTCGATAATCACGATGCGCGCTTCATCGTCGGAAATTTTCTCGCGGGCGCTTTGCACTAGCTCATCGCGATTGTTTTCAGTGCCCTTGATCGTGGCTCTGATTTTTTTGACTTCATCTTCCAGCGCTTTGTGGTGTTGCAGCTGCGCTTCGATCAATTCGGCTTCGCGTTGGCATAACGCCGCATCGCCCAGGTTCGGGTCGCGCTTGTACAGTTTCGCCATGCCTTTGACGTCTTTTAGGCGTGCTTTCAGGTTTTTGACCTGGTCTGAGTTCATTACGCCGGTGTTGTCCGAGTCTTCAAAGTCTTCGTCATCGGCAGCGGCAAATAACGCTTGTAATTCCGCCAGTCGGGTCTGAGCTTGCTCCAGTGCTTCCAGCACTTCGGGGAATTGGCTTTGCAGAATGTCCTCGTCTGGAATCAGTTCCGGTCCCCAGCCACTGGCGGCGATGGATTTAAAATCAGCTTTGAGCAGTTCGATATAGTTGGCAAAGGCGCCGCGCACTTGAAATGGCGTCAGCAGCTGTTGATCAGACAGCGCCTGTTCGATGCCGGCCAGCAGACTGCGGCGCATCACGTAGACATTACGCGGTTTGTCGTCCTGATTGGCGGCATTCGGTGCCAGCGCTTCGACAATCGACAAGTTGGCTTGCCACCAGGCTTCCAGGGTGAGCATGAATTGCGCGTGCCGGCTAATGACGCTGTGGTGGGTGGCAACAAAATCAGCAATATCGCGCTTGTCTGTCAGCACCGGGGCAAAATCAAGATAAATTTCATCGCGCGGGATAAATGCATCGTCTTTAAGTTGCGGGTAATTTTGCCAAAAGTGCGCCAGGTTCTCGACTTCGACTTTGGGCACGCCGCCATGTAAGTGGGCGCGAACATCATGGGGTTCCGGCGGCGCTGCGTTGTCGACATAGCGGCGGATATTGCAGTTGTAGTCTTCGGCGACGATTTCGGCTTTTGGTACGCAGCGGGCGTACAGGGGGCCCGCTCCTGCAGCCCCAGTACTTCCGTCATCTCTGGCGGTCGTATCAGGAATATCCTTCCCGGCCCGGTAAGCGTAGATGATTTTGTCGATGTCTTCCGGGCGCAAGTGGTTTTGCGCCTTGCCTTCGCGGTATTCGCGGTCGGCGTTGATGAACAGCACATGCTCGCGTTGGGCGGCTCCGTTTTTGTTCATGACCATGATGCAGGCGGGAATGCCGGTGCCGTAAAACAGGTTGCTGGGTAGGCCGATAATGGCTTCTAAATAGCCGTGCTCGATAAAATATTTACGCGCTTCGCGTTCTTCGCCGCCACGGAATAGCACGCCGTGCGGCATGACCGAGGCCAGACGGCCGCCATGTTTGAGCACGGCCAGCATGTGCTGGACGAACATTAAATCGGCTTTTTTGCCTTTATCCGGCATCATCACCGGAAAGCGGCCGGAAAATTTAAGGTCTTTTTTAATGTAGTTCTGGCTAAACGGCGGATTGGCGACGACGCGATCATAGCGTTTCAGCTCGTTGTTTTCATCCAGATGTTGCGGTTCGCGCAGTGTGTCTTCTTGACGGATGTCGGCATGGGAAATGCCGTGCAGCAGCATGTTCATTTTGCAGATAGACCAGGTGGTGCCCATTTTTTCCTGACCAAACAGCGCCAGTTCATCCGCACTGCCGCCTTTTTCGCGCAAATAATCGCGCATTTGTATCAACATGCCGCCGGAACCGACTGTCGGGTCATAGACGCTCATGCCTTCGTCTGGGTCACAAATTTCTACGCAAATGCGCACCACTTCGGCGGGGGTGTAAAACTCGCCGGCTTTTTTACCGGCGGAATCGGCGAAGTATTTGATCAGCCATTCGTAGGCGGCACCGAGCAAATCGGGAAATTCAAAATCGCTGTCTTTGAGCGGGATTTTTTCAAAATTCTGTAGAAAGTCGGCCAAAGTGTCGTCATCGAGGGTGCGCTGGCCGATTTTGCGGTTGAAGTTGATGCCTTTAAGCACGTCTTGCAACGCGTCCGGGTTGGCGTCTTCAATGGCCTCCAGCGCTTTGTTCAGGGCGGTGCCGACATTGCTTTTGACGTGTTTGAGGGCAGGGCGGTCGATGCTCTTTTTCTCGCCTTGCTCGACTATGTCTTCCTGCCAGCTTTGATTCCAGCGGGCACGCGGCGGCACAAAAAAATATTTGCCGGAATAGTGATCCGAATCTTGCAATTCTTCTTCCACATCGTCCGCTGACATGCCCTGAGCCGTAAAGTTTTTGCGTAATTCGGCTTGGCGTTGATCAAACAGATCGCTGGCGCGTTTCAGGAACAACATGCCGAAGATATATTCTTTGTATTCGCTAGCATCCATACTACCGCGCAGGTCGTCGCAAGCGGTCATCAGCAGGTTTTCTAAACGGGATAACGTCAGTTTCATTAATCAAGCCTAATTTTTATTGAGGGTTTCACTGTACATCACCGCACTATTTATAATAATCGGCGTCATCAATGTTAGCTGGGTAGTGGGGATTTTGCCGCTCGGAAAAAATCAAAAGCGACATTTGCAATGCCGCTAGTTGACAATGAACAGCGATGTTACATGAACGGGGTAAGGTGATGTCCTTTTCTGCCTTAGGCAAAAGGCAGCATGAATTTAATCAAATCGAGTTCGTAACTACTCAGCGAAAATGGAACACGGATAGCACGGATAGGACAGATTTACACAGATTTTTTTAGAATGTGCTGTGCTTTTAATCAGTGACTATCCGTTTAATCAGTGCTTTCCGTGTTCTATTGCTTTTTCGCTGAGAAGTAGTTACTCAAGTTCACTCAACGCTTACGTTTTTTGCCTTTTGCTTTCTCGACTTCTTTAGCCAAATAGCCCGCCGGACTAACCGGGACGGTGTCGGCAGTCAGAATAGCGCCTAATTCGCTCATCGCTTTTTGATAAACTTTGCGCTTGAAATAGACTACGTCTTTTAGTGGCTCCCAATAATCTACCCAGCGCCAGCCGTCGAATTCCGGTTTGGGACACTGGTCAAAACGCACATTGGATTCCTCGGTTATTAACCGCAACAGATACCAGATTTGTTTTTGGCCTATGCATAAAGGCAGGGAGTGTTTACGGATATAACGTTCGGGCAGCTGATACCTTAGCCAATAGCGGGTGCGGCCGAGCACTTGAACATGCTGTTGCTGCAATCCGGTTTCCTCGCACAACTCCCGATACATCGCGGCTTCTGGGTCTTCATCTGGATTAATCCCGCCTTGCGGAAATTGCCATGAGTTTACACCCATTCGTTTTGCCCAAAACACGCGACCCTCGTCATTGCAAAGGATGATTCCGACATTAGGCCGGTATCCTTTAGAGTCAATCATGTTAAAACCTGTGTCTTTACCTTTCCTAGTTCTTTAATCTTGCTAATGGTAAAATTGCCAAAGAATAGGTCAGTTAAGTTAATTTAATGGCCGCATTGTTCCATAAATGGACTGTAGATGCCAGTCGACATAGTCCTTTTTCATTACTCAACACAGGTTTAACCGTGAGCTTAGCGATTTTCGATTTAGACAATACCCTGATTGCCGATGACAGCGATTATTTGTGGGGGCAGTTTCTTGTAGACCAGGGCATCGTCGATAAAAATCGCTACGAAAGCGCCAATGCCAAGTTTTATGATGATTACAAACAAGGCAGTTTGGACATCGTTGAATTTTTGCAATTTTCGTTAAAGCCTTTAGCAGACCACGCCCCCGAACAACTCTATCAATGGCGCGCGCAATTTATACAGCAAATTATCACGCCGCTGTTGTTGCAACCGGCACAACAGCTGATCGACAAACATAAAAGTCGGGGCGATACTTTGTTGGTTATTACCGCCACTAACCGTTTTGTCACCGAGCCGATAGTGCAGTTGTACGGTATCGACAACTTGCTGGCGACTACGCCGACTTTTATTGATGGCCGCTATACCGGCGGTTTTGATGGCATCCCCTGTTTTCAGGAAGGCAAAGTCAAGCTGCTGGAAGCCTGGTTAACAGGTTCAAGCGAAACCATGCAAGGCAGTTGGTTTTACAGCGATTCCCATAATGACCTGCCGCTACTCAAGTTGGTCGATCATCCGGTTGCGGTCAATCCCGATGAAAAACTGGCTGCATTTGCCAATGATGCCAACTGGCCGATTATCAGCTTGCGCGATGGCCAATGCCCGACGCATCATTTTCATAAATAGAACACGGATAGCACGGATTGGACTGATTTACACGGATTTTTTAAAATAGATCACTGCTTTTTAATCAGTGATTATCCGTTTTTACTTGTGCCCCAGGTATCTGTGCCATCCGTGTTCCATTAAAAATTACTCGCCACATACAACCTATCACAATGACTATCACCACTTTTCCTACCATTGAATCTTTTGTCGGCAACACGCCTTTAGTTAGGTTGCAGCGCTTGCCCGGCAACACCAGCAACACTATTTTGGTCAAACTGGAAGGCAATAATCCCGCCGGTTCGGTCAAAGACCGTCCGGCATTGAGCATGATAAAACATGCCGAAGCACGCGGCGAGATCAAGCCCGGCGATTGTTTGATTGAAGCGACCAGTGGCAACACCGGCATTGCTTTGGCGATGGCGGCGGCAATCAAAGGCTATAAAATGATCTTGATTATGCCGGATAACATGAGCGAAGAACGCCGGGCGTCGATGAAAGCTTACGGCGCCGAGATTATCCTGACACCGGCGGCGGGCAGCATGGAAGCCGCGATTGATTTATCCAGGGCAATGGAAGCGGCGGGTAAAGGTAAGGTACTGGATCAATTTGCAAATCCTGATAATCCGCGTGCGCATTACGAAGGCACCGGCCCTGAAATCTGGCGCGACACGCAAGGCAAAATCACCCATTTTGTCAGTTCGATGGGCACTACCGGCACCATTATGGGCACGTCCAAATTTCTCAAGGAACAAAATGCCGATATTCAGATTGTCGGCGTACAGCCGGAAGGCGAGTCTAAAATCCCCGGCATCCGCCGTTGGCCCAAGGAATATCTGCCGAAAATCTACCAGTCCGATCGGGTTGACCGGATTATCGATGTTGACCAAATTTCAGCGGAAAACGTCACTCGCGCTTTGGCTGCCCAAGAAGGCATTTTTGCCGGCATTTCGTCCGGCGGCGCGGTTCATGCGGCCTTGAAATTGTCGGAAGAAGTTGAAAATGCGCTGATTGTGGCGATTATCTGCGACCGGGGCGACCGCTATTTGTCTACGGGTGTTTTTCCTGGGTAATGCTGTTGTTCTCAGCTGCCGCGTCAATCGTTCCGATGCTCAAAAGTGGGAACGATGTATAAGCTGTGGGAGTGATGTATAAATTGTGGGAGCGGCCACCCGGCCGCGA
>JAUYMY010000073.1 GCA_030699385.1 Methylobacter sp.
TTCATCCCCACGGGTGTGGGGAACGCAGGTGTATGCCGATAAAAACGACGGCTAGATGCGGTTCATCCCCACGGGTGTGGGGAACGCGGTTAAAACAACGGTGTCGAGTTGCTCATACGCGGTTCATCCCCACGGGTGTGGGGAACGCTAATCCAAGCGCGCGGCCAATCCGCACATTTACGGTTCATCCCCACGGGTGTGGGGAACGCTATGAGCCGGTTTGCTGTTTCGTCGGTTCCTACGGTTCATCCCCACGGGTGTGGGGAACGCCACATCGAACCAGGCATTAATATATTGCCCGACGGTTCATCCCCACGGGTGTGGGGACCGCTAAGGCAATGGCGGTTTTGGAGAGTTCGGCGGCGGTTCATCCCCACGGGTGTGGGGAACGCAACATGCCCGCCAATAACACGGGTTATATCGCCGGTTCATCCCCACGGGTGTGGGGAACGCGTCGCCATTCCCTACGATGGTTTTGAGCCAGCCGGTTCATCCCCACGGGTGTGGGGAACGCTACCGTTCTTCTTTTTGTCTCTTTTGTTTTCGCGGTTCATCCCCACGGGTGTGGGGAACGCCATCGGGGTTGATGTGGTGTTTTCCTCAGTGGCGGTTCATCCCCACGGGTGTGGGGAACGCGCATTCGCTATGTATCGTTATAAAGTTTTTTCCGGTTCATCCCCACGGGTGTGGGGAACGCTTAAGGGTGTCGAACGTTATTGCAGCCATTGGCGGTTCATCCCCACGGGTGTGGGGAACGCACGTGGCATTGTTCCACGATACGCATAAAAACCGGTTCATCCCCACGGGTGTGGGGAACGCCGCAGCGGTTAATGTCGAATCGGCGGGTGGTACGGTTCATCCCCACGGGTGTGGGGAACGCTACGCATCCAGCAATGCCGGTGCATTGGTTGACGGTTCATCCCCACGGGTGTGGGGAACGCGGTAAAAACGCCCGCGCCAACTTCCCATTCAGCGGTTCATCCCCACGGGTGTGGGGAACGCCGAAATGCAGCGGGTATTTGATAGGCCGACGCCGGTTCATCCCCACGGGTGTGGGGAACGCTACCAACGGCAAGGTCACAGAGGAAAACACCACGGTTCATCCCCACGGGTGTGGGGAACGCTAGACCTCTGTTACTCCAGATGGGACAGTAAACGGTTCATCCCCACGGGTGTGGGGAACGCACTGATCATAACATATTGTTAATCAATCAAAATAACCCCGCCAACTTTTCCACCAAAAAAACAGCCATTTTTTACCATTAAATTGTTAAAGAGCATCGCCATCCTGTGTGTCCTCAAGCGGATAAAAAGAAACCAGTTTGAGCCCATCAAACTCGACCGGCAGACGACGGTTTTTACCCAGCGTCAGAAAATCAAAACCCGATTCGGTATTGGTGCTCCAGGTCATAATGGCATTGCCGTCCTCAATGCCATCGACAATTTGCGCCCAAAGCATTTCCCTGACTTTGGCCGACAGATCGCCCACATAAACGCCTGCCCGAATCTCGATCAGCCAAACGGCTAACCGGCCCCTTAACCGGGGCGGGACGTTTTCAACTACGATGACCAACATCGCCGATACTCTCAGGGTTAGGGATGGCTGGTGCGATATTTTCTTCAGCCGGTTTGGGCAGTTCAAGCTCACCGGCAGCCAGGACTTCTTCTATAGTGGGGATGATTTTTTTCAGGATTTTGCTTTGCCGGAAGATGTCGCGACACATCAGCCGCACTTCCCGTTCCGGGTTGTGGTAGTTTTTGGCGGCAATTTTGAACGCATGGGGAATGATGTCGTCAAACTTGAACAAGTCGGCGATGTCGTAGACGAACGACAAGGGTTTGCCGGTATGGATAAAGCCGATGGCGGGCGCGTAGCCGGCCGCCAACACTGCCGCTTCGCTGATGCCGTATAAACAGGCGGTTGCCGAACTGATGCAACGGTTCGGCATATCGCCGTTATCCCAGTCGGTCTGGTCGTAATTGCGGCCATGCCATTCCACCCCGGCCTGTTTGGCCAACAACTGGTAGATTTTTTTAACGCGGGCACCTTCTATGCCGCGCAGTTGTTCGACGCTACGCCGTTCCGGCGGTTTTTCGCCGAAGCGGATTTCATACATTTTGCGCACCACTTTTAACCGCGCTACATCGTCCAAGGCTAATTTGGCTTGATACAGCAAGCGATCGGAACGCGCGCCACCCGGCTGACCGGACGCATAAAGCCGCACCCCGGCTTCACCGACCCAAACCAGCAAGGTTCCGGCTCTGGCGGCCAAAGCCACGGCGTGATGGGAAACCCGCGTCCCCGGTTCGAGCATGATACAGGCGATACTGCCGACCGGGATATGAGTCCTGATGCCGGTTTCGTCGATGACGACGAAAGCGCCGTCTTTAACGTCAACCTGGCCTTTTTCGATAAAAACCATGGAGACGCGTTCTTTCATGGTGATGGGTTTTAGGGGTGGCAGCATGGTGATTCCGGGAATTAGAGGTTTTTGGAACTATGGGACACTCGCCAAGCTGGGGCTTGGCGCTCCCAATCGCCCGATTTAAATTCTCGCTAAAGAAAGCAGGCCGCAACCGAAGGCTTTGGCGGGGCCTATGCCTTTAGTTGCTTGACTATTAAAAGCCTCGGCATCGGTAACCGTCAGTACACCGTCAAACATCACAGTCTGGATTTTACCGCTCCGTCCTTCTTTAGCTTTACGAAAATACAAGACCGGTTCCGGTTGCACGATTAAGGTTTCCAATTGCGAAAATGCTTGTAGCTTACGCTCCAACCAAGCCTGTTGCTGCTCTTCGTGCAACAAAGGAACGCGCACAGTTTTAGCAAAGATTTTACCTTTTTTCTCAACGCTGCCTTTGCTACTGTCTTTGATGGTTTTAATGGGATTGGCGCGCAACCTAAAGCGCAAGCGCTGGCCGTTTTGCACGTTCAAAACGTATTCGCGCTGAGCCAATAACGTTGGGCTTTGTTCATTGCTTTGTGGTTGTGTGGCCGATTGCATTAATACCTGAGCACCCATGCCTTTTTGCAACTGTTCAACGCGAAACAGGAATTCCCTGTCTGCGTTTTCAAAGCCAGGAAACAGGCGCCATAAGGATTGATGGAGCTGATAAGGATTTTGAGATTGATGCCAGGGGATGTGGATTTTACTCAGGTACATATAACTCTCCTGTGCTTGTAGTCATAAACAGCATTCGACTGGCAAATTGCCGGGGTTGGTGAATAATAGGCACATCGCGTTTTTTCATCGGTATTGCTCCGGCACTGTCTTCTTCGCTATAAATGGCGCCTTGATTGCTACCAATTTGCACCAAAGCCGACAGCGCCGATTCAGCAAACAGCACGGTTTCAAACAAGGGCCTTGCCAGCGGGCAACTTCGCCGTCCCAATACCGGCGTATAAATCGGCTGTTTAACCGCCTGAGCAATTTCAGACAGTACAACAACAGCTTCGGCATTGTTCCACACCGCAACAGTGTAGCAAGCGTCCTGCCAGTATTCGCGCCACGTCTGGATCGTATCGTGGCTTTTCAGGCCGCGATAATCTTCTCTGGCATTTTTGACTGTGTGGTAGTCGGTCATTTTTTGGCCTTGCTTATCGACGCGCACCGCAAATGACACGCTACCAGCCAAAGCTTGTTGCCGGTCTTGGTCGGTACGCTCCACGCCTAAGCAAGCGCCTAACAAACCGAGTAAAGCGCTCCGTCCGGGAAACAGTTCCGAAGGCCGTAACCCTTCGAAGCTCTCGCGTCCCCAAGCCTGCATCGGGCCTTGCAGTTTTAAGATTAAATGTTCACGCATGGCATCTCTTCCGCTTAGGCTTGGCCGTTATTTCTTAGCCAGCTTTCAAGTTCGGGCAACGATGGCTTGGCGACTATCCCGGCCGGTAATGCCACGTTATCTAATGCAAATTCGGCGCAACGTTCGACTAAACCATAGCCGCTATGCACTTTATCCCAATGATTATTCAATTTTGCTATTGAAGGTTCTCTAAAACCGCCTTTGTGATCCGTTTTGACCGGCTCTTCAAAAGCGTTTGCTAATGACACAGGTTGATGGGAAAAACCGACCAATGCTACGTCAGCCAGATTGTGCGCAGCGAAACTTTGCTGTTTGGCGCTGGGTACTTCGGTTGCCAGCATGTGTAAAACGTGTGCGGCAATGTCCAGGGCTTTCGCTCTGCTTTCTGCGGTTTCATCGGCTTTCATGTCGGCCAACAAACCAAGATTGACCTGCAACTGTTTTAGATTGAGGCTGGCATAACGATAAAAAACGCCGGATGAAAACTCTTGAGTACCCAGATGCGCGGAACCCAGCGCCTGTAAATCGTCGACAGCGGTAAACCAGTCGATGTCGGCATCGACGGCGTGGGTAGTGATGGCATGGGCTACGGCCAACGCGCCGTCAATTTTACCGACTTCACTCATTAAACCTGATGTCGCCATACGACCCGACAGAGCAATATCCAAGCCATTCGCCATTGCTTGCCGAAACGCCAGGCCGTCTTTTTCGATCAGTTTTTGCAATTTTTTCGCGTCAACACCTTCCCCTTCCAGAGCTTTAATTTGATCGCAAAAATAAGCGATTTCTTCCAACACCCAAGGGGCAACGGCATCATCTTTAGCTTTATCGGCACTGCTGTCTTTACCGGAGATATAGTCTATGGCTTGTGTGATGAGGTTCTCATCGTAACGGTCTGATAATGCAGCAACGGCCTGATGCTGGAAATCCGCTAAATGATTGGTGCGTACACTGGGCTCACCCAAGTGCCGGCGGTAATAATCGCAGGTTCGCATAGTTCTTTTTAAACTCTGGCTAGAAACCCGCACCCGCCGCTTGCCACCGAAAATAGCCGATTTCTGCATATTCATATCGTCGCGATTTAAGCAGGATGGGCTGTGTGAAATCAGGATGTGAAAGTTGATAAAGTTTTCGTTCATGGTTTAGATCCTTTTGGTTAAGCGATGGCTTTTGATTGGGTGTTTTGGTAATAGAAAAAATCTTCTAATAACTGGCGCTTGGCATGATCGTTCCAGTAATACAAGGTCTTTGCAGTCGCCAGCCAATCCAGCGTCGGATTGGCCTGTTTTAACAAGCGGCGCAATTGAATCAAGTCATTGGGTTCTTGCGAACGAATCACCATGAACAGGCGTTTTTCATTGATGTCGGCCTTGGCTAATGCCCTTCCCAATGAATCGCCGTTTTCCTGATGTTTAATCAGAGGCAAGCAATACAACAAACGCTGCATACCTTTATGAGCTTTGTTATCTAGCAATACCCGGTAAAAAGCCGGTACTTCAATCAAGTCGCCGGGATTCATGACCCGTTTCAATTCCGCTTGTGGGCCGGGTTTTAATGCCTGATAGCGTTGGTATAACGCCAGAAAATCGGGCGTTTTGTTTTGTCCTTCACTCATGGGGTTTCTCCTTGGGGCTCCAATTCTTTAAAAGATTTATGTAACGACCGCCTTGCCAATGCCAAAGCTTTCAGCATTTTTGGTTCTTGCCGGTAAGACTCGGTTGACTGATTGAACAAACTAATAACAATGGCCTTGAGTTGCTTATTCAGTGATTGCAGCTCATCCTTCGATGCTTCAAATCGAATAGCCGCCAAACTGTTATGCATCAAACTTTCTGTTTGTTGGTAATAAACGGCTTCAACAGAATCGTAAAGATTGATGCCGGAACCATTCACTTTGTCTTTGATGCCAACGGCAAACAGGTACAACGCTTTTCTTAATGCTGTTTTGTATGCCAAGCCGCCGCTAATAATCTGTTGAATAACGTCGCCATGTTTAGCCCAGCCTTGCGCCAAACTAAATAACTCATGGCGGCGTTCCAATACAGTGGCCTGATTATTACGATAACCGCCGACAATCAGTTGAATCTTATCGGTCGCCATAAAGGTTCGAGCTTGCTGAATAACCGGCGCGGTTTGTTGGCCTTCTTTGTCGTTTTGCTGATCAACCACCAGCCGACTCATGTGTGTCCAGGTCGGTGCCGTGGTGGTAAAAGAGGGGAATTTTTCTTCTCTTTCGCCTTTCTTAACGGAAAAAATCCGGGAAGATAATGGATGCGGCCAGACGCCTTCTACTGTGTAGCTAAATTTAGCCTTATTAAAGCCGTTATAAACCGGTTCGTAACATCCGCAACAACTGCAATTAGCCGAGGAATGCGAAGGCAATAGTTCAAAATGAGCCGGTTGCCATAACAAACCGCGATTCAGGCCGATTCTGGAAGCCGGTATTTTGGCGTCATCTTTTATTTTGTCCATATAGTTGGGCAACTGGTCTTTTGTCTCTGAATACCAAGGCATAGCGGATTCCGCCGTATCCTCAGTCAGCACATTCAACCAGATTGTTTCCCTCAGTGTGCGGCCCTTAATCAAGAGCGTAATCGGCGTACTGCCGCGCAAACTGCCTTTAAAACCGCCGCCCATGCTCGGACAATTATTAGCGGCATTGAATAGCGCAACAGCCACACAGCCGCCGCATAAAGCATCCGCCAAACCTTGCGGATTGACAAAGGCCTTATTGGTGCCGTCGGCAACCCCGGCCAGTAATTTATCCATTGGAGTCGGCTGCGTCGATTTTACGCCGCGTATTTGCATGAACGGCGTTTCCGGATGATTCAAATCGAACCAGTCCATTTTTTCCCGGCAAGTAGCGGCATAATCTTCCGGCGGTATGGGTTCTTTGAGCAATTGAACCAATGCTTTTTTGTCCTTGGGAATAAATAACGCTTGAGTAATGGCGCATAAAAGCTGCAAACAGGCCAATTCCATATCGTCACGCGGCAAACAAAGCTCGCCGGTTTGTTCGCCGCACAAGAGTTGCTGCAAGCTTATTTTCTGATAGTTGCTTTGATGTTGGATGGGTATCCAGGCATCCGTGAGTAAATTCATGAGTTCTCCTTGGGCTTTTCCATTCGGGTTAATCCTGTATTGACGTGATAAAAGTAGGTGTAGTTACCCTGTTGTGCGACAAAGTGGCCGTTTGTAGTTGTTTGCATGGACAGCCAGATAAGGCCGTCTTTGTCGGCTTCCGGCAACCTGCCGTGCTTGCCCCAGCTTTTCGGCACAGCAACGCTATTCAGATTGACGGCCTCCCAGCGTTTGCTTTCATCCAGCTTGTCTATAAGGTCGCAGTTTAATAAACAACGTTCGCCCTGCGTGTCGGTATAGAAAGGAGTCACGTTCAGGCTCATATCGCCGTCACGAGTCAACGCGGCAACATGGCTGTCGTTGTCGGAAAGCTCGTTCATATTGCTGTTAATCAGTTGCTTGGCCGTCATTTGACTGACCCAACAAACTTCTTCATAAGCTTCGAAACTTTTTAGCACCCATTCAGGTTCATCCGGCCAGACTTCTTCGTTATAAACCGACTCAATCCAATCCCGATAAGCCGCAGGGAAACTGACTTGAGATTCCGTTTCTTGCTCCGCTTTCTGTAAACATTGCTGAGTCCGCCACAGCACCCGGCTATTGCCGTAGATCAATTCATGCAATTCATAATCGTCTTCAGTCGGCAATAAAACGGTACAAACCGGCTGCTGATAGTATTCCGGCCTGCTGCGTAAGTGGCGGTGCAAACGACCCATGCGTTGAAACAATAAATCTACCGGGCAAAGCTGGGTAATCATCCAGTCGAAATCCAGATCCAGCGACTGCTCGACCACTTGAGTGGCGATTAGTAAATGGCCCTTGCTTCTGGCATCTGCCGGTTCAGGCTTCGCCCCGAATAGGTTCAGAACAGCCTGCTCTTTCTTTTGCCGATCAGCAAAAATAAAGCGGGAATGAAACAATAGTAACTGATCTTCGCTGAATCGTTCGTCTTGCTCTATCCGGTTCAATACGTGCTGATAAAGCTGTTGTGCGACCGCGACGAGATTGCAGACCAGACACACTTGAGCGCCCTGCGCTACCGCATCAAGCAAACGTTGAATAAAGTCATCGTCGGGCAATAAGTGGGGCGTTTTAATCAGTTCCAGTTGTACCGATGTTGGTTTGGGTTGCTGATCGGGTTGTTCCGCTAAATCGAATAAGGCCGTTTGCCCTGCGCTGCAATAACTGATCAACGGATAGGTTCGATTGTCTGCGGCTAACCCACAACCCCAGGCTTTCGCCAACTGGATTTTTTGATGGAACGGCAAAGTCGCCGACAATAAAATCGCACTGCCTCCGGCAAGGCGCTGTTGCTCCAGAACAGCATCCAACAAGCCGTACATATAGCTGTTGTAAGCATGAATCTCATCAATGACCAAAACGCTACGACCAATACCGAAGCCGCGCACAAACTTGTGCTTGACAGGCAGCACCGACACCAAAACCTGATCGACGGTGCAAACGCCGATCTGGCCAAGAAAGACCCGTTTACGGCTTTGCGCCAACCAGTTGCCGCATTGCACCCAGGCTTCTTCATGGCCTTGGGCTGTATTCGGCTGACAGGCCTGTTTTAAATCGATGAAATTTTGTTCGTATTTAGCCCGACCATGCGCCAGTACCACGTTGGTCTGATTGGTAAATAACAGAGGTGCTGCTTGTTCCAAGCGTTTTAACATTGCGTTGGCTGTGGCTTGAGTCGGCAAAGCAAACACAATGCTGTCAGCCAAACCCAATGCCAACAACTGCCATGCGTATGCCAAAGCAGCTTCAGTTTTCCCCGAACCTGTTGAAGCTTCTATCAACGTTAAGCCTTGTACTTTGGGCAACCGTTCAACAAGACATTGAATCTGTCGGGGCGAATGGCCGTTTAATAGCGCATTGATAGCCTGATAAGGCCTGATTTGGCTGATGACACCTGCTTCCTCAAGCGTTTTTTTCGCAATCTCCAACCGACTTTTATACCATTGCGTTAAATCATCGCAAGGCTGGTTATCGTAACTAAACCGTTCGGACGACCCCAGCCAATCGCTTACCGAACAGAATCCGGCCAGCATTGTTGCTGACGATTGGCTGTTTTTAGTGGTTGCAAGCAATGGCGGCGTGTCATTCAGCGACAATCCGGCTGGCGTAAGAAACAACGGCTCTAAGGCTTTCAGCCATTGCTGCCTTGATTGTTTAAATGCGTCCAAAATCAGTTGCGAAATACCGTGTAGCTGGTATTTTGCATTGTCTTTTTCATGATCTTGCGGCACAACGCCATGATGTCCGACTACCGGTGCTAGCCAACTGCACCATGCTTCCCAATCATCGTTGTCATCGCAATAAAAATCATCGTCTCCTGACGAAAATCGTTCCTTCAAATCCTGATAAAACCAGTACAGCCCGGCCGGGCCGTGGTTATATTCTTTAATCGATTGTCCGTTTAATTGCGTTGGAATTGAACTTAACTCGGCGTTGGCTGCTTTCCATGCCTCCGGCGCTTTTCGCTGAAAACGTAAATCGAATTTGCCGTAATCATGCAAAGCAATGAAAAACAACAGCCATGCACGGGTTTGTTTTTCGTTTAAACCGGTAATCCCAACAAAACGGTGACTAATATGGTGACTTTGATTCCACCAAATATCTGCCACTGCCGCCACATCCAGACAGTGATACGGCAACAGATGATAGCTATTGCCCTGTTCGTCACTCGAACCGGCCTTGCCCCAATATCGGTACATTCTCACCTCCTAACCCTTAACTTAAGCCCCATTATCCACAGTCACAACCTCAATCGGTGATATTGAACTTTATTTTTTACGCGATGCTCAACTTTAAATCAATTGAAAACAAGGCCGCGACTGCCGTAAAGTTGGCTATCAATTAACACTCATTTTTAATGCCGCCGCGACCGGCAATGGCGCTAACACTAAGGCCATCAATAAAATGGCAATTAGGATATTAATTTGGGCATCGACAGGCAAACCGGTGCCCGCCATTTGTACGGCATTGCCGGCAAATATCAATACCGGAACATACAGCGGCAACACCAACAGCGACAAAATCATGCCACCACGGCGCAGGCCTACGGTCAACGCCACGCCAATCGCGCCGATTAAACTCAATACCGGCGTTCCCAGCAGCAAGGTCAGCAACAAAATACCCAGCGCGTGATTGGGCATGCCTAAAAAAACCGCCAGCAGCGGCGCGACTATCAACAGCGGCAAACCGGTGACTAACCAATGGGCGATAATTTTAGCCAGCACTAACACGGAGGTCGGATGCGGGCTTAATAGCAATTGCTCCAGCGAGCCGTCGTCAAAATCGGAACGAAACAGGCTATCCAGCGACAACATCGCTGCCAGCAAGGCGGAAACCCAGATAATGCCCGGCGCAATGGCTTGTAATAAATGCGGCTGCGCGCCGATGCCTAGCGGGAACAGGGTGATAACCAGGATAAAAAACAGCAGCGGGTTGGCTATTTCGGAACGGCGCCGCAGCGCCAAAACCAGGTCGCGCCGGATAACGGCAAAAAATGCACGGGATAAGGACATCAGGATAAATTGATACGTTGGACATCGACATCAGGCAGGTCGATGTCGTGATGCGAGGTGAGGACAATCATACCGCCATTGGCGCAATGTTCGGCCATTAAGGTTTCAATCAGGGCAATGCCTTGTTTGTCCAGTGATGTGAACGGCTCGTCGAGTATCCACAACACGTTTTCGGTAATCAGCAAGCGGGCTAAAGACAAGCGCCGTTTTTGCCCCGCCGATAAGGTCTGCACCAGAATGTCATCATAGCCGGTCAAATGCACTTTGCTTAACGCTTGGTCGATTGAATACTGGCCTGCACTGCTGAGCGCCAACGACATTTTCAAATTTTCCAGCACGGTCAGTTCTTTTTTAATGCCGTCTAAATGGCCGACATAAGCCATTTGTGCATAAAACTGGCTGTCTTTTACTGCGTCGCCGCACCAGTGAAGGGCGCCGACATCAGGTTCACGAAAGCCGCACAAAATGCGCAGTAACGAGGTCTTACCGCTGCCGTTTTTGCCTTCCAGCAAGAGTACCTGGCCTGCAACCAACTCAAAAGCCAGTTGCTCGAACAGCACCCGGTCATCGCGGATGCAGCTTAAATCGGTGCCTGCAAGAGAATGTATGGATGGGCGCATGGGTTAGACAATAGCCGAGCGCTGGCGCAAAGTCTCATACAGCAACACGCCGGTCGCAACCGACAGGTTAAGGCTTTCCACCTTGCCCAGCATCGGCAGTTTGACCAGCACATCGCATTGCTCTTTAGTCAGGCGCCTTAAACCTTTGCCCTCGGCACCGACAACCAGCGCCAGCGGCACGGTGAAATCGGTTTGGTACGCGGTCTGCGTGGTTTCGCCCGCCGCACCCATCACCCAGATGCCCTGCTCTTTCAGCCAACGCAAGGTTCTGGCCAAATTAGTCACTTGATAAACAGGCACGGTTTCCGCCGCGCCGCTGGCGACTTTACAAACCGTCGGGGTAATCCCAGCCGCATTGTCTTTCGTGACAATCACGCCGTGTACGCCGGTCGCGTCGGCGGTTCTAAGGCAGGCGCCAAAATTGTGCGGGTCTTGCACGTTATCCAGCACCAAAAATAACGGCATTCCAGTCAACGTCAACACCGCGTTTTTTAAATCGCTTTCCGATAGTTCAGTGGGCATATCGACTTCAATCACGATGCCTTGATGGTTCTGACTATCGGCCAATTTATCGAGTTTTTTCCGCTCGACTTTTTCCGGCTCTATGCCTAAATCCAATAAATCGTCGATTAACTGTGTTAAGCGTTTATCTTGTCTTAGGCTGTCAACCCAGGCCTTATTGATTTTTTTCGGGGAATAATCTAAAGCCGACTGCACCGAATGCAGGCCGTATATTTTGCTTGGTTTCATTGTTATTACAGAAGTAATGGATCAGGTATTGAATCATCGCTGGGCGAATGAGTAAGCGCTAACTCTTTATTTAACAGCCAATGTGATCTAAAAGACTTAAAATAGCTATTGTGTGAATAAGTCGATTTGCTTTGTGCTTTTTCCTCTTTTTCAAGTTCTATACCCTTAGGAATGGCATGATAAACAGCCGAATAACAATCGCCCATCCGTTCTTTAACAAAACCACCTGATTTTTTCATTAATTTATAAATGCCATAGGCAATCAACTCATCGGCAAACAAAACAAAGTCTGACTCATGTTTTTGAGTTTGGCGTTGCGCCACAACAAACTCATAAATCCAAAATGTTTCAAGAAGTTGTCGATAGATAGGCGAGTCTTTGCTGCCATTAAATAAAGGATATAACTTATTATTCTTGTTGGTTGTCGCATCAAAAAGTTCTTCAAGTACCTTAGACTTGGCACTTTTTGCCCGTCCTGGTTGCTCATAAAATGTGGCATACCAAAACTTGAGCACAGTTTCGCTATGGACTGATTTTTGTAAAGAAATACTCAGTTTGTTTTCAAATGTTTCACCACGTTTACTTAAATAACCAATACCGGCATTAGCAAATATTTCTTTGGTATATTCATTAAAAAGACGGGTACTTATTTTATCGCGGTAATTGATCGGCGACTGGGTATTAGTCGCTTCGGTAATTTTATCTATAAGTTCGGGCTCGGTCGTTTCATACAGCCTAACCACCACATAAATATCTTCTAGTTTGTTGCGGTCTTGTTGATAAATCTCATAGATAACATGCGTGGTTTGCAAGCCGTTGACGATAACCGGATTAACCACCTCAAGCGGATAAAATCCGACTTGCATTTCTTTAGGGATTTTTACACGCTCAGCAATAATAGTAATGCCGTTATTTAAAAAAGGAAAATATTCAGCATCGTCGCCTAATAGCGTGGCACGAATATTTTTGTTAGTTTTGTTATAACGTAAAAAACCACGAATATTATCACTAAATACCGTATCAATACGCTTGTTTGTATGCTGCTCCAAGTCTAGCAATTTGCAAAGCTCCAGGGCGGGTAAACGAAAATTTACCGCTTTGACATTCTGTATAGAAAATGAAATTAACGCTTGGGGATCGCTACGCAGCGAAATATTTGATTTTTCCGCCATGAAGCTGAAAGTAACAGGCTTGCGTTTTTTTCTTTCTGAAACCAGATTATCAATTTGTTCATATAAATCCTGGCTATCAAAAACTTGCAGATTATCGGTATTTTCAACATGACGATCAATTCGGGGTTTTGTAGCGCCAGCTTTTTCACCCTTAAACACAAAATACAAACGCGTTTCGACGACCCTACCTGAACTGACTAACGTTTGATAGATTTGCAAAGCTGAACTGACTTTTTCATTCAAAGGCAAATTTAACGTATTACCGTAAACAAAAACAGTACGAAAATCATTAACGAATTTGGCTAGTTCATTATCCCCAACAGAATCGGATGATTTTATCTGAAAAACATGCAGGATATTTTCATCCTCATCTTCTTCAAGATAAATCCCATCAAATCCACCATCATTTCTCCCGTTAATATTACCGCTGTTATCTTTTATTAACGTGGACGCATGATCATATACTTCATCAAAACTCAAATCCAAAATGGCCGCTATCGCCAAAATTTCAAACGCAAACGGTTTTTGCAAACTAAATTTATCGGCAATTCGATCAATATAGCCGCTAAAAAAAAGTTCTTTGTTCATCATTTCTTACGGCGTCTTTTTTTAGGCTTGCTATCCATTGCGGCACTTTTTTGCGCCAACTCAAAATCGATTTTCTTTTCGTCCAGGTCAACACGGACGACCCTGACCTGAACGCTGTCGCCCAAGCGGTAATTAATACCGGTGCGCTCGCCTCTGAGTTGATGACTGGTCGCGTCGAAATGAAAATAATCCTGCGCCAGATTGCTGATATGGATCAGGCCTTCGACATAAATATCCGCCAGTTCGACAAAGAAACCAAACGAGGTCACGGCTGAAATGATACCGGGGAATTCGTCGCCGACCTTATCCATCATATATTCGCATTTGAGCCAGCTCACCACATCACGCGTCGCATCATCGGCGCGGCGCTCATTGGCGGAACACTGTTCGCCCAAAACAACCATATCGGGAACGCCATAGTAAAAGCTTTCCACCGGTTTGCCTTGCAAACAATGCCGGATGGCACGATGCACCAGCAAGTCGGGATAGCGGCGAATCGGCGAGGTAAAATGCGCGTAGGCTTCCAACGCCAGACCGAAATGGCCTTTTAATTCAGGACTATAAACAGCTTGCGACATTGAGCGCAGCAGCACCGTTTGTATCAAATGCGCGTCGGGCCTGCCTTTAATCGATTCCATCAAGTGCATATAATCCAGCGGCGTCGGTTTGTCGCCGCCTGCCAAACTCAAGCCTAGCTCACCCAAAAATACTTTTAAATTCATCAGCTTTTCAGCACCCGGCCCTTCATGTACGCGCAGCAGCTTGGGCATTTTTTTGCCATTTAAAAACTTCGCCGCCGCCATGTTCGCGGTAATCATGAATTCTTCGATCAATTTGTGCGCATCGTTACGTACCACCGGCACAATTTTTTCAATTTTGCGCTCGCTACCGAAGACAATCCGGGTTTCCTGGGTGTCGAAATCCATCGCGCCGCGTTGTTCGCGACTCACCCGCATCACTTTGTACAGCGCATACAGCTCCTGCAAATGCGGCAGCACGGCTTTATACTTGTCGGCCAAAACCTGCGCCGAACCTGCTCCCGGCAGGTTTTCGGCATACACACCATCCCTGGTGATATCGCCATCAACCAGCATTTTTGCGACTTCATCATAGGTCAGGCGGGCATGGGAGCTCATCACTGCATCGTAAAAACGCGACCGCGTTACCTGGCCTTCCGCATTAATCAGCAACTCGCAAACCATACATAAACGGTCTACCTGCGGATTCAGCGAACACAAGCCATTCGATAAAATCTCCGGCAACATCGGTATGACCTGCTCAGGAAAGTACACCGAGGTGCTGCGTTTTTGCGCTTCCTTGTCCAATTCCGAATTAATCTGCACATAATGTGAAACGTCGGCAATGGCAACTAGAAGCTTCCAGCCTTTGGCCGTTTTTTGGCAATAGACGGCATCGTCAAAATCGCGCGCATCTTCGCCGTCAATCGTGACCAATGGAATTTTGCGCAAATCAACGCGCCCCTCTTTGGCCGCTTCCGGCACTTCTTTTTTCAGCGGTTTTATTTCTTCCAGCAACTCATCAGGCCATTGATTGGGCAGGCCATGGGAGCGAATCGCCATCTCTATTTCCATGCCCGGCGCCATGTGTTCGCCCATGACCTCAATAATCCGGCCGATAGGTTGGCGCAATTTAGTCGGCTGTTCGACAATCTCAGCAACAACAATTTGCCCTTGTTTGGCTTTGCCGGCACCGCCTTTTTGCAGCAAAATGGTTTGCGCGATATTTTTATTTTCCGGCACCACATAAGTAAAGCCGTCTTCCTTATACAGCCGACCGACGACCTGATGCGTATTCCGCTGCAGAATCTCAACCACCGCACCTTCCCGGCGGCCTTTTTTATCGACGCCGGCAATTCGCACCAATGCCCGGTCATTGTGCAACAACGGATTCATTTCCCGTGGCGATAAAAACAAATCATCGGAGCCGTCATCCGGCTTAATAAAACCGAAACCGTCAGCATGTCCGATAATGCGCCCGGCAATTAAATCTTCATTATTAACTAGGCAATATTTTTTGCCCCGGTTAAACAATAACTGCCCGTCCCTTTCCATCGCACGCAATCGGCGGCGTAACGCTTCCAGCTGATCTTCACTATCGAGCGTAAACGCCTCGGCGATTTCTTCGCGGTGCAAAGGCTTCCCTGCATGTTCGATTAATTGCAAAATTAATTCGCGGCTAGGGATAGGGTTTTCATATTTCTCAGCTTCGCGCTGAGCGTATGGGTCTTTTGTTGAATTAAAATCAACGTCTTTTTTAGACTTTAGTGTCATTTTTCTAATAAAAAATTAAGAAAGGGGAGAGATAGGCCGGAGCTGAATAGTTCTTAAATAGTGACTTAGTATATCGATTAGGATTGAAAGAGAAAAGGTTTTGGGCGTTATGCAAACGAAATATTCCGCGATGAACAAGGCACCAACATCATGCCCCGGCTAAAGTTTAAACAAAAAACGCACTGTCCAATTGACAAAGCCGAAGGGGATTAGTATAGTGCGCGCTCACTTTAGCTTTTACAGCTAGCCTCTGCCGAGGTGGTGAAATTGGTAGACACGCCAGCTTCAGGTGCTGGTAGGGGCAACCCTGTGGAGGTTCAAATCCTCTCCTCGGCACCATCATTTTATCGTTACCAAAAAGCTGTATTTCCGGTTTAAACACCCCGAAAAAAGTTTCAACGCTGCTTATTTTATACCTAAGCTACTGTTTATAGTGCCGTATTAGTTACATCTGCCACGATAAAACTTAACATGGCTTATCACGCCTCTTTCAAAATAAAAACCGCTGTCCGACACCTTAAAGCCGGAGCCGTTATTGCGTACCCAACAGAAGCTGTCTACGGCTTGGGCTGTGACCCGCTTAACGAAAATTCCGTGATGAATTTACTCGACATCAAACAGCGCCCAATAGATAAAGGCTTGATTCTTATTGCCTCATCGTTGGAACAACTGCGCCCCTACCTGCTATTAGACCAAGCCATCATTGAGCGCGTCAGCCCCACTTGGCCGGGTCCTGTCACCTGGATTATTCCCGCCCAAGCCTGGGTGCCGACATGGCTGACCGGCGCACACCAGTCGCTGGCCGTCAGAGTCACTCATCACCCGATAGCGCGCGATTTATGCGCACAATTTGGCAGTCCGTTAGTGTCCACCAGCGCCAATCCGACCAGCCGGCCCGCTATTAAAGATTCGAGAAAGCTATTAAAAACCCTTGCCGGCGCCGACATTTTTATCGTTCACGGCGCAATCGGCCAGCTTGAACAAGAAACCGCCATTTATGATGCGATTAGCGGAAAAAAATTGCGCTAAAGCCCATCGCAGAGGTCTGCAATGGGCAATATATCAATCCAGCTTAACCCACTCTTCCAGCGCTTCGATAATGGCTTTGGCCTGATCTTTACTGGAAATATTGAACTTCGATTTTTGTTTGTACTCGCCATTTTGCTTTTGATAGCGGCGAATGGTGTATTTATCCGGGCCGTATTCTTCTTTGGTGCGGTTCCAGTCCTGATAACGGTACATAATCGTCGCCCAGGCGCCTTTAGTCAGCACTTTTTTATCCAGCTCCTTAACTGTCTCAATGCCCCCGTCTTCGTATGTTACGGTCAAATCGTCTACAGTTTCAGCCATGTTAACTCCAGGTAATTAGGCAACAGCCGTTCAAGCGAACGGATGTTCCAGGATAATTGTTTCGTCCCTGTCGGGACCTGTTGATAGAATCGCAATCTTAACGCCAACCAACTCTTCAATTCGCTTGATATAGGCTTTGGCATTATCCGGCAACGCGTCGTAATCGGTGACGCCGGCAGTGGTTCCTGTCCAGCCCGGCATATCTTCGATAATGGCTTCGCATTCTTGATATTGATCGGCACCTAAAGGCGCAGTTTCGGTAACGACACCGTTCAACCGGTAAGCGGTACAAATGCCGACTTTTTCCAGGCCGTCGAGCACATCAAGCTTGGTTAAGCAAATGCCGCTGAGACTGTTCATTTTTGCCGATTTGCGCATCGAGACCGCATCAAACCAGCCGGTACGGCGTTTGCGCCCAGTGGTGGCACCAAACTCATGGCCTACCGTACCCAAATGATCGCCGTTGGCATCGTGCAATTCAGTCGGGAATGGGCCGTTGCCTACTCGTGTTGAATAGGCTTTGGTGATGCCCAATACATAATCAAGATCAAGTGGCCCAATGCCGGTACCGGTAGCCGCGCCGCCCGCCGTGGTGCTGGACGAAGTCACATAAGGAAAGGTGCCGTGGTCTATATCCAGCAAAGCGCCTTGTGCGCCTTCAAACAACAGGTTTTTGCCTTGATCCTGCAACGTGTACAAAAGCTCGCTGACATCGGTCAACATCGGCTTGATTTGCTCGCCCAGCTTTAGCGCTTCTTCAAGTCCTATTTGGTAGTCGATGGGGTCGGCATGGTAGTAATGGGTCAGCATGAAGTTATGGTATTCGACCAGCTCTTTAAAGCGTTCGGCAAAAACGGCGGAATTTAAAAAGTCCCCTGCCCGCAAACCTCGACGTGCCGCCTTGTCCTCATAAGCAGGCCCAATGCCGCGACCAGTTGTGCCAATTGCCTTATTACCGCGCGCTATTTCACGCGCCTTATCAATCGCTACATGCACCGGCAAAATTAAGGTACAGGCTTCACTGATCAATAATCTATTTCTGACCGAGATACCGGCTTTTTCCAGGATTTCAATTTCTTCCAGCAAGGCATTAGGCGACAACACCACGCCATTACCTATCATGCACTTGACACTTTCTCTCAGGATACCGGACGGAATAAGATGCAACACCGTCTTTTCTCCCTGAATCACCAGCGTGTGTCCTGCATTGTGACCGCCCTGAAAGCGGATTACCGCTTCCGCCTGTTCGGTTAACAGATCAACCAGCTTACCTTTTCCCTCGTCACCCCATTGGGTACCGATGACTACGACATTTTTTCCCATAATTATTCCAAGCCTGCTAAGGGCCTAACGACCCAGTTTTGATGATCTAGTGCCAAGACGGAGGTACAGCCAAGTTCTTCTGCCGTGCCTGTCTGCCCCGGTAATTGTTGGACGACTGCGTGCCCTTCGGCGCGTAAATCCCTGATTTTTTCGTGTAATGCAGCATCGCTCCCGGAAGGCGCAAAAATTAGAGTAAGCGGCTGTTTCTGATAGGCTGATTTGCCGAGTGCCGACAATACCTTCAAATCGGCACTAAAGCCGGTCGCAGCACGCGCACGACCAAAAATGGCGCCGATATTGTCATAGCGACCACCGCGCGCAATCTCTCGACCTACCGTCGGTACGAAGGCGGCAAAAACCACGCCGGTATGATAATGATAACCACGTAACTCAGCCAAATCGAAACTGATCGGTAACCCAGGAAAACACAGCGTCAATTGTTCCGCGATAGCCTCCAAAGCCGCTAACGCTTCTTTGACTTCGCCATTAGCCGCCTGCAAAACCTCTCTGGCTTTGGCAATAGTATCCTGCCCGCCATTCAATTGCGGCAGTTTCAGGAACATGGTTTTTAGTTCATCACTGATGCGGTAACCGGCCATCAGCTCCTGTAATTCGGGTCTGGCTTTGCGCTGTAATACGTCAAACAATTCGGCTTCCTCGGCATCGCTTAATCCCGCCTGCCGTGACAACGCCCGATAAATGCCGACATGACCCAAATCGAGATGCACATTTTGCAAGCCTGACATCGCCAGCATTTCCAGCATCAAGCGGATAACTTCGACATCACTCTCTTTACCGGCATGACCGTAAAGTTCGGCGCCTATCTGCATCGGGCTTCTGGTTTTTTCCAGCGGATCGCCTTTGGTATGCAAAATAGTGCCGGCATAGCACAATCGAGTCGGCCACTGCGCATTGATATTATGTGCGTCGATTCTGGCGACTTGCGGCGTCATATCAGACCGGACGCCGAGCATTTCGCCGCTGATCTGATCGGTCAGTTTGAAGGTTTGCAATTCCAGATCATGCCCCGAACCGGTCAACAACGAATCCAGATAATCGATGAACGGCGGAATGACTAATTCGTAGCCCCAGCAAGCGAAGGTGTCCAGTATTTTTCGGCGCAAGCTTTCAAGATGCTTAGCCTCTTCCGGCAAAATCTCTTCTATGCCCTCAGGCAAAAGCCAAGAGTCTTTTTGTTGCATGTTTTGTATGTCCACTCAAACAAAACGCCCCGCATGCGGAGCGTTGATTACGGGTTCCCCGGTTAAAATAGGGGAATCGGGTCTTCGTTATTTTTGCTGTTTGAAATATTTAAAGAAATCAGACTCAGGATCAAGCACGACCATGCTTGAACGGGTAAAGGTCTTCTTATAAGCATTCAAGCTGCGGTAAAACGCGAAGAATTCGGCATCCTCGCCATAGGCTTTAGCGTAGATTTCAGCCGATTTGGCATCGCCTTCACCGCGCAGTTTTTCTGCATCACGAAACGCATTGGCCATCGTCACCACGCCTTGCCGATCAGCGTCGGCGCGAATTCTTTCCGCCGCTTCCGCACCTTGCGAGCGAAACTCACGAGCAACCCGCTCACGTTCGGCTTCCATTCGGCTATACACCGAACTGCTGACTTCTTCAGGCAAATCAATGCGCATCACTTGAACATCGATAATTTCCATGCCCAAATCAGCCGCAAGCGGTTTGGCATTTTTAATTAAAATTTCACGAATAGCCTGACGATCGGTTGAAACCAATTGCTTGATATTACGTTTACCAAATTCACCGCGAAAAGCGTCTTTAACAATTTGGTCAAGGCGTAAATTGGCCTGATCTATATCGCCGGCAACCACCGTATAAAAGGTGCCGACATCGCCGATACGCCATTTAACAAAAGAATCGACAATAACGTTCTTCTTTTCCGCCGTTAAAAAGCGTTCAGGTTTCGCATCCATGGTTTGAATGCGTTTATCAAACTTTTTGACGTTGTTAATAAACGGCAATTTAAAATGCAAGCCGGCTTCGTAATCGCTCTTGATAATTTCGCCTAAACGAAACTTAATGGCTCTTTCTGTTTCACTGACGCTAAACAAACACATGAAGCCGATAAACAACACCGCCGCCAGACCTACTACTATTTTATTCTGTATCATTACCGCCCCCTTGCGTCACGGCCGCGCGTTGAAGGTCGCGCAGCGGGTTGTACTTGTGGCTCAAGCCCTGAAGGTTGACCTATCACGCTTTGAGGAACATTAGCAGATTGCAGCGCCGGTTGATGCTGAAGCATTTTATCCAAGGGCAAATAAAGCATATTGTTACCGCCCTTAACATCGACCATCACTGTATTGGTTTCGGCCAATACCGATTCCATCGACTCAATATAAAGGCGCTTCCGGGTCACATCCGGTGCCTTGGCATATTCCGCAAACAATTTTGAAAAACGGCTGGATTCGCCTTCTGCGCGGGCAATCACCTGTTCCTTGTAACCCTCGGCTTCCTGCATCTTTCTTGCCGCCGCACCGCGTGCTTTTGGCACAACATCATTAGAATAAGCTTCCGCCTCATTAATTAAGCGCTGCTCATCTTCACGCGCCTTAATCGCATCTTCAAATGCGTTTTGCACCTGCTCAGGCGGCTGTGCATCCTGAAGGTTAACACTGGTGATCTGGATGCCGGACTTATAACCGTCCATCACATCTTGTATTTCTTTTTTAATCTGAGCCACGACTTCGCTACGGCCTTCGGTCAGCACAAAATCCATCGTGCTGCTGCCGACCACGCCACGTTGCGCGCTTTCAGTAACCTGTTTCAACGTAGCCGCAGGATTAACAATATTAAAAATAAAATCTTTAGCATCTTTAACTTGATACTGCACCGCTAAACGCACATCGACAATATTTTCATCTTTGGTCAGCATTAATGCTTCTTTCGGCACCGAACCGAGCGCCTGTTCAGAGCCGCCGCTGCGGTAACCAACTTCAATATAACGCTGCTGCTTAACATCAACCACATCAACGCGTTCAATAGGCGCAGGCAAATGCCAATTCAAACCTGATTGGGTAGTTGCGACATACCTGCCAAATCGAGTTTCGACACCATGTGTACCTTCGTCGACAATATAAAATCCGCTGAGACCCCATAACACCGTAGCGCCGACGACAAGAAAACCAATACTTTTCAAGGGCGGCATACCTGAAGAGCGATCACTGCCCCCTTGCCCCCCGCCGAAAAAGCCGCCTAATTTCTCTTGCAATGAACGTATTGCCTCGTCTAAATCAGGTGGGCCTTGGTCACCACGACCACTCCAAGGATCTTTCTTATCGCCGCCAGGCTCGTTCCAGGACATAACTTCACTCCATAGTGATTACTTGAACTTTCAACAACAGATAAAATACCTATTGGTTTTTAATATTCTATCGTAAATATTTGTAAAAGGCTAAGGCACAAGGGTAAAGGGATTGGATGACTGTGGTTAAAAAACACAAAAGGCAAAGGGCAATAGGTGGTTTATCACCTTGTGCCCTTTGCCTTTTGCTTTACGCTCAAACCCGCCTACTAAAACTTAAAGATTATCCCTCCGTCCAATTCGGCCTCCTTAATATCATGCTCTCATCTAACACCGCAATCGCTTCTTCACAACTTATTGTATCTTCCTTGTTATTTAAAATATAAGCCGCCAAGTGCTCAATGGCGCGCCAGTGAGTAGATGAACTTATAAACTGAAAAGCCTGCTCAAACAATTCAGCCAGTTTTTCTTCATATCGGCTTCTGTCTGCGATAAAAGCCTCTAAATACTCATAAACCCTGTTCAGATCAGAGGTGCCGCCGTAATTATGCAAGGCATTGATATTAATCAAGTGATTATTAAACAGCTCATCATCGCGCTGCGCCACATGCTTGGCTTCGGCTAAAGGGCCAATGAGAAAATTGATCATATCTGCCTCAAAAGCGGCCTGATAGGCATCTTGTTCGACAGCAGAAAAATAACTGGCGCTTTCAATTAACGCAATCGGCAGACTATGAATAAGGCGGCCACCTTCTATAACAGCGGCAAAATGAGTTGATGAACAGTTAGTTAAAGGTGTGTCTTGTTGACGACCCAACGCCTTAATGGTGATTTGAAAATGCACCGGAGGCAGTTGTTTTTGTTTATTATAAAGATAAATGGCAGCGGCATGACCGGCTTCGTGAAAAGCGATTTGCCTGACCAAATCTTGATCGTTAATAACATAGGATGTATCAGCTTGGTAATTCCGCTTCATGGCTCCACCTTGCAGGCTAAAAAATTGCGGTCAGCACTACTGACCGCAAATAGAGGAAGGACTCTAAAAACTCTAAAAAATGAAGTGACACAAGAGTTGTATACAGTTTAACCACCAAAGTCGAACTTGAAAATGTGGCAGTTTGCCGCGTGGCAATATGCCGCACAGGATGGCATGATATATGCTTAGCTATTAAGTTTGCACGATAAAAACACCGAGAAGCCCTATTACACTGAGGTTTAAATAAATCATCACCCAACCTAACAGGTCATATCACATAAAAACAGGTCATATCACACACTTTGTATCTGAAATCGCCAAATACCCTTTAAATTAAGCACAGGAACCAATATGAATAAATCTGAACTCATCGATATTTTGGCTAAAAATCAAGCGCACCTAGAGCGGAAAGAGGTGGAACTGGCGGTTAACTGCATGTTCGAGCAAATGAGTGCCGCGCTAATGGCTAACGACAGAATAGAAATTCGGGGCTTTGGCAGCTTCGCTTTACACTACCACTGTCCGCATACGGCACGCAATCCGAGAACCGGAGGCGAACTCAAGCTACCGGCGCGCTACATTCCTTTTTTCAAACCGAGCAAAGAGTTACGGCGACGAGTTGATTTGTTTAGCATGACCGAGCAGATTTCGACCGCTCGCAATTTTGGCAATGGACTATAAAATTAGGCAAGGCCTACATATCCTGAGCAAGATGATCAGAAATCCGGGAAATCGCGCCCTGATTTTGCTGAACAAAGACCTTACCTTTCTCAGCTAACACTTGCCTCTGCGCAGCATCCCTATACAACGCCACAATCGCGCTGATTATTTCGTCGCTATTTTGGCATTGTATTGCTGCATTCCGTTGCAACACCTGCTCGGCTATATCTTTAAAATTGGTCATATAGGGACCGAACAAAACCGGCGTCCCCACAGCGGCCGCCTCAAGAATGTTATGTCCACCCACAGGCACCATGCTGCCGCCAACAAATGCCACATCAGCGGCGGCATAAAGCAGCTTTAATTCACCCATGGTATCAGCCAGATAGACATCGGCGCTGGGGGCGCAGATATCGCCTGATGTACGCACTACCACGACTAATTGCTGCTGTTCTGCGAGTTTTTTGACTTCTGTAAACCGCTCGGGATGACGGGGCGCAATAACCAGCAATAATTCAGGTATTATTTTCTTTATCGCTTGATAAACTTCAAGAAATATTGCCTCTTCGTTTTTATGCGTGCTGGCAAGCAACCAAACAAAGCGGTCTCGGAACAACTCGGCTTTTAACTGCTGGCTCTGATCAATAAGCTCACTCGGTATATCAACATCAAATTTCATATTACCCAGCACTTTAACGCTCTCCGCTTTAGCGCCGATAGCGACAAAGCGGCGGGCATCATCTTCTGTCTGCGCGGCAATCAATTTGACATGAGCTAACACAGGCACAATAAGTGCCGATATTTTTTGATAGCGCTTTGCCGACCGTTCCGATAACCGGGCATTGATCAGGTACAAAGGAATGTTATGACGACCACAATAGGCAAACAGATTAGGCCAAATCTCAGTTTCCATGATGACGGCCATTTTGGGTCTAAAGTGCCGCATAAACCGACTGATCGCACCAGGTAGCTCGTAGGGCAAATAGACATGCACGACACTATCGCCCATCACGGCCTGCACACGGGCGGAACCGGTCAGAGTGGTCGTGGTGATTAATAATGCGGCATCGGGATACTGCTGCCGTATTTTTTTTGCCAGCGGAAATAAAGCTTCGGCTTCGCCCACTGAAACAGCGTGAAACCAGATGACATCTTGAATAGAGTTTTTAGTGTAGAAGGCAAATCGCTCGCCCCATCGATACCGGTATGCGGGCGCTTTAATGCTTCGCCAAAGCAGGCGAACGAGAATGAAGGGAACTAATAAATAAAAAAAGCAGGAATAAAAAAATCTCATAGCAAAAAGATTCAAGACGGCAACACAGCCTTGAACCTTTTACCTTGACCTTATGACTTATGCTTCAGCAGCAATTGAAATAGGCATTTTTACGATAACATCGGTATGACAATGAATATCGATCTGATACTCGCCAATTTGACGAATAACGCCTTGCGGCAAACGAATTTCATGCTTTTCAACGGCAACGCCTGCTTCGGTAATCGCATCAGCGATATTTTGCGTACCGACCGAGCCAAATAATTTGCCTTCATCGCCCGCTTTATGGGTAATGACAATTTGCAGTTTGCTCAATGAATTAGCACGCGCTTGAGCTGCACTCAGCTTTTCAGCCGCTGCCTTTTCAAGTTCGGCGCGACGCGCTTCAAATTCAGCAATTTTAACCGGTGTAGCAACAACAGCTTTACCGTACGGAATAAGATAGTTTCTGGCATAACCTGATTTGATGGCGACTTTATCGCCCAGGCTGCCCAAATTTGCTATCTTTTCAAGAAGAATAACTTCCATCTTTTATTACCTCATTATCGGATTTTATCCGGCTATTTTTTACGCCATTAAGGCGTTTGTTGATTCGAAATTTTATTTCGCAAGTTCATCCACGTATCGCTGAGTCCAACTAAGGCAACCGGCAGCATGGCATGGGGTATCAAAAACAATGTCACATAAAACATCGGCACTATAAATCGGCCCATTTTCATTGAGGCAAATACAGTGTGCAAAACGGCTGTCCCGGTGAATGTGTACAACACAAACAACAAGATGGCAACATTCCACGACACTTCAGCGATGATGCCGGAACTCAATGAGGCAATAATCACCACCACAATGCTGCCAACCGCTAACCGTGGGCGCGTTTTTAATGACAAAAATTCTTGCCTAAAGCCGCCCGGGTTATACAGCAAAGCCTGCCACCAGCGCCCCAAAAACAACGCAAATAACAGACCAAACACCGAGGCCGCCGCAATAATACCCGTCATGTAATGAGACAACATATCTACGGTATGCTGAACATCCTCAACCGGGGCATTCGCAGGCACCATTTGCGTGAGCATACTTTTCCACATCGACGCCAAATCGTTATCATAAAGATAAAAACCGACAACACCGAACACGCCAAGCAATACGGCAATTTCAACGGCTAGGGATAAATAACGCCCCTCTCTTAGGATGATTGAAATCAGCCAGACAGGAACCCATAGCACCACGCCATAAAGCAGTACAAACTGGTAATTACCTAACAGGAAAAAACCCAATAGCGCCGCCAAAGCGGTTGAACAGGCTAAAACGATTAAGCCCTCGATAACGCCTCGCCGTAAGGTGACCAGAGCAACAGAGGCTGAACTTACTATACTGACAGGGGGCATGACCAGCGACACCAAGGCAAGAGTGGAAGCCACGATGATGGCTTGCATCCTTCCCCGCATAATGTATTCCGCTAAAAAGCCCACTAATCTCGCCCCCGTCTATTATTTGTGAGCGTCGCAGAAAGGCAGTAAGGCAATAAAACGGGCGCGTTTAATTGCAACACATAATTGTCTTTGATATTTAGCACTGGTTCCGGTGATACGGCTAGGGACAATTTTGCCAGTCTCAGTGACATAATCACTTAATAAATCTAAATCTTTATAATCGATTTCGGTGCCGCCTTCTGCACTGAATCGGCAGAATTTTTTGCGTCTAATGTTACGTGCCATGATAATTCTCGTAAATTCAAGTGGTAAAGGTTTTATTCAGAAGCGAGTGCGTCAGCATCAAGATCTTCGTCAATATCATCCAGATCAATCTCGTCATCAGCGTTTGTCGCAGCAACGGCTTCTCTAGCAGCAGCATCTTTAGCTCTTGATTCAGCGGCTTTATTTTCTTCGGCTGTTGAGGTGGCAATGATAGACGCTTCGGTAATAGCTGTTTTTTGCAACAAAGTCATGCTACGCAAAATAGCATCATTAAAACGAAAGCCGCTTTCCAGCTCAGCTAAAGTCGCTTGATCGCACTCAACATTCATCAGCACATAATGCGCTTTGTGAATTTTTTTAATGGGATAAGCCAAGTGCCTACGGCCCCAGTCTTCCAAACGATGGATTTTACCGGATGTGGCTTCGATGGTGGATTTATAACGTTCAATCATTCCTGGAACCTGGGAACTCTGGTCAGGATGGACTAAAAAGATAATTTCATAATGTCGCATGATTTTCCTTTCGGGTTAAGCCTTCCACCTTTATCTTAATTAGAGATGGTAAAGCAAGGAGGAGCTGACAGCCCCTAAGAACCGCGCATTATAAATGTTTTTTAAGCCATTGAAAAGCGTAGCTTTCAGAAATGGCGCCATTGAGCCCCTCTACGCATAGAGACTCAACAAACCATTACTCACCACAGCGCGCCCATTTGCAATGTCTTGCTCGACATCATCAACACTGCCATCATCAACAAATGCGCCCTGCCCGCGTCTATCAGCGGTCTGCGCAAACTGCTGGGCTTGTGAGCGCCCCTGATCCGAGGTCGAACCCTGCGCCACCGTAACATCCACCAAGTTCAGCTGCTGAGCGCTCATCATTTCCCGTAATTTGGGAATAGAGGCTTCAAGCGCCTCCCGGGTGGTCGCGTTTTGCGCAGTAAATACGACGGTTGCCTGATCATCAGTCACATTAACACGCACCGATACCGGGCCTAGATGCTGCGGATTCAGCCTGATTTCTGCAGCGGGTATTGCCCGACTACTCATCCACACAATGCGCTCACCCAAATCCTTATTCCATTCCGGGTGCGACAACGGCTTAGTGATGGCAGGAACATCCGCCTTATTATCAACAGGTCTATTAAGCTGAGCGACATCTGCCCCCGCCATCCGTACTAATGATTTATCAGTTTCCAAATTCAACGCCAGTGGCTCAGCCGAACCGCTCTTTTCGGCTTGCCCTGCCGCTGCGACATAGTTTAAATCAAGGTTTTGCTTGGCCTGATCAGGCTGTGCCAAAACAGCGCCACCTTGCAAAGCAGGATTAGGGACTGAGGCGGTCATGTTTGGCTTCGTATCATTGGTCAACGGCGTGGTAAAAGGCGGTAATAGAGCCCCTTGAACCGCCTCTTCAGGCGTCAAATTATTAACTGAAACCGCACTTTCAACCGGCATTGCTATTGGCAGACTATTGGCAGCCAACAATAGCCCTGCTGTGTCGAGATTATTCTCAACACTTATTATCTCGGCATTATCTTTGTTTTGCTTTTTACCGACCTTATCATTTACCGGCTGTAAATTCATTTGAGTAGGCATAGCCATGGCAACGATATTTTTAATATCTTGATCAGCCGTATCGGCAATGCTTTGCTCAGTAACATTGACTCCATTTTGCTTAGGCGAAATCACCTGTGGTTGTTGGATATTTTTATCAACAGCAACCGCTACCGCTGGCTTCGCGGACTCTCCAACAGCAACAGCTACCGCTGGCTTCACCGGTTCTCCAACAGCAACCGCTACCGCCGACTTCACAGGTTCTCCAACAGCAACCGCTGCCGCCGGCTTCGCGAGCTCTCCAACAGCACCCGCTACCGCTGGCTTCACAAATTGCTGAGCAGGAACAGCCAGCGCAATCACTTCCTGCATGTTTTGCGCGGCCTTTGCCGTCTTTTCGCCCTCAGTAGTGCCTGCGGTCAGATATTTTAAAGTGTCCGTCACCGCTGCTAACGCGGCTTCATTCTCACTATCTTGTTGTATTTTGTATGACGGCGGCAAATTATTGCCTAATAAAGCGGCAAAATCCGGCGTATCAGTCGTGTCCGTCAACAAACCGGCAGTAGGCAGGCTCACGTCTTCCGGTAAAGCAAGCGATACAGGTGTCTGTAAAGTCGACAAATCCTCGGTTTTTACCGCTGTCAATAACTCAAGCTGTACCACGAGGGCGCTGGAAAAACCGTCGACGATAGCGCCAGCCTCGGTCGAAACGGGCGCTACAGAGGACACGCCGACAACCGCACCGGCACTGGGCGCTAAAGCTGATAAATTGGCAAGTTCGGTATTCATAATCAATTCTCCTGAGATGTTATAAATGACTAAGCACGTCCCATGCCACCTGAGCTATTGCGTCCATTTCTGGATGCTCGCTCATCCTGTTCTAATTGCTCGCGTTTGGCTTCCTTCTTGTTTTCCGCCTGCTTGGCCGAATCGCATACTTTCTGCAGACTTTGGGTTTTATGATGTAGCTCTTCCCAGATTTTTCTTTTGTTAGCCAATTCAACTTCAATTGAACTGAGCACTTGCTGCTGGCCTAAAATAGCCTTATCGAGCTTATCGATGAAAGACCTAAACTCCAGCAGCTGTGAGATATTGACCCCGCCGCTACCGAGTAGGTTAAATTTATCCTGATATTCCCGTCGATAGTTTCTTAAACCATCAACTTGGGCTTGCATGTTCACCCACTTTCCCTGAATTAGCCCGAGCGCCTCCAAAGCGTTTTTTTCTTGAGTCGCTTTAATATCGACAATGGTTTTAATACGTTGCGATTTTTTCACTGATGCCCTTTATCTTGTCAGCCCATAGCAGCTCTGTTTACGCCTAATAGCAAGGCCAATTCTTGCAAACTCTGCTCTATATAGACCGGTTCGTCCATGTCTTGTTGCAAGAAATTTAAAATGGCCGGATTTTTTTCAATGGCTTTGTCGATTCTAGGGTCGGACCCCGGCTGATAAGCGCCGACGCTGATTAAATCGCGGTTTTGCTGATACAGCGAATACAAGCGCCTTAAATCCCGCGCCATTTGCAAATGCTGGGCGTCAATAATATCGGGCATCACCCGACTGATGGATGCCTCTATATCGATAGCGGGAAAATGCCCCGATTCGGCCAAGCTTCTCGACAAGATAACGTGTCCATCCAACACCCCCCGAGCCGCATCGGCAATCGGATCATTGGTATCATCACCTTCAGCCAGCACCGTATAAAATGCAGTAATCGAGCCGCCGCCATGGTCGGCATTACCGGCGCGCTCAACCAAATGCGGCAATTTAGCAAACACTGACGGCGGATAACCTTTAGTTGCCGGCGGCTCGTCAATGGCGAGAGCGATTTCACGATGCGCCTGGGCAAAGCGCGTTAATGAATCCATCAACAACAACACATCCAAGCCTTGATCGCGAAAATACTCGGCAATACTGGTTGACAATAAGGCCGCATGTACCCGCATCAAAGGTGGGCAATCTGCCGGTGAAACCACCACTACCGCTCGCTTGAGGCCTTCTTCGCCCAAGGTCTTCAACACAAATTCGTTAACTTCTCGTCCCCGCTCGCCAATCAGACCGACCACGACCACATCAGCCTTGGTAAACTTGGTCATCATCCCCAGCAGCACACTTTTCCCAACCCCGGTACCGGCAAACAAGCCCATACGCTGACCGCGCCCTACGCTGAGTATCGAATTAATCGCCCGAACCCCGACATCAAGCGGCTCACGTATGGGCCTTCTCGACAACGGATTAATCGGCACACCATTGAGCGAAATCAAGGCATCGGTTTTCAGCGGGCCCTTGCTGTCAATAGCATTGCCCGCGCCATCCAACACCCGGCCCAACAAACTGAAACCGACTCTGGCCAGACTATTTTTACCCAAAGGAATGACCCGGCAATCCGGCTCCAAACCGTGAACCTCTGCGGTCGGCATCAAAAAAATACGCGCATCGGAAAAACCCACGACTTCCGCTTCAATCATCCTGCCGTTTTTAGTCTCAATGCGACAGCGCGAACCAATAGCCGCACGACAACCTACCGCTTCCAGGGTCAAACCCACCATCCGCGATAACTTGCCTTCGACCACTAACTCAGGCACTTGGGCTAATCTGTCGGAATACGGCTTTAATTTAGCCAGCCAAAGCGCCGAGCGGTTTGCATTGGGAATCACGGCTGAACGGCTCCCGGCTCATTACTTTGAGCCACTTCTTCCGCTAACAGCTCCACCTCTTGCTCCAACTCCGCCGCCGCTGAGGTCGTAGCGCCTGCTGGGCGGCCGGAAACGACTTCGGCCGCGCCATCGTGCTCACGCTCACCACCCAATAAATTGGCTATCGTAGCCGCCAGACGGTGTTCGACCGTCGCGTCAATACGCGAAATCTCAGTATTCACCGTGCATCCGCCCCGGGTAATCAGAGGATCTTCAACCACATCCCAACTCGGCGACATGTCATCCAGCGCCAACGCAGAACGCACCAAATCGGCATCTTCGGGGTGCAAGTGCAAGCTGATTTTCTGTGACGCCAGCGGCAATACTTTGATGGTTTCGCGAACCACCGCGATAATCTGCCCCGGATCCAACTTAATTTCTCGACGAATGATTTGCGTGGCAATACCGATAATCAGCTTAACCAACTCCTTTTCCACTTCGTCATCAAGACGTTTAAACGGCTCGCTTAACGACTCCAAGAGGCTGACCAGTGCCGCTGCCTGCGTTTGCAACAGATGCAAATTATCCTCGTAACCTTGTTTTGAGCCTTCATCAAAACCTTGCTGAAAACCATGCATTTTGCCTTGAGCAAAGGCCTCATCATAGGCCTGCCGTTGCATGGCCTCAATTTCATCAACCGTCAAAATCGGTGTCGGTTCCTGCTCAACTTCGACCACCTCCGGCTCTCTCGGCGCCTCTCCGGAAACATCGGGCATACTCCACAAGCGCAATGATTCCAGCTCGGCTGCGGTAAACCTCGGTGTCTTAGATAAGCTCATCGCCACCGCCTCCCATTTGTATCTCACCGGCATCCGCTAACTTCTTGGCGATAGCCAATATGTCTTTTTGCGCCAACTCTACTTCGCTTAATTTTGCAGGCGGTGAAGCCTCCAAATCGTCACGCAGCATTTCGGCGGCACGTTTAGACATATTGTTGAATATTTTATCCTTCAGTTCGGCACCGACTCCACGCAAGGCCAACAACAACTGCCCGGTCGACACCTCACGCAACAGGGTTTGCATACCGCGCTCATCAATGCCATTAAGATCTTCAAAGGTAAACATTTTTTCCTGAATCTCCTGAGCCAATTCAGACCGATGCTCGGCAATGCCCGACATAACCAAATCGGCCGCGCCGCCATCGAGAAAGTTCAAAATATTGGCCACGGCATCAATACCGCCGATGGTAGTTGATTTAACATTATCGGAACCGGTGAGCTGTTGCTCCATAATTTGATCCAGTTCGCGCAGCGCCGAGGGCTGTATGCCTTTCATCGTCGCAATACGCATCATCAAATCGGCACGCATACTCTCCGGCAAAAACATCATCACATCAGCCGCCTGTTCGCTGTCCATCAAGGACATAATGGTCGCGACAATCTGCGGATGCTCCAAACGGATCATATCGGCAATCGACCGAGTATCCATCCATTTTAGCTGCTCGATACCTTTAGTATTTCCGCCCTGTAAAATGCGATCAAGAATACTGTTCGCTTTGTCGGCACCTAACGCGCTGATTAACACGGTGCGGATATAATCGTCGGTGTCCATGCCCAAAGCGGTTTGCCTTTTTACCGCGACAATAAACTCCTCGACCACTTCATCCATCATTTCAATGGAAATCTCGCCCACGCTGGCCATCGTGGTACCTAAAATCGTCACCTCCCTCGGTGACATGTGCTTTAGCACCATCGCTGCCCTGTCCATGCCCAATGCCAGCAGCAATATTGCCGCACGATCAACTTGAGTTAAGTCTTTTTCCTGCTTAGCCATCTTTTTTAATCCACGATTTAATCACTTGCGCCACGACTTTTGAATCATCATCAACCAAGCGTTTCACATATTCCAGGCGATGCTCATAACTTTGCGGCACATCCAGCAGTAGCAAATCATCAATTTCAGAAGCCGCCGCTGAAAAATCGACATGATGTTGTTGACCGGCCGGCACCGCAACCGGCATACCCTGCTCATTAAAACTCACCGTCCCGCCCATAGCGAGGGCCTTAGCTTCCGCTTCCGCCAATGCCATGGCTTTTTTCTCTTCCATATCCCGCGCAACAAGACTGCGCATGGTCGGACGCAACACACCAAAAAGCAGGAATAGTACCGCTAATACAGCGGCTGCTTGCTTCATCAGATCCAGAAACCAGCCTTGCTCCCAAAGCGGTATTTCGGGTAAGGCCTCAATTGCATCATCGAGTTTAAAGGTCACATTAGTCACCGTTACCTGATCGCCCCGACTGCTGTCAAAACCCACCGCCTGCTTAACCAAATCGGTAAAACGGTTAACATCTTCCAGAGAATAAGGCTGGGCTTTAATGGCGCCGTCAGACTGCACGACCCGATGATCGTCAACCACAACAGCCACAGACAAACGCCGCAAGCCACCGGTGGCCAAACGCGTGTGGGTAATGGTTTTATCCAGTTCATAATTTCGGGTGGCATTTTTGGCTAACGAACCCGTCCCAGTACCTAAACCTTCCGGTGTGCCACCGGGCGCTTCCGGCGCTACGCCGGCCGGCGTCGGTTGATTTGATAACGCACCGGGAACACCTTGCGCAGACAATGAATTTTGCTCTTCCGAGGTTTGCTCGCTACGCAAAGCTGGCAAATCCGGGTTGAACATTTCCTGTGTTCTGTCGGTCTCGGTAAAATCCACATCCGCTGAAATCTGTACGCGCATCCTATCTCCACCCACTAACGGCGATAAAATATTTTCAATCCGCCCCATCAGATGTTCTTCAATATTTTTCTTGTATTCAAACTGCTTGATGGTCAAATTGCCGGCAACGGAAGAATCTTTGCTGTTTAACAACTGACCTTTTTGATCAACTACAGTGACTTGTTCGGCCTCCAATTGCGGCACACTGGAAGCGACTAAATGAATAATAGACTCGACCTGGCCTTTATCCAGCGACCGGCCTTGATACAAATTGAGCATAACCGACGCACTAGGTTTTTTACGTTCGCGCACAAACACCGATTGCACCGGTATCGCCAACAGCACCCTAGCGGATTTGACCGTCTGAATAGACATGATAGTACGTGCGATTTCACCTTCCAGCGCACGCTGGAAACGCACCAATTCGACACTTTTACTGGTGCCAAAGCCCGGATCTTTATCCAGCAACTCATAGCCCAAACTATTGCTTTTAGGCAAACCCTGAGCCGCCAACTTGAGCTTAACTGCGCTTACCTCGTCCATCGGCACCATAATGGCACCGGAACCGTTTTCAACTTTATATTTAATATTTTCAGTATTAAGGACTTCAATAATTTCAGCGACATCGCTTTCGCCAAGCTCGGCATACAAACGTCCGTAAGACGATTCCTGCGACCACAGCACCACAGCTACACCGATAGCTACACTCAAGGCCAAGCCCAACATCAGGCCAACCTGCCGCACTATGGTCAGACCAGCCAAGCCTTTAATTGCCGGATGCGCCTCGGCAGTGGCGGCTAGAATATGAGACGCCTTCCCCTCAAGATGCCCCTTGTCATTTGTTGCGGGCTCATGCGGGCGATTTGTTTCAACTAGACTGGTATTACCCTGTTCGCTCATTATTTAATTTACGGTGTGTGGTACTACATGGGCATATTCATGACATCTTGATAGGCTTCAACTAATTTATTTCTGACTTGTAACATGGCCTGAAATGAAACACTCGCTTTTTGCGAAGCCACCATCACCTCAGCCAAGCTGACATTAGTATCCCCGGTCTCAAACGCCGTTGTCATTTTTCCGGCGGTTTGTTGGGTCTCGTTAACGGCGCCAATGGTTTGCTTTAGCATCGCGGCAAAATCGGCACCGCCCCCGCCGGTCTCTGTCACTTTAGAGCTACCCGCCTCAAGTGACATCGCCCGCATCTGAGCCAAAACTTGATTTACATTCATCTCACTCATGGGGGTTTCCTCTTCAATTCTCTAACAATAGTACAAACAGCAAAGCATTTTTAATGCCACATATTAGCATGAAATAATAACGCCCGAATCTTTCATCCTGGCCATTTTATAGCGCAATGTTCTAGGGCTGATACCCAACTTTTCGGCGGTTATTTTACGGCTGCCCTTTTCCATTTGTAAGGTTTGCAAAATAATACTTTCCTCAGCCGAGCGCACCCCATCGCCCAGACCGCCAACGGCCTGTAAAGACTCAATATTTTGAGGCACCGACAGCCCAATTTGCGGCGTTTCCGCCATATCTTCAAACACCAAATCATCGACGGTAATGGTGTTGCCGCTACGCAAAATAAGCGCCCGCTGCACCACGTTATCCAACTCCCTGACATTACCGGGCCAGCTATAGGCCAGCATTTTTACCTCCGCCTGGGCATCAAACTCAGGCAGTTTTTTGCCGTCGGTGCCATGCCGCTGCATTAATTCTTGCGCCAGCGGCAAAATATCGCCCGGCCGCTTGCGTAGCGGCGGAATGTTAAGCGGAAACACGCTCAGGCGATAATATAAATCCTCGCGAAAACGCCCCTGCTCCATCTGCTCTTTCAGGCGCTGATTAGTCGCCGCCAAAATTCTGACATCCAGCTTGATTTTTTTATAACTGCCCAAACGCTCGACTTCTTTTTCCTGCAACACCCGCAATATTTTTGCCTGCAGCCCTAAATCCATCTCGCCTATTTCATCCAGCAACAAGGTGCCGCCCTGGGCTTGCTCAAATTTCCCCGGCATCGACTGAACCGCACCGGTGTAAGCGCCTTTTTCATAACCAAACAACATCGCTTCCAGCATATTTTCAGGAATAGCCGCACAATTAACCGCAATAAAAGGCCCCTGATAATGGGTCGAATTTTGATGAATATACTGGGCAATCACTTCCTTACCGGTTCCGCTTTCACCCTGCAGCAACACCGTCACCTCGGTTTTGGCGACCTTGGCTGTCAGTGCATACAGCTTTTTCATGCTCTCGTCTTGCACCACCCGCTGATTATCGGCCGTATTCGCCGCAACCGGATTGGCGACCACATAATCAGCCACCTTGTTAACCAGCGCCTCAGCATCAAAAGGCTTGATCAGATAATCGGCAGCGCCCGCCTGCATCGCTTCAACCGCTTTCGGAATAGTGCCAAAAGCGGTCATCAACAGCACCGGTGTAGCGGCATATTTATGCTGTATATTTTTCAATAACTGAAAACCGTCCATAACCGGCATCTGCACATCGCTAACGACCAGTTTGAACTGACTTTGCTCCAGCTTCACCAAAGCTTCGGTGCCGTTACGTGCAGACACCACCCGATAACCGCCTATCTCCAGCGTATCGCAAAGCGCTTCACATAAGGACAGATCGTCCTCTACTACCAATACGTCATACTGCTTCATGGCTTAGCTCTCCCTGATCCTGGCTTTCATGGCGCTGTTTGCCGGACACATTTGCATTGACCCGAAGGCCATCAGGCAGAACGGCCTTGTGTGAAAAACCACCCGGCAACACCTTCAGCACCGGATTGATGCAAGGCAACACTAACGAAAAAACAGTACCCAATCCCAGCGTTGATTCCACCTCGACACGGCCGCCATGCGCCTTCACCACACTATCGACAACGGCCAAACCCAAGCCGATACCGTGAGTTTTAGTGGTAAAAAACGGCTCAAAAATGCGCTGGCACAACTCTTTCGCAATGCCCGGGCCGTTATCTTTAATCACCATGCACAGCTGACAATCATCTAGCTGCGCGACATTAATGTGTATACAGCCAGACTGACCCACCGCATCGACCGCATTATTCAATAAATTAAGCAACGCGCCTCGCAGGGCATTTTCATTGCCCAACATAAGGTCATCTTTTACCGTGTTGCTAATCTGCAAATCAATGCCGCCGTTGCCGGTATAGTCTTTCACCGCTTCCTTGAGATGATTTAGCAGCTCAGCCAGCGAAAAAGTCTCCATCGCCAAGCGCCCGTCCTTGGCAAAAATCAACATATCGTTAACCTGTCTTTCCAGATATTGCAGACGTTCGAGAATTTTTTGCGAAAACCGTTGCCGTTTTTCGGCATCCAGCGCCGGACTGCTCATTTGCGACGCATAAAGAATCGCTGTCGCCAGCGGCGTCCTGACCTGATGCGCCATGCTTGCGACCATTTCACCCATCGCCGACAAGTGTTTTTGCTGATTGAGCATATCCTGCAAATTACGCATTTCGCTGACATCCGACAGCAAAATAACTTGCCCTGAATCGGCGGCAGCCGTGCAAGCTAGGTCCTTACTGACCGTCATATTCACCCGCTTACCATTGCACAACTGGCGTTCATGCGGATTGCCGGCAACCGGAATTAGACTGCGCGCAACCACAGTGAGCCAATCTCGGCCAATCAACGCTTCACCTAAAAAGTCCGCCGCCACCGCGTTACAATCCAGAATTTTGCCGTTCGCATCCAACACAATCACGCCGGCAGGCAGCGCCGCCAATATTTTTTCCAGGCGACTGGCTAATTTTTCCTTTTCCTCAAGGGTTTTAAGCCGCTCGCTATGGGCAAAAGCCAACTCGCCATGCAGCTTAGCAACCTGCTCTTCTAATCCCTGATAAGAATCAGATAATTTTTTCGACAGCTGATTGAAAATACGGAACGCATCGGTGAGCTGTTCGGTTTTCTGCTTTTTTTGAGTGTAATCAGTATTCATGTCTGTTTGCTCTTGTTTTTACAGATGAAATATATCCATTTAACAACAAGCAAAAATCAGACCAGGCATTTAAACCTATCTATTCAACACATTAAAAGCAGTGCTGCCAAAAAATTGACTTATCCCAGCGCTACAAATCGTATTTGCGTAATTTCTCAACCAGCGTTGTTCGCCGCATATTCAGACGTTTGGCGGCATGGGCCACCACCCCGCTACATTCATTTAAAGCCTGACGAATCAAATCAACCTCCAGGATATTCAAATATTCTTTCAAATCCATACCCTCCTGGGGCAACTGCGCCAAAGACGATGTGCCATGAAAGGTGCGAATCACATCAATCTGCTCGGATAATTCACTATTATCTAGGCTATCGGCCTCGCCACCATCAACCGTATCTTCATAATCGGCATCTTCGACCGCCTGATATTGTTGAAATTTTTCCGGCAAATCGGCCGCATCGACCAAGCCATTAGGATTAATAATAGCGAGGCGTTCAATCAGGTTAGCCAATTCCCTGACATTGCCCGGCCAAACATGCTGCATCAACATCGACAACGCCGCGTTAGTCAGCCGCACCGTGCCGCGATTGGACGCTTCCATACGCGCAACCAGATCATTGACCAGCAATGGAATATCTTCAGAGCGGTCTTTTAGCGCCGGTATTTCGATAGGAAAAACATTTAACCGATAAAACAGATCTTCCCGGAACCGGTTTGCCTTAATCTCATCTTCAAGATGCCGGTGCGTTGCCGCAATCACCCGCACATCGCAATGAATGGTTTTGTTGCTGCCCACGCGCTCAAAGGTGCGCTCCTGCAATACCCGCAATAACTTGACCTGCATAGCCAAGGGCATGTCGCCAATTTCATCCAGAAACAGCGTACCGCCTTCGGCCATTTCAAAACGGCCTTGCCGGGTGCTTAAAGCGCCGGTAAACGCGCCTTTCTCGTGGCCGAACAACTCGCTTTCCAACAACTCGCCGGGAATCGCGCCGCAATTAATCGGCACAAACGGCTTGTCTTTGCGTAAAGACGCATCATGCAAAGCACGGGCAACGACTTCCTTGCCGGTGCCCGACTCGCCCAAAATTAACACCGTAGCGTCCGATTCGGCCACTTGGCCAATTAACTTACGGATATCGACAATCGCCCGACTCTTGCCTTTTAAGCGCTCAATCAGCGGCGACGAGCGGCGCTCAGCGCCTTCACGCACGACAAAAGCCACCGATGACCGGTCGACTGCCGCCAGCTTATTGAGTACCGGCTTCAACAGCGAATAAGTGGTCGGCCATTCCAGCACCTGAGTCACGCTATGAGTCACCATAGACGAAACCTGCAGCGCCGTTCCCTTGTTAATCAACAAAATAACCGGGATCTTATTCGCCTGCTGCACAATATGAGCAATTACCGTGGCTTGTTTTTCAAGGCCGTCACCGACAAAAACCCCGGACAACGGATGCTCGACCTGGTTAAAAAAGGCTTCGTAATCGGCTGAACCCGCGCTTTCGGTTGCGTAACCCATAAACAGGAAAACCGCTTCTAGCTGTTGAATTCTTGTTTTATTGTCGTCAATTAACAAAATACGCGGCAACGCCATATTTTTTCACTCATCATTCACATTAACAGGCCAATTGAATTAGCCCAACTTTCCGCAAAACAGTTGCGGCGCATCATCTTTTCCGACGTTAAAATATAGTTCATTTTATATATTAAACCATTAGTTAAAGTTAAACATCGAACAAACACGCTGTCAAAATTCTTTTTATTTCATCATGTTCTAGTGTTTTTTTAAGGTAAATTACATAAACAAATCAATCAGCAACGCGTATCGAGGCTTGACAAAAATTTCTCATCATAGACACTAGAGCCGTTTTCACTACCCCAGAGTACACATTCTTTGAACGACATCCCCCTTAGTATGCTATTTGGCATACTGGCTGCTATGCTTATTCTTTCGGCCTTTTTTTCCGGCACGGAAACCGCCTTAATGACGCTAAACCGCTATCGTTTAAGGCATCTGGTCAAACTAAAACATTCCGGCGCAATCAAGGCGCAGCGTTTGCTGCAACGCCCCGACCGCTTACTGGGCCTGATTTTACTGTGCAATAATTTTGTCAATAATTTCGCCTCCTCAATAGCCACCGTCATTGCGATTAAGCTGTTCGCCGACGAAGAATCTGCCGTACCGATTGCCGCCGGCATTTTGACCATCATAATGCTGATTTTCTCGGAAGTGACACCTAAGACCGTTGCCGCCGTCAAACCAGAGCTCATGGCTTTTCCGGGCGCCTGGATCTACACCCCGTTATTAAAAATACTGTATCCCATCGTCTGGTTCGTCAATTTATTTGTCAGCCTATTGCTGCGTATCATCGGCATCGATGTCAAAAAAAACCGCCCCGAAACGCTCAATAAAGACGAATTAAAAAGCATCATCAGCGATGCAGAAAGCCTAATGCCGCCCCGCTACCAAAAAATGCTGATGGGCATACTCGACCTCGAATCGGCCACCGTTGAAGACATCATGACGCCGCGCAATGAAGTCATTGGCATTGACCTTGAGTCGACAATTGACGACATCATCAGCCAGCTTAAAACCAGCCCGCATACCCGATTACCGGTCTACAAAACCAGCATCGACCGTATTATCGGCTTCCTACATTTAAGAAAAGTGCTGGCGCTGATCAATTTGCCGGATTTTGACAAACAAACCATCATTAGCTGCCTAGACAAACCTAGCTTTATTCCCGAAAGCACCCCGGTGCATAACCAAATGCAACGCTTTAAACATGAAAAAAACCGCATCGGTTTGGTCGTCGATGAATATGGCGATGTGCAGGGACTGGTGACACTCGATGACTTATTACAGGAAATTGTGGGCGAACTGATTACCGACGACGACGCCGTCAGAGTGCAAAGCGACGGCAGTTTTCTGGTTGACGCCAACATCACCATCCGCGAACTCAACCGCATTAACCAATGGTCGCTGCCGACAGAAGGCCCGAAAACGCTGAACGGGCTGATCATTGAATTCATGGAAACGATACCGGAAATCGGCACCAGCATTAAATTACACGGATACATTCTGGAAATCATCAAACGGGATGAAAACAGCGTTAAGCTAGTCAAGTTTATGTCCAGACAATAGACCGTCAATGCCAAAGAAAAGACATTATCAGCAAAAAAATCGAATTTCTTGAATAACTAAAATAATACCGACTATAATCAAAATCTATTTACAGCTGCATCACCAATTCAATGGCAAAACTCACTGTTTTTTTTAAAGATAAGGCAATCCATTCAAGTGTATTTGAAAACGGCATTGCCCATATCGGACGCGATGAAACCAACGATTTGACCATTGATAGCCTGGCAGTCGCCCCGGCTCACGCCGTCATCATTATTCGCGACAACGATTGCACTATTAAGCAGCTCAATGATGAATTCCCGCTGATCGTCAACGGCGAAAGAGTCAAAACCTGCAAGCTCAACAACAACGATACCCTATCCATGGGTAAACATGACATCATCTTCAATACGACAGAATCAATGGAAGCGCCCAGACGTCCTGTTGATGACGATGTAAAATCGCTTAATAAGGAACTTGGCAGCGAGGCGCACACAACGTCTACAGCCAATTTACAAGTGCTAAACGGCAACAATATCGGCAAAATCCTGCAATTAAAAAATGCGATGACCCGGCTCGGTCATAACGGCAGTGGCGTCATTGCCATCTCAAAAAGAAAAGACGGCTATTTCGTTTCGGTGCTGGAAAACAGCGGCACCATCACCCTAAACAACGTCCCCATTGATGACAAGCTACTGCGCTTAAACACCAACGACATTCTGGTCATTGACAACACCTCGCTGCAATTTTTTTCCAGTTAAGATACATCGTAACGTCTCATTACTCGCGGCAACATCAAATCTCTCAACCCAGACAGGTCTTTATTCACCACGAAGGACACGAAGAGCACGAAGCTTCATTCTTCATGTCCTGTGGTGATGATCTTAAATCGCCGCTTTATAAGCCCCTTAAAATATCTTTTTTAATATCTTCAATATTTTCCAGCCCGACTGAAAGCCTGACCAAGCCGTCTTTAATGCCTGCTGCTGCCCGGACTTCAGGCGTTAATCGGCCATGCGTGGTAGTGGCCGGATGGGTGATAGTGGTTTTGACATCGCCCAGATTGGCGGTAATCGACAGCAAAGCGGTGGCGTCGATCAGTTTCCAGGCATGATCCTTACCGCCGGTCAGTTCAAAACTGACGATGCCGCCGAAATGGCTTTGCTGGCGTGCGGCCAATTGGTGCTGCGCATGGGACGGCAAGCCGGGGTAGTGGACTTTGTCCACGCCGGTTTGTTTCTCCAGCCAACGGGCCAGTTCAAAAGCGTTGTCGCAATGCGCCTTCATCCTGATTGCCAAAGTTTCCAGGCCGGACAAAAACACCCAGGCATTGAAAGGGCTCATGGTCGAACCGCCGGTGCGCAAATACGGATAAATATGCTTTTCTATAATCTCATCACTGGCAACAACGGCACCGCCGACACAGCGTCCCTGCCCGTCTATGTATTTGGTGGCCGAATGGACGATAATATCCGCGCCCAGTTCCAAAGGCTTTTGCAGCGCAGGCGTACAAAAACAATTGTCAACAACCAACAAACAGCCGTGTTTATGCGCAATGTCGGCAAGCAGCGAAATATCGGCAATTTCAGTCAACGGATTGGACGGCGTTTCCAGAAACAGAAACCGGGTATTGGGTTTAATCGCCGCTTCCCAGGCCGCGCTATCAATCAAATCGACAAAATCGGTAGTCACGCCGAATTTGCCGAAATAATTCTGGAACATCAACACAGTATTGCCGAACACGCCGCGCGAACAGACCACATGGTCACCGGCTTTAAGCAAGCCCATGCCGACCGCCATAATCGCCGCCATGCCTGACGAAAACGCCAGACAGCGTTCGCCTTTCTCCATTAACGCCAGCCTTTCCTGAAACGCGCTCACGGTGGGGTTGGTAAAACGCGAGTAAATGTTGCCGGGCTTTTGTCCGGTAAAACGCAAAGCGGCCTCTTCCGCACTCTTGAACACATAACTGGAAGTAGTAAAAATCGGGATGCTGTGTTCGTCTTCGTGGGTGCGCCGATGCCCTGCCCTGATGGCCTGAGTTTCCAGTGTGTAGTCGTTCCAGTTAATGTCGTCTGTCATGGTTATATATATTTGTTAAAAGCATTTTATTCACCACGAAGTACACGGAGCGGAGCGCACGAAGGTAATTATTTTTCTTCGTGCTTTTCGTGTCCTTCGTGGTAAAAAATTTCTTCAATTAGTTAAAAAACGTTATCTACCGGCTTATCCTCAATCCCCATTCTGCATACCGATAATGAAGCTTTCCGAGTTCCGGCTTCCCTGTGCGCTGTCATTACGCAACGCTTCGGTGCGCTCCAAATAGGCGTCGTCAATATCGCCGGTGATATATTTTTTGCTGAAACAGGAGGTGTCAAAATGCTGGATATCCCTGTTACCTTTACCCACCGCATCAATCAAATCACCCAAATCCTGATAAATGACCCGGTCTGCGCCTATTGCCGTACAGACCTCGTCTTCGGTGCGGTCATGGGCAATCAGCTCATTGGCGGCCGGCATGTCGATGCCGTAAACATTGGGGTAGCGCACCGGCGGTGCAGCAGAGGCAAAATATACTTTCTTGGCACCGGCATCACGCGCCATTTGAATAATCTGCGCGGAGGTTGTGCCTCTGACGATGGAATCGTCCACCAGCAACACATTCTTGCCTTCAAACTCAAGACCGATGGCGTTTAACTTTTGCCTGACCGATTTTTCCCGCATTTTCTGCCCCGGCATAATAAAAGTCCGGCCAATGTAGCGGTTTTTGATAAAGCCTTCGCGGTACTTGACGCCCAGACTGTTTGCCATCTGTAAAGCCGCTGTCCGGCTAGTGTCAGGGATCGGAATCACTACATCGATGTCATGGTCAGGCCATTCCCTCAACACTTTTTGCGCCAATTTTTCGCCCATACGCAAGCGCGCCTTGTACACCGAAATGCGGTCAATAATCGAATCCGGCCGGGCAAAATAAACATATTCAAAAATGCACGGGCAATGGTCTATTTTTTCTGCACATTGCTGGGTGTGCAAAACGCCGGTTTTTTCAATAAACACCGCTTCGCCGGGCGCTATATCCCTGACTAGGTCAAAACCCAACACATCGAGGGCGACGCTTTCCGATGCCAGCATGAACTCCGGGCCTTGTTCAGACTGCCTTGTGCCAAAAACAATAGGCCGAATACCATGAGGATCTCTAAAGCCTAAAATACCGAATCCGGCAATCATAATGACAACCGCATAAGCGCCGCGACAACGGCGATGTACACCGGCAACCGCCTTGAAAACATCGTCCACGGTCAAATGCAATTTGCCCAGGCTTTGCAATTCGTGGGCAAAGGCATTCAACAGCACTTCGGAATCAGAATCGGTGTTGATATGACGCTGATCTTCTACGAACAGCGCTTTTTTTAGCTCTTCGGTGTTAGTCAAATTGCCGTTGTGCGCCAGCGTCAAGCCAAAAGGGGAGTTCACATAAAAAGGCTGTGCTTCAGCAGAACTGGTGCACCCCGCCGTTGGATAGCGCACATGAGCTATGCCCATATTGCCTTTTAATTTCAGCATTTGGGCATTGGTAAAGACATCGCGGGTCAAGCCGTTTTCCTTGCGTAAATGCAGCCGCCCGCCCTCGCAAGTGACGATGCCCGCGGCGTCCTGGCCTCGGTGTTGCAACACTGTCAGGGCATCATATAAATCCTGATTAACAGTCTGATGTGAAACGATAGCAGCAATACCACACATTATTTTTTAACCTGTATTGTTTTGTAGGAAGTAACAGAAGAAGTCGCGGCGAGTCGCGCCGGGTCTGATGAAATATGATCTCGCAACCAGAGCGCGAGCGATTGAACCGGTGGAATCAAGACTGATTCATTCCGCCAGGAATCTTTGGACAAAGGCGTCGACCCTGCCACTGTAATCACGACAAGAACAACAATGCTGCCGCGAAGCAAACCGCTTACCATGCCGCCGAAACGGTCGATAAAGTTCAGTTGTTTTTTTTCAACCAACACACCCAATAAAAAGCCGATTAAACCGCCTAGGGTCAAGGTGATTGCAAATAAAACGATAAAAGAGGCTGCCAATCTGGCTGAGGGCTGCTTAACAACGGATTCCAGCAAAACCGAAAACTCGCGACTAAATCGCAGACTCACCCAAGTTGCCAGCGCCCAGAATACCAACGAAAAAACTTCCTTAATAGAGCCGCGTAACGCTCCGATGACCACCGTAATAAAAACCACCCCGCTAAGGGTAAAATCTATCCAAATCATACAGCAATTTAGGCTATCACTCGGCAAGCAGAATGGCGTCAATATTTTGCTTATCCAATCTTGACTTCATCGCCGCCGCTTTTTTCTTATCCAGTTCAGGGCCAATCCGAAGCCGGTACGTGGCGCCTTTATCGGTTTTAACGGTATCCAGTGACACCGGCAAACCTTGATCATGCAAACTATTCCACAGCGACATGGCATTTTCTTTCTTACTGAAACTACCCAATTGAATATACCAGCGCTCCAATTTTGCCGGCGCTTTCGCTTCCACAGCCGGTTTTTTCGGTTCGGCTATCGCTTCAATTATCTTTTTTGCCGCAGCAGGCGGTTTAACAGCCTCGGCTTCCTTAGCAGGCTGCGGCGGTTTCTTTACCGCTGGCGCCAACGGTTCCGCCGCTTTAGGCTTGGTTTTGGGCACTACTGCTTGTACCACCGGTTTTTTTGCCGGCAATGCTGGCGCAGGTTCTGCAAAATCCCCCTCACCGGAATCATCATAACCTGCCGATTCGGCGTATAAAGGCTCGCCGGCCGAGCGCTCCGGTTTCAACTGACTGGCTTCAGGTTCAGCCATTTCTTCAGTCGCAACCGTATCAGTAGATAAAGGCTCTTCTTCGATCGGTTTTAACACCTGATCGGCACCGGTCGGCAATTGTTTATTGGCCGTCCCCGAATCAGCAGGCGCAGGAATACTCAGCTCACTGACTAATTGGCCGCTGTTATCGACAGGATCATCAAACAGCATAGGAATAAAAATTGCACACAGCGCCGTCACCACGACGGCACCTATCAAACGTTGTTTTAATTCATGATCCATTTCGTCTACTCACTTATTCTCAAATTCAACCAAGCACTCAGATACCAAAAAGAAAGATCCAAAAACCAATAACAAATCGCCTTCCCGTGACTGATTTTTTGCCGCAGAAAACGCGTCGGCAAAACCAGCAAAACCGAAAGAAACCCGAGACACCGGGCTTTGTGCAAAAATTTCCCGCATAAGCGGCTCGGTCGCTGCCCGTGGATTTGCCAACGGCGCAAAAAACCAGTCGTAAACAACGCCATTCATAATTTCAAGGACGCCGGCAATATCTTTATCTTTCATCATCGAAAAAACCGCATGTATGCGTTTATCGGGAAACACCGCCGCCACATGATCAGCCAAAGTCCTGACCGCCTGCGGATTATGCCCGACATCCAGCAGCACCGGAATTTCCCCATCAATCAGCTGAAAGCGCCCAGCCAAATGAGTCTGTTCCAAGCCTTGCCTAATTGATGTTTCAGTGACAGGCAATAACCCAGCCATTTTGTCTACTGCCAAAACAACCGCTGCTGCATTGCGATACTGATGCTCGCCTTTTAAACCCGGTGCCGGTAATTGCAACAACTGCCGGTCTTTAGAAAACCAATCCCAACCCGTTGCTTGCTGGCTATAACCAAAATCCTTGCCGATACAATACAACAGTGTCTGCCGGTCAATCGCGCTTTGTAGCAAAGAGTCAGGGGGGGCCGGGTCGCCGGTAATGGCGGGCATTCCAGCCCTAAAAATACCGGCTTTTTCCCGTGCAATAGCTTCCCGGGTGCCGCCCAGCCATTCGACATGGTCGATGCTGATACTGGTAATCAACGCCACATCGGGATCGATAATATTGACCGCATCCAGTCGTCCACCGAGGCCGACTTCAAGCAACTGCACATCAACCCCGGCGCGGTAAAATATGTCCAATGCCGCTAAAGTGCCGAATTCAAAATAGCTTAATGAGGTGTCGCCGCGTACCGCTTCTATGCGGGCAAAGGCCGCACAAATCAGCTCATCCGACACCGGTTTGCCGTCTATTTTTATCCGTTCGTTATATTTCAGGATATGCGGCGAGGTATAAGCACCTACCCGATAACCCTGAGCCGTATAAATGGCTTCAAGATAGGCCACCGACGAGCCTTTGCCATTAGTGCCGCCGATAGTAAGGGTTGGCGGTTTGACATAATCAGGGTTCAGTGCATGAAAAACCTGCGCCGCCCGCTCCAAGCCCAAATCAATGACTAAAGGATGTAAGCTTTCCTGCCACGCCAGCCAACCCTGTAGCGAATCAAAACGCATCATCCGCTGTGTGTCAGACGTCCTGCTTCGGCTGATGCGGGGCATCATCCGTGGCAATGCCAATAGCCTCGGTGACGTTGGTTTCCGCCTCGATTAATGGCGTAACCACCGGTATTTTTGGCGACGCCCCTTCCCTACCCGCCATCAGCATAGCCAAAATTGAGGCTATTTTATCGCGCATTTCACGCCGGTCGATAATCATATCGATAGCGCCATGCTCTTGCAAAAACTCGCTACGCTGAAAGCCTTCCGGCAATTTCTCACGCACGGTTTGCTCGATGACACGGGGGCCAGCAAAACCGATTAAAGCATTCGGTTCGGCCACATTAATATCGCCCAGCATGGCTAAACTGGCGGAAACGCCGCCCATAGTCGGGTCGGTCATAAAGGAAATATAGGGTACGCCGGCATCGGACAGCTTGGCCAATGCCGCACTGGTTTTCGCCATCTGAAATAACGAAAACAACGATTCCTGCATACGCGCGCCGCCGCTGGAGGTAAAGACAATAAACGGCACACCCAATTCCAGGCTCTTATTGACGCCACGAACGAATTTTTCACCGACCACGGAACCCATAGAGCCGCCCATAAAACCAAAATCAAACGCAGCAGCCACAATATCGCGACCTTTTAGCTGGCCTTTCATCACCACCAGTGCATCATTTTCTTTGGTTTGTTTTTGTGCTTGGGTGATACGGTCTTTATATTTCTTGCTGTCTTTGAACCTTAACGGATCAACCGGCTTAACCTGTTTGCCGATTTCTTCATGGCCGCCTTCATCAAGAAACATCGTCAAGCGGGTTCTGGCTGAAATGCGCATGTGGTGCTCGCATTTTGGGCAAACACTGAAATTTCTTTCCAGTTCCGTATTGTAAAGGATCGCATTACAGCTAGGGCACTTGTTCCACAAACCTTCGGGCACAGTGCCTTTTTTGCTCGACCCTTCCGTCCTGATTGTTGACGGGATTAACTTCTCAAACCAACTCATGCGTATGCCCTATGGTATTTCAGCAATATATTTTAAACACTGTCCATGGCTTGGCGCATGGAAGTCAATAATTCAATAATGTCTTGTTTGGCGCGTTCCTGGTCATCCAGGTTCGCTTCGATTTTGCTGATCAAGGCGCTGCCGACCACCACACCATCACCTAATCCAGCGACAGTCTTGGCCGTTTGTGCGTCTTTGACACCAAAACCGATAGCCACCGGCAAACCGGTATTGCCCCTGATTTGATTGAGCTTGTTTTCGACATCGACGACATCCAAATGCCCGGCACCGGTCACGCCTTTTAGCGACACATAATAAAGATAACCTGAACCGACGGTATCCATCTTTTTAATACGCTCGTCGCTGCTATTCGGCGCCAATAGGAAAATCGGATCAATACCGCGTGCCTTCAACAAGATACTGCATTCTTCGGCTTCTTCCGGCGGCAAATCGACCGTCAACACGCCATCAATATCGGCACGTTGCGCGGCATTGGCAAAATCTTCATAGCCCATGGCTTCAATCGGGTTGACATAACCCATCAGCACCACCGGCGTATGTTGGTTGGTTCGCCGAAATTCGCTGACGATGGTCAAGGTGCGGCGCAAACTCATTTTATGCTCCAAAGCGCGCTCGCTGGCGCGTTGGATAACCGGCCCGTCCGCCATCGGATCGGAAAACGGGATGCCCAATTCGATCACATCGACACCAGCCTCAACCATCGCATGCATCATCGGCAAGGTGAAATCCGGTTTCGGATCGCCTGCGGTGATAAACGGGATTAAGGCCTTGCGCCCTGATTCGGCCAGGGCTTCAAAGGTAGCGGCTAATCGGCTCATAGTTCTATCCCCTCGCGTTGCGCTATCGTTTGCATGTCTTTATCGCCGCGACCGGACAGGCAGACAATGATAATTTCGTCTTTGCTCATAGTGGGCGCAAGCTTCATGGTGTAAGCCATCGCATGGCTTGATTCCAACGCCGGGATAATACCTTCCATTCGAGTTAGCGCATGAAAACCTGCCATCGCCTCAGTGTCGGTAATATTGACGTATTCAGCGCGGCCGGTATCTTTCAGCCAGGCATGTTCGGGGCCTACGCCCGGATAATCCAGACCCGCCGAAATCGAATGTGTTTCGATGATTTCACCGTCGTCATCTTCCATCAGATAAGTCCGGTTGCCATGCAGAACGCCGGGGCGACCCGCACATAAAGGCGCCGAATGACGGCCGGTTTCAACGCCGTCACCCGCCGCTTCGACACCGATTATTTTGACGGAATGATCGTCAATAAACGGATAAAACAAACCGATGGCATTGGAACCGCCGCCAACACAAGCAACCAATGCATCCGGCAAACGTCCGACCTGCGCCAAACATTGCTGCTTAGCTTCGCGGCCGATAATGGTCTGAAAATCCCTGACCATCGCCGGATAAGGATGCGGGCCTGCTACCGTGCCAATAATATAAAAAGTGTTATCGACATTGGTTACCCAATCTCTGAGCGCTTCATTTAACGCATCTTTCAAGGTCTTTGACCCTGATTCAACGGCGACAACTTTTGCGCCCAACAACTTCATCCGATACACATTTAACGATTGACGCGCCACATCGACTGCGCCCATGTAAACCACGCATTCCAATCCCAGCCTTGCGGCAACCGTCGCTGTCGCCACACCGTGTTGGCCTGCGCCGGTTTCAGCAATAATGCGGGTTTTGCCCATGCGTTTGGCCAATAAAGCCTGACCGATGGTATTGTTTATTTTATGCGCGCCGGTATGGTTTAAATCTTCACGTTTCAGATAAATCTGCGCGCCACCCAATTCGCGACTCCAGCGTTCGGCATGATACAAAGGCGAAGGTCGGCCTACATAATGCTGCAAATCAGCGTCTAATTCCGCGATGAATTCAGGATCTTGCAAATACTGCTGATACGCCGCATTCAACTCCTGAATCGGTGGGATCAAAGTTTCTGCGACGAACATTCCGCCATAAGGGCCAAAGTGCCCGCGTTCATCGGGCATATTATATTTTTCTGTCATATTATTATTCTGTCACCCTCGTTAACTTCATCTATAAATGCCGCCATTTTCAGCGCATCCTTTAGCCCTTTTTCCGCCTCCACACCGCTGCTCACATCCAGCGCATAGGGTCTTACTGTCTGTACCGCCTGTCTGGCATTATCTGCATCCAATCCACCCGCCAGCACCAGCGGCAAAGCGCAATGGGCGGGAATCCTGTTCCAGTCGAACCGGTTGCCTGTACCGCCTTTTTCTCCCGGATGATACGCATCCAGCAACAAGGCCGAGGCATCGTGATAATGCTGCGCCAACGCTGGAATATCGATACCGTCTTGCATCCGCAACGCCTTCATATAACGCTTGCCGTAAAGCCTGCAAGCATCAGGAGTTTCATCACCATGAAATTGCAAGCAATCTATCGGCACCTGCGCCAACACTTCGCGTATCCGCGATGCCTGTTCATCGACAAATAAGGCGACGACCGAAACAAAGGTCGGCAGCGCATTAACAATCTTAATCGCCTGTCCAATATCAACATGCCTTGGACTGGGCGGATAAAACACCAAGCCGATGGCATCGACGCCTAAGCGCGCCGCACAAACGGCATCTTCAACACGGGTAAAGCCGCAAATTTTAACGCGAGTTCGCATAAAGTGATATGAGAATTTAACCAAAAAAAGTTAGCCGCGTAGAATACCATAAAATAATGCGACTTAGCATTCAGCTGAACCCCGGTTATCGCATCAATGCGCGTGGTCGTGCCCATGTTCATGCTTGTGTTCATGATTAGGTTCGGCTCCATCAGCATGCTCATGCTGGTGAACGCCAGGCACTTCAATCTGAAGCGACTTAACTGCCACGCCATGCTGATAAACCATCAAGCCGCCTAAATCAGCGCCCAGCATCATGGTTATAAACATCGCCGCCGCAAGGACAAGAAAAAATCCGTTAGCAATGCCCTGAATCACACCACCGCTAATTGCCCGCCAAATCGACAAAAAAATCGCCAAACACAGCACTGCAATACCAAAATCCTTGTGCCGCTCCATAATGGGATGGACTTCCCCGCCATGCGCCACTGAACCTGCTGCATTGAACCCTGCAATCACCGTAAACACAGCGGTAACAGCGCCCAAATACAACATCCAACTGGCGACATCGCGCCATTGCTGTTTTTTTGCCAGCGTAGCGATCATATCCAAAACAAAAAAAACCGATAAAAAAGCAATAGGAAAATGCACCAGCACCGGATGGATATTATCCATAGCGGCAATGCCCGGCATTAAGGCCGAAAAAATATCGGGAGCATTCTGAGCCGAAAGCCCCTCAAAAAAAGTCAGCAGACCCGCAACGCTGTCAGCAACGCCGCCACCGTGATCGGCTCCACCATGGACTTGAAAAGACAAAAAGTTATTCATATCGATCATCGCTATTATTTACAAAGGTAGACAATCTACTTGATATTTGGGCAATTGCAAAGAAGCAAGCAGGTTGTAATATTGGTTAATCATGCCGCTTGGCATCAACCGGCAGCTTATCAAATACCGGATGCTTGCTAATGCCGTAATACTCCGGGTAATAAACCGCGCCCAGATACAAGCCGTCAGGCGGCGCGGTGATACCGCCCAGCTTGCGGCTTTTCACCTCAAGCAACTCCTGAGTCCAATTTAGCGGCTGTTTGCCCGCCCCTATATCCATCAACACACCGGCAATATTCCTGACCATATGATGCAAAAAAGCATTGGCGGACAAGTCAATAATCACCCTATCGTCTTCGCGATAAACATCGATAAAGTACATCTGCCGACACGGGCTTTTCGACTGGCAACCTTGCGCCCGGTACGAAGAAAAATCATGTTTGCCAATCAAATATTGCGCCGCCCGGTGCATATTATCGGCGTCCAGCGGATGATGCTGCCAAGTCGTCTGATTGCGCAATAAGGCCGACTTGATTGGCCGGTTCAAAATGACATAACGGTAAAATCGGGCAATGGCGCTGTAGCGGGCGTGGAAATCAGCCACTGCCGGTTTCACCCAAGTAATGCGGACATCATCGGGCAAGTTGCTGTTACCGCCCAGCATCCAGGCATGAAGGTCGCGCTCGGTTTTTGCATCGAAATGCACCACCTGCTCCAGTGCATGAACGCCGCTATCGGTGCGGCCCGCGCACTGCACAGTGACAGGATGGTTGGCGACTTTCGACAGGGCCTGTTCCAGCACCTGCTGTACGCTGCGCTGATGGGTTTGCCACTGCCAGCCTGAAAAACCGCTGCCGTCATATTCCACACCTAAAACGATGCGCGCCATTTCAGCCCCTTTATGCCAACAAAAAAAACCTTATTCATGAAGATAAACTTTAATCCCAACGTCAATTCGATTAAACAAATCCAGCACATCGGCATTGTGCATCCGAATGCAGCCGTGCGACTGCGGCCTGCCGTCCATTAAATGATCGGGGCAGCCGTGGATATAAATGTAGCGCCAACTGCTATCGACCTCGCCGTAACGGTTTTTGCCCGGCTCCAGCCCGCCCAGCCAGAGAATTCGGGTCAATATCCAGTCGCGTTGCGGATGTTGCCAGGCCAAATCGGCATTGTAGATTTCACCGGTAGCACGCCTGCCGACAAAAACTGCATTCAACGGCTGGTCGGCGCCAATTTTAGCCCTGATTGTGTGCCAACCGGTCGGCGTGCATTCGCTGCCTTTTTGTTCACCCGCACCGTTTTTGGCGGTGGAAACCGGATAATGCAGCAGCGCATTTTCGCCCACATACAACGTCAATTGCTGGGTGGCAATATTAATGTCCAGATAGTTTTGCCCGGCAGTAAGCGGCTTATTGTTCATTTTCGGTGCTGAAGAAAGCATTTTATTTACCACAAAGAGCACAAAGAACACAAAGAACACAAAGAACATTGTTTTTTATCTTACCTACGCCGGAACATGGAAACGCTATATTTTTCGTAACTAATCAGCGAAAAAGAAAAAGAAAATGGATGGCACTGATTGAACGGATAACCACTGATTAAAAGTACAGCACATTCTAAAAAAATCTGTGTAAATCTGTCCTATCCGCTTCATCCGTGTTCTATTGGTATTTTCGCTGGGCAGTTACTATTTTTCTTCGTGATCTTCGTGCCCTTCATGGTAAAAATAGCCCCTAAAATTCATCTAATCGCGCTGGGCATGAATGGTATAACCGCGTCCGCGCAAGGTTTCAATGGGTTTACGGCTGCCGTCGGGGTCGAGTTTCTTTCTCAAGCGCCCGATAAACACTTCCAGCACGTTGCTGTCGCGGTCAAAATCTTCGTCATAAATGTGGGCAGTCAACACCGCTTTGGAAATAACTTCGCCCTTGCGGAACATCAAATATTCCAACACCTTGTATTCATAAGCAGTCAAATCCAGCCTGACGCCGGATACGCTGACTTCCTGCGCGACAGTGTCCAATTCGATATTGTCATGGGTCAATACCGGATGCGCCGCGCCGACAGAGCGCCGAATCAATGCGTTAATTCGCGCCAGCAATTCTTCATAATGGAACGGTTTGACCAGATAATCATCGGCCCCGGCTTCCAAGCCCTCGACCTTTTCCTGCCAACGGCTACGCGCGGTCAAAATCAGAATGGGCACGGTCACCTTGTCTTTACGCAGCCGCCTGATCAGTTCGATGCCGGAAAAATCGGGCAAGCCAATATCGACCACCGCCGCATCAATCGGGTATTCCTTACCCATGTAATAGCCGTCACGACCGGTATTGGCGGTATCAACAGCAAAGCCTTTATCAGCAAAAAACTGCTGAATTTGCTCACAAAGTTTTACTTCATCTTCAACAACGAGAATGCGCATGATTTTGTTGGGGTATAGACGTGGATTTAATTGACTAATTGACCGGTTTCCGCATCAATTTTGTAATAGCGGATACGGCCGTCAGGAGTGAGGACTTTAATGATATGCACGGTTTTACCGTCGATAATTTCTGTTTGCGCGCCCAGCACTTTATTGTAAGTGCCTTCGATGATTTGTTGTGCCGCTTCGTCCAAACTAATGCTTGCCAAACAGCTACTGGAAAAAAACAGGACGACTAAAACGACTTTAAGCAAATTTTTCATGGGCAATCCAAACTATCTGGGCACACACTGTAGACTAAAATACAACGCGGACAAAACGCCGCGCTCTATTGCCAGGGGGAAACAAAATTTTATCCTGCCCCTCTGAACCGACGCTGAATCTTTAATGCAATGACGCACCTTGCACCATGCTACTAAACGCTTGCCCGAAAGACGCGCCCAATTTGCCGGCGATTTTATCGAGCAAATGTTCCTGCTGACTGAAATCTACCCGTGTTTCTGCGCCAATCAGCTCTTTAGCGACGCTATCTTGAGTACCGACAGCATCAACAATGCCCAGTTTTATGCCTTCTTCGCCAGTCCAGACCAAGCCTGAAAACAGCTCGGGGCTTTCTTTCAGACGATCGCCGCGACCGGCTTTAACCGCACCGATAAATTGCTGATGCACTTGATTTAACAGGCTTTGTATATACTGGGTTTCTTCCTCTTTACTCGGTGAGAACGGATCAAGCATGGCTTTATGCGCGCCGGCTGTGAGCAATCTGCGTTCTACACCCAATTTCTGCATGACATCGACAAAACCGAAGCCATCCATCAGTACGCCGATAGAACCCACTAAACTGGAAGGATTGACAAAAATCTTGTCGGCGGCTGAGGCAATATAATAACAACCGGATGCGCAAATATCGCTGACAACGGCATAAATCGGAAAATCAGGGCGCTCTTTCTTTATTTTCCTAATCTCATCAAAAACATAAGAGGACTGCACGGGACTGCCGCCCGGCGAATTGGCGTGTAAAATAATGCCCTTAGTCTTCTCATCTTTGACTGCATCTCTCAAGCTCTCAATAATGCTGTCGGCATTCGCATTCTGGCCTTCGGCGATCATGCCAACCACATCAATGACCGCCGTATGATATTTACTATCGCCACCGATGTTTTGACTGAATTTTGGATATACGGCGACACCAAATATCGCCAGCAAATATACAAACATCAAGCTCTTAAAAAAAACGCTCCAGCGCCGCGCCCGCCTTTGTTCGGTGACAGCCGCGAAGGCCAGTTTCTCGATGACCTCACGCTCCCAACCGGCTTCATGACTGACGTCTGTTTTGTTCTGATTGTCCATACTTTAACCTCTCATAATATTCAGTAATTCCGTCGGCTGCCGTAAACACAGCAACGGCTTATAGTGTTGCAACACCTGCTCAGGATGCGCCCCGCACGATACGGCTATCGACGATATTTGGGCATTCAGCGCCATTTGCAAGTCATGTGTCGAATCACCAACCAATAAAGTCCGCTCATTTGCCGCCTGGGTATGGCGGATAATTTCATGCACCATGCGCGGATCGGGTTTCGATGCTGTCTCATCGGCGCATCGAGTGATGCAAAATAAATCTTCCGTCGCTGTCGCCTGTAGCGCTTTTTGCAACCCGGTCCTGGTTTTGCCGGTAGCAACGGCCAGTTGATAACCGGATTGTTTCAGTTCCAGCAACATCTCATAAACGCCGGGAAATAAATCACCCCGGCCTGCCTGCCACGAGGCATACGTTTGCTGATAACACGCGACCAAGCGCATCAAGGTGGTCTCGTCAACGCCCGGAAATAGCGTGCTGCAGGCATTGCTGATGCACAAACCGATCACGTCCTTTGCCGCCTGCGCTTCAGGAATACCGCAACCGCATTGCTCGCCAGCCGTTTGCAGACAATGCACAATCCAGTCTATCGAATCGACCAGCGTGCCGTCCCAGTCGAAGATGATTAAATCAAACCTGTTCTTCATGTTTTAACAAATCGCCCAATGGTTTTGGCAACGGCGCCAAAATAGTCAGCGCCACCCCGGTCACTGGATGCTGAAATTTTAATTTTTCTGCATGTAAAAACATGCGCTTATAGCCCCGTTTTTTAAAGCCATGATTAATGTCATCGCGGCCATAGCGCTCGTCGCCGACAATGGGATGGCCGAGACTGGCGGCATGGACGCGGATTTGATGAGTGCGCCCGGTTTTGGGCGAAGCCTCGACCAGCGTCGAATCGCTAAATAATTTCACCCGCCGAAACAGCGTTTCCGCTTCTTTACCGGCCTGGCTAATGACCACCATGCGCTCGCCGCCTTTGCTGACATTTTTTAGCAACGGCGCAGTGACAATCAGCTTTTTCCTCGCCCATTGCCCGGCCAACAGCGCCAAATAAGTTTTATGGATGTGATTATCGCGAAATAATGCGTGCAATAGTTTCAGCGCGCTGCGTTTTTTGGCGATGATCAAACAGCCGGAGGTATCTTTATCCAGCCGATGCACCAGCTCCAAAAAGTGCGCCTCCGGCCTTAGCAACCGCAGCCCTTCGATAATGCCGGAACTGACGCCGCTGCCGCCATGCACAGCATAACCTGCCGGTTTGTTGACAATCAGGAAACCGTCATCTTCAAACAAAATGCCCTGCTGCAACGCCGCCTGCAAACCCTGCGGCACATAGGATTCTTCGCTGCGTTCGGCCACCCTGACCGGCGGAATCCTAACAATATCGCCAGCCGCCAGGCGATATTTGACATCGACGCGGCCTTTATTGACGCGCACTTCACCTTTACGGACGATGCGATAAATTCGGCTTTTAGGCACACCCTTCAAGCGGGAGATTAAAAAATTGTCCAGACGTTGATCGCACTGTTCTTCAGTGATTTCGACCAGTTGGACGTGTGGGGTTAGGCTTTTTTCTTCATTATTCATAATGCAAATAATACCAGCATCTCGTTACCATTGATTCTTTAAATTGATGTATAGGAATAAGATTGCTATATTAAGCGAGTTTTTAATACAAAAAAAACATACTTTTGCTCTGCAGTTTTCATGAATAAAACTGACCAGCAGCACTCCCAATGGTGATGAAAACAGCGGTTCTTACCGCGCCAAGCCATCATTGTAAGATTTCGGGTTCATCGTTCGACCCTAGACGAACGATTTATAACTCCTGTTTAAGACGGAATTTACAACCAAGACTGGAAGAAAGAATATTTATTGGCTTAGGCTCTGTCCGCGCCGCTATCCGCGTTCCTCATACCCAACGAAGGCCGGGATACCCACGACAACATACAGAAACGGACGCTAAAAACCGTAAAAACTAAGCCATTATTAAGCTATTAATTTGGGGTGGCTTCGCTTACCAACAGCAGGCGCTTTAGGCGGACTGCCAACATTGACAGCGACTCCCCTACATAAACACAATGACCCAAACCAGTCTGTTCAGTAAAATCTGACCATGGAGCAGGACACAACAAGGAATATTGAATGAAAAGAATGCTTATCAACGCTACGCAGGCAGAAGAACTGCGAGTCGCCTTGGTAGACGGTCAAAAACTGTACGATTTTGACATAGAAGTACCTTCGAAAGAACAAAAAAAGTCTAACATTTACAAAGGGATAGTGACCCATGTAGAGCCCAGTTTAGAGGCCGCCTTTGTTAACTACGGTGCCGAAAAACACGGTTTTTTACCTTTCAAAGAAATTTCTCCACTCTACCGTAACCGCCAGGAGGGCGTCGAAAACGACGGCCGCCGTCCCGCCATCAAAGACCTGATCAAAGAAGGCCAGGAAATCGTCGTTCAGATTGAAAAAGAAGAACGCGGCAACAAAGGCGCCGCTTTAACCACTTACATTAGTCTGGCCGGCACTTATCTGGTGCTGATGCCCAACAACCCCAAAGCCGGCGGCATTTCGCGGCGCATCGAAGGCGAAACCCGCAGCGACCTGCGTGAAGTGATGGCCGCGCTTGAGATTCCTGAAAGCATGGGACTCATTGTTAGGACAGCCGGTTGCGGCAAAAATGTCGAAGAATTGCAGTGGGATTTAAACTATTTGCTGCAATTATGGGAAGCCATAGAACGCTCTGCCGGTGAAAATTCAGCACCGTTTTTGGTGTTTCAAGAAAGCAACGTCATCATCCGCGCCTTACGCGACCATTTGCGTGGCAATATCGACGAGATTTTGATCGACAATGAAGACGCCTTCATCCTGGTGCAAAACTTCTTAAAACAAGTCATGCCGCACTTTTTGCCCAAAGCAAAACTGTACCAAGACGCCGTCCCGCTGTTTAACCGCTACCAGATCGAATCGCAAATTGAAGTCGCTTACGGCCGCGAAGTGTCCTTGCCGTCCGGCGGCTCACTGGTTATCGACCATACCGAAGCGCTGACCTCCATCGACATCAATTCGGCGCGCGCCACCAAAGGTAGCGACATTGAAGAAACCGCACTGAACACCAACCTGGAAGCGGCCGATGAAATCGCCCGCCAACTGCGCTTGCGCGATTTGGGCGGCCTGTTCGTGATCGACTTCATCGACATGATGTCCAACAAAAACCAAAAAACTGTCGAAAACCATTTGCGCGACGCGTTAAAAATAGACCGCGCCCGTATCCAGACCAGCCGCATTTCGCGTTTTGGCCTGCTGGAAATGTCCAGACAACGCATGCGCCCCTCGCTCGGCGACTCGACCCAACTGCCCTGCCCGCGCTGCAAAGGCCAAGGCACCATTCGCAACGTAGAATCGGTAGCGCTGTCGGTGCTGCGTATTCTCGAAGAAGAAGCGATGAAAAAAGGCACGGAAAAAGTCATTGCCCATTTGCCTATCGAATGCGCGACCTTTCTGTTAAATGAAAAACGCAGCGCCATTGACCAAATTGAAAACCGCCTGAAAGTCGGCATCGTCATCCTGCCGAGCAAGCATCTGGAAACACCGGCTTACGACATTGAGCGCATCAAAGAAAAAGAAACCGGCGACAACAAAGCCAGCTATTTGCAAATCAAAGCCGAAGACATCAGCATCCCTGAATTTGCCCAGCAAGTAAAACCGATGGTAACCAAAGCCGCAGTCAAAGAATTTCTGCACGACTCCCCGGCGCCGGTGCAAAGCAAAAACGAATCTGCCGGCCTGATTCAACGCTTCTGGCGTAAATTAGTCGGTTCCGAAGTAGCGCCTCAAGCCCCCGTAGCGCAAGCGCCGAGAAACAAAGGCAGCAGACCGGGACAGGATCAGGAAAGAGGGCGCGGCCGTGGACGAGGCCCCAAGGAACGCAACCAAGCGCCCGAACAAGCCTCAGTAGCCAAACAAAAACCGGAACAAAATCAAGAGTCACCACGTCCAAACCGGCCACCACGCGGCCAAGGCAGAAACGTAAAACGCAATCTTGACCCTGCCAATCTACCGGGAGCAAAAACTGAAGTCGTTAAAAATAAAGTTGTTGCGACTGAGGCTATTGAAACTAACGTTGTCGAGCTGATTAGCACGGTGACCACAGCTCCGGAATTTGACGTGACTGATATTACGCCAGTTGTTGCAGGCGGAGAGCGCGCTCAGCCTAAAAGAAACAACGCCAGACGTGGGCCAAACCGCAGAAGACCGCGCAATCCCAACTACAAAAAGCCGGATGTCGATGGCGAGTCAAACAGCACCTATGACGTAGTCAGCGAAAGCTACGACGAACCCAGGCCAGCAGCGCCACGCTCCTATGACAATGATTTTGCAGAAAGGGTTGAAAGAACCGAACGCCCACCCGTAAATATCCCTAGTCCAGCCCACACCGACACGCAGCCACAAGAAACGCCAAAACCGGCGGCTCCCGTAGCTGAACCGGTACCACCGGCCCCAAAACCGGTTGACGTAATAAAGCAAGAAACAGAATAAGGATTCAACCTGTTCGAACAAGAGTCCAGGCGGTTCCCTGTAAAAGACTAAATGCCGAATGGCCTTTTATTCACCACGGAGCACACGAAAAATTAAACTTCGTGCGCTTCGTGGTTGCTTTTACTCTTTTCACAGACGTCCTGAAATAGAGGCAATAGCATTTCCATTTGTTTGACCAGCTGCTGCAAGGCAGAGGCCGATATGCCGACATATTTATCAATCCGGATCAATTTAAAAAATAGCGAGATTTGATCGGTGCCTACGCCGCGCCCTAAGCAGAAAACGTAGAGCGTCGCAAAGACTAATACTCTAACCCTCGGCGCTTTCCCACAGCGATGATTCGGGTACAGGGCGCGGTTTTTTTGCGCTTTAAGATGGCGACGGACGCTACTTTTTGAGCCGTTAATGAGGTCAGCTAGTTTGCGAAAGCTGCTTTTGCCGCTCTCTTTAATTTGAGTAAAAATCGCTACACCGGTAGCTCGTATTGTTTGGGTTTTTAATGGCTCATTCTGCAAAATGATACAAAAGTTTAGTTGATTATTCTGCTTTTTTGTCCCGGTTTAAATGAGAAGCCGAAGAAAGCATATGTAAGGTTGATTGGAAAAGTTGGAAACTATAGCAGTTACCAGGGCTACCGCATTTGACTTTTAAACTTAAACTAAAATCAATTACTTAAGTTTTTTTTCGTGGTTTTTATGAGATTTCACACCATTTCAACCAATTGATTATAAATAGATTTTATTTATATGCGCTCACCCTGTAGCAGTTACCCCTTCAAATCCGATAATTATCGATTGCATTTATGAGTTGAGTGTAAGCTTTAAAAAAAACCACAACTGCCGATAAAAGGAGTAACAGGGGAATTGCCGGTTTATTGCCGCCCTCCCTACAAGATACCCATAGAAAAACTCTAACATATTGCCACAAAAGCATATTTTTAATATGGGCATTTTTTATGCTAGATACTTTATGAGTATCATGTAATTAAAACTTTTTTGGAGCACGGTCATGACAACACAAAATACCAACACAGCAGATCCATCCTGGACTATATTTATCGAAACATTAAGCGATGAATTTACCGCAAGAACAGGATTCGGGGTCTATGCACATATCACACCTGTGGATGTTGACCAGGCCTATCAGGAATATCAACAACGCAATGCACCCATGCGGCTGTTCGCTCGTGACTATGTACGCACTTATGCTTAGTCGCTTAGTAACACATTTTTCCCAACACCGGCAGTTGGCGTTGTTAACAAAGTCCCGACAACGCCATTGCCGTATTTTTAATTAACCAATAGAGTTTTCGATGAGCCAGATAGTTACACAAAAAACACCGCCTACCCACATCCAGACATCAAGAGGCGAATTAATCGTCAAAGGTGTCGCCACCACGGTCGCGGCAGCGACTATCATAGAAACCGGAAAAGGCGTGATAACAACATTGGCCAAACATCCACTGATTGTCCTCGGCCTGGGTATTACCGCAGGTTTTTTAACGCATAAATACCGTAAAGAGATTATTTTGGTCAGCAGCAAAACCGCAGAACAAGGCAAAAATTTCATTTTGCAGCAAAAAGAAAATCTTAAAGATCTGATTGCCGAAACACAACAAGACACTGACCACTAAACTAAGCGCTTCATCAGCGTCTTAATATGAATAGCGGTGCTCGCCGCTAACGCCTTGAGGTTATAACCGCCCTCCAATGCTGAAATAATCCGCCCATTACAATAGCTGTCGGCAATAGCCATCAACTCTTGGGTAAGCCAGGCAAAATCATCTTCAACCAAACGAATAGACGCCAACGGATCATCTTTGTGCGCATCAAAACCGGCAGAAATCAACAACAACTCGGGTTTGAATTTTCTCAGCGCCGGCAAAATAATACCGCTGTATTTCTGTCTGAATTCATCCCCCGTATCACCCGCAGCCAGCGGCACATTGATGATATTACCAGCGCCGGTTTCTTCCGGATATCCGGTGCCGGGATAATGCGGCATTTCATGGCTGGAGACATAAAGTACATTGGGCTGATGGTAAAAAGCCGCCTGTGTGCCGTTGCCGTGATGGACATCAAAATCAACAATGGCGATACGCTCAAGTTGGTGGTGGTGTTGCGCATAAGCTGCGGCAATGGCAATGTTATTGAACAGGCAAAAACCCATGGCTAAGGTCGGTTCGGCATGATGTCCGGGCGGGCGTATCGCGCAAAAAGCATTGTCCGCTGCACCGCTCAACACCTTGTCAACGGCGTCGCACACCGCGCCAACAGCGCGAAATGCGGCTTGCCCCGATCCGGTTGATAACACCGTATCCTGATCCAAATAATGCGTGCCTTGCTCTGGGATGGCCGCAACAATAGTGTCAATATGAAACTGAGGATGAATCAGCCGGACTTGCTGCTCGGTGCCAAGTGGCGGCGATGGCCGGATTAAACCGGCAAAATTTTGCCCGGACACTGCCCGATCTATAACGATGATACGATCCGGGCATTCAGGATGCCCGGCACCGGTTTGGTGAAAAAGAAAATCAGGGTGACTGTAATAAAGCGTCTTCATCTGGACTCAATCATTCAAAAAGACAGTCGCTCAAATCCGGCACTTTAGCCGACTCTGACATCTTGCTCTCATGAACCATTTGAAAAGCCTTGTCGAAGTCCGCATTAATAAAACTGCGCGACAACTGTGAGCACAAACAATAAAGCGCCGAATAATCATCAACCTTGCCGGAACTGCAGGCATTTATTTTGTCAGACAACAGACGCATCAAAGACACCACAAAGCCATCATGCCGCCAGCTAACCGACTGCTCTGTGACATCACTGCCCTGCTGCGCAATTGCGCCCAATGCGCAATAAGCAAGATTAACCAGCCCGGTCAATATCTGCACCATGTCACCGGCTTTAATGGCTTTTAACACCACGCTGCCATCGGCCATTAATAAGGCTTCACGCATCACAATGTCCATGTCGGATAAATGCCGATTTTCACCCGGTTCCGCTTGCGGGCATGAAACAGCGTCATGAAATTGTCTAACTAACTTTACGTGCTTGTTCATGGTCTTATCCTCTGTCTATGATGGCGATTCGGTTAGAGATACCAAATCAGTCGGTTTAAAGACATCGCCGATGTAAGGCGATAAGCAGATCAAACTAAAGCGATTTCCTGAAAAAAACAGCTCCAAATAATTGTCCACGCTTAGCACGAAAAGCTAAAAGCAGGCATTTCCAGGCGACACAAAAATAAGCAAAGCTATTATTTTTACTGCTTCTTTTCGTAGTTTTTTGTGATAAGCGCGGACTCTATTTTTTTACAGACCATGATTAGCAAGGGATGTTATTTTAAATCAAGCGTGGCTTAATCCCTGACCGGTGCTGGCGCCAATACAACCCTTGAACCATTGCTTTCAGGCGGGCTGACCACGCCAGCCGCCTCCATCTCTTCAATCATCGTCGCCGCACGATTGTAGCCGACTTTAAAGCGCCGTTGCACGCTGGATATTGAGGCTTTGCGCGATTCGGTCACAAACTGCACAGCCTCGTCATACAAGGCATCACTTTCGGAATCGCCACCATTGCCGCCACCTGAACTGTAGCCATCGCCGGAATCGGACGATTCGCGGGTAATGTCTTCCAGATAATTCGGTGGCGCAGTTTGTTTTAAAAATTCGACCACACGATGTACTTCATGGTCATCGACAAAAGCGCCATGGGCGCGAATGGGGATGCTGGTGCCTGACGGTAAAAACAGCATGTCGCCGTTGCCTAGCAGTGTTTCCGCGCCGCCCTGGTCGAGGATAGTGCGGGAATCGATACGCGATGATACTTGGAATGAAATTCGGGTTGGCACGTTGGCTTTAATCAAGCCGGTCAACACGTCGACCGAGGGCCGCTGCGTAGCCAGAATCAAATGAATGCCGGCCGCCCGCGCTTTTTGCGCCAGCCGGGCAATCAGTTCTTCGACTTTTTTACCGACAATCATCATCATGTCGGCCAATTCGTCGATGACGATGACGATGCTCGGCAGTGTCGTTAATACAGGATAATCCTGCCCATCTTCCAGCGGGTTCAGCAGTTGAAACATCGGATCTCTGATGGTCTCGCCGCGTGCTGTGGCTTCTTCTACCAACTGATTGAATCCGGCCAGATTCCTGACACCCATTTTGGACATCAGTTTATAGCGCCGCTCCATTTCGGCAACAGCCCAACGTAGCGCGTTACTGGCTTCTTTCATGTCAGTAACAACGGGCGTCAACAAATGCGGAATGTCCTCATAAACCGACAACTCCAACATCTTCGGGTCGATCATAATCAAACGCACCTGCTGCGGCGTCGCTTTATATAACAAGCTAAGAATCATGGTGTTAATGGCGACCGATTTACCGGAACCGGTGGTGCCTGCGACCAGCGCATGGGGCATTTTGCCCAAATCCGCCACCATCGGCACACCGGATATATCTTTGCCCATCGCCAGCGTCAACAGCGATTTGGATTTTTCAAACGGCGCCGACACCAACAATTCGCGTAAGGTCACCATTTCCCGTTCCCGATTGGGAATTTCCAAGCCGACCACCGATTTACCGGGGATAATTTCAACGATACGCACGCTAGTCACTGACAACGCCCGGGCTAAATCTTTAGATAAGGTACTGATGCGGCTGACTTTAACGCCTGCCGCCGGTTGCAATTCAAAACGGGTGATTACAGGGCCGGGATGGAAACCGACCACTTCAACAGCGACATTAAAGTCGGCCAGAATATCTTCCACCAGCCGCGACATTTCTTCCAAATCGGTTTGCGAATAACCAACCACCCGAGTATCGCGCTGATCGAGCAATTCCAGAGAAGGTAAGGTGCCTTCGCTGACATTATATTTAACCGTAGGCTTTTTATTCGGTGGTGGACTGTGTTTTAGTACACTTTCGACAGGCTTTTGCGGCGGAGATACCGGCATAATTTTGGCGCTAACTTTTTTCTTCACTTCCGGCTTTGCTGGCGTATTGAGCCGAACTTCACTGCGTTTAGCGCTATGGTTCTGCAATAAATCCAGCAGACTACGATACAAGAAACGGCCTATAAACACGGTATATTTACCAACGGCATCAATTAAACCGACCCACGAAACCCCGGTCACCAAGGTAATGCCTGCCAATAAAATGACTAATAACAGTAAGGTCGCGCCGGAATTACCCAATGCCGCCAACAATACATTGCCGGTTTCCTGACCTAAAATACCGCCGGTGTAGCTAGGCAATTCAATGCCGATTCTTAATAGGTACAAGCTTAATAGCGTAGTGCCTGAAACAATGATGGCCACCAGCCCGATCCATTGCAATCCGATAACTATTTTGTCACGATTTTGTTGGCCCCAAGTGTAAAACAGATAGCCTTTCCAGAAGATAATAAACGGAAATGAATAGGCAAACAGACCAAAACAACTGAGCATCACATCAGCAATCCATGCGCCAAAAACACCGCAAGCATTAGACACCGCTTGCACTGACCCGCTATGCGTCCAACCGACATCCTCGTTACTAAAAGTGATCAGTGAAATTAAAAAAAATAATGCGCCTGCAATGAAGGCCAATAAAGCAACTTCACGCAAACCACGAAAGGTCTTTTCTTCCATTACAGCGGCCATATTTAACAACTCGTCACATAAATTACTAATAAAACATGATTATAGAACAAACATGGTATGTTTTACATTAATAATATCCATAATAAATTCCAGGTTGGCAGTGTTCCTTCTATGCCAACAAAGCCGTTTACAAAGCCAATTTTCGTCTTCATAATCGTTTTTTGTTTTTCTCTGCACAGGATTTTTTAATGAGCACTTCCAAACACTGCCGCCTTTTAATACTCGGTTCCGGCCCCGCCGGTTATACCGCCGCCATTTACGCCGCACGCGCCAATATGAACCCGGTAATCATTACCGGCATGCAACAAGGTGGGCAATTGACCACAACCACTGAAGTCGACAACTGGCCCGGCGATGTCGAGGGCTTGCAAGGCCCGGCACTGATGGAACGGATGCAAAAACATGCCGAACGTTTCCAGACCGAAATTATTTTCGACCACATCCACACCGCCGATTTGTCAGCCCGCCCGTTTACCTTAACCGGCGATTCCGGCACTTACACCTGTGATGCGCTGATTATTGCCACCGGCGCTTCAGCGCGTTACTTAGGCCTGGATTCAGAGGAAGCTTTCAAAGGCCGAGGCGTATCAGCTTGTGCCACCTGCGACGGTTTTTTCTACCGCAACAAAGCGGTTGCGGTCATCGGCGGCGGCAACACCGCAGTTGAAGAGGCGCTGTATTTAGCCAATATCGCATCTAAAGTCATCGTGGTGCATCGCCGCGACAAATTCCGCTCTGAAAAAATCCTCGCTGACAAGCTGGTTGAAAAATCGAAAAGCGGCAATGTCGTCATCGAATGGAATCACCAGCTCGATGAAGTGCTCGGTGATGACATGGGCGTGACCGGCCTTAGAATCAAAAACACCGAAGACGGTTCGACCAAAGAGCTGGACGTACATGGCGTATTTATCGCCATCGGCCACACCCCCAACACCGGCATTTTTGACGGTCAATTGGAAATGGAACACGGCTACATCAAAGTCAACAGCGGCATACACGGCAATGCCACCGCAACCAGTGTTGAAGGCGTATTTGCGGCAGGCGACGTGATGGATTCGGTCTATAAACAAGCCATCACTTCAGCGGGTGCTGGCTGTATGGCGGCATTGGATGCCGAAAAATTTCTGGATGAACTGGTTTAGCGAGTAGGTGTAAATAGTTGTGGGAGCGGCCACCCGGCCGCGAACAGTACGTGATTATTCGTGGCCGGGTGGCCACTCCTACAACTAGCGTACTCCAAATGACTTCGCTTTTAATCCTTCAAAAATGCACTTAACCGTTCTCGACCCTCATAACCCCGAGCAAGATTTTCCCTTGGTAAGCCAAGCCCTCCGCGAACCGGATGGATTGCTGGCGGTCGGCGGCTGTCTATCGCAAGCCCGACTGCTCCATGCCTATCGGCACGGCATATTCCCCTGGTATAACCCCGGCGAACCTATCCTTTGGTGGTCGCCCGACCCGCGTCTGGTTTTGTTTCCCGACAAACTGCTCATTTCCCGCAGCCTCGGTAAAACCCTGCGTAAAAACAAGTTCTCGGTCACTTTCGATCAGGCTTTTGATGATGTCATTGCCGCTTGCGCCGATCCGCGCAAAGATGCCGCTGGAACCTGGATAACCAGCGCGATTGACGCCGCTTATAAACAACTGCATCAAGCCGGATTCGCCCATTCGGTTGAAACCTGGCTGGACGGCGAACTGGTGGGCGGCTTGTACGGCGTGGCCTTAGGTCAGGTTTTTTTTGGCGAATCGATGTTCCACACCAAAACCGACGCCTCCAAAGTGGCCTTCGCGACGCTGGTGCAGCAGCTCAACGCCTGGGGCTATCGGCTGATAGACTGCCAAGTCCATACCCAGCATTTAACCAATTTTGGCGCCGAGGAAATAGCTCGGCGTGATTTTATCCACTTACTCGATCGCTATTGCGACATACCTGCCCTACCCGCCAGCTGGCAAGCGCCGGTGTCGGCTTGAGTCGAACCTATCGATTGAACCCATGCAAAACCTTTTTTTGACCGGCCGTCCTTTTAAAAAAACCGGTATTCATCTACACTCATCAAATTCAGATAGCTTAAAAAGACTCGACAGGAATCCCCGCATGGCTTTTCGCACACTCACCGGATTGATAGCCTCCCTACTCCTCAGCTTGAGCGTATCGGCTGATGAAATACAAATCAACCCGTCCCATCCCGAACGCTATACCGTTGTCAAAGGCGATACCTTATGGGACATCTCCGGCAAGTTTTTAGCTCATCCTTGGCAATGGCCCGAGTTATGGAACCTCAATACACAGATTAAAAACCCGCATCTAATTTATCCGGGCGATACGCTTTATTTTTCAATAGTCAACGGCAAACCGCAGCTGAGCATTTCGCGTAACGACCAGCAAACTTTAGTCAATTCCGACACGCCCTGTGTGTTGCGCGAAGAAGACTATAAACAGGGCCGCAAAAACTTTGCCCTGTCACCCGATGGCAAAGTGCTGCCTTGCATTCGCGAAGTCAATCTGGAACAAGCCATTCGCTTAATTCCTACCGAAGCCATCGCCAGCTATTTATCATCACCCAAAGTAGTGGATCAAGACGAACTGGCCAACGCCGCTTATGTGGTCGATTTTGCCGGCGAGCATCTGATTGCAGGCACCGGCGACCGGGTTTATGTGCGTTCAATTACCGATTCACAAAACCTGTCCTACACCATTTATCGCCCCGGCAGCACCTATGTCAGCCCGGAAAACGGCGAAATCTTGGGTTATGAAGCGCAATATATCGCCGACATTTCCTTACAAAAACCCGGCGATCCGGCCACACTGGTCATCACCAAAGCGGCCAGCGAGATTCGCACCGGCGACCGTATCATGGCTACTACCGAACAAGACCTTGCCCTGCATTATTTCCCCCGTCCGCCTGAGCACAGCGTAGAAGGCAGTATTATCAGCGTGCTCGGCGGCGTGTCCCAAATCGGCCAATATAACGTGGTGGTCATCGATAAAGGCACGAGTGACGGCATTTTGACCGGTCACGAACTGGACATTTATCAACGCGGAGCGGTGGTTAGAGACCCGTACAGCGCAGTCAGAAACGACCAGGTGACGCTACCCGATGAACTGGCCGGCACATTGATGGTGTTCCGGCCGTTTGAACGCGTCAGTTATGCGCTGGTGATGAAAGCCACCCAGGCGCTGCATGTTTTAGACAAAGTCAAAACCCCCTGAACATTACCGCGCCACCCAGCGACCACGACATCAACTACTGGCTTGCGCTATTGCGCACGCCCGGCGTCGGCTGCCGAACTTTTCTCCACTTACTGGAAAGCCATACTCCGGCGCAGTTGTTTGCAGAATCCGCCTCTGTCCTCAGCGCCTTGGGCTTAAAAAGCGACATTGTCAGTGCAATCAGGAATCCTGATTGGTCGCTGATTGATTACGATTTAGCGTGGCTTAGCCAAGCCAATAACAGCGCCATTACCCTGAATGACCCAAGTTATCCGGCACAATTAAAAGAAATAGCCGATCCGCCGCCGCTGCTGTTTGTGCGCGGCAATGCCGAACTGCTGTCGCTGCCGCAAATAGCCATTGTCGGTAGCCGCAATCCGTCGTCTGTCGGCCTGGAAATTGCCTTTAATTTCGCCAAAACGCTGAGCCATTGCGGCTTTGTCATCACCAGCGGTCTGGCTTTAGGCATCGATGCGGCCAGCCATCAGGGCGCGCTAAAGGTCAACGGATATACCATTGCTGTCGCAGGAACCGGGCTTGACCGCGTTTATCCCTCGCGGCACAAAGAGCTGGCAACACAAATCGTCAACACCGGCGCGATGATCTCCGAATTTCCGCCCGGCACTACCGCCAAAGCCAACCACTTCCCCCGGCGTAACCGCATTATCAGCGGCCTGTGCCAAGGCTTGCTGGTGGTTGAAGCGGCCAAACAAAGCGGCTCGTTGATCACCGCACGCATGGCGCTGGAACAAAACCGCGAAGTGTTCGCCATTCCCGGCTCGATTTACAACCCGCTGGCGCGCGGTTGCAACGCACTGATCCGCGAAGGCGCTAAATTGGTAGAAACAACGCAAGATATTCTTGAAGAATTAAATCAATATAATCAACAAGATGACAATTTCATTCCGATAGCAATGCAATCAACGCTTGACCTGGAGCAACAAACATTATTGAATCTTATCCCGTTTAGCCCAACTTCCATCGATACCCTGGTTGAAAATGCCAATGCATCCGTCGAAGTTATTTCGTCAATGTTACTGATTCTCGAACTGCAAGGATACCTAGAGGCAACCGCTGGCGGCCACTATGCTCGAATCAAATAAACCTTAAAAAACTATGAAAGAAAATATTTTTGATGTCCTGATGTACTTATTCGAAAACTATATGGAAGATGAAATTGAAATACTGCCGGACAGTGACGTAGTCAGAACAGAACTATTGGAAGCGGGTTTTCAACAAATAGAGGTCAATAAAGCGTTCGACTGGCTGGAATCGCTGAGCCTACAACGTGCGATAAAATCCTCCAGCCCCGCCTTCCGTATTTTTTGTAGCCAGGAAAAAGACAGATTAGATCTGGAATGCCGCAATATGATTATGTTCCTCGAAAACAGCGGCATCCTGAATTCAGCTAACCGGGAAATCGTCATCGACCGCGCCATGGCGCTGGAAAACGAAGAACTCTCGGTGGAAAAATTAAAATGGATCATATTAATGGTGTTGCTCAGCCAGCCGGATGAAGAAATTGCCTTCTCCAGAATGGAAGACATTGTTTATGACCTTATCCCCACTTATTTGCACTAAGTTAAAAGGTTCAAGGTGAAAGGTTCAAGGTTAAAAACTACGCACCTTGAACCTTTCACCTTTTTACCTTTCACCTTCTTACCTTTCATCTTGAACCTCAAATGAGTAAAAATCTCGTCATTGTAGAATCGCCTGCCAAAGCCAAAACCATCGAAAAATATTTGGGCAAGGACTTTCAGGTGCTGGCCTCTTACGGACACGTGCGCGACCTGATCCCCAAAGAAGGCGCGGTCGACCCGAACAACGACTTCGCGATGAAATACGAAGTCATCGACCGCAACCAAAAACACGTACAAGCCATCGCCAAAGCGCTGAAAACCGCAGACACGCTCTATCTGGCGACTGACCCTGATAGAGAAGGCGAAGCCATTTCCTGGCATTTGCTCGAACTGCTCAGAGAAAAAAAGCTGCTGAAAGACAAGCCGGTGCATCGCGTGGTGTTCCACGAAATCACCAAAAAAGCCGTCACTGAAGCCATTGCCAACCCGGAGGAAGTCGCCATCAATCTGGTCAACGCCCAACAGGCGCGCCGGGCATTGGATTATCTGGTCGGCTTTAACCTGTCGCCGTTATTATGGAAAAAAATCCGTCGCGGTCTGTCCGCAGGCCGGGTACAAAGCCCTGCGTTGCGCATGATTGTCGAGCGCGAACTGGAAATAGAAGCCTTTAAAAGCCGCGAATACTGGACCATTGACGCCGCCTTAACCGCACAGGAGCAAAATTTCAAAGCCAAACTGACACAGTTTGACGGCGAAAAAGTCACGCAATTTAGCATCACCGATGAAGAACTGGCGGAAAAAACCAAACAAACCCTGCTCGATGCCGCCGACGGCCAATTAACCGTCGCCAAACTGGAAAAGAAACAGCAAAAACGCAATCCGGCGCCGCCGTTCATCACCTCCACGCTGCAACAAGAAGCCTCGCGTAAACTGGGTTTCACCACCAAGCGCACCATGATTGTTGCCCAGCAACTTTATGAAGGCATCGACATCGGCGGTGAAACCGCCGGTTTAATCACGTACATGCGTACCGATTCGGTCAATTTGTCGGTCGATGCGGTCGAAGAAATCCGCGCACTGATTGCCGAAAATTACGGCGCAGACAATGTGCCGAAAGAACCAAGGTTGTTTAAAACCAAATCGAAAAACGCCCAGGAAGCGCACGAGGCGATACGCCCGACTTATCCACGATACCTGCCCAGCCAGATAAAAGAGCACCTGAGCATTGAGCAGTTCAAACTCTACGAACTGATCTGGAAGCGCACCATCGCCTGCCAGATGATTCATGCCACCCTCAACTTGGTCGCGGTGGATTTAACCTGCGCCGACGGCAAACACATATTCCGCGCAACCGGCTCGACCATCGCCTCGCCCGGTTTCATGACCGTTTATCTCGAAGGCAAAGACGACAGCAAAGAAAGCGACGACAAGGAAAGTTTCTTACCGCCTATGGAAGAAGGCCGCCCCGTCCAGCTGAACGACATCAATGCCGCACAGCACTTTACCGAACCGCCGCCACGCTACGGCGAAGCCAGCTTAGTCAAATCACTGGAAGAACACGGTATCGGCAGGCCATCGACCTATGCGTCAATTATTTCGACCTTGCAAAACCGCGAATATGTGACGCTGGACAGCAAACGCTTCTACCCGACCGATGTCGGGAGAATCGTCAACAAATTTCTGACCGAGCATTTCACCAAATACGTCGATTACGATTTTACCGCTAATCTGGAAGACGAACTCGACGCAGTATCGCGGGGAGAAAAGGACTGGATTCCGTTAATGCACGATTTCTGGCAACCGTTCACCACCTTAATTCAGGAAAAGGAAGCCAGCGTCCAGCGCAAAGATGTCACCCAGGAAGCCATCGACGAACTTTGCCCCGATTGCGGCAGCCCATTGTCTATCCGTTTAGGCAGGAATGGCCGCTTTATCGGCTGCACCAACTACCCCGAGTGCTCGTACACCCGCAACCTAAACGATGAACCCGGTGCCAGCGATGAACCCGAAATTGTCGAAGGCCGAACCTGCCCTAAATGCGAATCGCCTTTAGTGATAAAAACCGGACGTTACGGAAAATTTATCGGTTGCAGCGGTTATCCCGCCTGTAAGCATATCGAGCCATTAGAAAAACCAACGGACACCGGCGTTGAATGCCCGCAATGCAAAAAAGGCAGCATCCTTAAACGCAAGTCGCGCAACAGCAAGGTATTTTATTCCTGCTCGGAATACCCAAAATGCGATTACGCTTTATGGAACGCGCCGATTAAAGAAAGCTGCCCTGAATGTGCCTGGCCGATATTGACCGTGAAAGAAACCAAACGGCGTGGCGTGGAAAAGGTGTGTCCGCAAAAAGACTGCAAATACGCCACCCCGTATGAAGGCGACCCTGCGGATGTACTGGGGCCTAAGTAACTTTCGGCTGACTTCAGGTTTGAGAATCAGCTCCACCACACCGCCGTCATCCCGACAGGGATTGCCGAGGGGATCCAGACGCCACGGATGGCTACGATAGATTGGCTTTAGCCACATAATTTTCACATCCCTGTGCTCTGGATTCCGGCAAATCCCTGCCGGAATGACGCGTTATTTAGCTTCCTATACCCAAGAAAAAGTGACTTAGCCACTCAAAAATGCCCTATCACTCACCGTTCAAGGAAGAGCTAAGGAAGAGCTAAGTGTCAGGTCTTGTATTGTGCATTTCTTTAAAGCAATTTGATTGTGCAAAATTCAAGACCTGACCCCGTCTTTCGTCTTTTTGACCCCGTCTTTTCGTCTTTTCGTCTTTTGACGTCTTTCCGCGTCTTTTCTTGACCTCCGTCTTTTCTTCATCTTGGATAAAACGGTGTAGCAACGCTTCAATTCATCAATTTGTCATATAGATAATCTATCCTTGCCGAGTTTTAAACATCAAGGCAAATTATTAATGTTAGATCAATCTTTGTTAAACCAATCGAGAGCAGGTCTGTCCGAAATTGAGGCGGAATATATTGCCAGTAGTCTGCTAAGAATTTGCCCTCCTGTATCACCCCAGCATACTAACCTGGAAGTTACCAAGTTGCTTAGTGATCACCCGGACCTGATCTCTATTGCTGTCGTGGAAGATAACAAACCGATGGGCTTGATTACCCGCAATATTTTTATGGAAGGTTTAGCTAAACCTTTTCACCATGATTTATTCGACCGAAAAAGCTGTATTGCTTTCATGGACAAAGATCCGCTGGTTGTTGATCAGAATATGAGTATTCAAGAGCTCAGCTTCAAAGTGTTGGGTTCCGGTCGAAAAACGCTGAATGATGGATTTATCATCACTGATGAAAACGGTAATTATCTGGGGCTTGGTAATGGCGAGGATCTGGTTAAAGTTGTTTCTTTTTTACAAGCGGAAAAAAACCGGCTCGTTACCGAAAGTATTAATTACGCAAGCGTCATCCAAAAATCTTTCCTGCGTTCGTCAAGAGAAGATATGAGTGCGGTATTGCAGGACTATTTCATGCATTGGGAGCCGCGCGATAAAGTGGGCGGCGATTATTATTTCTGCAAGAAATTCGATGATGGATTTTTTCTCGCATTGATCGATTGTACCGGTCATGGCGTTCCCGGCGCATTCATGACACTAATCATGGCTTCGTTTCTCGACCATATCCTGGTCGAAGATAATCGCCATGATCCTGCCGGCGCTCTGGCAATAATGAATAAAAAAGTCAAGAAGGCGCTTGGTCAAATAAATCAGTCGGCCACTGACGGCTTTGATATCCAAAGATTTTCTACAAAGCAGAACGGGCAATCCGATGATGGTATGGACACGGCTTTTTGCTGGATTAATACGCAAAACAACACACTCACTTATGCCGGCGCCAAAACCCCTTTATTTTATATAGGGAATATATCATCCAAAGTACAGTTACTGGAACCGGACCGTAAAGGTGTAGGTTATATCGACACGCCGATGGATTATGAATGGAGCAATCAGGAACTCTCTTTGACCAAAGGGATGTGTCTCTATCTGACTACAGACGGTTTGATCGATCAGATTGGAGGGGCAAAGAAAATTGCTTTCGGTAAAAAACGCTTTTCGGCCTTGCTCCAGGACAGCTACCTCAAGCCCATGCCGGAGCAGGAGGCTATTGTCATGCAAGCCTATTATGACTATCAAGACAAGCAGAAGCGGCGCGACGATGTCTGCCTGATGGGATTCAGATACTAAATTAACCGGAAAATTTTATGCTTATTGATCTGTTTACTGTATTTCGCGAGGAAGCCGATACTAACGGTATTGTTTTTTATTACAGCGGCATTCTTTCACAGAATGTAATTACCACTATGAGCGATTCTCTAAAACAAAAACTGCAAATTCAAGATGAAAAAGGGGCCAGATCCCGTAAGGTATTCTCCACTTTTATCGAAATGATACAGAATGCAATGCATTACTCACCCGGGACGCTCGGCTCTGACGACACCAAGGAAGGCTCGATCATCGTCGGCAAAAAAGAAGACAAATATTTTGTTATTTGTGCGAATTTTATTCAAAAACAGCATGAAGCGCGCATACGCGAAAAAATTGACCCGATCCTGGAAATGAGCGCCGACGAAATCAGGCAAGCTTATCGCACTCAATTGAAAAACGACCAACACAGTGACGATACGATCAGCAAAGGTGCGGGTCTTGGATTTTTAACATTGGCAAGAGATTCGGTCGAACCTATCCAATACGCCATTAGAGAGGCGATAGGTTTTGAAAATGAATTGTCTTGTTTTTATCTCAAAGCAACTATCTGAGGAACCATCATGACCGACATATACATTCCAGCTACTTCAGACACACCTGAAATCAGCTTTAAATTTTCAAGTAACACGCTGAGCATGTCCGGCGAAGCTTATCCTGAAAATGGCGTTGAGTTTTTCCGCCCTATCCTTAGGCAATTGCAAAGCCATTTAAAATCACTCAACGGCGATGCTGTGGAATTTAATTTTCATCTAACCTATTTCAATAGCGTCAGCACTAAGATCTTTTACAGCATGTTTGAATTATTAAACGAATATGCCAAAGCGCACCCAAACAGTGTTTTGTTGAACTGGCATCACGATGAAGACGATGACACGATTTTGGAATTGGGCCAAGATGTCCAGGAAGACTTTACCTGGATCGACTTCAACGCGATAGTGTTATCTTAATCACAGGCGATACGCACGCAGGAAAAGGGTACCTGCCAAATCGGGTTAAGCCTCGACCTTGAAATAGCTATACTGTTGGCAAATAAACAGTAATTGAATCAATACGGTTGGACGGCTTTGTGGGTAAGGCTTGCATCGGCGCAAACCCGTTCCCCCGATCCTATGCCAATGCTGGCTTTGCAATACGATAGCGCCGATCGCAAGCCGCGATTAGACCGCCTGCCGCCATGAACAACGCGCCCAGCCAAATCCAGCGGATGAATGATTTGTAATAAATCCGAAGGCTCCACGCGCCTTTATCGCCCAGCGGTTCGCCTATCGCGACAAATAAATCCCGAAACAAGCCGGCGTCGATAGCGGCTTCGGTCATCGGCATTTTTTGCACTTGATAAACCCGTTTTTGCGGCTCTAATTTAGCAACTTGTTTGCCTTCGTAACTGACGGTGACAAAGGCCTGTTCGGCGACATAGTTAGGCCCTTGGGTTTCTTTAACGCCGTGGAATTCAAAGATATATCCGGACATATCGAGCGTGTCATTAGGCGCCATGCGCACATCTTTTTCGATGCTGTACACCGAAGTCAGGGTGATGCCGATGACGAAAACTGCAATGCCTAAATGCGCCACGGTCATGCCGTAAAAACCAGCGGGGACCGTTTGCAAGCGTTGCCAGGAAAAACCCTGCACGCCCATGCGGTCGACAAAAGACAGCGCGGTGATAGCCACCGTCCACAATGCCAAGGTTAAACCCAAAGCCGCAGCCCAGGAATAAAAAGGCATCAACAAAGGCAGCAGCAAACCACCGGCGACGCAGGCTAAAATAATCCAGCGCAAGCGCAAGGCAATCACGTTGATATTGTCCCGTTTCCAGCGCAGCAACATGCCCAATCCTACGGCAATCGCTAATGGCGCCATCAACGGAATGAACACCGCGTTAAAGTACGGTGGGCCGACCGAAATCTTGCCCAAACCCAAGGCGTCAATCACCAGCGGATACAAGGTGCCTAGCAAGATGCTGGACGCGGTCACTACTAATAACACGTTGTTCAGTAATATGGCCGACTCTTTGGATACCAGTTCGAAGGTCGCGCTGCTTTTAACGTACGGCGCTCGGATTGCGTACAACAACAGTGAGCCGCCGACTACGACCGCCAAAAATACCAGGATGAACAAACCGCGTGCCGGGTCGCTGGCAAACGCGTGTACTGAGGTCAATACGCCGGAACGCACCAGGAAGGTACCCAGCAGGCTTAACGAAAAGGCGAAAATCGCCAGCAATACCGTCCAGGTTTTGAACACGCCGCGTTTTTCGGTGGCGGCTAATGAATGGATCAGCGCGGTGCCAACCAGCCACGGCATGAAAGAAGCGTTTTCGACCGGATCCCAGAACCACCAGCCGCCCCAGCCCAATTCGTAATAAGCCCACCAACTGCCCAAGGCAATGCCGATGGTCAAAAACATCCAGGCGATGTTGGTCCAAGGCCGCGACCAACGCGCCCAAGCGGCATCCAAACGGCCTTCAAGCAGCGCGGCAATGGCAAAAGCAAAGGCCACCGAAAAACCAACATAACCCATATACAGCATCGGCGGATGTATCGCCAAGCCGGGATCTTGCAGCAAAGGATTTAAATCGCGGCCTTCCATCGGCGCAGGAAACAGGCGCTCAAACGGGTTGGAAGTCAGCAATAAAAACAGCAAAAAGCCAATAGAAACCAACCCCATTACACCTAAAACACGCGAGACGGTGGCGTCGGGTATGTTACGGCTAAATTGCGCCACCAAGCCTGTCCAGCAGGATAATACCAACGCCCAAAGCAGTAATGAGCCTTCATGCGCGCCCCAAACCCCGGACACCAGATACAACACCGGCAAGGCGGTATTGGAATTGGAGGCAATGTATTTGACTGAAAAATCATGGGTCAAAAAGCCGTAAGTCAGGCAGCCGTAGGAAATGAGCATAAATAACAACTGCCCGAATGCCGCAGGTCTTGCCACGTTAATCCAGCCGGAAATAGAGCGGGAAGCGCCGATAATAGGCAACAAGCCTAAAATAATAGCCATGCACAAGGCGAGTATGAGTGAAAAATGTCCGAGTTCTGCAATCATTTTGATTTATAAAGAAACAATAATTAATTGAAAATGTTATTTTTCATTTTGCGCTATTTTATAAATAGACTCACAGAAATTTTCGATAAATTGAATAACATCATTGATATTTTGTCTGTCGATTGGATATTTACTTCCTGTCAAAGCATCGTAATCAGCTTCGTGAGCGATTTTATTTCTTCTATCAACGATTAACGATAACTCGCCTTTAATATCTTCGGCTTTTAAATTCATCAAGCTGGCAACCTTTTTCCAAAGAGAAGTGATATTGATAAGTTGCAGTGCGTATTCAATACCTTTTGGTGATTGGTAAGAATCTTTTGAATTATTTTCTTTAATAGCATTTTCTAAATACGCTAATTTATCATCAAGTCGATCACTCTTTTCAATAAGTTTTAAAAATTTAACTGGAATTTGATACGTTGAAAACTGACTACTAGGTGTTCTATTGTCTTGATAAGTTTCCACCATACCCTGTTTAATCAAATCATGAATAAAACAGTCTAATGCACTAACACTTAAAACAATCTCTGCCCGTAATATTTCCTGGGCTTGTTCCTCCAGTAATGGATAGTTGATCGTAATAAGCCCGAAAATACTATCCAACTCTTTGACACTTTTTATATTTTGGCGAAATTTTTCAATGGCTCTCTGCATAATCCATTAACCTTAAAATTTCAATTGAAAAATCTGAGAATTTTGTTCCAAATTTTTCTTTTCTCTCTTTTTGATCATCTAATACAGCGCCACTTGAACCCAACATTGTGTCGGTTAATTCAAATACAGGCATACCATTTTCTTGAAAATGGGCTTGTAATGTTTGAAAATTAGGGATTTCCGCCAAACGATAATTAGTATAAGCTTCGTTTGGCAATAACATATTCACTTTTTCAAGATTAGGTATTAAAGTATTTCTAACAGTAGCATCAATTTTATCGATAACTTCTTGAAAAGCTTTAGCTGGTTTTTGATTACGAATTGTAAAATCATTAACTGTATAACCTAAAAATTTAGGCGTATTCATTGGTAAAGGATAAGTTGCTTCTTGAAACAAATCTCTTGACTGTTTCGCCCATTTCTCCCAATTAGGCAAAATTCTCGCTATAGATTTTATCGCCATTTCAGAAAAATAATCAGGTGACGTAGGTAAAATAAAATAATCAGAAGAAATAATTAAATCTTGATTAATTGCACTTAAACTGGGATTTAAATCAATCAGTACAATATCTGCACCTATTTCTTCAGCTGTTTTTCTTATTAAATAATAAAAAGCCCCAGGCAAATTCTTCAGCGTAGAAAATGTATTGGTTAATTGAAAAGAAACACCCAATTGAACTTCATACTCGGTTATTTCAAAACTACCCGGCAACAAGAAAAGTTTTTCATTGTCTTTAACCTTTACACATTCTACAGATTTAATTAATTCAGGTTTTGATTCAAAAGCTGCCGACAACCCAGACTTAATATTATTATATGGATGGTTAGTAACGAACTCTTCGTAGTTATCTTGTCCTATAACTGTTAGTGTCAAATTACATTGCGAATCAGTATCGACCAATAAAACTTTTTTTCCTTTTTTAGTGAGCATCCAGCCCAAGTGATAAACGGAAGTTGTTTTACTAACGCCGCCTTTGTGATTAAAAAAAGAAATAATTTTCATGAAATATCCTTACTGGTGAATCATTAGAAAATGGATAAAAAGCCTTAAAATTTTGCAATCATCATTTTTGACCTGCAACGGGCGCTACCTGCCCTTTCAAACTATCCTTCACTTCCGGCGGCATGTAATTCTCATCATGTTTAGCCAATACTTCTTCGGCAATAAATACACCTTGTGCATTTAACTTGCCGTGAGCCACGATGCCCTGCCCTTCACGGAACAAATCCGGCAGGATACCGGTATATTCAACGGTGACCTCTTTACTGTAATCGGTCAGTTTAAAACGCACCATGAGTCCGTCATCGGGGCGTTCCACCGTGCCTTTAACCACCATGCCGCCCAGACGAAACAAGGTGTCATTGGGTGCTTTGCCTGCCACCACATCAGTGGTGGAAAAAAAATACATCAAATTTTCATTAAACGATTTTAGCGCAAAGGCCGTCGCCAAACCGGCACCGATTACCATCAGGCCAATTAATATCAAACGCTGTTTTCTGGCGGGTTTCATCATAATTTATTGCCGTTTTTGTTTGAGTGCTAACGCACGTAAAAACTGTTTGCGCTGCATGACCGGAATAATAATATTGGCCAACAGCACCACAAAAGTCAGGCCGTAAGATGTCCATACATAAAAGGCGTAACCGCCCATGGCGAAAAATTCTTGTAAACTGTTCATAATTTCAACTCCGCCACCTTATTCTTAACCCACTGTGCATTGCGTTCGCGCAACAGCAATTCAATCCGCGCCCGTTGCAGCATGGCAATCAAATAATAAAATTTGAACGCCACCGCCATCAGCAATAGCGGCACCAACATACTGACATGAATGGACGGTTTATCCATTTTGGTCACTGTCGGGCCTTGATGCAGCGTATTCCACCATTCCACCGAATAATGGATAACCGGGATATTGACCACGCCGACCAGCGCCAAAATCGCCACCGCCCTCGACGCGGTGCGCTTGTCGTCTATCGCGCCGTAAAGCCCGATCACGCCCAAATATAAAAACAGCAGTATCAATTCGGAAGTTAAGCGCGCATCCCAAACCCACCAAGTCCCCCACATCGGCTTGCCCCACAAGGAACCGGTCACCAAGGCGATAAAGGTAAAACTAGCGCCCACCGGCGCGCTGCTAATCGCGACTATTTCCGCCAGTTTAATACGCCAAATTAAGCCGATGGCACCGGCCAACGCCATTACCACATAAATAAATAGCGACATCCAGGCGCTAGGCACATGGATATAAATGATGCGGTAGCTGTCGCCCTGCTGATAATCGCTAGGCGCCAAATACAGACCGCCGTAAAGGCCGGCAGCTGTCAGCAACAGAAAAACAACGACCAGCCACGGCATCAAACGCTGGGAAAATGCGTAAAAATGCGGCGGGGACGCCATGCGGTGAAAGAATCGGGCGACAGGATCAGGAATTAGAAACATGAAAAAAAGCAGGATTAAGGTAAAAGGTTCGAGGGAATTAGGCTTTGCAATAGGATGGAATCCAACTGCGCCCAACCATATAGTCAGGTAATTCGTTAAAGTCAAAAGCAACGCCGTCTTTAATCATTTGTTCAACATTAAATAATTGTCCGACTTCGGGAATATCATTAAAAAATAACGTGTAAAAAGGCTTCACCAGCGCTTTTGAAACCTTCATGCCGATAGGGCCGATAAAGTTTCTGCGTTGCCCGACATGCGCGACTTCATCGATAGTAATTTCATCGAGCAATTCTTTTAAACGGGCGCACACTTCCGGCTCATCGACCAATACTTCATCAAACAGGCGGTATAAATGACAGTAGAAAGTCACACCCATCAGCTCGGTGACAAACGCAGGCGTGTCCATTAAAAAGCCCGGTAATTTGGGAAACTGCTCATAGATTTTTTCTTTAATCGGGCCTAACGGCACCCACTCGACTTTATCCAAGCCGCAAGTAAGGAGCATTTCATCAAACAAGCGCACATGGCAAAATTCCTCGGCCAAATGCACCCGGCTGATTTTATCTTCCACGGTATGCGAATGCGCCATATCGGGCACCGCATCCCAAGCGCCTTTAATGCCCACCCACTCATGCCGGGCAAATTTATAAATGCCGGTCAGCATCAAGGTCATGCGATCGAGTGACTTAGGGTCATCTTGCATCTCGACATAATTACGATAAAAAGCGGCCGGATCAGCCAGCGGCTTACGCAATTTAACCGGATTATCCTGAAAATGCTTGAGCCGGTCGCGTTTCTTGACTAAGTTTTTCTCGTCTTCGAGCAATTCCCCGCCATGTTGCTGAGTGAATTCCCAGTAAGTGTCGAAATTTTCTTTTCTTTGTTGCGGGGTCGCGGGTGCAAAAACAGACAAATACTTAGCGGGTGCCATCATTATTCCAGATCGTTAATTTAATCGATTATTCTACGAGATATTATCACACATGTAACTAGCGGACGCTTGTCCGCCGTGGTCTTACCATCAGCCATCAACTAATCGCGCCAATTCTTTGGTCAAAATAATATAAGGCAATACATTAACCGGCAATCTGTTGTTGACATCCTGATAAATGCGCCGGTAACGGTTGATTTTAGGCGCTTGATCGGGGAGGCTGAAATAATCGGCACAGGTTTCGGTCTGATCAGCCTGAATGGCTTTGACCACTTGCCCAATCAGCCGCTTAATGTCTTCTTGCACTTCATTCACTACTTTCCGCTCCCACACATCATGCAAGGGCATATTTGCCAACTGTTCGCTGACTTTGTCCACATCCAGATAGCCGCTGATTTCATTAAACAATTTCAGTGTGGCAACAAAGTCTTGCGCGGTATCAGCGGCTAAGGAAACGATGAATGGAAAATCATTCAGGCGGGTCAAAAAGGCCATGTTCAGCGCTAAAGCCTGCGGAATGCCGTCTTGCAACGGCTCGCTAAAGTCGACATTAAAATACTGCCGATAGTCGTTTAAATGGCGGCGATAGCAGGCAATGGTCTGTACATCCGGGCGGATTTTTCTGCCTTGCAGCAAGGCCCAGCGACAAAATCCGGCCAAGGTATTTTCCAATTGCAGCAATAACTGATATTGCTGCTCGGCCGGGAGGCTGTTATCCAGCGCGGCAATCGCCTGCCGCACGCTATCGCCGTCTAAAACCCGGTCGAAGGTCAGATAACAGGTGACATAATCCAGGGTGTTTTCGCTATTTTCGTTCGCACTTAAAAAGCTGCAACCGGCCTGATTGATGATTTTATTGCTGACCAGTGTGGCTTTGATTTCAACCGCCAACGGGTGACCGGACAGATGCTCTGCATAGTGTTGGCCCAGCTGTTCCGGGAAATAATCCTGCAAATAGCAGCTGCAACAGACTTCCTGTAGCACCGCCGCTTTATCCTGTATCAACTGGGTCAAATACATTTTGCTGGCGGCCATCAATACTGCCAGCTCGGGCCGGGTTATCACCAGACCGGGGCGGGACATGACTTTCTTGCTTTGCGGAAAACATTCAACGGCCCGGTCGAAAAATCCGGCGCTATCCAGGCGCTCAGCCAGTTGCAAATAATCCGCCGGGTTTTCTGCACAACGCCGTTGCTCCAGCGACAAACACAGGCTTTGAGCGATATTATCCGCCAGCACCAGACGGCAAACAGCGTCGGTCATGCTGATAAATAAGGGCTGGTAATCGGCGATCAGGTTTTTCTTTTGCAGGCAGACCAAAAAGATTTTTAAATTCACTTCATGGTCGGAAGTGTCGACACCGGCTGAATTATCGACCGCATCGGTGTTAATGCGCCCTCCTCTCAGCGCGTATTCAATACGCGCCTTTTGGGTGAAACCGAGATTCGCGCCTTCGCCGACGATGCTGGAGCCTAAATCGGCCGCATTCACGCGCACGTTGTCATTGGCGCGGTCGCCGACCTCTTCGTGTTTTTCGGTGCCGGCTTTTACATAGGTGCCGATACCGCCCAGCCATAATAAATCGACCGGAGCCGCCAACAAATAACGGATTAGCGATTCGCCATCCAGCGATTTATAACGGATGCCCAGCCATTTTTTCAGTTCGGCGGACACCGGAATATCTTTATCTGTCCTGACATAAACGCCGCCACCGGGTGAAATAAGCGCTCTGTCGTAATCATTCCAACTCGAACCCGGCAGGCAAAACAAGCGCCTGCGTTCAGCGAATGCCGCCTCGCTATCGGCAGGGTTCGGGTCGATGAAAATATGCGAGCCGCTAAACGCCGCCAACAGCCGGATGTGCGGCGACTGCAACATGCCGTTGCCGAACACGTCGCCATCCATGCTGCCGATACCGACAACGCTAAAGGCTTCCGTTTGTATGTCTTTACCGATTTCCCGAAAATGGCGTTTCACGCATTCCCAAGCGCCGCGCGCGGTAATGCCCAAGGCTTTATGATCATAGCCTTGAGAGCCACCGCTGGCAAAGGCATCGCCCAACCAAAAACGGTATTGTGCCGACACCGCGTTAGCCATATCGGAAAATTGCGCGGTGCCTTTGTCGGCGGCGACAACCAAATAAGGATCGGGATCGTCATAGCAAACCAGGTTGTGCGGCGGCACAATTTGGTCGTCACGGTAATTATCGGTTAAATCAAGCAGTCCACGAATCAGGATCAAATAGGCTTTTTTGCCGGCCTCCTTGATGCCGGCTGCCGATTTGAACCCGTTTTTTTTGACCACAAAGCCGCCCTTAGCACCAGTCGGAACAATCAGCGCATTTTTACTGACTTGGGTTTGCATCAGCCCCAGAATTTCGGTTCTGAAATCATCGGGACGGTCTGACCAGCGAATGCCGCCACGGGAAATTTTGCCGCTGCGTAAATGGATGCCTTCCATATCGAAGGCATGGACATAAATCTCGTTTTGCGGCTTGGGTGCGGGCATGTCGATAATGCCCAGGCTATTAATTTTAAAAGCGATAAAATAATCGGGCAGGCTGCGGCGCAAATGGAAATTACTGCGCATGGTCGCGTCAATCAGATTAAACACGGTACGCAAAATCCGGTCGTCATTAATATCGGTAACGGCAGCTAGGCTCTCCAGCAATTGCAATCGCAACGGAAAGGCCACCTGCTCTTCACGAATCGCCGTATCCTCCCAGTCGGGATTGGGCCTAAAACGCTGCTCAAAATAATTAAACAAAGCCAAGGCAACCTGCGGATTGTTAATCAGAACATGGTGAACGCTGGCGCGCGTGGTCTGATGCCCCAGTTGCAGATAATAATTGCGATAAGCTCTGAGCACGTCGATGTCTTGCCAAGCCAGTCCTGTCAGCACACACAATTTGTTGAGCGCATCATTTTCCACGCGCCCATCCATTGTCACGGCAATGGTTTCGAGCATCCGCTGTCTTAAGGTGAAAAACGGGGCGCACTGCGTTTTTGCCGCTTTGATGGTGAAACTTTTAATAAACAGACTAACGCCATCGACCATCACCGCAAACTGCACCTGATCCATGACCCGTAAGTGCATGTTTTCCAGCACCGGAATATATTCATCCAAATAGCGCGGTTCTCGGCTGTAAAAATGCAGCCGGTAATGCTCAATATTTTGGTGGGGATTTAGCAGGCTGATACGCTGCTGATCGGAACTTGCCATCTGCTCAAGCTGCAGCATGTCTTTTAGCGCATAACGCGGCACGACGAGTGCTTGGTATTCGGCTGAAAATGCGGTGTGGTATTTTTTCCACAGCGCGTCGCCGGCGGTTTGACCCAAAGCCCGTTCAGCGATACGCCGCAAATCAAGCAGCCAAGATTTGGTAAATTTGTTCAATGGCTTATCCTCAGCGTTACCAAATAATTGTCTACGAAAACAAACATAACTACTCAGCGAGAAAAGAAATAGAACACGGATGACACGGGTAGGACAGATTTACACAGATTTTTTTTTTAGAATGTGCTGTGCTTTTAATCAGTGACTATCCGTTTAAGAGTAGTCACCCATTATTTTGACTGTTTTTTTCGTGGCTTTCGTGGCTTTCGTGATTTTCGTGGACACTATTTTTTCACTTTTTGACGAGGGTATTCCATGCCGCAAGCCAGGTTTGCGATTGATAAAAATCGGCTTTCTTGTCCAGGAATCCGCTTAATTTAAGCCGCAGGGTATTGTCGATAATACCAAAAAAATGGGCATAGCCTAATTGCGGGGTCATGGTACGCATTTCGCCCTCGCTGATACCGGCTTCAATAATGCGGATGATTTTTATAAAGGCGGTGGATTGATGTAGCGACTGTGCTTCCGGTAAAAACTCTTTGACGTTCAACACCAGTAAAAACCGCATCACATCCGGTGCTTCATCGGTCAGCCTGAACAGCAAATCGACGATGCCACGTAATTGTTCGGAAGGTTTTTCGTTGGTGCGCTTAATGTCATCAATAGAGATGCTTAGGCTGTCGAGAATGTTGCCGTACAACTGTGCCGCAATCACCTGTTTGGTTTTAAAATGCTGATAAATTGCGTCGGTGCTGGTTATGCCTGCCGCCTCTTTAATGTCGATGAGCGAGGTATTGAAATAACCTTTTTCGGCGAACAGTCTCAAAGCCGCCAACATTATTTCATCTTGCACGTTCGAATTATCCTGAATATCTATTATTTCCTGATCCATGTTCTTCTTTAACAGCTGATTCAATGCGCTGTATTGGTCTGTGAGTGAAAATTTAACCGGCTTGTTAAAAGCCGGTTGTATAAAAATTTATTTTGCCGACAACACTGCAAGTGCTGCCCTTAAGTAATTGATCATTGACCATAAGGTCAATATGGCCGCGATATAGAGCAGGCCGTAGCCGCAATAATTAACCGGCAAGCCGAACACATCATCACGATACAACAACATGCCAATCGCCAGCATTTGCGCGGTGGTTTTCCATTTGCCTAACTGCGACACTTTGACCTGCGCCCGCTGGCCGATTTCCGCCATCCATTCACGCAAGGAAGCAATAGTTATCTCCCGGCCGATAATAATAGCAGCGGGAACCGCCAGATAAGGACTGCCCTGTTGTTGCACAATCAGCACCAACACCATCGCCACCATCAGTTTATCCGCGACAGGATCTAAAAAAGCCCCAAAAGCCGTTTCCAGACGCATTTTCCGGGCAAGGTAGCCATCCAGCCAATCAGTAAAACCCGCAACCATAAAAATCAGCGTGCAGGCAATATTGGCATAATGCCAAGGCAGATAAAAAACCACGGTTATTAACGGAATTAACGCGATTCTTAACAGCGTCAGGTTTGTCGGTAAGTTATATTCAATGATCATCTTGGTGATGAAACAGCCCGTAAATTCGTTGTGCCAGTTGGCGGCTGATGCCGTCCACGCTGCAAAGTGCATCCACGCCAGCCTGTGAAATACCTTGCAAACCCCCAAATTGTTTCAATAAAATCTGTCGCCGTTTAGGCCCCAATCCCGGAATGGCTTCCATCGCCGATTGTTTTTTGGCCTTGCCCCGACGCTGCCGGTGTCCTGTTATTGCAAACCGGTGCGCTTCATCACGGATATGCTGAATTAACAACAACGCGCTTGCGCCCGGTTTTATATCTATTGGCTGATCCTGATCCACTCGTATCAGCTTTTCCATGCCGGGTTTTCTGTCCGGCCCCTTGGAAACGCCGACTATCATAACATTGTTTATCTCTAATTCCGCCAATGCCTTTTGTGCTTCATGCACCTGGCCTTTGCCGCCGTCTATCAACAAGATGTCCGGCGCAATGTGCTCGCCCTGTTTGAGCCGTTTAAAACGCCGCAACACCGCCTGATGTATCGCCGCATAATCGTCGCCACCGGTGATACCTTCAATATTAAAGCGGCGATAAGCTGATTTTACCGGGCCTTCGCGGTCAAAAACAACACACGATGCCACCGTTTGCTCGCCTTGGGTATGGCTAATATCAAAACATTCCAGGCGTTTGGGCAGCTCCTTGCAGCCCAATTCCTCTTGCAAACTGAGAAAACGCGCATACAAGCCCTGCTTGTCGGCCAACTTGCTCAACAGCGAATTTTCCGCATTGGTGCAGGCCATTTGCAACCATTTTGCCCGCTCGCCCCTGACATTATGCACAATCGCCACGGCGTGTTTCGACTGCATGGATGCAGGAGGTAGAGCAACGCATGGAGCAGTTGCCGATGCTTGTGCGCCCAACACCTCCATCAGTAACTCAACTTCTTCCGGCAGATGGCTGACAATCACCTGATGCGGCGGCTGTTTATCCAGATAATATTGCGGGATAAAGGCCTGAACAATCGCCGCCGGCTCATGCTCATCGGTCATCTTAGGAAAAAACACCTTATTGCCCAAATGCTGGCCGTTGCGGATAAAAAACACCTGCACACAAGCCACACCGGCCTTAGTTGCGCAGGCGATAATATCGACATCACCGCGCTCGCCATCGACAAACTGTTTTTCCAATACCGAGCGCAATGTCAGGATTTGATCCCTGAAACCGGCCGCCTGCTCGTATTCCAACTTTGCCGCCGCCTGTTCCATTTCGACAATCAACCGGTCAATCAGCAGACTGCCCTTGCCTTCCAAAAACAGCACCGTGCTGTTAACGTCCTGAGCATAATCGGCTTTATCGATCAAGCCGACGCACGGCGCTTTGCAGCGGCCTATCTGATGCTGCAAACAGGGACGGGAGCGGTTGTTAAAAACGGAATCCTCACATTGTCTGAGCAGAAAAACCCGTTGCAATAGTTTTAGACTTTCCTTGATCGCGCCAATACCGGGATAAGGGCCGAAATAGCTGCCCTTGCGTTTTTTGGCGCCGCGATGCAGCGTAATCTGGGGAAAATCATGTTCGCTGGACAGGAAAATATAGGGATAGGATTTATCATCCCTTAAACAGATGTTGTAGCGGGGTTTATGACGCTTGATTTGCTGGCATTCCAGCAACAGCGCCTCGCCTTCGGTCAGCGTAACCGTGACTTCAATAGTCGCAATCTTGGCGACCATAGTCTGCTGCTTGATTGAAGCGGTGTGTTTTTTAAAATAACTGGAAACGCGGTTTTTAAGATTTTTGGCCTTGCCGATATAAATAATCTCACCCTGGTCATTGAGCATTTTGTAAATGCCCGGACGCGTGGTCAGATTTTTTAGGAACGATTGCAGGTCAAAATTATTTTCTGATAATTCGGGGTTCACGCATTAACATAGATTATGGTGATAAATTGTAGGAGCGGCCACTCGGCCGCGAATAACAAACGCCATTCGCGGCCGGGTGGCCGCTCCCACAAACAAAACTAACTCTTCAACGCCTTCAACACCGCCTGCATGGTCGCATTGGCATCGCCAAACAACATGCGGGTGTTCTCCAACACAAACAACGGGTTACCGACACCGGCATAACCCGACGCCATGCTGCGTTTTAGTACAATCGTGGTTTCACCTTTCCAGCATTCCAATACCGGCATTCCGGCAATCGGGCTGTTAGGGTCATCCAACGCAGACGGGTTGACAATGTCGTTGGCGCCGATAACGATGGACACATCGACATGTCCCCAGTCTTCATTGATTTCGTCCATTTCATAAACAATGTCATAAGGCACTTTAGCTTCCGCCAGCAACACGTTCATGTGGCCGGGCATACGCCCCGCTACCGGATGGATGCCGAAACCGACTTTTTTGCCCTTGTCGCGCAACAGCTTGGTAATTTCGTTCACCGTATGCTGAGCCTGCGCCACCGCCATGCCGTAGCCTGGGATAATCATGATGCTTTTGGCATCAAGCAATAATTGCGCGGTATCTTCGGCGCTGATCGGCGTCACTTCGCCTTCAATAACAGCCGTTTCACCGCCTGAAGTACCGAAACCGCCGGCAATCACGCTGATAAAGTTGCGATTCATCGCACGGCACATAATGTAACTCAAAATCGCGCCGCTGCTGCCGACTAATGCGCCGGTCACAATCAACAAATCGTTGCTTAACATGAAACCGGTTGCCGCCGCCGCCCAGCCGGAATAGCTGTTCAGCATCGACACCACCACCGGCATGTCAGCCCCGCCGATTGCCATTACCATGTGAACGCCAAACGCCAGCGCAACCACCGTCATCAACAATAAGGGAAAAGTACCGCCGCCGGTTTCGGCTTGTTGTAAAAACCACCGGCCTAACAAAAACGCCAAAATCAATAAGCTTAAATTCAACCAGTGCCGTGCAGGCAACATCACCGGCTTGCCGCTGATGCGCTCGCTGAGTTTGCCAAAGGCAATCACCGAACCGGAAAAAGTCACCGCGCCGATCAGAATGCCGATGTAAATTTCCACTTCATGGATATTTTTTTCCACGGCGCTTAAATCGGTGGAACTGTCCATAAAATTGGCATAACCCACCAACACCGCCGCCAAACCGACCAAACTGTGCATGATCGCGACCAGTTCCGGCATTTGCGTCATTTCGACTTTTAACGCAGCTTTGGCGCCAATCGCGCCGCCGATTAACAAAGCAATCACTAAAATAACGTATGAAGTGACTGACTCGCTTAATGCCGTGGCGACAATCGCAATCGCCATGCCCAACATGCCGTAATAATTGCCTCGGCGCGCCGTTTCCTGGTTACTTAACCCACCCAAACTGAAAATGAACAGAATGGTGGCGACGATGTACGACATCGTAACTAAACTTTGGGACATCTTTTTCTCCGGTTATTTTCTGAACATTTCTAACATACGGCGCGTGACTAAAAAGCCACCGACAATATTGATAGATGCAATGAGTATCGCCAAGCCGGCCAGTACGCTGATCACGAAACCCGGCGCGGAAATCTGCACCAGCGCACCGATGACGATAATGCCGCTGATGGCATTGGTTACACTCATCAGCGGCGTATGCAGCGAGGCGGACACATTCCAGATCACCTGATAACCGATGAAACAGGCCAGTACAAACACGGTAAAATGCGACATGAATGACGCCGGCGTCACCGAGCCGATACCAAACAGCAACAGACCGCCGACAATCAGCGGCAACAATTGCTTAACCGGTTCGGGAATGAAAGATTTTTTGGGCACCTGTGCCGCAGAAAAAGCGGGCGCTTCGGTCAACGGCGCGGGCGATGCAGACAATTTTGGCGGTGGTGGCGGCCAGGTGATTTTGCCTTCTTTAACCACCGTGGCGCCGCGTATCACTTCGTCATCCATATTGACGTTGATTTCGCCGTTTTTCTCAGGGCACAGTTCAGTCAACAAATGCCTTAGATTGGTCGCATAAAGCTGGCTCGATTGGTTCGCCAAACGGCTGGGCAAATTGGTGTAGCCGATAATGGTCACATCGTGCTTGACCACCACCTGATCTTTTTCAGTCAAGGCGCAGTTGCCGCCCTGTTCTGCCGCCAAATCGACAATAATACTGCCCGGCTTCATCGATTCGACCATGCCTTTGGTAATCAACTTGGGCGCGGGTTTGCCGGGAATCAGCGCGGTAGTAATGATGATGTCCACTTCCATCGCCTGCCGAGCAAACAAGGCCATTTCGGCTTCGATAAATTCCTTGGACATGGTTTTGGCGTAGCCGCCGGTGCCCGAACCTTCTTCTTTAAAGTCCAGCATCAAAAACTCGGCATCCATGCTTTCGATTTGTTCTTTCACTTCAGGCCGGGTATCGAAAGCACGGACGATAGCGCCCATGCTTTTTGCCGCGCCAATCGCGGCAAGACCGGCCACACCGGCGCCAATAACTAAAACTTTGGCCGGTGGAATCTTGCCGGCCGCAGTAATCTGTCCGGTAAAAAAACGACCAAAATGCTGCGCCGCTTCAACTACCGCGCGGTAACCGGCAATATTCGCCATCGAGCTTAGCGCATCCAGCTTTTGCGCCCGAGACATACGCGGCACGCTGTCCATCGCCAGCACTGTGGCATTTTTCGCCGCCAGTTTTTGCATCAGCTCTTCGTTTTGCGCAGGCCAGATAAAACTGATTAAACGGCCGCCGTCGGATAACAGCTCAATTTCATCCAAGCCCAGCTCGGGATGTTGTTCGGGTGCGCGGACTTTCATCACGATGTCGGCTTTTTTCCATAACGTCTTGGCGTTATTAACGATTTCAACGCCGACTTCCTTGTAAGCCTCATCGGAAATATTCGCGCCCAGTCCAGCGCCTTTTTCGACCAGGACGGAAAAACCCAGTTTTATAATTTGTTCGGCGGCCTCAGGCGTTGTGGCCACACGTTTTTCACCTGGGTGAATTTCTTTAGGTATACCAATTTTCATACAGTCTCCAATGCGAGTAGTTTAGAGCATAGTGAGCAAAGACTTTAACCTGCGGTCAAAACCTCAGCGTTGAGAATAGGAGATTAAGCCCTATTTTTCAATAAAAAACATAAAACGAGTGAGTGAATCAGTAGATTCTTATTACTTGCAGGCGCCTTATTCACCACGAAGTACACAAAGCACATGATGTTTCATTCTTCGTGTACTTCGTGCGCTTCGTGGTGATAATCTTTTTACCTTTATTTAAACGGAGTACGAAAATGACACTTTGGCTGCCTTGGATTTGGTTCGTTCTATTTGGCTTGATGTGGCTGTTGATTGCCGGTAGCAACCTGAAGAGCTTAATTGAGGCGCGCAGGCAAGGCGGAACAACCTCGCTCACGCTGTTTTTAGGCGGTTTTTTTGGCATTGCTGCGGTATTAGCTTGCCCACTCGAAGGCGCATGGATGTGGTTCTGGCTACCCATGCTACTTGATCCGGGTAGTCTGCCGGCAATTTTTCATCTAGTGCGCGCCCACTGGAAAGGTAAGAAACCATGACACTCACCATTTATGACCCTCCCGCCCACATCAAATGACTTCCTTATACAAATACTTGCCTGTAAAATCTGCGCTTTTTTTCTTGAGAAAGGAGCAACAGCCAAATGGGTAGAGCCTATCAAAACCGTAAAGATTCGATGGCCAAAACGTCTGATGCCAAGGCCAAGGTCTATAGCAAATATGGCCGTGAGATTTATGTGTGCGCTAAAGCGGGAGGGGTTGATCCGGATGGAAACTTGGCATTACGCGGCTTGATCGACCGCGCCAAAAAAGACCAAGTACCTACCCACGTTATTGAAAAAGCCATCGACAAAGCCAAAGGCGGCGGCGGCGAAGATTTCTCGCCTGCACGCTATGAAGGCTTTGGTCCCGGCGGCAGCATGGTGATTGTAGACTGCCTGACCGACAACCCTAACCGCACCTTTGGCGATGTGCGCCAATGTTTTACCAAAACAAAATGTAAAATCGGCACCCAAGGCACAGTCAGCCACATGTTCGACCATGCCGCTATTTTGGCCTTTAAAAATGATGACGAGGATGCGGTGCTTGAAGCTTTATTGACGGCCGATGTGGATGTGAGCGATATTGAAAGCGATGAGGGGAAAATCACCGTATTTACGCCCCACGCCGACTATTTTAAGGCCAAACAAGCCTTAACGGATGCCTTAGGTCAGCTTGATTTTGATGTCGACGAGATTCAATTTCTGCCCAAAAGTGTCACGCCGATAAATGGCGATGATGTGGCCTTATTTGAGCGATTTTTAGATTTGCTGAATGATTTGGACGATGTGCAAGCTGTTTATCATGATGCCGAGTTTTGATTTTGTAGCGGCTTACCAATCATTAGGCAATTTTCTGAAAAAATAGCCCTAAATAATTGTCCACGAAAGCCACGAAAAAACACGAAATTTTCGTGGCTTTCGTGATTTTCGTGGACTCTGTTTTTCTAAAACGCCTGCTATGGTTAGCGGTAAACGTTGTTATTTTTTACTCAACCACTGTTTAACAACAGGCCAGCCGCGTGTCAGCCATTGTTCCTTGGCAAAAATAGCGGCCTTTTGACCTTGTTTTGCCAACACTTTCAGATAAAACCAAACTTTGTCAGCAACCGATGCTTCGGGGCTATCGCGCCATTGCAAATAACGTGAACCGAAACCGTTAATAAAGACCGGTTTAAACAGCCACATTTCCAGAATCGAGGTGACCCACATAAACATGAAGGAAACGCCCATACCCATGCCGGCAAAGATAACCAGCCAGGCAAACATCGGGTGAATTTTAGTCAGCCACCAGGACATGATGTCGGCCACCAAAAAGGCGTAAGGCATACCGATAGCAATACATTTGTACTGTGTCGTCGTGGTTTCGGCAAAACTAAAAATAAGCCCGACGAACATAAAAATGAAACTGATGCCGAATAAATGAATATGCGAAATACGGGTCAGCGAGGCAAATGTTGCACCGGTGTCCTGTTCAGCCAAGGCTTTTAACCCGGCAAAATCAGTAAAATCAGGCACCCCGGTCGCTTCTTTGTTATGGCACATCACACAACGGCTCTCAATGATTTTGTCGACGCCGTCTTCTTTATAAGCCTCGCTATCGGCGCCATCTCTGACCCATTCCATGATCTTAAAGCGTTCCAGTTCCGGCGCATTATCTTTCATCGAGCCGTTAAGTTTCTGCTCCAAAACGGTGCCCGAACGGTTGCCGTAATAGCTGTACACAATATCGTCAACAGACAAGCCGAATTTTCCATCCGCCATGCCATGAGTAAACAAAATCTGGATTAAGGCGAACAGATAGCCGATGCCGACCGTACACAAATAGCCGGTAAACAATACCTTGATCGGGGTATCGTGGTCTTTTAGGGGGGTATATTTTGTTGTCATAATGTCAATTGAAAATTAAAAGGCTGCTAAGTGTGCAGCTCCAAAAGGTCGCCAATGTGGTCGGTTTTCTAAAACAAGCCCCCACTATAAGATACTGGCGTCGCAGGCATAATTATATCAGAGCCTGCCGTGGTACTCGCCCATTACAAACGACAGTACAGGGTTAACAGCACATTTTATGCCAGACGACTTAGCCACTTTGAACAGCGGCGCGGTCACCGGCCATAACAACCAATGTGGTGCAACACCTTAAAAATCGCACCACATTAGGGCAACAAACACAGGTCTTTCATAGACAACAGCCGCTATAAGCAGACCAATCAATTAACATCCCAAACTCATCGACATTGGCACATAGCTTGCTCTATGATTTACTTAAAGCACAGCAAGAACTCAGTGCGCCCTGTTAAAAATAATCCTATCAACATGAACTCAGAAAAAAAACTATTCCCCTATTTTCAGCCCATTGTCGGCGCCGCCAGCGGCACTATCATTGGTTATGAAGCATTAGCCCGGCAACACGATGCCAATGGCCGGATTATTTCGGCCGGCGAATTATTCAGTTCGAGGGACATTGACCCCGAACAACTGATTGAATGGGATAGGATGGTCAGGCGGCAAGCGCTAGAACAGTTCAGCCAATCCAACTACAACGGCTATTTGACCATTAACATATCGGCCACCTGGATCGACCGGGTTGCCGACTTTACCTCATTGCCGACCTTGCAGATGCTGGAGGAATTCAATATTGACCGCAGCCGCCTGATTATTGAAATAACCGAATCGAAAGGCGATCTAGACAAGCTGGTTGAGATTGTCAAACTGTATCGCCAACACGGTTTAAAAATAGCGATTGACGATTTCGGCGCCGGTTTTTCTCAACTGGAACGGGTCATGGCGATACAACCGGACATCATCAAACTGGACATGCAATTGTTCCAGAACGCAACCCGTGGCGGCATTGCCAGCGACATCGTGCATCTGTTATCGCGGCTGGCCAAACGCACCGGCTGCCGCATTGTTTGCGAGGGCGTGGAAACCGATGACGACTTCCATTTCGGCTTGAGCTGCGGCGCCCAATATATGCAAGGCTATCTGTTTTCGCCCGCCACTGCGGAATTTAAACAACCGCTGCATTATCAACAGCAAATCAGCATTTTAAGAAAAAACTTCCTGAAAAAAACCTTAGCCAAAGAGCGGCACAAAATACAGTTTATCGGCAACATCAAGGGCTTAATTGAACTGCTGAAAAAAGCATTGGAAACCGATTTCGACCTGAATAAACTGTCGACGCACCCGTTTGAACAAAGCGGCGTACTCCGCTTTTATTTATGCAATAACGACGGCGAGCAAATTTCCTCTAATTTTAATTTTGCCGACAGTAAATGGTTTGAAGACAACACACAACTCGGTTTTAACTGGGCTTGGCGGCCTTATTTTTACCAATTGCTGGCGCTGGAATCGGCAAAAGACAGCTATCGCATTGTCACCTCGGAACGTTACCGGGATTTTAATACCGATATTCTGTGCAAAACCCTGTCCCTTAGACTGGACGATGAGCGTATTTTATTGATTGATATTGCCGCCGAATGGGAATAAATAGCGCGACAATGAGAGAAAAACGTAAAAACCTGTTTAGGAAAAATTATGGATATCACCATCACCACCCCTGCCCTGTTGTTCCCCGCCATTTCAGTTTTATTTCTGGCGTATTCCAACCGTTTTCTGGCGATTGCCAGCCGGATCAGAGAACAGCACAACCTGTTTAACAAAACCCAAAGCCCGGTTGCCAAAAAGCAGATTCACAGCTTAAGACTACGTATCCGCTTTATTATAGCCATGCAATTACTGGCGGTTATCGGCATAATCTGTTGCATCGTCGCCATGGGATTGATTTTTGACGGACTGCAATATTACGGTAACCTCACCTTTGGCCTAAGCATGGCTTTTATCGTGCTGTCGTTGCTGGCTTCGATAGGCGAGCTGCTGCTGTCAACCAGAGCGCTTAATATCGAATTGGAAGATATGGAAGCGCATTAGCGATTGCCTGTAATTTATCATTACCTACGGGTGACATGAAAAACTAGAATTGACTAAAAGTATTTTATTCACCATGAAAAGCACGGAGAACACGAAGATCAAAAGTAGGCGCTTTATTTAGGCGACACGAACAATGAAACTTCGTGTTCTTCGTGGTAATAATCTTTTTACCTCTTACATTCAACTCATAATTTTGTCACTGAACAGTCCAGACATTTTAATACAATGGCTATTTTTTCACACTGATTGAGCGCCGTATATGAAACCTTGTTAAATTGTGAATCCTTACCAATACAAATCACAAAGATAAGTTAAGACAAAAATACTTGGATAAGTGCATCTAATTCCTGTTGATGATTCCCAGGTGTTAAGGGGATTGCCCCAACACCTTTGTAGCTGGCATCAGCTTCACCGAAATAAAAGTATTTTTCAAGTTTATCGGCTTTCTGACCAGGATATAACGCGTAAGCAGCCCACACGTCATTAATAGCGTCCCGGTAAGCGTGCATTTTTATGATGTCGTCACTTCTTGCATCGTCCATATTCTTATCAACTTTATATTTGGCATCCAAAATCAGTTTACGGCTACCTTGGCAGATCATAATATCGGGTCTTAATTTAAACGACGAATAGCTACTTAGGCCATCAGATGCCAATTGCTTTGGATCGGAACCGCGACATTCTTTGTCATAATAGAGACTGATATTATCGCCATAATCCAGCCGCAAACCCACTTTTAATTCAGTTTCTTCCTGGTGATTGAACCAAGTTACTGTTTTTGGCAGATGCCCCGATAATACCCGCTCAAGGGCACGTTTAACTTGAAAAAAGCACCAATACTCGTAGAGCTTCGGTACATCTTTAAGCTCAATTAGTTCATCAAAACGCAGCTCTGTGTAGCGTGTAGCAAGCTGTAACAATGAATATAATTTGAATAAGTGACTGTAACCATCGCGCTTTTGCAAAACCATGGAATGACTTGGTATGTGCTGAAGATCGCCAACCTCTTGCCAGAGTGGATTTTGGCTGAAATGTTCCAATTCTTGCGCCAGTAATTTCAAGTCGTCCTGAAGCTCCGGATTGAGAAAACTCTTTTTATCGTTAAATTGACGAAGACGGCTCAGCAAGTCGCCAATGAAGAATTTAATGAATCGATTTTCCGGTGTATCGTGATCCACTCTGCGATGACATTCGACTAATTTAACCGGAAACAAATGACGACCGGACAATGCCGCAGTGCGTCTGGCAATAACGGTATTTTCCAACGAGTGACCAAGATGCAGTTCAGCCAGTGCGGATGAATTGCTGAATAGACTGACAATGCTCGCCATGTCTATCTGCCGCGCCAATTCGGCGGGTGTTGTTTGCCGAATAGCCTGTAAACGGTGATGTGGATTGCGGCAAATCAATTCGGCAATCTGTTGTAAGTTTGGCGATGAGTTAAGCAAAAAGTGCTTGATAAACAGAATTTGTAAATATAAAGGATCATTGCCGCTTTTTTCCTTACAACCGCTACTACCAACAGTTTGCTGAAAACTGAATATCAGATTGGCATACTCATTACACAGCTCATGCAGCATGGCATTGAACTGTTCTTCAGTTATTTTAGTATTAATAACCCTTATCTGAAATCCGGCAAGCGCTCAAAAAACTTATTTAATTTATCCTTTTCTTGTAAATAATCTTTCTGATGTTCTAATTCAGGAGGAATCTTCTTTTTGTCATAAAACTTTAAATACCCTGTTTCCAGTTCATTTATTTCTATAAGATCAGCAGATTGTTCGATATTACCTAGATCGTCCTTTTCTGGAAACGCCGGCATATCTGCTGAGACTAATACCGCTTCATAACTAGGGCTATAGTAAATCATTGTTATTGGATAAAACTGGTGTAGCCGTCCCGCTCGAGCTGTTTCAACATAGCATTGAGTTTGGCGGAACTACGGGTATAGTTTTTTTCGTCACACAGTGTTTCTAATACCGCCAAAGTATCATGTAACTTACCTTTAGTGCCATGAAACTTCGGCAGAATTTTTTGTAGAATCTGTATATCTATAGCTTCATTTCTATGATTTTCGCCAACTAAGTTATCTGATAAATTAATAAAACGGGCAAATTCATTAGCTACACGATAACCAAAATGAAGATTATGTTCTTTGAGTTGCTGATGGATCTCATTAATTTCACCTTTCGCTTTACATTTTGTAAAATCTTCCGAATGACAAAATACGCGGCGATGTTCTTTATTGAAAATTTCGTTTATTTTTTCTATGTCAGCTTCTATCAAACGAAACTGACTGCCAACCGATTGACTTGCAGGTAACAAATTCACTTCATTAAATTCAATAACATTGGCCCTGTCCAATACTTTAGGACTGAACATGTAGGTTGATTCATCAATATTAACAGTGCCGGTAAAATACACATTATCTGGAATGTGAATTTCACGAGGAATGACTGTCCCATCTGCATCTGTGACACTGTCTTTCTCACCTTTATCTTCCTTTTTGCCATCGTGTAAATGAAGTTTCTCCCCCTTTTTATTACCAAGGGTACGGCTTTCCATGATACTGAGAAAATCTGCAAAGTAATACTCTACTTTCGCTAAATTCATCTCGTCCAAGATAATAAAGTAAGGCTTGTCCTGATTTTCTTCTTTGGCCGCTTCGATCAAAAGGCGCAAGATTGGCGTGGATGAATAAGCCTGTTCAAGAATATTGTAATAACCCAAAAGCCCCCGGTTATCCAACCAGTCCGGACGTACCGGCACAAAAGCTATGCGTTGTTCGCGCTCTTCTTTTGTGCAATTTTGACACATATAATCGGCAAACAGCTGGGCTATCTTGGTTTTACCTGTGCCGGAAATGCCGGATAACATCACAAATGGATTTGTGGCTAATGAGAGTACATAGCGGGTAATAATTTCTTCAGAAAAATTAAATCCTTTGGATGCAAAAAAACCAAACAAATTACTCTCTGGGTACATATAAACTCCATTAATATAAGGCATTAATTACTCGGCATAGTCAAAAGGATCAATAGTTGAGTCCAATAGCTGCCCTGTCGAATGCTCGTAACAAGAGCGAACAGCTTGTTTAACCTCTTCCGGTACACGTATATTATTCTTTCCAGGGTAAACCTTTCTAATGCATTCCTGTAATGCTGGTATATTGATAGTTGAAGCATTATCTTTTTTTGAAGTTACATTTTGATCGACAAAATTTATTTCAAGTGTCTCAAGATAATTAATTCCATATTTTTTTAATTGTTCAACAACATGTTGTTTTCTGTTTTTCTGCGGCTCTATTATTTTATCTTTTTTAAATTGATTAAGTTGTTTAGCAAATGCATGATTTGTCCAATTTTTATGTTCCACTTCATCTATTAAGGCAGATACTATTATTTTCAGTTTTTCTTGATCAATTTTCCCTCTGATGTGCCCGGCATCCTTGTAATATGATGTATCATGTAAATCAAATAGTGCAACGGCTAATGAACCCCTGTCCGCTCTATTCAAACATCCATTTTCTAATGCGAACTCTAATGCTTTTGGCCCTTCATTCTCAAATTGTCTTTTACCGTCTTCAAATTTAAATGTCATTTATTTGTCCCCATTGTCATAATTTGTAATAATACACAAGAGCTGGATTAAGCTATTATTCTTTATATTTTATATTCAAGCGAGTAGTCTGGATGAAACGTGGAATCCAAGGCTTCTTGCTTCCGATTCCGTATTTCGCTACTAAAGTTTCACGGAATTTATATGCGCTATTACCGAGCGTTGATAAGTTATTAGCCATCAATTAACGGATGTAAATAAGCAATAATTTGTTTTTTCACTTTTATATATTTTTCAGAAAAATATTCAATCAATTTATCAAGATAATGTTATTTTGTTTATCCCAAAACTCTCCTCTAATTGTTTTATGTTCTTATCATTAAAAAACGTCTTAGGCTCATTAACCATTTTTATTCCTAATTCAAAAAAATCACATATCTTTGGAAAGTTTACCGGATAGCCAACTGACATAACATCAATTTCAATCACAGCATCATCGGCAAGCGATTTATTAATCTTATCGATTATCATAATACAATAACCAAGCATTTCTTTACCTGAGAAGGTATGCCCTATCTTAACTTTTTTCTTTTCGTTAATAAAAGTTATAGAAAATACACAATTATCCTCAAGAGGTTTTTCTTCGTCTTCCTCTATCAGTTTAAAAAAATTCTCTACATTTTTGCCAAAACCATAAGTCATTTTATTTTTCCTGTAATTTAGGCTAACCCTAAGGAATACTTATGGTTAGCTAGATACTGTAGCACTACATACGGATCATGCGAATTCATTATAGTTTAAAAAATTACCCGGCATCATGATTCAAAATGCACCCAGAGTTGGTTTTACTTTTCAAGCAAACACACAATCCATCAACAAAGAGTCGAATTCAGAACTATGCGCGTTAATTTCCACTATGAACGACTGCACCCAACGATAAAGCTTGGGGCTATCGTACAACACATCAACATCTATATCCGCCCGATGGTAAACTCGCTTTTGAGTCAGCTTGGCGGCTTTCATAACGGCATCTTTGCTGATATATTTTTCAAGTTGTTTTAAAAATGCTTTCGCCCGTTTTTCCTCATTCATAAAAAGCTGCATAAAAATAATTTGATCGTACAAAGGTTGACTATTGGTTAGAAGCAAACATAAGCACAACGGTTTCATGATTTTCATTTTGTGATAGTAAAAACGAGCCATGCGTAACCATTCTCTTTCATCCAACAAATCTTCTGTTCTAGTTTTTCCCAAGGCGGTTTTAATCATTCCCGCTAAATCCAGATCGCTTTTTGCCTGATTGGCTATCACGGAGACGATCACAATATTGTCCGGACAGTAGCCGCACGTATTGTCGATTCGATCAACCGACCAATCGGTGGCTTTATTTTCTGCAAAGGTGAAGGGTAACAATGTTATTGGGCAGCGGCCTTTGCTTTCCTCAAGTTTTACAACTAAATCTTGTGTCGAAATGGACACCTCTAAGCCCTTAACTAAGGCGCGATCACGAAGAGTTATTAGTTTTTTCTCATAGAGATCCGGCTTCTTTTGAGATACTTTTTGCATTTTCGCCGCTTCATAGCCATAGCGGATTTGCTCACGGTGATTGTCCTGGAATCTCGAAATATCTAAAGGTAAATCGTAGCGATAATGATCAAAACCAATTTCAAATGCTAAACTTGACATAACGACCTTCCCAAAGAATGTAATGGTTAATTTCGTCAAACGACTCTTTATTTCTGACTCAAGTCGTAGCTTACTTCACCCCCCTTACAAAATGCGTAAAGGTCAGCAATATTTTATAAAAATAGTTGATAATTCAACATATTAAAAAACACTCACCAGGGAGGTCTATTGTGTCGGATCAAAAATCACAAGCCACTGTTCAACGGCGATTGCAGGTACTGGAAAGCATTCGCAAGCTAAGCGGCCGTTCAGAACGGTGGGTGACTGTTTCCGACATTACCAGCGACTTAAAGGGGAATGGTTATCCAGTTAAAGCACACAGCATCCGCCGGGACTTAAAAGCATTACTGGAAACCTATCAGCAACTTGAGTGTAACGATAATAGCGCCCCGGATGGAGAAGCAAAAAACGGCTTGGCGCACGGCTACCGCTGGGCAGGTAGAGATAACCCAACCAGTGGAGGGATTACCTTGACCGAAGCCTTATCATTAGTCATGGTTGAACGCTATCTCAGTCAATCCTTACCCGTCTTGCTTACGCGCTCGTTGCACGACATCTTCAATAAAGCTCATCTGACACTGGAATTACACAAAAAAAGTCAGGTTACCCAATGGCCTGAAAAGTTTTGTGTTATCCAACCTGCACAACCCTTAATTCCGCCAGAACTCGATCACGAAATTTTAGTAGTCGTTCATGAAGCGTTATTGGACGAAAAACAATTAAGGGTTACTTACCAAACTCCCAATCGACCAGTACCCAAAGAATATCGATTGCATCCGCTTGGTTTAATTCAGCGCGGCCCGGTCACTTATCTTGCCGCGATGACCAATGATTATGAAGAAGCTTATTTATATGCATTGCACAGAATGCAAGCGGCTCAAATATTGGAACAAGACTGCCGCCACAAACCAGTCTTTAACTTGGCAGATTTTGCAGAGAAACAAGGCCACTTCGGTTCTGCTACTGCCATCCATTTTAAAGCACGGATTTGCGATCATTTAGCGTTAATGCTTGAAGAAACTCGTTTAAGCGAAGATCAGCTAATAAGCCCAGCCGATGATTTAGGGCTTCGAGAAATTACCGCTGCTGTTTCCGATACCTGGCAATTACGATGGTGGATTTTTGGACAATGTGATCGTATTGAGGTGCTTGAACCGGAAGCATTGAGGCTGGAAATTGCTGCGTTGATTTCAAAATGTAATCAACAGTACTTACCGAAATAGGAAATATATAGCCCTGTCGGGTTAACGTAACCCGACACTCCTACACAGAACATGGCAAATTAGACCTCCCAGGTTTAAAAACCTGGAAGGTCTGCCTGTTGCTCTCGCTCCCACATAATGGAAATAATTTTTTACGGTTTTTTTCGTGGCTTTGGTGGACTCTATTGCCCTATAAACCGCCATCACCGGTGCCTGACCTCCATCGCGCCCTTACCCAGAAACAACCCCAACCGCGCCAACAATTCATCGGTGGGATGGACGCGGCAAGCATCGCTCAATTGCAAGGTTGGCTTTGGCCTGCGTTAAGCTATAGGCAATGAAACTTCATGTTCTTCGTGGTGATAATCTTTTTACCTGTTATTAATGCCCCAAAGTCAACCCCAAAATAACACTCATGCGCCTCTTTTCCTAAGCCAAGCTTTGTTAATTCGCTACTTGTAACGCATTAAACTTAGTGCCAAACTAGCGCACACCAAGCAACATCAAAAAACATCACACCTCACCGAAAGAGCGATTATTTTAGGCCTTTCAATTCAACAAATTACCGACATAAACAATAAATACCATGCAAGCAACAGACAATGACAACCGCCATTTTCACCGTATTCACTTTGCAGAAAAAGCGGCTTTACACTGCGAAGAAAAAATTTGGGACTGCGAAATTATCGACCTGTCACTCAAAGGCTGTCTGGTCGCCTTTGATCTGCCGTGGACAGAAAATACCGAGAAACTGTACACGCTCAACATACAGTTATCCGAAGATAGCCGGATCACTATGGAACTCACGCCCATGCATATTATCGGCAACAAAGTCGGCTTTAAATGTGAACACATTGACATCGACAGCATTTCCGAACTGCGAAGGCTAGTGGAACTGAACCTTGGCAGCAGCGCTTTACTGGAAAGGGATTTGCTGGCGTTAAGTGAATGATTTATAGAGTTAAAGAACGATAAGATAAAACGTCTAAAAAGAGGAGGCGTCATTTGCTACGCTTAACTGGATTTCTGAGTATCATTTTTTTAACCGGCTGCGCCACACTGAGCCAAGAAGAATGCGTTCGCGCGGATTGGTTTGCATTAGGTGCCAATGATGGCCATGCCGGCCAACCCATTAGCCGACTATCAGAACACGCAACAGCCTGTTCAGACTATGGCATTACCGTAAATGACCCCGCTTATCTTGCCGGCCGCGAACAGGGACTGCAAGCCTATTGTCAGCTTAATAATGCCTTTGAAACCGGTTTAAATGGACAAACGTATTACCATGTATGCCCGCCACCGATTGACGTCTTATTTCGACGCTACCATGCCGCCGCCTTTGCCGTACATGAAGATCGCTATAACCTTGAACGGCTGGATGACGAACTTTCCAGCAAAGAAAGCCAGTTGCGCGATAAAAAATTAGCCGACGACAAGCGCGCCAAAATTCGTGACGACATCCGCGACTTAGACCGCAAACGAGATCGCCTACGCGACGATTTTTATTATCACCAGCGGCAATTGGACGATTTACGTCAGGAAGCGCGCTCTTATCGTTGAGCAACGACAACCCGCTACGCCATACCTCGCCTGTTCAAAACACTGCACATTAGACTTTCCAGGTTTTCAAAACCTGGAAGGTCTGCCTATCAGCCTGTTTTGTTTGCAAAAGCAAGTACTCACACGCATTGCAGAAAACAAAACCGGGATATATATATAGATCTCACCATTCGCTATATCCGAAGCGGAAATCATTAATTAATTTTTATATCGCAAAAGGCTTTTTAATGCAAAAAGTTGACCCTATCTAAAGGGAAGCACAACAACCCCAGGTCATTGCCATGATAGCCACTTTAAACAA